>NZ_SLVH01000003.1:564756-702105 GCF_004342335.1 Rhizobium sp. PP-F2F-G48 | reverse complement strand
TCGAGCACGACGACCATGGTGCCCGGCGCGAGCTTGTCGATGATCCCCGAGGCGACCTTGCCGATGGCCGTGTCGGGCACCGCGAGAACCACGACCTCCGCACCCTCGAGCGCCTCCTCCACGGGAAGGCAGGTGAGCCCGAGATCGGCCTGCAGCCGCGCGCGCCCGGCCTCGCTCACCTCTACGGGGCGGATGTCGAAGCGCGAGCCGATGAGGTTGCGGGCCAGCCGCGTGCCCATTTTACCGCCGGCGCCGAAAAGTGCGATCGATGTCATGTGTGCTGATCCCGTTTTGTCGGAGCATCTAACGACAACTGGTATAATGAGTCAACCAGTTGATGTCGCATGCCCATCACGGATCTGGGCAAAATAGCCGTCGCGTCCGACCTGTCCGCCTTTCAAGGCGATCTGCAAGCCGTTGGTCGGGGCGTGAAGACCATGTGCGGTACAGAGCGGCGATCCCGGTGTCTCCGGCAAAGGCAGCAACGTCGTCAGCGCATCGACCTTGAGCGCTCCGAGCGCATGGCTCGACGTGTCGCCGCCCGCGATCACGGCGCGCCCCAACCCCTGCGTCTCGATCAGCCGCAGCAGAATCCGGCCCAGCATCTGGCCGAGACGATGCCGGCTGCCGGCCACCCTGTCGATCTCGCCGCCCCGATCGGCCTCGGGCCCGAGGGCGGTGTGCAGGATGACGCTGCGGCCGGCAGCAAGGCTTGCCTCGGCAGCCTCCACCGCGCGGCTCATCACATGCTCGCCATTCTCCCCGAGAAGTTCCAGAGGGTCGAGCGGCACGCCGTCGAACCCGTCGGCGCCGGTCGCCTGCCGGATCTGACGTTCCGTGGTCGGCGAGACGCTGCCGGAGACGACCGCGATCCTATCCGCTCGGCCTGGCGAGGGAAACGCCCGCACGCCCTCGACAAGCCCTTCGGCCTGCCAGGCCTGAAGGAGCGCGTATTCGATGCCCGACGAGCCTGCCATGAACCGGGACCCGCGCTGGGCCAGGCGGAGAAGCTGTGCGCCCGCAGCCTTCTGTGTCTCCGGTCCGTCCACGTCCAGCATCAATATGCCCTTGCCGGCCATCGTCGCGACCCGCGCGTCCACACCGACGTCCGTCAGCGCGGTCAGATCGGCCAGGGCGATCGGCAACGCCGTCTGGCGCCCGAGATGCAGCGTCAGATCGGCCTCGTTCATCGGCGTTACCGGATGCCGGCTCATGACCGGATGGCGATCGATGCGGAAGATATCCTTCTGGTAGCCGGCAAATAAATGTCCGAAAGCGGTGTATCGTCTCAGTTGCGGCGCGCCGACGACGAGAGGCGCGATGTTTTGGCGAAACACGTCGAGCCCGATCTCGATCGCCCGGCCGATATTGCCGACCGTCGGAGCGGAATCGAAGGTCGAGCAGACCTTGTAGTGGCAGATGGCTGCTTTCCTGGCTTCCAGCCATTCAAAGACCGGCTTCAGTTCATCGTCCATCCATCCCGGCGTCTCGCTGCGGCTGGTGCCGGCAAGGCCGATGGCGCGGCAATGGGCGAAGCGCTGCAACAGCGCGTCATCGGGTATGCGCAGGAAGAGAACGGTCTCGACGCCTCGGGACGCCAAAGCCTCCATGACATCGGTCGAGCCGGTGAAGTCGTCGCCGTAGTAGCTGAGAAGCAGGGGTGCGACCACGTCAGGCATCCTTTCCGCCAAAAGTCTTCAGGGATGCGGCAAGCTCGGGATGGTCGAGCGCGTAGGTCTCCAGCGGGATATCGGCAACGGCCGCCTCCCAGGCCTGTTGAACGGCATGGACGCCGGCAGCAGGGCCGCCGGGATGGCTGACGATGCCGCCGCCGCAGAGGTAGAGAAGATCGGTCGTGCGTCCGGTGCGCCGGTAGGTCTCGGGCGCCTGCCCGCCCCATTGCCCGGATCCGGCCACGGGAAGCGGGCAATCCGCCGGCGAGAACAGCGGCGTGGATACCGCCTTGAAGGAGTCCACGAAGCTCTCGTCCGGCTCCCAGTACTTGACGCCGATCCCGTTGATCTGGAACTGGTCCACGCCGAGCAGCCGCCAGAACTGCTGCCAGACCTTGAAGTCGAAACCGATGCCGGGATGCCGGGTGAGCACGTCCCAGCCGTTGCGGTGGGCGTGCAGCACGAGGCCGGAGCGCTTGCGCAGGAAAGCCATGCCGCCCATGCCGATCGAGTTGATATTGACGACCGCACAGTTGCCTCCGGCCGCCAGCACCATGTCGTGGTTGCGCATCATCTCGTCCGGGTCGGTGTGCGAAATGCCGAAGGCATACATGACCTTCTTGCCGGTCTTTTGCTCGTGATCGAGGATCAGCGGCATGATGGCGGCGACGCGCTCTTTCAGCGGCGAATAGGCCGGGCTCATCAGCTTCTCGTCGTCCTTGATGAAATCGACGCCCGAACCGATCAACTCCCCCACCAGCTCTGCCGTCTCCATCGGCCGAAGGCCGAGTGCCGGCTTGACGATCGTGCCGATGATCGGGCGGCCCTCGACGCCCGTGAGACGCCGGCTGCCCGGCAAGCCGAACTGGGGGCCCGGATAGGCCGCGCCATACTCCGGCGGCAGCTTGAGATCGACGACGCGGAGCCCCGTCATGCCCTTGATCGAGAAGATGCCGCCAATCGCGATCGTCATCAGCGCCGATAGGTCGGTTCCCACGGCATCGAGAGGAAAGGCAATATCGACGTCGGCCCGATGGATCGTCCCGTGGCCGGCCGGTGCCTCCGGCCAGCTCGGCGTTTTCGCGGGCTCGAGCGGCCGGATTGCGGTGACGCGCGCGGCAACGCGGGCCTTCAGCGCCTCGGTTTCACCCGGAACCGGCACGAATGTCCCGGTCGACTGATCGCTGGCGATCTTCGCAGCCATGGCGTCGACGCTGCCCGTCGTCTCGATGCGGTAGGTCACGGTGATCATCGGCTTGTCTTCCCCGGCTCGATCCACGCTTCGCAGGATCCCTGTTGATGAACTGGTATAATGAGTATAACAATCACGCAAGATATCGGGTCGGAGAAATTGGCGGGGATGACCCCCCGCTCAATTCGGAACGAGCTGCATATCGGGAGAAAGCATCGCGGCGCGCGCGTTCTGCTTTTCCCGGCGTCGTGCGCATGCGAAGATGCAAGGGTTGAACAACCGACCGGGATTTCATGAGCCAGCCGACCGAAACCATCACGCGCCGAAAATTGTCCGACGAGGTTTTCTCCCGCCTGCAGGCGATGATCACCTCGGGCGAACTCAATCCCGGCGACGAAATGCCGTCCGAACGGGAGCTGATGGAGCGGTTCGGTGTCGGTCGACCGGCCATCCGCGAAGCGATGCAGGCTCTGGCCAATATGGGCCTCGTCGTCATCTCCCACGGCGAGCGGGCGCGCGTGCTGGAGCTCACGGCCCGCTCGATCCTGCGACAGGTGGACACGACCGCCCAGATGATGCTGGCGAAATCCTCCGACACGCTGGAGCATCTGAAAAGCGCGCGCATTTTCTTCGAGCGGGGCATGGCGCGGGAGGCCGCAACCCGGGCGACGGACGCCGATATCGTGGATCTCAATCTCATCCTCGACCGCCAGGAAGCGGCACTGGAGGATGCCTCGGCCTTCATCGCTGCCGACATGGAGTTTCACAGCCGCATCGCCCGCATCTCCGGAAATCCGATCTATGTTGCCGTCAGCGAAGCCATGCTGGCCTGGTTGCGGGGCTATCACACGCATATGCTGATCTGGACCGGTAAGGAAACGATCACGCTCGCCGAGCACAGATCCATCATCGGCTGCATCGTCGCCCGCGACGCCGATGCCACGGAGCAGGCCATGCTGCGTCACCTCGAACGCTCCCGCGCGCTCTACGCGTCAAAGGACGCTTAAAGCCTCGGCGCTCCCTCGATGGTCATCGACCTTTCCGAATTCGGGCTGAAAACGATTCCGGTTTGACGGAATATGCAGTAGAACCCGGCGCCCTCGGTTCCTTTTTCGCCGTTCCGTTTCGATCACGAGCGACCGGGAACCGCGGCATCACGACGACGGCTACAGGGAGGGGCGGATATGGACGCAGGCGAAATCGCACGCATCTCCGCATGGTTGACGACACAGGGTCTCAAGGGCTCCGACGAGATGGAGATCATGCGCGGGTTCTGCGAGCATCTCCGCGCCGCCGGGCTGCCGATCGACCGGGGACTGGCGCTCATCGACACGCTTCATCCGGTCTATGAGGGGCGCGCGTTCCAGTGGGACAGTCGCGAGCCCGGCAAGGGCATGTTCGAATACGGCCCGACGAACGAGGGCGTTTCGGAAGAGAACTGGAAGCGGTCGTCCTTCCATCACCTGCGCGAGACCAACGGCCACGAGCTGCGCCGCCGCATCGGCTTCGGCGACCCGACCGATTTCTATGCGCTCGACACGCTGCTGGCGGAAGGTCATCGCGATTATATCGCCATGATCCAGCGCTTCTCGCCGGATAGCCATATCGGCGATATGGATTGCTTCTATTCGCACTGGACGACGGCCGACCAGGACGGCTTCACCGATGAGGGCGTGGAGGCCCTGCGGTCCCTCGTGCCCGTGCTGGCACTGGCCATCAAGGCGGGATCTCTGAACCGCGTCACCCGCACGATCGCGGAGGTCTATCTCGGCGAAGATGCGGCAAGCCACGTGCTGGAGGGGCGCATCACCCGAGGCAAGGCCGAGCGCATCTCGGCCGTGCTCTGGTTTTCCGACCTGCAGAACTATACCCGCATCACCGAGAGCCTCGCTCCGGACGAGATCATCCCGTTCCTCAACGATTACGCCGATGCGGTCATCACCTCCATTCACGAAGCCGGCGGTAACGTGCTGAAGCTGATCGGCGACGGAACGCTCGCGATCTTCAAGGCGGAAGAACGGGAGGATGCCTGCCGCCGGGCGCTCGATGCCGAGCGGCGCCTGCGCGGCAAACTTGCGGATCTCAATGCGCGTCGCACCATGGAGGGGCGCCCGACGACGGAAGTCTATCTCGGGCTGCATATCGGGGATGTGTTCTACGGCAATATCGGCAGTGCCGACCGCCTTGATTTCACGGTCATCGGTCCCGCCGTCAACGAGGTCAGCCGAATTGCGTCGCTCTGCCGCTTCGTCGATCGGACGGTCGTCATGTCCTCGCCCTTCGTCGCTGGCGCCCCGCCGCCGGGCGACAGGGAGGTCGTCTCGATCGGCCGCTACGCGCTGCGTGGCGTCAAGCTGGCGCAGGAGCTCTTCACGCTCATGCCGATGCCGCAGGCGCAGGAATAGCAGAGGACGGCAAGCGAGCGTCGGGACATCAGGCGGGAGAGGCCAAAGCGCCCAAAGCGCCCAAGGCGTCTCGCGATCTTTCAGATCTGCGCGTGGCGCTTTCGGTCCGTGTTGACGCCTGTCGTTATCGCGCAACCGCTGCACACGTGTGCGCGACCGGCTTCAGGCGGCCTCTCGATCCGGACTGTCATCGAAAGGGTAGAGCAGCCGTCCGATGATGCGAAAGGCGCGCTCCGGTCGCTCGCGGAAGAAGTCGATCGGGTAGTGCCGATAGTAGTCCACGTCCTCGGACGTTGCGACGCGCCTGACGGCCGCGGCGACGATCGGCGTGAGGGCGTGGCGCCAACCCATCGCTCCGTAAGGGCCTGACAATGGCCATGCCGGCGGCTTCCGACGGGCGAAGGCCGGCGCGACTGGGCGACGGAGATCCCGGATGACGGCCTCCAATGTCGTGGTCGCTCCCGTATCCGGCTCGAAATAGCGTGGGTATAGAAGAAATGCCGCAGCAAATACCTGCTCGACCGTCAGTTGGCGTGTCCGGCGCCCTACGCTTTGCCGATCGTCCGTCAGGCCCCATCCCGCATAGAAGGGCACGCCCAGGACGCTGACGGGTAACCGCCGCATGACCGCCTCGAATCCGGCAAGGGAGGTGATGGCATAGACATGGTCGATCGTCTCGAAAGCGCGCGACATCGGGATGCGCTCCGTCAGCACCGTACAGATCCGCGCGAGTTCGGACAGGTTGGCGGACGAACGGCGCACGCCGCTGAGGACATCGGGGTGCGGCTTGTAGATGACCTCCGCATCGGGATTCTCGGCCACCGCCCGCCGGACCATCTCCTCGTTGGTCACGGGACTGGGGCAGCCGTAGCGGATCGACGCATCGCCATCCACCTGGCCGAGTGCGAGCACCCGGCGCCTGCCCTTGGCGCCATAGGGCAATGCGGCCTGATCGACGGGCGCGTTGTATTTGCTGATCCCCTGTAAGAGCAGCGCCTCCATTCCCCGACGCGCCCGTTCCATCAAAGCAGGGTCGGCGTCGAAGTCATAATGCTGCAGAATGTCTTCGAGGTCGGAAGGCGTCCGGCTGTCGAAATAGGCGGTCCGGCTGTCCACGATCAGGGACAGGGGTGGGGTGCGACCGGCATGCGGAACGGCCGAGCGAATGAAGCCATCCTCGACGATATGGATCGGGATCGCATGCCGATGCGCAAATGCCGAAACCGTCTCCGGCAGGTTCAGGCTCCAGACGAAGATCTCGGGCGCTGCCGCAAGATCGATCCGATCGAGCCAATCCCGACGCAGCCGCGTTTCGCTGAGAAAGAAAGGGACGAAGACGAACGTTCTCTCCGGAAAATAGCGGCGCAGCACATCACGCTTCCAGGCGTGCATATGAAATGCGTAGGTCAATGTGGACGTCATGTCGGGTCGATCAGCGGCTCGTTGGTCATGCGGTCGTTTCATTCCGGACGCGGATGCGTCTCCCTCCCGGCGGTCGTTGAAAAGACCCTATCGGAACGCGCGATCCCGGGAAACAGCAGAATGGCCTTGCAAAGGCGGGAGCGTGACGTGTTCGAATTTGGGACGTTCCGCCGCGCTATCCCTCCATCTTCACGGTTTGGTCATAGCTGAAACTTACAACGGAACGTGCGTCTGGCTGCCGAGCGGCCTCGACCAGGCTGCAAACCTGCCGTCCGGCGGTCGATAGACGGTCGATGATGGCAGGCTCGACGTCGCCAGGGCGCCGATGGTAAGCCCATGCTGGCCATCGTCAGCCACGGCCGGAACCAAGGAGCAAAGCCGGTTTCATCGGCTTTCTCGATCGAAACGGGAAGGAACCGAACGCTGTCGAAGATGCGCCATCCAAGGCGTGCACGCTTGGCAAGGCCTTGAAATCAAAGGATTCCGCGCCGATCCGTCCGGAGGACGATCCGGCTGCGTCCGACCTCAGGCACTGTGCTCTTTTTGCAGTGGCCTGTTTGTTTTTCCTTGGTACGGCCTTGAAGTCATTGTTTACGAGTTGGTGTTGAGATAACCAAAACAACACCGCTATTTCGGGGGAGTGGATCAACTTCTCGTGAAGGATCCGCGCTTGAGGGTGCCCATGCCGTTCTTGACCAAGTTTACCAGTGTGTCGCTGGCTGTTATTTGTCTGACCACGACGTCCTGCACGGTCATGCCGAGTTCCGGACCAAGCTCCGCCGAGATTCTCGAAGAAGCCAAGGAAAGCTATTCTCCCTACACGGTGATCCCCGTCACCCCCGGCATCATCTCGCTTCTTTCCAGCGGCATGGAAACGCAGCTTGCCGCCAAGCTCGGCAATGCGCGCAAGCGCAGCTCGTCCATCATCGGTGTCGGCGACACGGTCGTCGTGTCCATCTGGGAAGCGTCGCCCGACGGCCTTTTCTCAGGCGGCTCCGTCAAGGGTGGAACGGAGATACCGGAACAGCCGGTCTCGGAATCCGGAACGATCTCCGTGCCTTACGCCGGCACTGTGCAGGCTGCCAATCGCACGCCGCAGCAGGTCAAGGCCGCGATCGAGAATGCGCTGGCACGTATCGCCATCCAGCCGCAGGTTCTGGTCAGCGTCGTCAAGAATGTATCCAACACCGTCACGGTCACGGGTGAAGTGGCCAGCAGCGGCCGCATCGCCCTGTCTCCGCGCGGCGAAAAGCTGCTCGACGTCATCGCCATGGCCGGCGGCCCCCGCATCGAGTCCCACCAGCTCTCCGTCCAGATCACGCGCGGTCAGCGCACGGAAACCATTCCGATGGAACGGCTGATCTCGGATCCGTCGGAAAACATCTATGTGCAGTCGGACGACGTGATCGCGCTTATCCGCCAGCCGCGGAGCTTCACCGTGTTCGGAGCGGCGACGAGCAATGCGTCCATCCAGTTCGACGAGTCGCAGCTGTTCCTCAACCAAGCACTGGCAAAGGTCGGCGGTCTGAACGACGATCGCGCCAATGCACGCGGCGTCTTCATCTATCGCACGGAACCGACGGCGCTCGTCCAGCGCCTGGTGCCGGGCAGGGTCGCATCGGCCGGTCCGACGACCAACGTCATCTACCAGATCGACCTGAAGGACCCGAACGGCTTCTTCCTGCTGAAAAGCTTCAGCCTGCAGAACCGCGACCTGATCTTCATCGCCAATTCGTCGCTGGCAGAGGTGCGCAAGTTCGCAACGCTGGTAAGCTCGACAACGGCGCCGGTCGCACAGGCGGCGACCGTCGGACGAGCGGTCAACACCTTCCGGTAAAAGACGGACGTTGCCTCATCGCGTCGTGGACGTCGGCTCGCGGAGGGCCGGCGCTCTGTCGTTTTCCCTTCAAATAGCCCGCATCCTATCCTAACGTCGAACCTCGTTTCCCTGGAGAAAGATGTTCGACATGCCAGTAGCTACACCCCACACGCCGCCGATCGATGCCCGCAAACTTGAGAAGCTGGCCGAAGTGGCGGTCAGGATCGGTCTTGGGCTCGAACGGGGACAGGATCTGGTGATCACATCGCCGATCGCGGCGTTGCCCTTGGTGCGGCTCATCACCAAGCATGCCTATCTCGCCGGTGCCGGTCTGGTGACGACGTTCTATTCCGACGAGGAAAGCACGCTGGCGCGTTACGAGCACGCGCCGGACGAGAGCTTCGATCGGGCCAGCAACTGGCTCTATGAGGGCATGGCGAAGGCCTATGCGGGCAATGCGGCGCGTCTTGCGATCTCCGGCGACAATCCCATGCTGCTCGCATCCCAGGATCCGGCCAAGGTCGCGCGGGCGAACAAGGCCATGTCGATGGCCTATAAGCCGGCGCTGGAGAAGATTTCGAACTTCGATATCAACTGGAACATCGTCTCCTATCCCAATCCGTCCTGGGCCCGACAGATGTTTCCGGGAGACGCGGAAGACGTGGCCGTGGAGAAGCTGGCCAACGCGATCTTCGCGGCGTCCCGCGTCGATGTCGAGGATCCGGTTGCGGCCTGGAAGGAGCACAATGCCAACCTGCGCAAGCGGTCGACCTGGCTGAACGGCGAGCGCTTCTCGGCGCTCCATTTCACAGGTCCGGGAACCGATCTGACCGTGGGTCTTGCCGATGGCCACGAATGGCACGGCGGCGCCTCGACGGCGAAGAACGGGATCACCTGCAATCCGAACATCCCGACGGAAGAAGTCTTCACCACGCCGCATGCGCTGCGCGTGGAAGGCCATGTTTCCAGCACGAAGCCGCTGTCGCATCAGGGAACACTGATCGATGACATTCAGGTTCGTTTCGAAGGCGGGCGGATCGTCGAGGCCAAGGCGTCGAAGGGTGAAGCTGTGTTGAACAAGGTCCTGGATACGGACGAAGGCGCTCGGCGCCTGGGGGAGGTGGCCCTCGTTCCGCACTCCTCGCCGATCTCGGCCAGCGGCGTCCTGTTCTACAACACGCTGTTCGACGAGAATGCGTCGTGCCACATCGCGCTCGGCCAGTGCTATTCGAAGTGCTTCCTCGATGGCGCGTCGCTCAGTCAGGAACAGATCGCCGCGCAGGGCGGCAACGCCAGCCTCATCCACATCGACTGGATGATCGGGTCCGACAAGGTCGATATTGACGGCCTTCGCGAGGATGGGACGAGCGTGCCCGTCATGCGCGGCGGCGAATGGGCCTGATCTTCCCGTGACCGGCCTGAAGGCCGGTCACCCCACATCCAGAAACCCTGGTGTTCAGCAGGCGAGATCCGCGACGACGGCATCGAGGATCAGCATGCCGGAGGGGGTGCAGCGCAGACGGGAATTGCCGATCCGCTCGATAAAGCCGTGCTCGATCAGGAAGCGTTCCTTTTCCGGATCGGGCGCGCGGCCGGACAGGGCCTCCCAGCGCACGAGGTCGATGCCCTCCTTCAGACGCAGCCCCATCAGCAGCAGCTCGTCGGACTGTTCGTCGTAGCCGAGCACCTCCTGGTCGATCATCCCGTGGCCATTGGCCTCGACGAGGTCGAGCCAGGTCTCGGGCTTGCGCTCGGTCGCCGTCGCCAGCTTTTCGCGGCCGATCGTCAGGCGTCCATGGGCGCCGGGGCCGATACCGGCATAGTCGCCATAGCGCCAGTAGGTCAGGTTGTGGCGGCTTTCGGCTCCCGGGGCCGCATGGTTGGACACTTCATAGGCCGGCATGCCGATCGAGGCCGTGATGTCCTGCGTCGCCTCGTAGAGAAGCGCCGACTGGTCGCCATCGGGAACGATCAGCTTGCCCGCCTTGTGCAGGCCGAAGAAGGGTGTGCCTTCCTCGATGGTCAACTGATAGAGCGACAGGTGGTCGACGGCGTAGGATACGGCCTGCTTAAGCTCCGCTTCCCAGTTCTCGACGGTCTGGTTCGGCCGTGCATAGATCAGGTCGAACGACATGCGCGGAAAGATGTCGCGCGCAAGCCCGATCGCCTTCAGCGCGTCCTCCACATTGTGAAGGCGTCCGAGGAATTTCAGGTCACGGTCGTTCAGCGCCTGCACGCCGAGGGACACGCGATTGACGCCGGCCGAGCGATAGCCACGGAAGCGCGTTGCTTCCACGCTCGACGGGTTGGCCTCCAGCGTAATCTCGATGCCGTCCGGAACATGCCAGAAGCGCGAAATGCCGTTCATGATGGCATCCACCGTCGCCGGATCCATCAGCGAAGGCGTGCCGCCGCCAAGAAAGATGCTGGTCACGGTGCGCGGGCCCGACAGGCGGCGCGCTTCCTCCATCTCCTTCAGGAAGGCCGCGACATAGCGGGCCTGATCGACGCCCTGGTGGCGGACATGGCTGTTGAAGTCGCAATAGGGGCACTTGGCCGCGCAGAACGGCCAATGCACGTAGACGCCGAAGCCGGGATCGGTCTTGTCGCCGATGAAGGAGAAGTCAGCCATATCCGTCAGGCGCCGAGGCAGGTCTCAGCGAACACCTTGAAGGCGCGGGCGCGATGGGAAAGAGCATGGGCGTCGCCGGGCTTCCAGCCGTGCTTTTCGTCCGCGCTCATTTCGCCGAAGGTGCGCTCATGGCCCTCCGGCTGAAAGACCGGATCGTAGCCGAAGCCCTGGCTGCCGCGCGGCGGCCAGACGACGGTGCCTTCCACTTCGCCGCGAAACAGCTTCACATGCCCGTCCGGCCAGGCCAGGCAGAGCACGGAGATGAAGCGCGCGGAGCGTGCCGCTGAAGTCGTTGCGCCGGCCTCCTGCAGGGCCGTCTCCACCTTGTGCATGGCCATGGCGAAGTCGCGCGTCCCGTCGGCCGTTTCCGCCCAGTTCGCGGTGTAGACGCCGGGATCGCCGTTCAGCGCATCCACCACCAGTCCGGAATCGTCGGACAGCGCCGGCAGGCCGGAGGCGCGCGCAGAGGCCAATGCCTTGATGGTCGCATTTTCCTCGAAGGTCGTGCCCGTTTCGTCCGGCTCGATGAAATTGAGGTCGGCCGCGGATTTGGCGGAAAAGCCGAGCGGGCTGATCAGATCGCGAATTTCACGGATCTTGCCGGCATTGTGGCTGGCGACGATGAGGGTCTTGTCGTCAAGCGTGCGTGTCATGATGGGTCTCGAAAGGTAAACCGGAGGGCGTTGAGACGCCGCGGAGACGTGGGTCGGTAAAACCGGTCATCCGATCGCGCAAACGCAATCGGATGACCCGGCAGGGTGTCGAGGCGAACGGTTCAATCGATGGGCCAGAGTCCCGGTTCGGCGCATTCCAGGCTGTTGCCGGCCGGATCGCGAAAATAGAAGGATCGCGAGCCGTTCGGCCAGGTGATCTCACTTTCGATCATCACGCCGGCCGCCGCGAGCCTGTCTCGCAGGAGAGCGAGATTGTCGGCCGACACGCGAAAGCAGGCATGGCCCGGGCCCGTCGTCCCGTGGGTCGGAACCGGCAATGCCGCGTCGGCGGCAGGCTTCAGGGTCTCTGTCGGGTTGAAGATCAGCAGCACGCCCTGTCCGCATCGAAAGAAGAGATGGCGGTCATCGAGCCGGGCAATGCGCTCCAGTCCGAGCACGTCGCCGTAGAAGCGATCGGCCGCGTCCAGATCCGACGCGTAGAGCGCCGTTTCCAGAATGCCTTCGAGTGTCGCCGTCGCCCTGACCATCTCCGTCTCCCGCTTTAGGCGATGATCTGCTTCTGCAGGGTCACGAGCTCCGAGATGCCGTTCTTGGCAAGGCCCATGAGGCTTGCGAATTCGGCTTCGGAGAAGGGCTTGCCTTCGGCCGTGCCCTGGATCTCGACGATGCCGCCGGAGCCGGTCATGACGAAATTGGCATCCGTCTCGGCCGCGCTGTCCTCGAGGTAGTCCAGATCGATCACGGCCTGATCGGCAAAGATGCCGCACGAAATCGCGGCCACATGGTCTTTCAGCACGCGCTCGACTTTCGTCATGTTGCGCGCTTCCATCCACTTCAGGCAGTCGTGCAGCGCGATCCAGGCGCCGGTGATCGACGCCGTGCGGGTGCCGCCATCGGCCTGGATCACATCGCAATCAAGCGAGATCTGGCGTTCGCCGAGCGCCTGCAGATCGACGACCGAGCGCAGCGAACGGCCGATGAGGCGCTGGATTTCCTGCGTGCGGCCGCTCTGTTTGCCGGTCGCAGCCTCGCGCTTCATGCGGTCGCCGGTCGCCCGCGGCAGCATGCCGTATTCCGCCGTCACCCAGCCCTTGCCGCTGTTGCGCAGCCATGGCGGGGTCTTTTCTTCAAGGCTCGCCGTGCACAGCACATGCGTATCGCCGAACTTGACCAGGCAGGAGCCTTCGGCATGCTTGGACACGTTGCGCTCGAAGGTGACCTTGCGCATCTGATCTGTTTTTCTGCCGGACGGCCGCATCTTGGACTCCTTGGTCTGAAACTTGCGTGCCTTCTAGCCTATGTTGCCGCGCAAAGGAAAGCCGAGGAGCGAAATAGGCCCGTCAATGACGCGTCGCAGGCCCGGTACGTCAATTTTCCCTTTGTCGATCGCCCGGCCTCTCACTATATTTCGAGCATGGCACAGAACGAACGATCTGCTGACAAGGCGGCGCTGACATCGGCAATGCGCGACAGGCTCTCGGCCCTCGACGAGCGCTCCGGCGAGGTGTTTCGCCGCATCGTCGAAAGCTATCTCGACAGCGGCGAGCCGCTTGGGTCCCGCAGTCTGTCGCGGCTCCTGCCGATGTCGCTGTCGCCGGCTTCGGTCCGCAATGTCATGAGCGATCTGGAAGATCTCGGCCTCATCTATTCTCCCCATGTCAGCGCCGGCCGCCTGCCGACGCAGATCGGGCTGCGGTTTTTCGTGGATGCCTTCATGCAGGTCGGCAATCTCTCGGCCGAAGACCGGGCCTCCATCGACAGGCAGGTCCGGCGGGGCGATCGCGACCGGCCGGTCGAGCAATTGTTCAACGAGGCAAGCCAGGTCCTCTCCGGCATGTCGCGGGGCGCCGGCCTGGTCATCACGGCGAAGAACGATCCGGTCCTCAAGCATGTCGAATTCATGCGCCTCGCCCCCACCAAGGCTTTGGCGGTGCTGGTCGGCGAGCACGATCAGGTTGAGAACCGCATCATCGAGCTTCCGGCAGGCGTCACGAGTTCGCAGTTGACCGAGGCGGCGAATTTTCTGAACGCGCATCTGGCGGGCCAGACGCTCGCGGAGGTTCGCGGACAGCTGCAGAAGGTCAAGGAAACCGTGCGCACGGAACTTGACGTTCTCTCCCAGGATCTGGTCGAGCGTGGCATTGCCAGCTGGTCCGGCGGCGATGCCGAAGACAAGAACCCGACCCAGCTGATCGTTCGCGGGCGCGCCAATCTTCTCGAAGGTCTGGCCGGCGCCGAGGACATCGACCGGCTTCGCATGCTGTTCGATGATCTGGAGAAGAAGGACAGCATGATCGAACTGCTGAGCCTGGCGGAAACCGGGCCGGGCGTACGGATTTTCATCGGCTCGGAGAACAAGCTGTTCTCGCTGTCCGGCTCGTCCCTCATCGTTGCGCCCTACAGGGATGGAGACGACCGGATCATCGGCGCGGTCGGCGTCATCGGCCCGACGCGGCTGAACTACGCGCGGATCGTGCCGATGGTGGATTATACGGCCCAGCTCATGTCGCGCCTTTCACGTTAGCCAGAACAGATGATGCCCGGCAGCGGGCCGTCGGGCGCGACAACCCTTGATTTTTGGCGCCCGAACCTCGATATCGGCATCAAATCCCGAAACGATCCTGAATGCGGAGACGTCATGACCGACGAAACGACCAAACACGGTGCCGAAGCCAGTAAGCCGGCGGAAGAAATCGTCACGCCGGCCGAGGCAGATGTGCAAGACATGTTTGAGGACGCCGACGAGGCGACGCAGGCCGAATCCGTCGAACTGGAGGCCGCCCGCGCCGAGGCGGCCGACTTCCGGGATCGCTACCTTCGTCTGGCCGCCGACATGGACAATCTGCGCCGCCGCACGGAGCGCGAGGTCAAGGACGCCAAGTCCTATTCCGTCGCAGGCTTTGCACGCGACATGCTCGCCGTATCCGACAATCTTCGCCGCGCGCTCGATGCCATTCCCGCCGACGTGCGGGCCGGGGCCGATGCGGGCCTCAGCACGCTGATCGAAGGCGTCGAGTTGACCGAACGCTCCATGCTCTCGGCGCTGGAGCGGCATGGCGTCCGCAAGCTCGAGCCGGAAGGGCAGAAGTTCGACCCGAACTTCCACCAGGCCATGTTCGAAGTTCCCAATCCCGACGTGCCGCACAACACGGTCGTCCAGGTCGTCCAGGCCGGCTTCACGATCGGCGAACGCGTGCTGCGCCCCGCCATGGTCGGCGTTGCCAAGGGCGGGCCGAAGACGGCGGCGGTCGAAGGCGAAGCCTCGGCCAGCTAAAGGCTTCGATGAAGAACCGAGGGCCGGGAAGAGGGAACTCTCTTCCCGGCCCTTTTTTTGAGACAACGCGCTCCGCGTGACGCAGGTCCTCTTTCGAGCGGACTACCCGAAGAGTTGCCGCAGATGGTCGTTGAGAAAGGACCCGCCGGGATCGAGCTTCTCCCGCAGGGCGCGGAAGTCCCCGGCGCGGGGGTAAAGGGCCGTCACGTCGTCGCCGGTCAGGAAATGCAGCTTTCCCCAATGCGGCCGCGAGCCGAACGCCCGCAGGATCGCGTCGACATCCGATAGATAGGACCAGTAGTCGGTTCCCGGCTGCCCGGACACCGAGAGGGTGATCGAATCCTGCTCGAAGAATGGGCTGATCCAGCCGGGATCGCCGGCCGTGAACCGGTATTCGATCGGGTAGATGCAGGTCGGATGCTTGGTGAGCATGAGCTCGCGCACCGCCCGGCAAGCCTCCTTGCCGTATCGCACGGGGACCGCATATTCCAGCTCGTGGAAATTCGGCACATATTCGATCGGGTAGATCTCCGAGGAATAGGCGATCTTTTCGAATCCCGCTTCCATCGGGTCTGCGTCCGTGATGTCGATGATCTTCATCTCGCACACATCGGAAAGGCTCGTGCTCGTGGAGACCGAGGCGGTGTCCGGCAGGCAGTAGCAGTGCCGGCTTTCCGGAACCGGGCACCAGAAGAACCCGAAGTGACGATGCCTGGCCGCAAGTTCGTCGTGTTGCTCCATGCATTCGTCAAAGCTGCAGCGCCAGAGCGTCTCGTGCAGGCGGTAGCTGTCCATCGCCTGCAGGGTGATCTCCGAGATCACGCCCAGCATGCCGATCGAAACCCGTGCGGCGTTCAGGAGGTCCGGATTGCTTTCATCCGCGATCAGGATGCTCCCGTCCGGCTGGACGATCCGCATTCCGACGATTTGCGACGCCATGTTGCCGAGCGTCGCGCCCGTGCCATGCGTCCCCGTGGTCAAGGCGCCGGCCAGCGCCTGACTGTCGATATCGCCCTGGTTGATCAGCGAGAGGCCGTTTTCCTTCAGCACCTTGCCGAGCGCATTGATGGTCGTTCCCGCCGCGACGGAGACGCGCTTGCGCTCGCGGTCGATGCCCGTCACGCCCTGCATGCCCGACAGCGTCAGGTGCAGGCCACTGGTGAGGGCCACAGGCGTGAAGGAATGCCCGGAGCCGGCGCAGCGAACCGCCATGCCTTCGGCGGTTGCCGCATGCACCATCTCTGCCAGCTCCGCCTCGCTGCCGGGCGCACCCCGGGCCCGCACGATGCAGGCCTGGTTTCCCACCCAGTTGCGCCAGAGGCCGCCGGCCTGTCGCGAAGTCCTGCTGTCCATGACGGTTCCTTTCACACGGCCGTAAAGCCATTATCCACAAACAGATGGGTGCCGTTGATGAAGCTCGCCTCGTCGCTGGCCAGAAACAGGGCCGCGCGCGCCACTTCGATCGGTTCGCAGAGACGCCCCTGCTGCGCGGCGATGGCCGCGTCCGAGACGTCGATGCCGTACTTGGCCAGGCCCACCAGTTCGCGCTTGCCATGGTCGGTCGCGATGAAACCCGGGCAGACGGCGTTGGAGCGGATGTTACGATCGCGGAATTCCACCGCTATGGCGCGGGCGAACATGTGGCAGGCGCCTTTCGTCGTGTCGTAAAGCACCTCCATCGGCGTCGCGGCGACGGCCGAAATCGAGGAGGTCGAGACGATGCTGCCGCCGCCCGCCGCGATCATGCCCGGCAGAACCGCCTTGGTCATCAGGAACATGGAGCGGACGTTGACGGCCATCAGCCGGTCCCATTCGTCCTCATCCGTTTCGAGAAACGGCCCGACGGCGAGAATGCCGGCATGATTGAACAGAACGGTGATGGGCCCGAACGCCGATTGCAAGGTTTCGACGGCAGCGGTCACCTCGGCCGAGACGGACACGTCCGCAGGCGCGAACACTGCTTCGCCGCCGGCGGCGCGAATGCCGGCGGCAACCTCTTCGCCCCGGCTCGACGGCAGATCGACGATGCCGACCTTCGCGCCTTCCTGGGCGAAGAGTTCCGACGCGGCAAGGCCGCAGCCGCCGGCACCGCCGCTGATCAGGGCGATCTTGCCCGCCAATCGTCCCGAACCTGTTCCTGCCATGCCGTCTCATCTCCCGTTTGCTGAGCGGGAGTATTCACCGGGCGCCGGGTTCTGTCGATATCAACTTGGGAGGCAGGCGGAAAAGATCCGGTCGAACGGCGTGGCGCGTCAAGCCGCGTTGGAGGTCTGGTCGTCGCTGAGAAAGGTATAGATCGCCGAGGCCGACTCGGTGCCGCGCAGGCGGGCGACCATGTCGGGATCGCGCAGCACGCGGGCGATGCGGGAGAGGGCCTTGAGGTGGTCGGCACCGGCCCCTTCCGGCGCGAGCAACAGGAACACGAGATCGACGGGTTGGTCGTCGAGCGCCTCGAAATCCACGGGCGTTTCCAGCCGCGCGAAAATGCCGACGATGGCGGTCACGCCGGGCAGCTTGCCGTGCGGGATGGCGATGCCGTTGCCGACGCCCGTCGAGCCCAGGCGCTCCCGCTGCAGGATGACGTCGAAGATCTCACGCTCGGGCAGGCCGGTCAGCTTGGAAGCCTTGATGGCCAGTTCCTGAAGCAATTGCTTCTTGGACTGCACCCGAAGGGTCGGAAAGATCGCATCTTGCTGCAGCAGACCTGCCAAAGCCATTTTTTTGTACCTTGTTGACAGGGCCGCGTCGGACGGCACGACGTGCCGGCTCTGCGGCCTATTTCCCTCGATGCTCGCCAGGCTTCATCCCCGCGCCCGACGACCACCGTCTATCAACGAGGCGGCCGCTTGTCGCGCGCCGCCTCGCTTCTCTTGATCAGACACTGCGGAACGAAGGGTTCCGTCAGGTCCGTGTCTGTCTCATACGCCGGCCCGGACCGCCTCGTCGTGACGATCCGAACATGGCGCTCCGTCCATCTTCGTCAGTTCTTCATGCTGGCCGTGTCGATCCAGCCGATATTTCCGTCCGTCCGGCGATAGACGATGTTCAGTTCCTCGTTGCCGGGGTTGCGGAACATCAGCACCGGATTGTCCGTCATATCGAGGGCCATGACGGCATTCGCCACCGACATGGTCCGGATCTGCTTGGAGCTTTCCGCAACGATCGTCGGTGCGTAATCCTCCGGCAGTTCGTCCTCTTCATCCGGCACGGAGTCCATGACCGTGTAGGCGACTTCCAGGCCTGCATGCCCGCTGCCGTTATGGTGGTCCTTCAGCCTGCGCTTGTAACGCCGAATGCGCTTTGCGATCCGTTCCGATGCCGCGTCGAATGCGGCTTGCGGCTCTGTGGCCTCGCCGTTCGCATGCAACGTGGCGCCCGTGTCCAGATGGATCATGCAGTCCGCGCTGAAACGCGGTCCCGACTTCACCACCGTGACCTGGCTCGAATACCCTCCGTCAAAATACTTGGTGACCGCCTGAGCGATCTGGTCCTCGATACGAAGACGAAAGCTCTCGCCGATTTCCATATGTTTACCGGATACACGCACACTCATGGAGTTTCCTCTCTTTCATGATTTGCGCACCCAGTTTATTCCAAGCGCCTTCCACCTCCAAGCCTTTCACGCAGCCGTTTTCACTTTGCGCGTGATCGACGATGTCCGGGAGAGGGGGAAAAGAAGCCTATCAATCATGACTGTCGGCGCGCCCTATAAGCTTGCCGCTAAAAAATGTCAATGAATGCTGAACAGCCTGCGCGTGTTTCCGTGCTGCACTGCACGCGGTTCCCGTCCGGCCTCTAGGCGGAAACCTTTGCCATGGCGCGCTTTTCGCGCCGCCGCTGCACTGAGGAAGGGATATTCATCGCTTCACGATATTTTGCGACCGTCCGGCGCGCGAGCTCGACGCCGCCCGTCTTCAGGATCTCCACGATGTCGTCGTCCGACAGCACGGCCTCCGGGCTTTCCAGCACGATCATGTTGCGGATGCGGTGGCGAACCGACTCTGCCGAATGGCCGTCGCCGCCCTCCGCCGAGCCGATCGACACGGTGAAAAAATACTTCAGCTCGAACAGGCCGCGCGGCGTCATCATATATTTGTTCGAGGTGACGCGGCTGACCGTCGACTCATGCATCTTGATCGCATCGGCGATGGTCTTGAGATTGAGCGGACGCAGGTGATCGACGCCGTTGACGAGGAAGGCATCCTGCTGGCGAACGATCTCGGTCGCCACCTTCATGATGGTCTTGGCGCGCTGGTCGAGGCTTCGCGTCAGCCAGTTGGCCGTCTGCAGGCACTCCGACAGGAAGGCATGGTCGCCGCTGTTCTTGGGCGCATGCCGCGCCACCGTCGTGTAGTAGACCTGGTTGACGAGCACGCGCGGCAGCGTTTCCGGGTTCAGCTCCACCGCCCAGGTGCCGTCGGGCGCGGCGCGAACGACGATATCCGGCACGATCGCCTCGCAGGGCGTCATCTCGAAGCTCGTGCCGGGTTTCGGATCGAGCTTGCGGATCTCGCCGAGCATATCGATCAGGTCCTCCTCATCGACGCCGCAGAGCTTCTTCAATGTCGCGAAATCCCGTCGCGCCAGCAGTTCGAGATTGCCGATCAGGGCCGACATGGCCGGGTCCAGCCGGTTCTTCTGGCGCAGCTGGATCGCCAGACATTCGCTGAGGCTGCGGGCGAAGACACCGGGCGGATCGAAGCGCTGCAGCGTGCCGAGCACGGCTTCGACGTCGGGCGCCGTGCAGCCGAGCCGCTCGGCGATCTCGGCCGTGTCCGCATGCAGATAGCCTGCATCGTCGAGCTGGTCGATCAATGTCTGGGCGATCATCCGGTCGCGGGCGCCGTGGATGCTGAGGAACAGCTGCTCGTTCAGCACGTCGCGCAAGGTCAGCCGGTTGGCGACGAAGTCCTCGAGGTCGTAGCCGTCGCTCGTCTCCCCGTCGCCCCCGCCGGACATGGATTTCCACTGGCTGAGCAGTTCCGGCGCATCGGCCCTTTGCGGTGCCGTGTCATCCGGGAAGACGTTTTCGAAATTGGCGTCGAGCGTCTCGCTCATGCGCAGCGCGTCGTCGCGCGTCGTGCCGTCATAGACATCGGTCAGTCCGGAAAAATCTTCCGAGTCGCGATGGTCCGGCGACGTGTCGTCGCGGGCGCTGTCGCTCGGCTGTTCGGCTTCGGACACGAATTCGAGAAGCGGGTTCTTCTCGACCTCCTGCTCGATGAACTGGGTCAGTTCGAAATGCGTCATCTGCAGCAGCTGGATCGACTGCATCAGCTGCGGCGTCATGGCCAGGCTTTGGGACTGGCGCAGATACAGGCTGGCCGAAAGTGCCATGAACGCAAAACTCCCCTACGTCAGACATCGCGCGGACCGGAAGCGGCACGGCGACCTCTGCATCAGCTTAAAGCATGGAGCAAAGTCGAGATCGTGAAGATGACGCGCAACGCTCCGGATGTCCGGCACGATCTTCGCCTCGACGCGAAATCTCGCCTGACTTCGTCAACTGGCCCGAAAATTGCTTATTACGGAGGTTTGGTCAAGCGGCTGTAATAAAATTGATAAGATTGCCGCATACGAAGCTTGGGTGCCGTCGCCAGCGGCAGGGACGTGCTTTGTCCGTCTCCCCGCGACGACCGGGGCGTACCGGTATGCGGATGTCGCACGGGGTGCGCCGGCAACGTCAGGATCGAGCGTCGCGCAATCCAAAGGATGCGTCAAGGGCGATGCGGCGGACGATCCTGTGCCATATGACCAGGACCGTCGTCTCGCCGCTCTCTGGGGTCTACAGGCTGAAATTGTCGCCGAGATAGAGGCGGCGTACGTCCGGATTGTTGACGATATCGTTGGCGCGTCCATGCGTCAGCACCTCGCCGGCATGGATGATATAGGCGCGGTCGATCAGGCCCAGCGTCTCGCGAACGTTGTGGTCGGTGATCAGCACCCCGATGCCGCGGGAGGTGAGATGGCGCACGAGCGCCTGGATATCGGCGACCGAAATGGGATCGACGCCCGCAAAGGGCTCGTCGAGCAGCATGAAGGTCGGGTCCGTCGCCAGCGCGCGCGCAATTTCCAGCCGCCGCCGCTCGCCGCCCGAGAGCGAAATCGCCGCCGCCTTGCGCAGATGCGCGATGTTGAACTCGTCGAGCAGCGCATTCAGCTTGGCATCCTGTGCCGCGCGCTTCGGTTGATGCAGCTCCAGCACGGCGCGAATGTTGTCTTCGACCGAAAGTCCGCGGAAGATCGAGGCTTCCTGTGGAAGGTAGCCGACGCCGAGCCGCGCCCGTCGATACATCGGCATGGATGTGACGTCGTTGCCGTTGATCTCGATCGTGCCCTCATCGACGGGAACGAGGCCGGTGATCATGTAGAAGCACGTGGTCTTTCCGGCCCCGTTCGGGCCGAGCAGTCCCACCGCTTCGCCGCGGCGCACCACGAGCGACACACCACCCACCACCTTGCGGTCGCGATAGCTCTTGGTCAGGCCCCGGGCGATCAGGGTGCCGTCGTACCGGGCCTTGTCCTCGGGCGTTCTGTCGTCGAATACGGCGGTGCCGAGGTCCTTGGCAAAGGACGGAACGGCGGGCTCGGCGCCGCGCTTGCGCTTGAAAGGAATGTTCACGGTCTGGGGCTGCGTCAGTTGGTCTTCTGGGATTTCGGATCGAGCTGGATCTGGACGCGGCCGCCGCAGGAATCCAGCTGTGCCTCTCCGGTTTCCATATGCACGTTGAGCTGGCACCCGCTGAAGACGTTCTTGCCTTCCGACAGCACCACCTGCTTGCCCTTGAGCACCAGTGTCTGCGCCGCCATGTTGAACTGGCCGCTGTCGGCCGTCGCCTGCTGCGTTCCCGACTGCAGGAAGACCTTGTTGTCGACCTCGATCCGGTCGATCTCGGCATTGCCGCCCGAAATCGAGCCGCCGCCGGACTTGTAGTAGACGACCATGTTGCCGGCCTGCAGCGTGGTTGCGCCCTGAACCACCTTCACATTGCCGGTGAAGATCGCCTTGCTTTCGGGATCCTTGATCTCCAGCTTGTCGCTCTCGATCTGGATCGGCTGATCGTTGGAGAGCTTCATGCCGCTCATCCGGCTCTTCTGCTGGGCCATGGCCGGCATGAAGGTCAGGCAGAGGCAGGCGAGCGAAGAGGCGAGGAGACCGGCGAGCGGAAGGCTGCGGCGGGGAAGGGAGGCATGGCGGAGAGGGGAGGCAGGGAGGGTCGACATGGGCTGCACCGGGTCCTAATTTGCGTTCTTGCGTATGGTGCTCGGCTCGACGACGACCTTCACCATGCCTTCAAAGGAGATTACCCGCCCTTTATCCGTCATTCTCATCTCTTGCGCAACAATCGACCCACCGGACATCCGAATGGCGATGGGCTTCTGGCTCCGCATCTCGCCGGCATTGATATCCAGATAGGCGGCCTGGAAATAGGCGATGACCCCATTGTTCATGGAGATCGTAAAGGGCGCGTTCATGTCGAGGGTATTGCCGCCACGATCATAGAGCCCGCTCGTCGCATCCACGGTGGCGATCGTCTTGTCGTTAACCGGCATTTCCGCATGGATCTTCTCCAGCGTGATCAGGTCGGGATTGGCGATATCCTGCAGGGCCCGCTCGGCCTTCATCGAATAGCTGATGTCCTGCTTGTTGCGCCCGGATATCGCAGGGTTCTGCATGACGATCTTGCCGTTCTCGATCGTCGCGTTCTCGATGTGCAGTTCCTCCGGCAGCATGGTGCGGATGATGGAAACGGCAGCGAAGATGATGGCGATGATGACGGCGACGATCGGCAGGACGATCTTCAGCCGCTTCACGCGACGCGAGTGTCTGGCCGCCCGTTCATAGGCGTCGTTGACCGTCGGCCCCGTATGCGGCAGGGCGCCGGGAAAATGCACATCGTTCGCCATGAGCGGTTCCGTAAGTCCAGGGGTCAGACGACGTCGGGGTCCAGACGTCGTCGGCCGATGGTGTCAAGATGCGTGAATATGGAGATTTTTATGTCGCCATACAATGGATACGTGGAATTCTTTGTCGATCGGGTCTGCAAGCGTTAGCGTGGCGTGTCGGAAACAGCACGCGCGCCCGTCCGTGGCGACGGATTTTTTCCCATACGCCGATACCGGTTCGCTTGAATATGCAGTAGGAGTCGTCGTCGGAAAATCCGGTGCCGGCTTTTGCTGCTGCGCGCTGAACAGGGAAATATGGAATGGATCCTCTCGCATTCGTCGATCGGCGACAGCTGCGTCGCAAGCTGGGCTTCTGGCGCCTCGTGGCCATCGGGCTCATCGTGCTCGTCGGCATCGGCGTCTATGTCGGCATCGCCCAGTCGCGCTCGGGCGTGCTCGGCGCAAGTCAGGTTGCACGCATCACCGTGTCCGGCGTTATTCTGGATGATCGCGAGCTGCTCGAACGTCTCGACCGCATCGCCAAGGCCGACCAGGTCAAGGGCCTGATCGTCAGCATCAATTCACCCGGCGGCTCCACCTATGGCGGCGAGACGCTCTATGACGCCATCCGCAAGGTGGCGGAAAAGAAGCCTGTCGTGTCCGACGTCCGGACCCTGGCGGCGTCCGCGGGATACATGGTTGCGATTGCGGGCGACCGGATCGTTGCCGGCGATACGTCCATCACCGGTTCCATCGGCGTCCTGTTCCAGTATCCGCAGGTGAAGACGCTGCTCGACAAGCTCGGCGTCTCGCTCGAGGAGATCAAGTCCGCGCCGCTGAAGGCCGAGCCATCGCCGTTTCATCCGCCGAGCGATGCGGCAAAGGCCGTGATCCAGTCGATGATCGACGACAGCTACGCCTGGTTCGTGGATCTCGTCGCGGAACGTCGCAAGATTTCGCGTGAGGAAGCCCTGCGCCTCGGCGACGGCCGTATCTTCACCGGACGCCAGGCGGTCGATCTGAAACTGATCGACGAGCTCGGCGGCGAGCGGGAGATCCGCGACTATCTCAAGAGCCGCAACGTGGCCGACACCCTGCCGATCGTCGATTGGGAAAAGCCGGAGACGGGACTGCCGTTCGGGCTGGGTTCGCTGGCCGCGATCTTTGCCAAATCGTTGGGATTTGACGGTTTTCCGTTTTCGGGAAATCTGGCGCAGGACAAGTTGTTTCTTGACGGTCTCGTTTCCGTTTGGCAGGTTGGCCGCGATTGAGAGACGCCGAGCGCGGGGCAACCCGCGCTAGAGCGTGTCCGGTCCGCGAAAGGATCTCGATCGTTAGCCCGCGGATGACGGGCGTCTCGCGAAGAACGTCGTCAAGAGGGGGCAGAGGGTGATCAAGTCGGAACTGGTGCAGATTGTGGCGGCTCGAAACCCGCACCTCTATCACCGCGATGTCGAGAACATCGTCAACGCCGTTCTCGATGAGATTACGGATGCGCTGGCGGGGGGCAATCGCGTCGAGCTGCGCGGCTTCGGCGCCTTCTCCGTCAAGAACCGACCCTCCCGCTCGGGCCGCAACCCGCGCACGGGCGACAGCGTCTTCGTCGAGGAAAAATGGGTGCCGTTCTTCAAGACCGGCAAGGAGCTGCGCGAACGGCTGAACCCCGGTTCCGACGCGGATGTCGATGAGGAAGACGAAGACTGATTTCGCGATCGCTGTATCAGCACATGATCGCATGATCTTGACCCGGCGCGTTTGACGCCCATCTTGTCGTCAGGCCCTGATAGACGCGGAGACCGGCTCGCATGCTGCGCAAAATTCTGAACATCGTCGTTCTCGTTCCGCTCGGGATCGTGCTTATCGTGCTCTGTGTCGCAAACCGGCAGCAGGTCACGCTCGGCTTCAATCCGTTCGATCCGTCCGACACGGTTCTGGCGATCTCGGGGCCGTTCTTCGTCTTCCTGTTTCTCGCCGTCATTCTCGGTCTCGTGATCGGTGCCTGCGCCGTCTGGTTCAGCCAGGGCAAGTATCGCAAGCGCTCGCGCGTCGAGGCGAAGGAAGCGCTGAAATGGCACACGGAGGCCGAAAAGCGTCGCCAGCAGCAGGAAGCGATCGTTTCGGCGCAGGCCGCAAACGCGCCGATCGATCGCCCGGCATTTCAAGGCTCCAGCCCGACGATGATCGCAGCCCAGCAGAAGTAGGGCTTAGGCCTTTGCAGCCTTCGCATTGGCGGCGGACGTAAAGTCCGAAAAGAAGCGGCTCGCGATCCGGTTTGCGCCGGATTGCACGAGCTTCGATCCGAGCGCTGCGATCTTGCCCGAGACGTCGGCAACAATGGCGTAATGCAGGATCGTCTCCTCGCCATCCTCGACCAGCCGCACATCCGCCCCACCCTTCGCATATCCGGCAAGGCCGCCCTTGCCTTCACCGGAGATCGTATAGCTCTCGGGCGGGTTCATGTTCGTGAGCGTGATGACACCCGAAAACGCCATGGACAGGAAACCGAACTTGACCGTGACGACGGCATCCAATGTTGTGGGAGAGGTCCATTCGAGCAGCGTGCAGCCGGGAATACAGCCCTTCAGCACCTCGGGATCGTTGAGGGCGGCCCAGACGGCATCGCGCGGGGCGGAGATCCGCTCTTCACCAGTCATGTCCATGGATAGTCTCCTCGATCTCATGCCAAGCGGCAGCCATCCTGAAAAATACGTCCGCCCGGCCGCGCCTTGCACCGAAATCTACGGGCGGAAACCGCTTTGCCAAGAGCAGTTGCGATGCTATTTGCACGCCACACGCTGAAGAAACGGGAAATGACGCCCCTTGAAGGACAAGCAGAGACGATCGCCCGGTAAGGCGCCTCCGAAATCCGGTCCGTTCCGCAAAGGTCCGCCGATCGCCGGCCCGGCGCGCTCGGACGCCGGTGCCAAACCGTCAAAGCAGGAGCCTTTGAGACAGGAACCGCACGGGAAGCGTTCGTCGAGCCGCCCGCAGCCGGCAACCTTGCGTCCGTTGCCGGCAGAGCCGTCAGCGGACACCTCTGCGCCCGTCACCATGCGCCAGCGCGCCGGGACCAAGCCGGGAGAGCGCGTGCCTGTGATCCTGGAGACAGCGGGGGAGGCGGATTATCGCCTGATCGACAGCGGCGATGCGCTTAAGCTCGAGCAATACGGCCCCTACACGATCGTTCGTCCCGAGGCGCAGGCGCTGTGGCCGAAGTCGCAAGGCCCGCTGTGGGAGCGGGCGGACGCGATCTTTACCGGTGACACCGACGAAGACGGCATGGGTCGTTGGCGTTTTCCGCGCGAAATGCTCGGCGAGACCTGGCCGATGCGTCTGCTCGACGCCGAATTCTTTGGCCGTTTCACCTCCTTCCGCCATGTCGGCGTCTTCCCCGAGCAGCTGGCGCACTGGCGGTGGATGAAGGCGCAGGTGGAGGAGGCCCGCCGGCCGCTGAAAGTGCTCAATCTTTTCGGCTACACCGGCGTCGCCTCGCTGATTGCGGCGAAGGCCGGCGCGGAGGTGACGCATGTCGATGCCTCGAAAAAGGCGATCGGCTGGGGTCGCGAGAACCAGGCGCTCGGCCGGGCCGAGGCGCTGCCGATCCGCTGGATCTGCGACGATGCGATGAAGTTCATCCAGCGTGAGGAGCGCCGCGGCAGCCGCTACGACATCATTCTCACAGACCCGCCCAAGTTCGGCCGTGGTCCGAACGGCGAAGTCTGGCACCTGTTCGATCATCTCGCCGGCATGCTCGACATCTGCCGCGAACTCCTCTCCGACGACGCACGCGGTCTCGTGCTGACCGCCTATTCCATCCGGGCGAGCTTCTATTCCATCCACGAGCTGATGCGCGAGATCATGCGCGGCCGTGGTGGCGTCGTCGAATCCGGCGAACTGATCCTGCGCGAAAACGCGGGATCCAAACAGGATGGTGACGCCGGCGTCGGCCGGGCGCTGTCCACGTCTCTCTTCAGCCGGTGGGTGCCGAAATGAGCAGCGATTACAGCAACGGCAATCCGCGGGGACAGGTTGGACGCGGCGAGGGCCGGGTCGGACAGGTGAAAGAGGTCACGAGCCTTGCCAATCCGATCATCAAGGATATTCGTGCGCTCACCCAGAAGAAGGCGCGCGACGAGAGCGGCACCTTCATCGCCGAGGGTCTGAAGCTCGTCATCGACGCGGTCGAGCTCGGCTGGACCATCCGCACGCTGGTCTATGCCAAGGCCGCCAAGGGCAAGAAGCCTGTGGACGACATTGCCGCACGCACCGTGGCGCGCGGCGGCCTCGTGCTGGAAGTCAGCGAAAAGGTGATCGCCACCGTCACCCGCCGCGACAATCCGCAGATGGTCGTCGGCGTGTTCGAGCAGCGCTACGGCACGCTGAAGGATATCAAGCCGCGGGCGAACGAGACCTATGTGGCGCTCGACAGGGTGCGCGATCCCGGCAATCTCGGCACGATCATCCGCACGGCGGATGCGGCCGGCGTCTCCGGCGTCATCCTGATCGGCGAGACGACGGATCCCTTCTCGCTCGAAACCGTGCGGGCGACCATGGGTTCGGTCTTTGCCGTGCCCGTATTCCGCGCGACGGTGGCCGAGTTTCTCGCATGGCAGAAATTGGCCGGTGTCATGGTCGTCGGCACCCATCTTGCCGGGGCGGTCGATTACCGCACGATCGATTACCGCCCGCGCCCGGTCGTCGTCCTCATGGGCAACGAGCAGGCCGGGCTGCCGGACGAACTTGCGGCCAAGGCCGACAAGCTCGCCCGCATCCCCCAGGCCGGACGCGCGGACTCGCTCAATCTCGCCATCGCCACCGGCGTCATGCTGTTCGAGGCCCGGCGCCACCTGCTGACACTGGACGATCGCGGATGACCGACAGCCGGACACCTCTTGCCCCGACCGCGCCCGAAAGCCGGCCGACCCTGTTTTCGCGCCCCTGGCCGATCGCGATCTTCATCCTTCTCGCGCTCCTGCTCGATCAGGCGATCAAGCAGGCGGTGGAGGCCTATCTGCCGATGGAGGAGGCCGTTCACGTCATCCCCATGCTGGCGCTCTACCGGGTCTATAATTACGGCGTCGCCTTCTCCATGCTGTCCGGCATGGAAGGCTGGTTCATCGTGGGCATGCGCCTCGTGGTGGTTTGCTTCGTGCTCTGGCTCTGGCGCAAGACGCCGAAGGACCGCTTCTTCGCCCATCTCGGCTATGCAATGATCATCGCCGGTGCGCTCGGCAATCTCGTCGACCGGTTTCTCTACGGCTATGTGATCGACTATATCCTGTTCTACACCGAGACCTGGTCTTTCGCCGTCTTCAACCTCGCCGATGTCTTCATCTCCGTTGGGGCCGGCGCGATCGTGCTGGACGAGATTCTGCAGGCAAAAAAGCGCGATCGTTAAAATGCAATCGATCGGCTGAAATCATTTCCAACGGCTGCATGATAGGCAAAGCGCATGAGCGAGCCTTCGAGACTGCAGCGCACGATCGTCCAGCACCTGTCGCAGACCCCTGACGAGGGGCGCGACGCGCTGCCCGAATTGCTCCCTGCGCGCGCAGCGTTTCCCGAGCATGACGGCACGGACATCACGCCCGGCAGCGCCCGTCTTTTAGCTCTCCGCCCTGCCATGGCCGGCGTCGGCCTTCTCGCCTCGGGCGCCATTCTTGCCGAAGGCCTGCAGGCAAACCTGATCCTGTTGCCGCTCTGCCTCGCCATTGCGGGCCTGGCCGGCATTGCCCTTCTGTTCAGCGACGGGCGTCGCGGAGGCAGCGCTCTGTCCGAAGGCTCGGGCGATCGCGCCTGGGAAGCCAGCGAAGCCAGCACGGCGCGCTTCGCGCTTCACGACGCGCTCGGCGACGTGGCGATGCTGCGCGACTCCAGAGGCCTTATTCTCGAAGCCAACGAGACCTTTCGCACTCTGACCGGCTCGCCGATGCCCGAGGGGCAATGTTGTCAGGCCTTCGGGCTTGCGCTGCGTCCTGCCGGCACCTCCGGTCGCTATACGGTCGACTTTCCCACACCCGAGGGTCCGCGCTGCTTCGACTGGCACGACGTGCTGACGCGCGAGGCCGGAACCGGCACGTTGCGCATCGTCAGCGTTGGACGCGATATCACCGACAATGTCAGTGCGGCGCGCGACAACGCGGCGGCGCTGCGAAGAGCCGAGGCCGAAAGCCAGGCGAAATCGCATCTGCTGGCCACGGTCAGCCACGAGATCCGCACGCCGCTGTCGGGCATTCTCGGCATGAGCGACCTCCTCGACCAGACCCGGCTGACGCCGCAGCAGGCGAACTATCTCGCCGGCATGCGCCAGTCCGGTCACGACCTCGTGCAGCTCGTCGATGATCTGCTGGATTGTGCCTCGATGGAAGCAGGGCGGTTCGCTCTGCGCCCGACACGCCAGACCCTTCGTCCGCTGGTCGAGAGCGTCGTGGAAATGCTGTCGCATCGTGCGCACGCCAAAGGCATCGAAATCGCCTCCACCATCGCGGCAGACGTGCCCGATACGCTGCAGATCGACGGTCCCCGCCTCAAGCAGGTCCTCTTCAACGTGGTGGGCAATGCCGTCAAGTTCACGACGACGGGCGGCGTGCTCGTCAGCTGCGCCGAGCAGATGGGCAGCCTCGTGCTGCGCGTCACGGACACCGGGCCGGGCATGACGACGGACGACCAGGCGCGCATTTTCGATGCGTTCGAACAGGCCGGCAGCACGGCCTCCCGGGCCGGCGGCACCGGCCTCGGCCTCGCCATCTCGCAGCGGATCGTCCGGGCCTTTGGCGGCGACATCACCGTCTCCAGCCGTCTCGGCGCCGGCAGCCTCTTCGAGATCCGCTTTCCCCTGCAGGCATTCGGCCCGTCGCTCGCCCCGGCCCGCAGCCGCACGCTTTCCAGCTCCCGGGTGCTGCTGGTCGCGCCGAAAGGTCCCGCGTCCGAGGCGCTGGCCGCGACGATCGAGACGCTGGGCGGTCGCTGCCGCCTCGTCTCCTCCTTGAGGCAGGCGGAGCACCTGCTGCAGGCAACGACGGACACGGACGGCGCCGCGCGGCTGACCGATGTCATCGTCGATCATCGCTGTGCCGCCCTGTTCCGGAGAATCTGCGACGACAGGCCCGACCTCGACGCCTTGCCGCTGCGGCGGACCTATCTGGCCAATCCGGAAGAGCGCATCCAGCAGCCGCTGCATCAGACGGATGGCTTTCACGCCTGGCTCATTCGCCCGCTGCGGGAAAGCTCGCTGGTGGCGGTGCTCAAAGGCCAGCTGAGGGGCATCGAGGTTCGCGACGCCATCAACGACAACCGCCCCATCCTTCGGGACGAGATGGATACCGCATCCTCACCCGTTGCGCTGGTCGAGCCGACCGTGCTGCTCGGGGAGGACGATCCGGTCAACGCGGCGATCCTGAAAAGCACGCTGGAGCGCGCAGGGCACGCCGTTCGCCATGTCGTGGACTTTGCCGCATTGGACGACCTGCTCGATCGCGAAGCACCGGACGCTGCCGGCAACAAGCCGGCGGCAAAGATTCTGATCACCGACCTCAACATGCCCTCGGGCGACGCTTTGACGACGCTGCGTCGGCTGCGACTGTCCGAGCATTCGACGGACGCCGCGTCCCGGCTTCCCGTCATCGTGCAGACCTCCGACCGCCGACCGGAAACCCATCGCGCCTTGCTGGAGGCGGGTGCGGATGCGGTGCTGGCCAAGCCTGCCGACCCCAAGCTTCTGATCGATCTGGTCACGCGATTGATTGCCGGCTAAGGATCGCCACTCAAGCCTTGTCACGGTCTTGTTGCAGTGACATGCTTAAAGGCCTGCAGGAAGCGGACTGCCACCGCAGCCCGGGCGTGATTCGGAAAATGTCGGGAAAATACCCGTTTTCTTCCCTCAGCGTTCGCGGTTTACGTGCAGGCGCATGCTCGCGATTAGGGGTAATCTGCGATGACGATCGAAATTCTGGAATCCATGACGGCTCTGCGCACCCTGTCCGTGCCCGTGGCGAGCCCGACCCTTGCTCGGGCCCGCCCGCCGCGCGATCTCGCGCCGGCCAGCGATGTGCTCGGACGCATCGGGCCGCTCGAAACGCGGATCGCCCGCACGCCCTCCGAGATCGATGCCGCACAGGCCCTGCGCTACAAGGTGTTCGTCGAGGAAATGGGCGCCCGCGTCCCGGCCGGTGCCGCCCTGATCGGCCGCGATATCGATGGCTGGGATGCCGTCTGCGACCATCTCCTGGTGCTCGACACCTCGCTTCCCGGACAGTCGGAAGCTCAGATCGTCGGAACCTACCGCTTGCTGCGACAGGATGTAGCCGTCGCCGCCCAGGGGTTCTATTCGGCCTCGGAATTCCTGATCGACCCGATGATCGCCCGTCACCCCGGCAAGCGGTTCATGGAACTCGGCCGCTCCTGCGTCCTGCCGTCCTATCGCACCAAGCGGACCGTGGAGCTTTTGTGGCAGGGCAATTGGGCCTATGCGCTGAAGCATGGCATCGATGCGATGTTCGGCTGTGCCTCGTTCCCCGGCACCATTCCGGAACATCACGCGCTGGCTCTGTCCTTCCTGCATCACACGGTGCCGGCCAGCGGCGATTGGCAGGTGGAAGCGCGACCGGAACTTTACCGCGTCATGGACCTCATGCCGGTCGAAGCGATCCAGGCGCGTGCCGCCCTCTCCGCCATGCCGCCACTGATCAAGGGCTACCTGCGCATCGGCGCCATGGTCGGCGACGGTGCCGTGGTGGACGAGGCCTTCCGCACGACCGACATTCTCGTCGTCCTGCCCATCACCAACATCGCCGGCCGTTACCTGAATTACTACGGCGCCGACGCCACCCGCTTCGCTCTCTGAAAAGGAGGCGTGATCGCGCGGGTTCACGGATCTCATGCCCTTCCCCGACCGGGAAGGGCATTTTTCGTTGGGGTTCGGGAAGGCCCCCGCGTTACCCGGCGTTATAAGCGGCCAGCGCCGCCATGTTGACGATCTCGGAATCCTTGGCCGTCAGGGAGACGATCTGCACGGGCTTGTCGAGGCCGACCAGCAGCGGGCCGATGATCGTGGCACCGCCCAGTTCCTGCAGCATCTTGGTCGAGATGGAGGCGGAATGGAACGCCGGCATGACGAGCACCGTGGCCGGGCCTGACAGACGGCAGAACGGATACTGCTCCATCGCTTTCATGTTCAGCGCGACATCGGCCGCCATTTCCCCGTCATACTCGAAGTCGACGCGACGCCGGTCGAGGATCTTCACGGCCTCGCGGACCCGGTCCGAGCGCTCGCCATGCGGATGCCCGAAGGTGGAGTAGGCCAGCATCGCCACGCGTGGGACATAGCCGAGGCGTCGTGCGAGCCCTGCGGCCTCCACGGCGATATCGGCCAGTTCCTCGGAGGACGGCATGTCGTGCACCGCCGTATCCGCGACCAGAACCGTGCGGCCCCGGCAGAGCGCGATCGACACGCCGATCACCCGGTGCCCCGGCTTGGCATCGATGCAGCGCCTGACATCGTCGAGGGCGGTCGAGTAGTTGCGGGTGATGCCCGTCACCATGCCGTCGGCGTCACCCAGCGCGACCATGCAGGCGGCGAAGTGGTTGCGGTCGTTGTTGATCAGCCGCTGCGCGTCGCGAAACAGGTAACCCTCCCGCTGCAGGCGGGCATAGAGATAGTCCGTATAGGCGCCGGTGCGATCGGAAATGCGGGCATTGACGAGCTTGATGCCGGGGCGGTCGAGATCGATGCCCTCGCGCGCCGCCGTCTCGCGCATGCGGTCCTCGCGGCCGAGCAGCAGGGCTGTACCGAGCTTCTGATTGGCATAGGCGAGGGCCGAGCGCATCATCGGCACTTCCTCGCCCTCGGTGAAGACGATCCGCTTCGGCGCAAGCCGCACCCGCTCGTAGATCCGTGCGAGCGTCGAGGCGATCGGGTCGCGGCGCATCGAAAGCTGGTGGCCGTAGGCGGCGAGATCGGCGATCGGCTTCTGCGCCACCCCGCTCTCCATCGCGGCCTTGGCGACGGCGACCGGGATCGACGAGATCAGGCGCGGATCGAAGGGCACGGGAATGATGTACTGCGCGCCGAACCGGGGACGGTTGCCCTGATAGGCTGCCGCAACGTCGTCGGGCACGTCCTCCTTGGCAAGGCTTGCGAGCGCCCGCGCCGCAGCGATCTTCATGTCCTCGTTGATCGTGGTCGCCCGCACGTCCAGCGCGCCGCGGAACATGTAGGGGAAGCAGAGAACATTGTTGACCTGGTTCGGATAGTCGGAGCGCCCGGTCGCCATGATCGCGTCGTCACGGATGGAGGCAACCTCTTCCGGCGTGATTTCCGGATCGGGATTGGCCATGGCGAAAATGATCGGCTGTGGCGCCATCGAGCGGATCATGGCTTCGGAGAAAGCGCCCTTCTGCGACAGGCCGAGCACGACGTCCGCGCCGTCCATCGCCTCTTCCAGCGTCCGCCGGTCGGTCTTGACCGCATGGGCCGACTTCCACTGGTTCATGCCCTCGGTGCGGCCCTGGTAGATCACGCCCTTGGTGTCGCACATGATGATGTTCTCGGGCGCAAAGCCGAGCGACTTGATCAGTTCGACGCAGGCGATGGCCGCAGCACCCGCGCCGTTGCAGACCAGCCGGGTGGTCTTCAAGTCGCGGCCGGTCAGCTCCAGCGCGTTGATCAGGCCGGCCGTTGCGATGATCGCGGTGCCGTGCTGGTCGTCGTGAAACACCGGAATGTCCATGATCTCGCGCAGCTTCTGCTCGATGATGAAGCATTCCGGCGCCTTGATATCCTCGAGGTTGATGCCGCCGAAGGAAGGCCCGAGATAGCGCACGCAGTTGATGAAGGTGTCCGCATCTTCGGTATCGACTTCGAGGTCGATGGAATCGACGTCCGCAAACCGCTTGAAGAGAACAGACTTGCCTTCCATGACGGGCTTGGAGGCGAGGGCGCCGAGATTGCCGAGGCCGAGAATGGCGGTGCCGTTGGAGATGACGGCGACCATGTTGCCGCGCGTCGTGTAATCATAGGCCGTTGCCGGATCGGCGGCGATCGCCTTCACGGGAACCGCGACGCCGGGCGAATAGGCGAGCGACAGATCGCGCTGCGTTGCCATCGGCTTCGTCGGCGTGATCTCCAGCTTGCCGGGGCGTCCCTGCGCGTGGAAATCCAGCGCTTCCTGATCGGTGACGGCTGTACCGCCTGCACGGGCCTTGCGTTCGTTTGCCATGTCGATGCTCCCTCGGATCCCTCAAGCTTCTGTGGGCGGCCACCCCCGGCCGCGCTTTCTTGTTGTCTTCTATAGACGCCGTTCGCTAGGGTGACACTGTCTTTTTGGCCGGCTGGCGGCTTTTTTAGCGAAATCTGGTATATCTTGACGACACATTTCCCCTCGACGGCCGAAGCAACGGCTGCGTCATCCGCGGTGCCGCCCGAGGTGCGCGTGCAGGCGACGCCGATGATGGAACAGTATATCGAGATCAAGGCCAACAATCCCGGCTCCCTCCTGTTCTATCGCATGGGGGATTTTTACGAGCTGTTCTTCGATGATGCTCTGGAAGCCTCGCGCGCACTCGGGATCGTGTTGACGAAACGTGGGCAGCACCTCGGTCAGGACATTCCCATGTGTGGGGTGCCGATCCACGCTGCCGATGATTACCTGCAGAAGCTGATCGGTCTCGGCTTCCGCGTCGCCGTCTGCGAACAGACGGAAGACCCGGCCGAGGCCCGCAAGCGCGGCTCCAAGTCGGTCGTCAAGCGGGACGTCGTGCGTCTGGTCACGCCGGGAACCATCACCGAGGAAAAGCTGCTCGTCGCGTCGGAGAGCAACTACCTGATGGCCATGGCGCGTCTGCGCGGCAGCGCCGAGCCGGCCTTTGCGCTTGCCTGGATCGATATTTCCACCGGCATCTTCCGTCTCTCCGAAACGACGGAAACGCGGCTTCTCGCCGATATCCTGCGCATCGAGCCGCGCGAGCTCATCCTCGCCGACACGCTGTTCTACGATCCCGACATGCGCCCCGTGCTCGATGTCATCGGTCGCGTCGCCGTGCCGCAGCCGGCCATCCTGTTCGATAGCGCCACCGCCGAAAACCGCCTGGCCCGTTATTACGGCGTGAAGACGCTCGATGGTTTCGGCCAGTTTTCCCGCGCCGAGCTGGCCGCCGCCTCGGCCGCCGTCGGCTATGTCGAAAAGACCCAGCTCGCCGAACGCCCGCCGCTCGACATCCCCGAGCGCGAAAGCGCCGCTTCGACGCTCTTCATCGATCCCGCCACGCGCGCGAACCTGGAACTGGTCAAGACCCTCTCGGGCAGCCGGGACGGTTCTCTGCTGCGAGCCCTCGACCGCACCGTGACCGGCGGCGGCGGCCGTCTTCTCGCCGAGCGGCTGATGTCGCCTTTGACCGATCCGGACCGCATCCGCACGCGACTCGACTCCATCGCCACGATCCTCGCGCAGCCGTCGCTCTCGGCCGATCTGCGGGCGGCGCTGAAACATGTGCCGGACATGCCGCGCGCCCTGTCGCGCCTCTCGCTCGGCCGCGGCGGTCCGCGCGATCTCGGGGCGGTGCTGATCGGCATCCGGACCGGTTCCGAGATCGCCCGGCTGATCGGCCAGCCGGACCTGCCGCCGGAGCTGGAAGCGGCACGCACCTCGCTTGCCCGGTTGCCCTCCGAACTTTCCGAAAAACTTTCCGGCATGCTCGCCGACGACCTGCCGCTCCTGAAGCGCGACGGCGGCTTCCTGCGCGATGGCTGCCATGCCGAGCTCGACGAGATGCGCGCGCTGCGCGACCAGTCCCGCCGGGTCATCGCCGCGCTGCAGCTGAGCTATGCCGAGGAAACCGGCATCCGCTCGCTGAAGATCAAGTACAACAATGTGCTCGGCTATTTCATCGAGGTGACCGCAGGCAATGCCGGTCCCATGACGGACGGGGAGGGCGCCAAGGCCCGCTTCATCCACCGCCAGACCATGGCGAACGCGATGCGGTTCACCACCACCGAGCTTGCGGACCTCGAGACCAAGATCGCCAATGCCGCCGACCGGGCACTCGGGATCGAACTTGCCGCCTTCGACAGCATGGTCGAAGCCGTCATTGCCGCAGCCGAGGAGATCAAGGCGGCGGCGCTGGCACTTGCCATTCTCGACGTCTCCGCCGGGCTTGCCGTGCTTGCCGAAGAGCAGGATTACCGACGTCCGACGGTCGATGCCTCGAAGATGTTTGCGATCGACGGGGGCCGGCATCCGGTGGTCGAGCAGGCGCTGCGCCGCCAGGCGTCCGCCGCCTTCGTCGCCAATACCTGCGATCTCTCGCCCCTGTCGCCGGAAGGCGACGGCGCCCTGTGGCTGCTGACCGGTCCCAACATGGGCGGTAAATCGACCTTTCTCCGCCAGAACGCGCTGATCGCCATCATGGCGCAGATGGGCTCCTATGTGCCTGCCGCCAGCGCCCATATCGGCGTGGTCGATCGCCTCTTCTCCCGTGTCGGCGCCTCCGACGATCTCGCGCGCGGGCGATCGACGTTCATGGTCGAGATGGTCGAGACGGCGGCCATCCTCAATCAGGCGACGGATCGCTCGCTCGTCATTCTCGACGAAATTGGCCGGGGCACGGCGACCTTCGACGGTCTGTCGATCGCCTGGGCGGCCGTCGAGCACCTGCACGAGGCCAATCGCTGCCGCGGCCTGTTCGCCACGCATTTCCACGAGCTGACCGTGCTTTCGGAGAAGCTCAAACGCCTGTCCAACGTCACCATGCGCGTCAAGGAATGGGACGGCGACGTGATCTTTCTGCACGAGGTTGGCCCGGGTTCGGCCGATCGCTCCTACGGCATCCAGGTCGCACGTCTGGCCGGCCTGCCGGCTGCCGTCGTCGCGCGCGCAAAGGACGTGCTGGCGAAACTCGAGGATGCCGACCGGAAAAACCCGGCAAGCCAGCTGATCGACGATCTTCCTCTGTTCCAGGTAGCCATCCGCCGCGAGGAGGTCGCGCGCGCCAAACCGTCCGCGGTCGAAGATGCGCTGAGGCGGCTCAACCCCGACGACATGACGCCGCGCGAGGCGATGGACGCGCTCTACGCCCTGAAGAAGCAGCTCTCCTGACGCCTGTAACGCCTGTGCCTGAGGCGGGGCCGCGCAGGATCCTGTCCGCCCCCGCTTGACCTTTCCGGTGCGCCGCGAGCATATCCAGCCCTGGGTCAGGCGGGCGGCTTAAAGACGCCTTTGAAAGGGCGCATTTGCCCGCTTGGAAGCAACGGATCGGCCCGGACGGAAACGTCTTGGCAATCGTTTGGCCCTATCGTCTTCAGGCCCCATGGGAATTCGGGGGTGGGGCGCAAGCGACGATCGAGCCGCGACCGGTGGCAGAGAGACGCCGGAAGGGCGGAAGGTTCGGAATGTGATGCCAAAAGAACGGCTCGCAGCTATCGCGCGCCCGGAGTACATCCGGCCGGCGCCAAGGAGACAGGACATCGACTTCAGCGACATCCTGGACATCGCAGCCCTCAAGGCCAAGGTGGATTTCATCGCATCGGCGCATGCCGAGCAGCGCGATCCCATGCGTCAGGCCTTGCTCGCCACGCTCAAGGACGCCAATGTCCGTGGACGTGCCAAGGCCTACGAACTGCTGAAGCAGGACGGCGGCGGGCTTGCCTGTGCGGCGCGCATTTCCTGGCTGCAGGACCGGCTGATCGCCATCCTGCACGATTTCGTGCTGCACCACATCTTCAGCGCCTCGAGCGTGCCGCCCTCCATGCAGATCGCGGTGGCGGCCGTCGGCGGCTACGGCCGCGGCACGCTGGCGCCCGGTTCCGACATCGATCTCCTGTTTCTCCTGCCGTCCAAGAAGATGCCCTTCTGCGAGCCGGCGATCGAATACATGCTCTATCTCCTGTGGGACATGGGCTTCAAGGTCGGCCACGCCACCCGCACGGTCGAAGAGTGCATCCGTCTGTCGGAAGAGGATATGACGATCCGCACCGCCATTCTCGAAGCGCGCCTGATCTGCGGCTGCGCCGGACTGGTGGACGATCTGGAAGCCCGGTTCGACGACGAGATCGTGCGCAATACCGGCCCGCAATTCATCGCCGCCAAGCTCGCCGAGCGCAACGAGCGCCACCGCAAGGCCGGCGATACGCGCTATCTCGTGGAGCCGAACGTCAAGGAAGGCAAAGGCGGCCTGCGCGATCTGCACACGCTGTTCTGGATTGCGAAATATTATTACCGCGTCCGCGAATCGGCCGATTTGGTCAAGCTCGGCGTTCTCTCGCGCTCCGAATACCACCTGTTCCGCAAGTCCGACGATTTCCTCTGGGCCGTGCGCTGCCACATGCACTTCCTGACCGGAAAGTCCGAGGAGCGCCTGTCGTTCGACATCCAGCGCGAGATCGCCGAGAGCCTCGGCTATCAGGATCATCCCGGCATGACTTCCGTCGAGCGCTTCATGAAGCACTATTTTCTGGTCGCCAAGAATGTCGGCGACCTCACGCGCATCTTCTGCGCGGCGCTGGAAGATCAGCAGGCCAAGGAACTGCCGGGCTTCTCTGCCGTCATCAACCGCTTCCGCCGCCGTGTGCGGAAAATTCCCGGTTCGCTCGAATTCGTCGACGATGGCGGCCGCATTGCGCTGGCGAGCCCCGACATCTTCCGCCGCGACCCGGTCAATCTCATCCGCTTCTTCCACATCGCCGATGTCAACGGATTGGAGTTCCACCCGGCGGCGCTCAAGCAACTGACGCGCTCGCTCGGCCTCATCACGCCGGCCCTGCGGGAAAACGAGGAGGCGAACCGCCTTTTCATCTCCATCCTCACCTCGCGCCGCGACCCGGAACTCGTCTTGCGCCGCATGAACGAGGCCGGCGTGCTCGGACGCTTCATTCCCGAGTTCGGCCGCATCGTCTCGCTGATGCAGTTCAACATGTACCACCACTATACGGTGGACGAGCATCTGCTGCGGTCCGTGGACATGCTGTCGCGCATCGATCGCGGGCTCGACCAGGACATTCATCCGCTCGCCGGCAAGCTCATGCCGCAGGTCGAGGAGCGCACCGCGCTTTATGTCGCCGTGCTCCTGCACGATGTCGCCAAGGGGCGTCCGGAGGATCATTCCCAGGCCGGCGCGCGGCTCGCCCGCCGTCTCGGACCCCGCCTCCGACTGACGCACAAGCAGACAGAAACGGTGGCGTGGCTGATCGAGGAGCATCTGACGATGTCGATGGTCGCGCAGACGCGCGACCTCAACGACCGCAAGACGATCCTCGACTTCGCCGAACGCGTCCAGTCGCTCGACCGACTGAAGATGCTGATGATCCTGACGGTCTGCGACATCCGGGCCGTCGGCCCCGGCGTGTGGAACGGCTGGAAGGGCCAGCTGCTGCGCACGCTTTACTACGAGACGGAGCTGCTGCTGTCCGGCGGATTTTCGGACGTGCCGCGCAAGGAGCGGGCTGCACATGCGGCCTCGCTGCTCTTCGATGCGCTGGCCGATTTCAGCCAGAAGGATCGCAAGACCTATTCGCGGCTGCACTACCAGCCCTATCTTCTATCGGTGTCGCTGGACGATCAGGTGCGGCATGCCCGTTTCATCCGGGAGACGGACAAGGCCGCGCGGACGCTGGCGACCATGGTGCGGACGCACCAGTTCCACGCCATTACCGAGATCACGGTTCTCGCACCCGACCATCCGCGCCTGCTGGCCATCATCGCCGGCGCCTGCGCGGCGGCGGGTGCCAACATCGTTGATGCGCAGATTTTTACGACGTCGGACGGGCGCGCGCTCGATACCATTCTCATCAACCGCGAATTCACGGTCGATGACGACGAAACGCGACGTGCTGCAAGCATCGGCCGCATGATCGAGGACGTTCTGTCCGGCAAGAAGGATCTGCCGGGCGTCATCGCCAGCCGCACCAAGGGGCGCAAGCGCAACAAGACCTTCACCGTGCCCCCGGCCGTCACGATCAGCAATTCGCTGTCGAACAAGTTCACGGTCATCGAGGTCGAGTGCCTCGACCGGACGGGTCTTCTGTCCGAAATCACGGCGGTGCTGGCGGACCTGTCGCTCGACATCCACTCCGCCCACATCACCACCTTCGGCGAAAAGGTCATCGACACCTTCTACGTCACCGATCTCGTGGGCGCGAAGATCACCAACGAGACGCGGCACGGCCACATCACCGCCCGCCTGAAGGCGGTGATGGCCGAACAGGCCGACGAGGTGCGCGACCGCATGCCGGCCGGCATCATCGCCCAGTGGATCGCACCCCTAGGCCATGTTCCCATGGGCAAGGAACCACCGGGCCAGAGTGCCCCGGGCCATGCCCCGCAGGGTCAACCGGCGCAGGGTGCCGCTGCACCGCCGCCGAACACGCGGCCTGCAGGACCCCGCAAGATGAAGGCCGAAGGATGAGTCTCGCCCGCAAGTTTGCAACCGTCGGCGGAGCCACGCTCGGCAGCCGACTGCTCGGCTTTGGCCGCGAAACGCTGATGGCTGCAGCGCTCGGCACCGGCCCCATGGCCGATGCCTTCTACGCCGCCTTCCGCTTCCCCAATCTCTTCCGCCGGCTTTTTGCCGAAGGTGCCTTCAACGCCGCTTTCGTGCCGCTGTTTGCCAAGGAGATCGAGGCGAACGGCATCGATGGCGCGAAGCGCTTCTCCGAGGAGGTCCTCGGCGTTCTCTTCACCGTGCTGCTCGTCATCACCATCGCGATGGAACTGGCCATGCCGCTGATCGTCTCGACGATCATTGCGCCCGGCTTCGTCGGCGATGCCGAGAAGTTCGACATCACGGTGAAGCTTGCCGTCGTCATGTTTCCCTATCTGATGTGCATGTCGCTGACGGCGATGCTGTCGGGCATGCTGAACTCGCTGCATCATTATTTCGCAGCCGCCATTGCCCCGGTCTTTCTCAATCTGACCCTGATCACGGCGCTCGCCTACGGCCTGTGGACCGGTGCCGATCCGCTGATGACGGCCTGGTATCTCTCCTGGGGTGTGCTCGTTGCAGGCATCCTTCAGATGGCTGTGCTCTATGCAGGCGTGCGCCATGCCGGCATACGGTTCGGCCTTCGCCGCCCGCGCTATACGCCGAACGTCAAACGCCTGCTGGTGCTTGCCTTTCCCGCCGCAATCACCGGCGGCATCACCCAGATCAACCAGCTGATCGGGCAGATGATCGCCTCCACCAAGGACGGCGCCATCGCCGTGCTGCAATACGCCGACCGGGTGTACCAGTTGCCGCTCGGCGTCGTCGGCATCGCCGTCGGCGTCGTGCTCCTGCCCGAACTGTCGCGCGCGCTGCGCGGGGGTGCGCTGAAGGAAGCGGCGAACCTGCAGAACCGCTCGCTCGAATTCGTCCTGTTTCTCACCCTGCCGGCCGCCGGCGCAATCTGGGTCATCTCCGACGAGATCGTGCGGGTGCTCTACGAGCGCGGCGCCTTTTCGCCCGCGACCACGGCAACCGTCGCCTCGACGCTCGCGATCTACGGTCTCGGCCTTCCCGCCTTCGTCATGATCAAGGCGCTCAATCCGGGCTTCTTCGCGCGCGAGGACACCAAGACGCCGATGCGGTTCACCGGCATTTCGGTCGCCTTCAACTGCCTGCTCGCCGTTTCCCTCTTTCCGCTCTACGGGGAACGCGGCATTGCCACCGCCGAAGCCGCCTCCGGCTGGCTGACGACGGTGCTGCTCTTCGTCACGCTCGTGCGCCGCGGTCACTGGGCGTGGGAGCCCGCGCTTTTCTCGCGCGTCCTGCGCCTTCTCGCGGCAACGGCCGTCATGGCGGTCGCGCTCCACTATGCCTCCGGCTACCTCGCCGACTGGCTGACCCCGCAGGCGCGTCTCTTGACGCAGCTGACCGCATTGATGCTGCTGATCGGGATGGCGATGATGGTCTATTTCGTGCTCGCCTTTGCGATCGGTGGCGCGGATGCCTCGATGCTCCGCCGCAACCTGAAGCGCAAGCCGCGCCCGCAAACCGCCAAGGAGGAGGCCGACACCAGCGTCCTGCCTCCACCGCAGATCTGACCGCGCTCAAGGGGAACAGATGGCCCAGACAATCGCCCGCATAACGCTCGTCGTGCTCGATTACGACGACGCGATCGCCTTCTACCGCGACGATATCGGTTTCGAGCTCCTGGAGGACGTCGATCTGGGAGACGGCAAGCGCTGGGTGGTCCTGCGGCCACCGGGCGCGCAGGAAACAGCGCTTCTGATCGCCAAGGCCGATGGCGTGAGCCAAGTGGCAGCCATCGGCAACCAGACTGGCGGACGGGTCTCATTCTTCCTCTTCACCGACGATTTCGCCCGCGATCACGCTGCGATGCTTGCCAAAGGCGTCACGTTCAAGGAGGAGCCGCGGCACGAGCCCTATGGCACGGTCGCCGTCTTTTCCGATCCCTTCGGCAATCTCTGGGATCTCCTTCAACCAACCAACGGATAGTCTCGTGCGGCGGGAACGCGCGGCCGACGGAGAACCAACTTGATTGTCGGGCATCGCCCGTGCATAAGCCCGGAAAATTCCGCCGGCCGTTTCCGCGGCAGAACGCATGATTTCCCGCGCCTGATCGAGGTTTCCATGTCAAACTTTCCGCCGCTCGTCTTCTCCGGTGTCCAGCCGACAGGCAATCTTCACCTCGGCAACTATCTCGGTGCCATCCGCAAATTCGTGGCGCTGCAGGAGAAGAACGACTGCATCTACTGCGTGGTGGACCTCCATTCGATCACGGCGCAGCTCGTGCATGAGGACCTGCCGGGGCAGATCCGCTCGATCGCCGCCGCCTTCATCGCATCCGGCATCGATCCCAAGGCCCATATCGTCTTTAACCAGTCGGCCGTGCCGCAGCATGCCGAACTCGCCTGGATCTTCAACTGCGTCGCGCGCATCGGCTGGATGAACCGCATGACGCAGTTCAAGGACAAGGCCGGCAAGGATCGGGAAAATGCCTCGCTCGGCCTGCTCGCCTATCCGAGCCTGATGGCGGCCGACATTCTCGTCTATCGCGCGACGCACGTGCCGGTCGGCGACGACCAGAAGCAGCATCTGGAACTCGCGCGCGACATCGCCATGAAGTTCAACCTCGATTATCAGGCCCATATCCGCACCGGCGGCAAGGGCATCGACATCACGGTCGGCGAAGAGCCGGTGCATGCCTATTTCCCGATGGTCGAGCCGATGATCGACGGCCCCGCGCCGCGTGTCATGAGCCTGCGCGACGGGACGAAGAAGATGTCGAAATCCGATCCGTCGGATCTGTCGCGCATCAACCTCGTGGACGATGCCGAGACGATCTCGAAGAAGATCCGCAAGGCGAAGACCGATCCGGACGGCTTGCCCTCGGAGGTCGAAGGCCTTGCCGGCCGCCCGGAAGCCGACAATCTCGTCGGCATCTATGCGGCCCTTGCCGATCGCACCAAGACCGAGATCCTGGCCGAGTTCGGCGGTCAGCAATTCTCCGTCTTCAAGCCGGCGCTGGTCGATCTCGCGGTCAACGTGCTCGCCCCGATCACCGGCGAAATGTCGCGGCTGATGGCCGACACCAGCCATATCGACGCGATCCTGCGCGATGGCGGCGAGCGGGCACGGGCCCGCGCGGAAACGACGATGCGCGAGGTTCGCGACATCATCGGCTTCCTCCAATAGGCCATTCCCGCTCCCGAACGGGGACGGCATCAAAACGGTCTTGCGAAGGGCCGGCGCGAGTGTCAGAGTTCGCCCATGGTCTCGACACGTCTCTCTCGTATGGAAGGTCACCGCCGCAAGTTTCTGGCGGTGATCGACGGCACTCCGGAATGCGGCCGCGCCGTGCATTATGCCGGCATGCGCGCCAAGCACTCCTCCGGCGCCCTCGTTCTGCTCTATGTCATTCCCGACGGCGATTTCCAGCAATGGCTGGGCGTCGAGGGGATCATGCGGGCCGAGGCCCGTGCGGAAGCCGAAGCGACGCTCGCAAAGGTCGCCCATGACGTGCGCGAAAAGATCGGCATCGAGCCGGAGATGATCATCCGCGAGGGCATGCCCACCGAGCAGATCTACGGCCTGATCGAGGAGGATCGGGATATCGCCATTCTCGTCCTCGCCGCCGGCTCCTACAAGGACGGTCCCGGCCCGCTGGTGGCCTCGATCGCCGGCAAGACGGCCGTCTTCCCGATCCCGGTCACCGTCATACCGGATTTGCTGACGGACGAAGAGATCGATGCGCTGAGCTGACGAGGGTGAAGCCTCTCGGCGACGGATCTTTCTGTCGAACGACAGGCACCTCTGGTATGCAGGCCACGCAATCACCATTTTCCCGCAATCGCTATGCGACGGTCCGGGCGCAGGCTTGATGGCGAGGCGCCGTACGCTTATGCTCGATCGCATTCTTTCACCGTCGGCCTTTACCCGACAGGGAGCACCATTATGTTCATTCAGACCGAATCGACCCCGAACCCCGCAACGCTGAAGTTCCTGCCGGGCAAGGTCGTCCTGGAAAACGGCACGGCCGAATTCCGCGACGAGACCGAGGCCCGCGCCAGTTCCTCGCTTGCCGCCCGCATCTTCGACATTCCCGGCGTCACCGGCGTGTATTTCGGCTACGACTTCATCACGGTCACCAAGGCCGATGCCGAGTGGCAGCACCTGAAGCCCGCCATTCTCGGCTCCATCATGGAGCACTTCATGTCCGGCCAGCCGATCATGGCGGGGCAGGGTCGAGCGGAAGAAGCCGATCAGGAAGGCGAGTTCTTCGAGAAGGGTGACGAAACCATCGTCGCGACCATCAAGGAACTGCTGGAAACCCGTGTCCGGCCGGCCGTTGCGCAGGATGGTGGCGATATCACCTTCAAGGGATTTCGCGACGGCACGGTCTTCCTCAATATGAAGGGCGCCTGTTCGGGCTGCCCATCCTCCACGGCAACCCTGAAGCACGGCGTGCAGAACCTGCTGCATCATTTCGTGCCCGAGGTTCAGGCCGTCGAAGCGGTCTGAGCCGAATTCCTGAGACGGCTCTTCGGGCAGCGCCAGGGGCGGCACATCCCGAAGAGTGAGACGACCGCCCGGGGATGTGAATCCTGCACGGGCATCCTGAGACGGGGCCATCCTTTCGCATGATCGTTCTTGCCATCGATACCGCCGGCACGGCCTGCAACGTCGCGCTCTATGAGTCGGCGCGGGATGCGACGCTCGGCATCGCCGGCGCTGACATCGGCCGCGGCCACGCCGAGCAATTGATGGGCTTCATCGACGAGGCCCTGGAGAAGGCCGGCGTCGGGATGGATGCGATCGATCGCGTCGCCGTCACCATCGGTCCGGGCTCGTTCACCGGCATCCGCGTCGGCGTCGCCGCCGCCCGGGGTCTCGGCCTGGCTCTGGGCAGGCCGGTGGTCGGCGTCTCCGTCCTGCAGGCGCTCGGCCTTTCCGTGCTTTCCGACGCGCCGGGCCAGCCCGTCCTCATCGTCACCGACGCGAAGCGTGAGGAAGTCTATCTCCAGTCCTTCGATGCCGCAGGACAGCCGCTCGCGGGCGCCGAAGCGCTCGACATCGTCGCCGCCCAGGCGCGGTTCGCCCGCTTTTCCGGCACCGTCAGCGGCTCCGGCGCAGGTTTGTTGCGGGGTGAAGGTGGTATCGATGGGGGCGAGCGGGTCTCCGATACGGCCGACATCGCCGTGGTGGCGAAGCTCGGTGCGGCTCTCGATCCGTCCGTCGCCCTGCCGAAGCCGCTGTATCTCAGGGGCCCGGATGTCCGCTCGCAGGCGGGCTTTGCCGTGGCGCGCGCCTGAGATGGCATTGATCGACTACTTCCTTCGCCGTCCCGAATTCGACATCTTCCAGATGACGGGCGACCATCTCCCGGATGTCGCCCGCATCCACGGCGTCCTTTTCAAGCCGGCCTGGAGCGCCAGCGCGTTTTACAGCCTGCTGTCGCAGGACAGCGTCTCCGGCTTCGTCGCCCGCCAGAACAATTCGAGCGGGGGATCGGCGATGGGCGGCTTCGTGCTGGCGCGTTCGGCCGGCGGCGAGGCGGAGATTCTGACCGTCGGCGTCGATCCGCGTTATGGCAGGGCGGGGCTGGGTTGGCGCCTCATGCAGGCGGCGGTCGGCCGCGCCCGGCAGGATGGCGCGGAGACGATGTTCCTGGAGGTCGATCAGGCGAACGTCGCCGCTTTGGCGCTCTACCGTCGGCTGGGCTTCCGCAAGGTCGGCGAGCGCAAGGCCTACTACAAGCCGTCCGCGCAGGATGCGTCCCCCGGCGGTGCCGATATTCTCCGTCTCGATCTCTGACGCGCACGATGTTCGTCTGGCTCCGGGTCCTCGTCTGCGTCTTGCTTCTGATACTGGCGACGCTTCTGCTCGCGCCGGTCCAGCTGTTCCTGCTGTGGCGTGATTGGCCGGCACGGCGGACCCTTCCACGTCTCTGGCACCGCATCGCCTGCCGGATGATCGGGCTGCGGGTCCATGTCCACGGCGCTCCCGACACGCGCCGGCCTCTGATGCTCGTGTCCAACCACGTCAGCTGGAAGGACATCCTGGTCCTCGGCTCGGTCGCGGATGTCGTCTTCATTGCCAAGGCGGAGGTGAAGGCCTGGCCGGTCTTCGGCCTGCTCGCCCGGTTGCAGGCGACCATCTTCGTGGCACGCGAGCAGAAGCGCACGACCGGAAACCAGGTCAACGAGATCGGCGCGCGCCTTGCCGCGGGCGAAATCGTCGTGCTCTTTCCGGAGGGAACCACCTCCGACGGCAATCGGCTGCTGGAAATCAAGACCTCGCTCTTCGGTGCGGCGGCGGCAGCCGTTCCGCTCTCGCCCGCCGGCATCGTCCATGTCCAGCCGGTAGCGATTGCCTATACCCGCGTCCACGGCATGCCAATGGGCCGCTATCACCGGCCCATCGCCGCCTGGCCCGGCGATATCGCGCTCGTGCCGCATCTCATGGGAGTGCTCCGCGAAGGGGCCGTCGATGTCGATCTCGTCTTCGGCGAAACCATCGACTACCGCGCCGACAGCAATCGCAAGCAGGTGAGCCGGGACGTGGAGAAGCAGATGAAGACCATGCTTCTGGCGCGGCTTCGCGGGCGCTGAGCGCGGCGTCTCCCTCTCCGGCCTCGCCCGACCCACATCGCTTCATTTCCACCCCGAATTACGCTATGGAGCTGGCATGACCGACCCAACGCTCCTTGCTCCCGTTTCCCATCCCGCCGCGGCCCCTGTGAAGAAGGTCTTCGTGAAGACCTATGGCTGCCAGATGAACGTCTATGATTCCGACCGGATGACGGACGCTCTGGCAAAGGATGGCTATGTCGCGACGGACAATGCCGAGGATGCGGATCTGGTCCTCCTGAACACCTGCCATATTCGCGAAAAGGCCGCCGAAAAGGTCTATTCCGCCCTTGGCCGCCTGCGCGATCTGAAGAAGCGCAAGGCGGGTGAGGGGCGCGAGATGATGATCGGCGTGGCCGGCTGCGTTGCACAGGCCGAAGGCGACGAAATCCTGCGCCGCGCGCCCGCGGTCGATCTCGTCATCGGGCCGCAGACCTATCACCGCCTGCCGGAGGCGCTGAAGCGAGTCGGCCGCGGCGAGCGCGTGCTGGAAACCGACTATGCGATCGAGGACAAGTTCGAACACCTGCCGGCGCCCGACAAGGCAAAGACCCGTGCCCGCGGCGTCACGGCCTTTCTGACCGTGCAGGAAGGCTGCGACAAGTTCTGCACCTTCTGCGTCGTCCCCTATACGCGTGGCTCGGAGGTCTCGCGGCCGATGGCCCAGATCGTCGCGGAAGCCGAAAAACTCGTCGCAGCCGGCGTTCGCGAGATCACGCTGCTCGGCCAGAACGTCAATGCCTGGCATGGCGTCGTCACCACGGGCGGCGTGGGCCTCGGTGCCTTGCTGCAGCGGCTGTCGGAAATCCCCGGTCTTGCCCGGCTGCGCTACACCACCAGCCATCCGCGCGACATGGACGACAGCCTGATCGAGGCCCATCGCACCCTGCCGGCGCTGATGCCCTATCTCCACCTGCCGGTTCAGTCCGGCTCGGACCGCATCCTCAAGGCCATGAACCGTCGCCACACGGCGGCCGAATATGTCGCGCTGGTCGAGCGGATCCGCCGCGCCCAGCCGGACCTCGCTCTGTCCGGCGATTTCATCGTCGGCTTCCCCGGCGAAACCGACGCGGATTTCGCGGACACGCTCAATCTCGTGCGCACCATCGGTTATGCACAGGCATTTTCGTTCAAATATTCGACCCGTCCCGGCACGCCCGGCGCCGACCTGAAAGACCAGGTGCCCGAGGATATCAAGGCCAAGCGCTTGGAAACGCTGCAGGCTTTGCTCATCGAGCAGCAGCGTGCCTTCAACGAGAGCTGCATCGGTCGCACGATCGACCTGCTCCTGGAAAAGCCCGGTCGCATGCCCGGTCAGCTCATCGGCCGCTCGCCCTGGCTTCAATCGGTGAATGTTGATGCAAAGGGCGTGGAAATCGGTGACATTATCAAGGTACGAATCACCGCCGCAGGCCCCAACAGTTTGTTTGCCGACGTGGTCGACGACTGATACAATCAGGGCCTGACGTCATCCTCGGGAGCCCCGCCGCTTGAACGGACACGAATTGGTTTCAACCCCACCGCGCCAGTCACAGACAACGCCTACGACAGACGCCAATCACTTCGTGCTCACATTCGAGAACAACCGCTTTGCGAGCGAGCTATTCGGACAATACGACCAGAACCTCAAGCTCATCGAGCAGCGCCTGCATGTGGATGCCCGGCCGCGCGGCAACTCCGTGGCGATCTCGGGTGAGGTGACGGCCACCAATCAGGCGCGCCGGGCGCTGGATTATCTTTATGGTCGCCTGCAGAAGGGCAGCACGGTCGATGTCTCCGACGTCGAAGGCGCGATCCGCATGGCGGTTGCCGCCGACGACCAGTTGCAGCTTCCCACCATGGAGAAGAAGGCCAAGTTGAACCTCGCGCAGATCTCGACCCGCAAGAAGACGATTGCTGCCCGCACGCCGACGCAGGATGCCTATATCCGCGCGCTGGAACGTTCCGAACTCGTTTTCGGCGTCGGCCCGGCCGGTACCGGCAAGACCTATCTCGCGGTCGCCTATGCCGCCCAGCTTCTGGAGCGCGGCGCGGTCGATCGCATCATCCTGTCGCGTCCGGCCGTCGAGGCCGGCGAGCGTCTGGGCTTCCTGCCCGGCGACATGAAGGAGAAGGTCGATCCGTATCTGCGCCCGCTCTATGATGCGCTTTACGACATGATGCCCGGCGACAAGGTCGAACGGGCGATCACCGCCGGCGTCATCGAAATCGCGCCGCTCGCCTTCATGCGCGGACGGACGCTCGGCAATGCCGTCGTCATTCTCGACGAGGCACAGAACACGACGACCATGCAGATGAAGATGTTCCTGACGCGTCTCGGCGAAAACGGCCGCATGATCGTGACCGGCGATCCGAGCCAGGTCGACCTGCCCCGCGGCACCAAGTCGGGTCTTGTCGAAGCTCTGCAGATCCTGAAGGAGGTTGAGGGCGTCTCGGTCGTGCGCTTCAAGGATGTGGACGTCGTGCGTCACCCGATGGTCGCGCGCATCGTGCGGGCCTATGAGGCGCAGACGGCTGTGCCGGACGAAAGCCTGTAGAGCATGCCAGGTCCATCCCTGCTGGAACTTCAGGTCAGCGTCGAGGAAGTCGGCTGGCCGGAGGAAGCCGTGCTTGAGGCGTCGAGCACCCGCATCCTGGAACAGGCGGCGGCCTATCTCGTCCGCGAGGAAGGCCAGCCCTTTCCGAAGATGCCCCCGGAGCTGTCGCTCGTCTTCACCAGCGATGCAGAGATTCGCAGCATCAACGCCGAATGGCGCGACCAGGACAAGCCGACCAACGTCCTGTCCTTCCCGGCCTTTCCCGTGGTGCCGGGCGGCATGCCCGGCCCGATGCTGGGCGATATCGTGCTGGCGTACGAGACGCTGGTGCGCGAATCAGACGAGCTGGGAAAGCCCTTCGACGATCACCTGACACATCTTCTGGTACACGGTTTCCTGCATCTTTTCGGCTACGACCACCTGGAAACGGCGGATGCGGAGCGAATGGAACAGCTGGAGACTCGCATTCTCTCGGGTCTTGGGATATCTGATCCCTATGGGGACAGCGATCCCGTTTGACAGTTTGGAACGATGAGCGACTTCAGATCACAGCCTGCCGCGGCTGGCAAAGACGACGCGGACGCCTCCAGTCAGGACGAACCGGGCAGTAGTCGCGCGGTGCAGGCCTATGAGGCCGAAGCCGCCGAGGCCCTGAAACCCGAGGCGCACAAGCCGGAAGGCCACAGGCACCATACCTCCTTCTGGGCTCGCGCCGCCCGCCTGTTCCGCAGCCCGAACGGCGCCACGATCCGTGAGGATCTCGCAGACGCCCTGATGGCGGACCCCGGCACCGACGAGGTCTTCTCGCCGGCCGAGCGCGCCATGCTCAACAACATCCTGCGCTTTCGCGAAGTGCGCGTCGAAGACGTGATGGTGCCGCGTGCCGATATAGAGGCCGTGGACCAGAGCATCACCATCGGCGAACTGATGATCATCTTCGAGGAGTCCGGACGCTCGCGCATGCCGGTCTACAGCGAGAGCCTGGATGATCCGCGCGGCATGGTCCATATCCGCGACCTCCTGTCCTATGTGACGAAACAGGCACGCGCCCGCCGCCGCGGCCCGCCGCGCGTGGCGGCCTCGCCGGCCGTGGCGGCGATTGCGGCCGATCGTCCGCAAAAGGTTCAGCGCCAGCCGCGCGCCGGCATCGACCTTGCGCGCATCGATCTCGATAAAACGGTGGAAGAGGCCGGCATCGTCCGTCAGGTTCTGTTCGTGCCGCCATCCATGCACGCATCCGACCTGATGCAGCGCATGCAGGCTGCGCGCATCCAGATGGCGCTCGTCATCGACGAATATGGCGGCACCGACGGTCTCGCCTCGCTGGAAGACATCGTCGAAATGGTCGTTGGTGACATCGAGGACGAGCATGACGACAGCGAAGTCATGTTTTCCCGCACGTCGGACGACATCTTCGTGGCCGACGCCCGCGTCGAGCTCGAGGTGATCGCAGCCGCGATCGGTCCCGATTTCGATGTTCGCGAGCAGCTGGAAGAAGTGGATACGCTGGGCGGGCTGGTGTTTGCCTCCCTCGGCCGTATCCCCGCCCGCGGCGAAGTCGTGCAGGCGCTGCCGGGCTTCGAATTCCAGGTTCTGGACGCCGATCCCCGGCGCGTGAAGAAGGTCCGGATCGTGCGCAAGCGCCCGCCCGCCCGCCGGCGCACCGCGCTCAAGGGCGAGGACGACGCAGGCGTGGAGGCTTTCCGCCCGGAAACCGCCTCGACGGAAGAGCCTTCCGACCGCGCGGGTCCCTGACGGTTACATAAGGCGCCTCGACAAAGAAGCTGACCGTGATTCGACGAGATCCCTGACAGTGCTGCCGGTGTGTCGTCGCGCGCGGTGACGCATGCTCTGGGCATGGCTGATGCGTCATGAACAGGCGAGGACATCGACAGACGCCGCGCGATCATCGCGGCGGGGGGTGCCGGGTGCCCAAATACCGGCGAGCGGAGTGGAATGCGCATGGAACGTTTGGCGGGCAGGATCATGCTGTCGTCGGGTCTGCGGCGGGCATCTCTCGGGTTTCTGGCCGGGCTGCTCACCGTCCTCGCCCTGTCGCCTTTCAACATCTTCGCTGTCCCGTTCCTCACATTTCCCGTTCTCGTCTGGCTGCTCGACGGCACCTCCGGCCATCCCGGGCACGGGCCGCTTCGCCGGGCCCTGCCGGCCTTCGCGCTCGGCTGGTGGTTCGGCTTCGGCTATTTCCTCGGCAGCCTCTGGTGGCTCGGCAACGCACTTCTGGTCGAGGCCGATACCTTCGCCTGGGCACTGCCGCTCGCCGTCGTCGGGCTGCCCGCGGTGCTCGCGATCTATTACGGCCTGGCGGCCTACGTCGCCCGCTTGATCTGGTCCGACGGGGCAGGCCGCATCGCCGCTCTGGCCGTCGCGTTTGCCGGCGCGGAATGGCTTCGGGGCGTCCTGCTCACCGGCTTTCCCTGGAACGCGATCGGCATGGCCGCCATGCCGGTGCCGCTTCTCATGCAGTCGGTTTCGCTGGTCGGCATGATCGGCATGAACCTGCTGGCCGTCTTCGTCTATGCCGCGCCGGCCCTGATCGGCACCCGCAAGGGCATGGGCATCGGGCTGATGCTCGCCTTCGGTCTCGTTGCCGCGCATGTCGGCTACGGCGCCTATCGCCTGGCACAACCGACGCCGGTCGTGGCCGAGCCGCAGCCGACGGTCAGGATCGTGCAGCCGGCGATCGACCAGTCCCGAAAACTCGACGATCGCGAACGGGCGTCCGTCTTCGAGGCCCATCTGGAGCTGAGCGCCGCATCGCCTGTCGGCGACGGCAAGAGACCGGACATCATCGTCTGGCCGGAAACGGCTGTGCCTTTCATTCTCACCGACAACCCCGATGCGCTCACGCGGATCGCCGACGTGCTGCAGGACGGGCAGATCTTGATCACCGGAGCCGTCCGCACGGAAGATGCGGGCGCCGGCCTGCCGCCGCGTTACTACAATTCCGTCTATGTGATCGACGATCGCGGTCAGATCATCGGCGCGGCCGACAAGGTCCATCTCGTGCCGTTCGGCGAGTATCTCCCGTTCGAGGATCTGCTGTCGCGCATGGGGCTGAACGCCATCGCCGCGTCAATGCCCGGTGGCTTCTCGTCTGCGGCAACCCGCACCATCCTGACGTTGCCGGGCGGGCGAACGCTCTATCCGTTGATCTGCTACGAGGCGATCTTTCCGAACGAGATCGGCAGCGACGCGCTGTCCACCGCGGCACTGCTCAACATCACCAATGATGCATGGTTCGGCGATACGCCCGGACCTCATCAGCATTTCCAGCAGGCCCGCCTGCGCGCGGTCGAGAACGGACTTCCGATGATCCGGGCCGCGAATTCCGGCATTTCCGCCGTCATCGATGCGCGCGGAAACGTCGTCTCCGGCCTTTCTCTTGGTCAACGTGGCTTTTTCGACACAATTCTGCCTGCTCGTGCCGCTTTGGTCGCAGCGCCCGAGCAACAGCGGAGGCACGCTCTCGTTCTGGTGCTGTTTATGATGGTGTCCGCAATACTTTCTCGTTTTGGTTTTGTTTTTCGGCAGAATTGACCCAAAACGCGCGAAGTTGCATAGTGCCGCTGCCGTCGATCTCACCTATGCGCTGAGGGGAATGACCCGGATTGTGTGGCATGGCATATGGTCTGCTTTTTGCAACGGCCGAAGTACGGGCGGAAGTAACTTCGAATAATAGGAACCCGCTATGATTGAGAATAAAAAGAAGCCGAATCCGATCGACATCCATGTCGGAAGTCGGATCAGGCTTCGTCGGACAATGCTCGGAATGAGCCAGGAAAAGCTGGGGGAAGCACTTGGCATTACCTTCCAGCAGATCCAGAAATACGAAAAGGGCACGAACCGCGTCGGTGCGAGCCGGCTGCAGAACATCTCCGCTATTCTCAACGTTCCAGTCTCCTTCTTCTTCGAAGATGCACCGGGCGACGGCGGGTCGGGGAGCGGCGCCTCCGGCATGGCGGAAGCGTCGAGCTCGAACTATGTCGTCGATTTCCTGTCGTCCTCCGAAGGCCTCCAGTTGAACCGGGCCTTCGTCAAGATCGGCGACCCAAAGGTCCGCCGCAAGATCGTCGATCTGGTCAAGGCGCTCGCAGCAGACGTCGAAGCCGAGTAGGCTCGAAATCCTGGGATCGAAAGAAGCGGCTTACGGGCCGCTTTTTTTATGTCGCTCGGAGGTCTCTCCGATGGGGTTTGTGATGCGTCTCCGGCACACATTCCGCAATAAATGACCTCATTTGCTGATATAAAGATATATTTATGTCCTTGTGCGCTTGTCTTTTACGGGCATACTTACTACACCGTCGAAGCCTGTTTTCACTGAGGGGACGTCCCGCATGCGCGCTAACTACTTGTTTACTTCCGAATCCGTGGCCGAGGGACATCCTGACAAGGTCTGCGACCGGATCTCGGACGAAATCGTCGATCTGGTCTATCGTGAAGCTGCAAAGACGGGTGTCGATCCCTGGGGCGTGCGCATCGCCTGCGAGACGCTGGCAACCACCAATCGCGTCGTGATCGCGGGCGAAGTTCGTCTGCCGCCGAGCCTGATGAAAAAGGACAAGAACGGCAAGGACGTCATCAATCCGGCCAAGTTCAAGACCGCCGCCCGCAAGGCGATCCGCGAGATCGGCTACGAACAGGACGGCTTCCACTGGAAGACCGCGAAGATCGACGTGCTGCTGCATTCCCAGTCGGCCGATATCGCACAGGGCGTCGACAGCGCCGCCGACAAGCAGGGCGACGAGGGTGCCGGCGACCAGGGCATCATGTTCGGCTATGCCTGCCGCGAAACGGCCGACCTGATGCCGGCCCCGATTTACTATTCCCATCGCATTCTCCACCTGCTCGCCGCTGCCCGCAAGAAGGGCGAAGGCGATGCCGGCAAGCTCGGCCCGGACGCCAAGAGCCAGGTCACCGTGCGCTACGTCGACGGTCAGCCGAAGGAGGTCGCCTCCATCGTTCTGTCGACCCAGCATCTGGACGAAAGCTGGGATTCGGCCAAGGTGCGCGACGTCGTCGAGCCTTTCATCCGCGAAGCGCTGCACGACATCGAGATCGCCTCGGACTGCAACTGGTACATCAATCCGACCGGCAAGTTCGTCATCGGCGGGCCGGACGGCGATGCGGGTCTCACGGGCCGCAAGATCATCGTCGACACCTATGGCGGTGCCGCACCGCATGGCGGCGGCGCTTTCTCGGGCAAGGACACGACCAAGGTCGATCGCTCGGCCGCCTATGTCGCACGCTATCTCGCCAAGAACGTTGTGGCCGCCGGTCTTGCAGACCGCTGCACGATCCAGCTTTCCTACGCCATCGGCGTCGCGCAGCCGCTCTCGATCTATGTCGATCTGCATGGCACCGGCAAAATCAGCGAAGACGAGGTCGAGGCCGCGATCCGCAAGACGATCGACCTCTCGCCGTCCGGCATCCGCCGTCATCTCGATCTGAACAAGCCGATCTATGCCAAGACATCGGCCTATGGCCATTTCGGTCGCAAGGCCGGCCGCGACGGCTCCTTCTCGTGGGAGCGTCTCGATCTGGTCAAGCCGCTGAAGGATGCGCTGAAAGTCGCCTGAGGCGTTTCGGTCCGCGGAATTTTGTGACAAGAGAACGGATGCCCTCGCCGGCATCCGTTTTTGTTTTGGAGACGTCAGCGCATGACAGACAAGCGCCCCTCAGGGTCCCCGACCCGGGCCACAGAGGCCTTTTTCGGTCGCCGCAAGGGAAAGCCGCTGCGGGCGAGCCAGGCAGCGCAGCTCGAGAACGGCCTGCCGACATTGCGTCTCGACCTCGATGCGCCAGCGCCTGACGATCTGAAGTGCCTTTTTCCGGACGACGTGACGCGCGTGCGGCTGGAGATCGGCTTTGGTGGGGGAGAGCATCTGATCCACCGCGCCGTCGAACAGCCCGCAACGGGCTTCATCGGCGTCGAGCCCTTCGTAAACTCCATGGCAAAGCTCGTTGGACGAATCGATGAGGTCGGGGCGCGCAACATCCGGCTGCACGACGACGACGCGACGCAGGTTCTCGATTGGCTGCCGCCGGCAAGCATCGACCAGATCGATTTGCTCTATCCCGATCCCTGGCCGAAGCGGAAACACTGGAAGCGCCGCTTCGTCTCGTCGGTCAATCTCGACCGCTTCGCCCGCGTGCTGAAGCCGGGTGGCCTGTTCTGCTTTGCGTCCGACATCGATAGCTATGTGAACTGGACGCTGCTGCATTGCCGCGATCACGCCGCCTTCGACTGGCCCGCACGCAATGCCAGCGACTGGCTGACGCCCTACGAGACGTGGCCGAGCACGCGCTACGAGGCAAAGGCGCGCCGCGAGGGACGCAGCTCCGCCTACCTCACCTTTCTGCGCAAAGACGCCTGAGGAACGAGGATCCCAAGGGGCTCAGGGGACGGGTTTGAGCTTCGGCTTCCGTCCGAAGGGCAGCAAACCCAGCACCAGCGCGCAGCCGGCGATGATGACCGCAGCGCCTGCGATCTGCACGGGCGTGATCGGCTCGTCGAGCACCAAGGCGCCGACGAGAACGGCGACAATCGTCACGGCGAATTCGACGCTGATGGTGCGCGTGGCGCCGATGGAGGTGACAAGCCGGAAATAGGTGACATAGGTGAGGGCGCTCATGACGCAGCCGAGCACGAGCAGCGCGCCCAGATCCGTCCACGAGGGCAGGCCGGGAACGGGCACGACGAGCAGCAGCGGCAAGGTCATCAGCCCACCGGAAAGAAAGGCGCCGATCGTCACTTCCAGCGACCCGATACCCCGCAGGCGGTGGCTTGCGTAATTGCTGCCGAAGGCGGCGCAGAACGCGCTGAACAGCGAAGCGGCACAGCCGAGCAGGAAATCCGGCGTGATCGGCACGGCGGGAAAGCCGACCAGAAGCACGATGCCGATCGTGCCGGTGACGAGGCCGACGAGCCCCTGCGCCCGGATCCGCTCCAGCTTCCAGAGATGCGCGATGACCATGGAGAAGAGGGGAATGGCGGCCACGAGAATGGCAGCCATCGCCGTCCCGACACGCGGCGTCGCGTAGGAAAGTCCGATCAGCTGGCCGGCAACCGTGGTGGCGCCGACGATGACGAACGGCATTCGGCGCGGGCCAAAATGGAGCACGCGGCGACCGAGAGCGGCAAACGCCAGAAGCGTGCCGCCGGCAACGAAACTTCGCAACGTGACGGCACCGACCCAACCGAACGCATCGACCACGTGCAAGAGCACGAGGAAGGAGAGGCCCCAGGCAAAGGCGAGAAAGAGATAGGCGACGACATCCCGCTGTTTCATGATCTCCCGGTTATCCCAAGGCGGCCACGACGGCAAAGACTTTTAACGAGAGAGGGTTTTGACGCCGCACTGGCCGGGTTCGGGGAGCGGGCGGCGTCGTTGAGCGGATGGTTTGCGGGCGGTGCGGCAGGCGCGCGCACGGGCAAACAGGCGCTCGGCGATCAGTGAAGGGTAACCGTCTTCAGGTCGTCTTCGGCAGCCTTGAAGAAGGTGCTCGAACGGTTGTCGGTGAGGAGAATGGGCGTGCCGTCGGCGCCGAACAGCGCCCAGAGATCGAGACCGGGTTCCATGCTGGGAGCCTCGGGAAAGCAGCGCGAGACCTCATCAGACCGCATTTTGCGGATGTAACCGACTTCACCTGCACCAAGATGTGCCAGGTCGGTTTTCGACAAATGGCTGCTGACGTGCTTCAATCCCATGAACTCTCTCCTCGTTGCCGCACGAACCTTCCGCAAAGAAAGGTCACGCGACATAAGATTATGTTTTCATGCGAGGATTGGCGAAATTCGCAACCAGGGTCGCCAGCCTTGCAGCCGGCGAAGTCTCCCTTGCCGGTGAGATCACTCTGAGACCAAAATGTTAATTTTCTTTACCATGCGGACAGGTTCTGGACGAATGAGATCGACGGAGAGCAGTCCATTCCGCAATTCGGCCTTCATCACCTCCATGCCCTCGGCAAGCACGAACATGCGCTGGAACTGGCGCCCGGCAATGCCGCGATGGAGATAGTCGCGCTCCTCCGTCTCGGTCTGGCGGCCGCGGATGACGAGCTGGCTTTCCTCGATCGTCACGTCGAGATCGTCTTCGGCAAAACCGGCAACGGCAAGCGTGATCCGCAGGCGTTCCGGCTCGTCCGACGCGCGGCTGCGCACGCGTTCGATATTGTAGGGAGGATAGCCGTCATTGCCCTTGGCGACGCGTTCGAGCGTCTTCTCCATGGCGTCGAAGCCCAGCATCAGCGGGCTCGTGAAAGGCGTCAGGCGGCTCATATCTCGTCCTTGCAAACCTCAAGCGACCGATACGCGAACCCGCGAGGCGGCGTCCGCGCTGGATATATGGGGTGGGTGCCGCCGGCGCGCAAGCCGCTGTCCGCCTCTCTTCGCCCCAAACATCAAAGCATCGGCAGGATGCCTTACGGCGTGGCGGGAATCGTTCTATGCAGGACGAAGGAGACAGCAGGATAAGGATATCGCCGTGGCCGCACCCGCCAAGATCATCATCGACACCGATCCCGGACAGGACGACGCCGCCGCGATCATGCTGGCGCTCGCAAGCCCTGACGAGCTCGACGTCGTGGGGATCACGACCGTTGCCGGCAACGTGCCGCTCAGCCTCACCGCCCGCAATGCGCGCATCATCTGCGAGCTGTCGAACCGGCCGGATATCAAGGTCTATGCCGGAGCCGACAAGCCGCTCGTGCGCACGCTGGTGACGGCCGAACACGTGCACGGCTCCACCGGCCTCGACGGGACGGTGCTCGCCGAACCGACCATGCCGCTGCAGGAGATGCACGCGGTCGATTTCATCATCGAGACTCTGCGCACCGAGCCCGCAAACACCGTCACCCTCTGCACGCTCGGCGCCCTCACGAATATCGCGCTGGCACTGCAGAAGGCGCCGGACATTGCGGGCCGCGTGAAGGAACTGGTCATGATGGGCGGGGGCTTTTTCGAGGGCGGCAACATCACGCCCGCCGCCGAGTTCAACATCTATGTCGATCCCGACGCGGCCGACATCGTCTTCAGGTCGGGCATGCCGATCGTCATGATGCCGCTCGACGTGACGCATAAGGTGCTGACCCTGAAGGCCCGCGTCGATCGCATCCGCGCCATCGGTCGTCCGGCCGCCGTCGCCATGGCGGAAATGCTCGATTTCTTCGAGCGTTTCGATATCGAGAAATACGGCAGCGACGGCGGCCCGCTGCACGACCCGACAGTCATTGCCTATCTTCTTCGCCCGGAGCTCTTTTCCGGCCGGGATTGCAACGTGGAGATCGAGATCCGGTCGGAGTTGACGGTGGGCATGACGGTGGTCGACTGGTGGCAGGTTACAGGCCGCCCGCACACCGCAAAGGTCATGAAGGATGTCGATGCGGACGGTTTCTTCGACCTGCTGACGGAGCGGCTTGCCCGCCTCTGAACCCGTCGCTGTCAACAAAAAAGCCGCACATCCTCCCGGATGCGCGGCTTTTCCATATGGTCGGTATGCGTTGGACTTAACGCCACCAGGACCGCGGCTCCGGTTCGCTCGACGAGCCGAGGATATAGCCGACGGCGACGCCGATGGCTGTCGCGAGCACCACGACACTGGCGATTCCGGTCGGATGTTCGCGTGCCACGTCCGCAACGGCACGGCCTTCGGCCTTCACCTGGGAGACCGCCTTCTTCGCGTAAGGCGCGGCAGCCTCATAGGCTTCGGCCGCCTTATCGCGTGTGTCGCTGTAGGCGCGAGCACCCTGCGACGAGACGATCTTGGTCAGGCGGGCGACTTCGTCGCGCAGCGCGCGGACATCTTCATTGGAGGAATTCAAAGACATTTCGGGTTCTCCTTGTCTACCGGTCGCTAAACTCCGTTGGACGAGGATTGGTTCCGGCCGGCCGCGCTGGGCTCCGAACACGGGAAGCCCGGCGCTCTCTCAGCGTCTCTCAGAGAGCCGCATCGACCATGCTTGCGAGCGGAATGGCCGGCTGGGCGCCCGGCTTCAGGCAGGCGAGCGATCCGGCAACCGCCGCACGCCGCAACGCCCTCTCGAACGGCAGCCCGGCATCGAGTCCGGCAGCGAGATAACCGCAGAACGTGTCTCCGGCGCCGACCGTATCGACCGGCTCGATCACGAGGCCGGCGGCCGTGTACATCTCGCCCTCATGCAGGGCGATGACGCCGCCGGCGCCCAGCGTCACGATGACCGTCTGGCCCGTCTCGGCGCCGAGCGCCCGGATGGCGGATTGGCGCTCTTCGGGCGACAGCCGGTCGCGCCCGGCAAGCCGTTCGAATTCGGTTTCGTTGGCCACCACGATATCGGCCATGCGCCCGAGCACGGCGGCATGCTCGGTCAGCGGTGCGATGTTGATGATCGAACGGACGCCCCGCGCGCGCGCGGCAAGGAGTGCGCCTTCGACCGCCGCTGCGGGCACTTCGAGTTGCAGTACCAGCGTGTCCTGCGGCGTCATGGTTTCGATGGCGGCCAGCGCATCCGCTTCGTTGACGGTACCGTTTGCGCTGGCGACGACGACGATCACGTTCTCGCCGTCTCCGCCCACCAGAATATGCGCGGTGCCCGTCGGTTCGCTCGCCGTCTTCACCAGCGAAAGATCGGTGCCGGCCTCTTTCATCAGGCCGAGCGCGGATTCGGCAAAGGCATCCCAGCCGACGGCGCCGGCCATGCGCACGGTGGCGCCGGCGCGCGTTGCGGCCAGTGCCTGGTTTGCACCCTTGCCGCCGGCGGCCGTGGTAAAGCTGTTTCCCGTCACCGTCTCGCCGGGCTTCGGCAGGCGCGCCGTGGTGGCGATAAGGTCCATGTTAATGGAGCCGAAAACGGTGATCATGCAATGCCTCCCGAATGCGCCGCGTCGGGCGGCGTGTGTAAGCCGGACACTGCCCGACGCTCTTAGTCCTCGTCAACCACCCGCAGCTTCAGCGAGCCGGCGCGGCTGCCAGGTGCTGGCGACGGCGTCGCGGGGGTAGCGCCGGTCCCGGCCTCGTCGGATGCCGTGCTTCGCGTGTCCTGCAGTTCCAGCGCTTCGATCTTCGCGCCCCGGCGCTTCAGCTTGTCGGAGGAGATCAGAATATCGTCGACATCCTTCTGTGTGGTCGTGAAATGACCGTGCAGCTTGCGCACCCGCTCGTCGAGGCGCGACAGATCCTCCATCAGTCGCACGACTTCGGCCTGGATCAGATGGGCCTGTTCACGCATGCGGTGGTCGCGCAGGATCGCCTGGATGACCTGGATGGAGAGCAGCAGCAGCGAAGGCGAAACGATGACGACGCGCGCTCGATGCGCCTTCTGGACGATGCTCTCGAAATGCTCGTGGATGTCGGCAAAGATCGATTCGGACGGCACGAACAGGAAGGCCGTGTCCTGCGTCTCGCCGGGGATCAGGTATTTTCCAGCGATATCCTTGATGTGCACATCCAGATCGCGTCGGAAGAGAAGCGATGCCTGCCGTTTCAGCTCGGGCGACTGCGCGGCCCGCATGGCGTTCCAGGCTTCGAGCGGAAACTTGGCGTCGATTGCCAGTCCCGGCTGGCCGTTCGGCATATGGATGATGCAGTCCGGGCGCGAGGCGTTGGAAAGCGTCGCCTGAAACGCATAGGCCCCCTGCGGCAAACCGTCGGCGATGATGGTTTCCATGCGGCCCTGTCCGAAGGCGCCGCGCGTCTGCTTGTTGGCAAGAATCTGCTGCAGCCCGGCCATGTCCTTCGCCAGCGACTGGATGTTCGTCTGCGCCGTGTCGATGACGGCCAGCCGCTCCTGCAGCGTGCGCAGATTCTCGTGCGTCTGGCGCGTCTGCTCGGTAATCGAGGCGCCGATACGCTGCGTCATGCCGTCGATGCGCTGGTTGATCGACTGGTTCAGCTCGTATTGCCGCGTGCCGAAGATATCGGCGATGGCGGCGATCCGGCCTTGCATCTCGGTCTGCGCCTGGATCAGCGCCGCCATCTGCTCCTGCGCCGTGTCGACCTTGCGGAGCGCGCGGCGGCGAAACCCTGCGAGAACAGCGAGGCCGACCGCGACGACCACGCCGACCAGAAGCCAGGCAATGAGGGTCGGCGAGAGGCCCGTCACATCGGAGGCTGCGAGCACGATATCCAGGGGCGAGGAAGCGGTCATGGCCGGACTGTAGCGAAATTTATCGCGAAGGCCAGATCAAATCGTGAACATCATCCGAATGTCAGGCAATTTCCGCTCGAAAATGCGCGCAAATCCGCCTCGCCCGAATTCCATCGTTCGAAAAGATCGGTTATCACCACGCCATGACGATCAAGCCTCTCATCATCCTGCCCGATCCCCTGCTTCGCCAGATCTCCGCGCCCATCGAGCGCGTCGATGACGAGGTGCGACGCATGGCCGACGACATGCTGGAAACCATGTACGACGCGCCGGGCATCGGGCTGGCCGCGATCCAGATCGGACTTCCCCGCCGCATGCTGGTGATCGACATCGCCAAGGAGGGCGATGAGAAGGCGCCGCAGGTCTTCATCAATCCGGAGATCCTGACATCGACGGACGAGCGGTCGGTCTATGAGGAAGGCTGCCTGTCGATCCCCGACTATTACGCCGAAGTCGAGCGCCCCGCCGGCATCTCGGTGCGCTATCTCGATCGCGACGGTCGCCCGCAGGAAATCGCGGCGGATGGCCTTCTCGCCACTTGTCTGCAGCACGAGATCGACCACTTGAACGGTGTGTTGTTCATCGACCATATCTCCAAGCTGAAACGCGAGATGGTCGTGCGCAAATTCACCAAGGCCGCCAAGACCCGCGGTTCGAAGGCGATCTGATCGGGTCGGGCCGCGGTCAGCCGCAGGCCCCGCCGCCCTATCGAAGGAAGCCGTCATGTCGCTGCGCATCATCTTCATGGGAACGCCGGAGTTTTCCGTGCCGACGCTCGCCGCATTGGCACAGGCGGGACACAAGATCGTCGCCGTCTACACCCAGCCACCGCGTCCCGGTGGCCGGCGCGGGCTCGATCTGCAGAAGTCTCCCGTTCATCAGGCGGCAGAACTGCTCGGCATCGAGGTTCGCACGCCGCTGAATTTCAAGGCCGACGAGGATCGCGAAGCGTTTCGTGCGCTGGATGCCGACGTCGCCGTGGTCGTCGCCTATGGCCTGCTCTTGCCGGAAGCCATCCTGTCGGGCACACGCCTCGGCTGCTACAATGGGCATGCCTCTCTTTTGCCGCGCTGGCGCGGTGCGGCCCCCATCCAGCGGGCGATCATGGCGGGCGACCGGGAGACCGGCATGATGGTGATGAAGATGGAGAAGGGGCTGGATACCGGCCCCGTGGCCCTGACCAGCCTCGTCAGCATCGGGCCGGATATGACGGCCGGCGAGCTTCACGACACGCTCATGGTGCGCGGCGCAGCGCTGATGCGCGACGCGATGGAGAAGCTGGAGGCGGACGACCTGCCGCTGACCCCGCAGCGCGACGAGGGCGTTCTCTACGCGGCAAAGATCGCCAAGGGCGAAACGCACATCGATTTCACCAAGCCGGCGCAGGAGGTCCACGATCACGTTCGTGGCCTGTCGCCTTTTCCGGGCGCCTGGTTCGAGCTCGACATTGCCGGCAAGCGGGAGCGCGTCAAGGTGCTCGCCTCCACGGTGGAAACGGCCCGCGGCGAGACGGGCACGGCCCTCTTCGACGACCTGACGATTGCCTGCGGCGATCGGTCGATCCGCCTGACGCGGCTGCAGAAGGCCGGCGGCAAGGTGCTGCCCGCCGACGAATTCCGGCGCGGCACGCCGGTTCCCGCCGGCACGAGGCTCTTCTGAATGCCGCGCTTTCGCCTGCTGGTGGAATATGACGGGTCGTCCTATGTCGGCTGGCAGCGCCAGGACAACGGCCACTCGGTTCAGGGCGCCATTGAAGCCGCCGTTCTGCGGCTGACGGGCGAGGCCGTGTCGGTCCGCGGGGCGGGCCGGACCGATTCCGGTGTCCATGCCCGCGGGCAGGTGGCGCATACCGATCTCACCCGCGACTGGCCGCCGGAAACGCTGCGCAACGCGCTGAACGCCCATCTCGGCCAGCGTGGTGAGCGCGTCGCGATCCTCGATGCGGAAGCCGTGCCGGACACGTTCGATGCGCGCTTTTCGGCCCTTCGCCGCCATTATCTCTACCGCATCATTTGCCGCCGCTCGCCCTTGGCGCTCGAGGCCAAACGCGCCTGGTGGGTGGTAAAGCCGCTCGACGCAGGTCTCATGCACGCGGCGGCACAGACGCTCGTCGGCCGGCACGATTTCACCACGTTCCGCTCCGTCCACTGCCAGGCCAACAGCCCGGTGCGGACGCTCGACCGTCTCGACGTGACGCAGGATGGCGACGTGATCGAGATCCGCGCGACCGCCCAGAGTTTTCTCCACAACCAGATCCGCTCGCTGGCGGGAACGCTGAAGATGGTGGGCGAGGGAAAGTGGCCGGTCGAGCGCGTGCGCGCCGCCCTCGACGCCCGCGACCGCAAGGCCTGCGGCCCCGTCGCCCCGCCGGATGGGCTCTATTTCATGCAGGTGGATTACAGAACGGACGCTTGAAACGCCGCTCTACACGGGCAGCAGGCCGAAGCTGCGCTGCATCGCCTCGCCGATCATCAGCGAAGGCAGAATGAAGAGCGCCGACAGCGTGACCGCGAGCAGCGTCTGATCGCCCCCGGTGATCACCTTCAGCACCCGGAATATCGCGATGATGATGGCGATGAGCGCCATGAGGGAAAGCATCCCCGTCATTCCGTCGCTGTCGGGGATGACAAGCCGAATGGCGGCGGGAACGGCCATGCCGTAGAAGGTCGGGATCGACAGCCAGTTGGTGACGACGATGATTGCGCCCAGCGCCTGCGCATAGCCGAGCGGCCGGGCGAGAACGACGATCAGCAGGATCGGCAGGATCCAGGTCGCAACATCCACGATGAAGAGCTTGGCGATGAAAGCAAGGCCCGCCGTCGTCCCCTGGGGCATGTTGATCAGGTAGAACATCCGCCAGGCCGACCAGCTGACAGCCATGGCCGGCAGGCACCAGAGGATGGCGGCAAAGGAGCGCCAGACGCCGACGGGGCTGAGATCCAGCCAGTCGAAGCCCTCCGGCTTGCCCAGCACCAGCAGCCAGACGCCCTTGAGATAGGTGCCGATCTCCTCAAGCTGCGGCATCGTCGAACCAGCGCTCGAGAAAGGCGAGATAGATGCCGGTCAGGGTTTCCAGGTCCGCGACCGAAACCCGCTCGTCCACCATATGCATCGTCTGGCCGACCAGCCCGAACTCCACCACCGGGCAATGATCCTTGATGAAGCGGGCATCCGATGTGCCGCCCGTGGTCGAAAGAGCCGGCTGCCGGCCTGTCACCGCTTCGACGGCCGACGAGAGCGACGAGATGAGCTGGTTGCTGCGCGTGAGGAAGACATGGCTCGGCCGCTCGCTCCAGGCGAGATCGTAGCGGACGGGATCGCGACCCGGACGCAACGGACCGTCCGTCGCCGCCCGGTCGAGCCGCGCGACGATCTCCGCCTTGAGGCTGTCCGCGTCCCATGTGTCGTTGAAGCGGATGTTGAACCGGAACGTCGCGCGCGCCGGAATGACGTTGACGGCGGGATTGCCGACGTCGAGGCTGGTGACCTCGAGGTTCGACGGCTGGAAGTTCTCCGTACCCGCGTCGAAGGGCGGGTCCATCAGCGCCGTCGCAAGCTGCAGCGCACCGCGCACAGGGCTGTCCGCCAGATGCGGATAGGCGGCATGGCCCTGCACCCCGTGGACGGTGACCGTGCCCGAGAGGGACCCGCGCCGGCCGATCTTGATCATGTCGCCGAGCTGGTCGGGATTGGTCGGTTCGCCGACGATGCAGGCGTCCCAGCGCTCGCCGCGGGCTTTCGCCCAGTCGAGCAGCTTCGTGGTGCCGTTGATGGCGGGACCTTCCTCGTCGCCCGTGATCAGCAGCGAGATCGCGCCGTTCGGCGCTCCGTGCCGGCCGATGTATCGGGCGACCGCGGCAATGAAGCAGGCAATGCCACCCTTCATGTCCACCGCGCCGCGACCATACATCATGCCGTCGTCGATGGCGGCGGCAAAGGGCGGGTGAGTCCAGGCCGCTTCGTCGCCGACCGGAACCACGTCCGTATGCCCGGCAAAGAGCAGATGCGGCCCGCCGGGGACCGCGTCCGCGCCGCCGAGCCGTGCATAGAGGTTTTCGATATCGGGCGTTCCCGCTTCCTCGGCGAGAACACGATCGACCGAAAAGCCGAGCGGCGCCAGCAGGCCGTCGAGCACGCCGAGCGCTCCGCCTTCGGCCGGGGTGACCGAGGGGCAGCGGATGAGGGCGGCGAGGTTGGCCACCGGATCGCTGGAAGAGGGCAGGGCGGACGGGGCAGGGGAGGTGGGATCGGCAAGGGACATGAAGGCAGCCTGTTGATTCCGGAAAGATGTAGCCGATCACTCCCCGGCTGTCACGACGGTTCGCATGTGCAGCATGGATTGCCTCAGCGTTCTCTATAGGGTATCCCCCTATGCTATGTCACATCTGTCGAAAAACAAAACCAAGCTGATCGCCCGCGTTCGCCGCCTCAAGGGGCAGCTGGAGGCGATCGAAAGGGCGCTGGAGGCGGATGAGCCTTGCGGCACCGTGCTCAACCAGGTCGCCTCCGTTCGCGGTGCCGTGACCGGACTGACGGCCGAACTGATCGAGGATCACATCCGCAACCATGTGAGCGATCCGGACCACGATGCCGATCCCGAGCGCGCCCGCGGTGCGGCGGAGCTGATCGAGGTGATGAGGACCTATCTGAAATGACCGAAAATCGCCTGTCGACTCCCCATCACCACGTCTTTCTCGGGCGCGACCACGCCCGCAACGAACGCCGGACATGGATCGTCATCGCGCTGACGGCCGGCATGATGATCGCCGAGATCGTCGCCGGCAACGCCTTCGGCTCCATGGCGCTGGTGGCGGATGGCTGGCATATGTCGACCCACGCCGCCGCGATGCTCATCACGGCCCTTGCCTATGTCTATGCGCGCCGCAACGCCCGAAACCCGCGCTTTACCTTCGGCACGGGCAAGTTCGGCGATCTCGCCGGCTTCGCCAGCGCCATCGTTCTGGCGCTGGTCGCTTTGTTCATCGCCTGGGAGAGCGCGCTGCGCCTCTGGTCTCCGGTCACGATCGATTTCCAACAGGCCATCGCCGTCGCGGCCCTCGGCCTTGTCGTCAATCTGGTCTGCGCCTGGCTGCTCCGCGGTGATCACCACGGGCACGGGCATCATGGGCACGGGCATCACGAACAGGGGCATCATGGCCATGGACCTGGCGCACACGGCCACGGGCATGCCGATCATCATCACGATCACGCCAACGGCCATGATCACGCCGAGAGCCACGACCACCCGCATGCCGATCACAAGCCCGCCCGACATCAGGACAACAATCTGCGCGGCGCCTATCTGCACGTGCTCGCCGATGCCCTGACGTCGGTTCTGGCGATCGCGGCCCTCGTTCTCGGCAGTCTCTACGGCTGGCTCTGGCTCGATCCGGCCATCGGCATCGTCGGTGCGCTCGTCATCGCCCGCTGGTCCTTCGGCCTCCTGCGCGACAGCGGCGCGGTGCTGCTCGACTACGTTCCCGCCGGTGAGGATCTGCCCGACGAGATCCGCCATGCCATCGAGGGCGGCGATGTCCGAATCACGGACCTCCACGTCTGGCAGCTCGGTCCCGGCCATCACGGCGCGATCGTCGCGCTGACGGATGCAAGCCCGAAATCGCCGGCGTTCTATCGGGCGCAGCTCGCGCATATCGCCGAGCTGTCGCACGTGACGATCGAGGTGGAGCCGGCCGAAGCCCAGGCGGCCTGAGGATATGTCCGGCGCCGCTGGATCTTAGCCCGGATTGCGCTAGCTTATCCGCCGAATCACACGGCTCGCACGGCTTCCGGGCGCGCGTCGATCCGAATTGACAGGATGGAACAGACCATGCGCTACAATCAGCTTGGCAATACCGGCCTCTTCGTCTCCGAACTCTGCCTGGGAACGATGACCTTCGGCTCGCCGGACGATCCGCGATGGGGTCCGATCGCGGATGTCGATCAGGACGCTGCCGATCGCATCGTCGAGCGTTCGCTTGCCGCCGGCATCAACGTCATCGACACGGCCGACGTCTATTCCTTCGGTCAGTCGGAGCGGCTGCTGGGCCAGGCGCTGAAGAACAACGCGGTCGCGCGCAAGGACGTGATCATCGCGACCAAGGTCTATGGCATCATGAGCGGCAAGCCCAACGATCGCGGCGCCTCGCGCGGCCATATCATGGATTCGGTGGAAGCAAGCCTCGAGCGTCTCCAGACCGACCATATCGACCTCTACCAGATCCATGCGACCGATCCCGTCACGCCGATCGACGAGACCCTGCGCGCTTTTGACGATCTCGTCTCCCGCGGGCTCGTGCGCTATATCGGCGTGTCGAACTGGCAGGCCTGGCGGATCGCCAAGGCGCTCGGCATTTCCGAGCGCAAGGGCTATGCCCGCTTCGACAGCCTGCAGGCCTATTACTCGATTGCCGGACGCGATCTCGAACGGGAACTCGCACCCTTGCTGCTTGAGGAGAAGATGGGCCTCATGGTCTGGTCGCCGCTTGCCGGCGGGCTGCTCTCCGGCAAATACGGTCCCGGTGCGCCCGGAAACGGCGACGGCCGCCGCGCCAGCTTCGACTTCCCGCCGGTCGACAAGGACCGCGCCTGGGCCTGCGTCGCTGCCATGCGCGAGGTCGGGGAAAAGCATGGGGTGAGCGTCGCCGAGGTCGCGCTTGCCTATATTCTGGCAAAGCCGTTCGTCAGCACCGTCATCATCGGGGCCAAGCGGTTGGAGCAGTTGGAGCAGAACCTGAAGGCCACCGAGGTTCGGCTCGATGCGGACGATCTTGAGACGCTCGATGCGGTCAGCGCGCTCGCACCGGAATATCCCGGCTGGATGCTGGAGCGGCAGGCCACGAACCGGCGCCCGGACCCCTTCAAGCGTTAGATATCACGACATCGACAAGGTGTCTGAAAAGCATTGGGCGTCGCTGCGCCCATTGCTTGCGGGTTTGTGAAAGGCTACTTTCCGGATCTGTCTAACGTTCTGTTCCGAGAGTAAACCGTTGCCCGATCTGGCCGCCGAATCCGTCGAACTGGTCTCCAAGATCGATGCCGTTCCGAAAGTTCTCGATGTCGTCTCCCGCGTCACGGGGATGCGCTTTGTTGCCGTCGCCCGCGTGACGGAAAGTCGCTGGATTGCCTGCGGCGTGCTCGACAGGATCGACTTCGGCCTCTCTCCGGGCAAGGAACTCGCCATCGAGACGACCATCTGCAACGAGATCCGCGATCACCGCCAGGTCGTCATCATCGAGAACGTGGCCGAAGATCCGGCATTCGCCTGTCACCATACCCCGGCGCAATATGGCTTCCAGAGTTACATCTCCGCGCCGATCCTTCTTTCGGACGGCTCTTTCTTCGGCACGCTTTGCGCGATCGATCCCGCACCCAACAAGCTGAACACGCCCGAGATCGTCGATATGTTCCGGCTGTTCACGGAACTCATCGCCTTCCACGTCGATGCCCGGCGCAAGATGGAACAGGACCGCCACGCCAACGAGTTGCGCGAGCAGTTCATCGCCGTTCTCGGCCATGATTTGCGCAATCCGCTCGCATCGATCGATGCCGGCACGCGCATGCTTGCCCGCACGGATCTCAGCGACAAGTCGAAGACGGTGGTGGACCTCATGCGCGCCAGCGTCGTGCGCATGTCGGGTCTCATCGACAATGTTCTGGATTTCGCGCGCGGACGTCTCGGTGGCGGGCTTGCAGTGGAGCAGGCCGAGCGCGTGCCGCTGCGCCCGGTTCTGGAGCATGTCGTCGCCGAGCTCAGCATCGCCAATCCGGGTCGGTCGATCGAGACGGATTTCAGCGATTGCCTCGTGCGCTGCGACGAAGGCCGCATGGGCCAGCTCGTCTCCAATCTCGTCGCAAACGCCCTGACGCATGGAAGTGCCGATAGCCCGATCCGGGTGAGAACCGCTCCGATCGGACGCGAATTCGTCGTCACCGTCACGAATTCCGGCAAGCCGATCCCGCAGGCGGTGCAGCGGGACCTGTTCAAGCCCTTCGTGCGCGCAACGGTCGAGCACGGTCGCGAGGGTCTGGGGCTCGGGCTCTATATCGCCTCGGAAATCGTCAAGGCCCATCGCGGCACGATCGAGGTGACCTCGACCGAAGCGGAAACCTGCTTTACCTGCCGGATCCCGCTTCTTTAGCCACTATTTGGTAAGTCGATCGGCGCTTAGTCGCGCAGCAGCTCGTTGATCCCGGTCTTCGAGCGGGTCTTCTCGTCCACGCGCTTGACGATCACGGCGCAGTACAGTGCCGGCGCCGGCTGGCCGTTGCCCATGACCTTGTCGGAGGCCAGAGCGCCGGCAACGACGACCGAGTAGGGCGGCACTTCGCCATAGGTGATCTCGCCGGTGGCGCGATCGACGATCCGGGTGGACTTGCCGATGAACACGCCCATGCCGAGAACCGAACCTTCGCGGATGATGCAGCCTTCCACGACTTCCGACCGCGCGCCGATGAAGCAATTGTCTTCGATGATCGTCGGCCCCGCCTGCATGGGCTCCAGCACGCCGCCGATGCCGACGCCGCCCGAGAGGTGCACGTGGGCACCGATCTGCGCGCAGGATCCGACGGTCGCCCAGGTATCGACCATCGTGCCTTCACCGACATAGGCACCGAGGTTGACGAAAGAAGGCATCAGGATGGCGTTCGGCGCGATATAGGCCGAGCGGCGCACGACGCAGTTCGGCACGGCGCGGAAGCCGGCATTCTCGAATTCGTTCGCGCTCCAGCCGTCGAACTTGGAAGGCACCTTGTCCCACCAGGTCGATCCGCCCGGACCGCCCTTGACGACTTCCATCGGGTTGAGACGGAACGAGAGGAGAACCGCCTTCTTGAGCCATTGGTTGACCGTCCAGTTGCCGTCGGCGCCGCGTTCCGCCACCCGCACCTTGCCGCTATCCAGCAGGTTCAGTGCCGATTCCACGGCATCGCGAACCTCGCCTTTCGTACCGGTCGTCACCGTGTCGCGGTTGTCGAAGGCGGTTTCGATCGTGGAAGCGAGAAAGGCAAGATCGTGGGAGGTCATCGCAAATCCTAAGAGCCGGGCTGTTTCCAACGCTGTAGAGCATGATGCCCGAGATTTGAAGCGTTTTTCGGTTGCGGTGCGCCGGGAGGCGCGGTCTATGTCACGGGATCGTAAGTGATGAGATTCGCCGGCCGTTGCCGCGGCAAGCGTTGGAGACGAGACCCCCATGACACGGATGAAGAAGCGGAATTTGCGGCGCAAGGACGGGGTCTGGGATCCGCTTGCAGACAGCGCCCAGGCGCGGGCCCGTGCCGCCGGTGTCGAGAAGACGCCGCAGTCTCTCTCTCCGTCCTACCGCCTGGCCTATGCCGACGAGGATTTCCTGTGCCGCGAGGAGTTGCGGCCGATCCGCCTGCAGCTCGAACTGCTGAAGACGGAAATGATCCTTGCCGAGCGCGGCATCACCTCCACCGTCGTCATGTTCGGCGGCGCCCGCATTCCCGAACCCGGCAAGGATGCCTGGGCCGCAAAGAACGAGACGCAGCGCGAGAACCTGACGGCCGCCTCCGTCTATTACGACGAGGCCCGCAAATTCGCGCGGCTCTGCTCGGAGCATTCGGCGCAGTCGAATTTCAAGGAGTTCGTCGTCGTTACGGGCGGTGGGCCGGGTGTCATGGAAGCCGGCAATCGCGGGGCGGCCGATGTCGGCGCGCCGTCGATCGGGCTCAACATCGTGCTGCCGCACGAACAGGCGCCGAACCCCTACGTCACGCCGGATCTCAGCTTCAACTTCCACTATTTTGCGATCCGAAAGATGCATTTCCTGGTACGCGCCAAGGCCGTGACGGTGTTTCCGGGCGGCTTCGGGACGCTTGATGAACTGTTCGAAACGATGACGTTGATGCAGACCGGGCGCATGGCGCTCGTTCCCCTCATCCTGTTCGGGGAGACATTCTGGCGCTCGATCGTCGATTTCGATGCGCTTGCCGCCTTCGGCACGATCGCGCCCGGCGATGTCGATCTGATCCGCTTCGTCGATACCGCCGAAGAGGCCTGGGACATCATTGCCCGCTTCTATGGCAGCGTCGATCCCGCCTCCCTGCCGCTCGCCTCCGGCGAACGATAGCGCGCCTGGCCGCGCCAGATCGAAGGGCGCTGCAAGGCAACAAGTTGGTCGGGACTGCGTTCTCCTCCGTCAGGAAGAGGAGACCATCCATGACCAACAGGACCCTATCCGATCTCGCCGAAAAGATGCGCGAGATCGACATCTGCATGCTCTCGACCCACACGGATGGCGGTGCGATCGCCGGTCGCCCGATGAGCAACAATCGTGAAGTCGCGTATGACGGCACGTCCTTCTATTTCACGCTCGAAGACACCCGCACGGTGGACGATATCAAGGCCGATCCGAAGGTCGCTCTGGCGTTCCAGGGTGCCAGGGCCTTTCTGGTTGCCGTCGAAGGCAAGGCCGATCTGATCCGCGACAAGCACGCGTTCAAGGAGCATTGGTCCGCCGATATCGACAAGTGGTTTGCCGACGGCATCGACACCGAAGGGCTCGTGCTCATCAAGGTCGCCGCCGAGCGCGCCCACTACTGGGATGGCGAAGACGAAGGCGAAGTCACGCTGTAGCTTTCCAAAGGGCAAGCGAAGCGTGAAAACGAAAAATGCCCCGTTGCCGGGGCATTTCTGTATCGAGGGTAGGGATCGATTCGGGATCAGATCTTCCGGGTGAGGTCGGCCGCGTCGATGAAACCGTCGCCATTGCTGTCGCGCGCCTTGAAGCGCTTATCCGCAGCCGCCGTGACTTCGGCAAGCGACAGCGAGCCGTTCTTGTCGGTATCGGCACGCTTGAACATGCGCGGGCCCATTGCGGGAAGCATGACCGGCCGCATGTCCTGCAACTTGGCGCGCAGTTCCTGGCGCTCCGGACCCTTGTCCGCCTTGCGCATTTCAGCACGCGCCGCCTTGAAAGCATCGCGCTTGGCCTTCACCTCGTCCGGCGTGACCTGTCCGTTCTTGTCGGCGTCGAACGCGGCAAAGACGCGCGAAGCCGCGGCATCCGCCTCGGCAAGGGAAACCTTGCCGTCCTTGTCGGTGTCCAGCTTCTTGACCGTCCAGGCGGCACGCTGCTCGCGCGTCGGGCCGTCATGCTTGGCGGCAAACGACGGCGTGGCAAGCGACGATGCGGCAATGGCGATGGCGGAGAGGCCGAGAATGAGGGTTTTCTTGGTCATGGGTGGTCCTTGTCTTGGTCTTGGCGCACGCGCTATCGTCCCGTCAGGCAGGATGTGGCCGCGTGCTCGTTCGGGGAAAGCGGTGCCGCTTTATCGCAGGGCTGACCGCAGCATGTTCGTCCCTGACCACAAGGATAGAGGAGACGCCGCAGGGCACCAGTTAAACTTCGGTAATGAAATTGAGAGGGTTAGGCCGACGGCACGAGCCGACGCAGGAAGCCGGCGAGATCTTCGGTGACGAAGTCGATATCCGTGTTCCCCTCCTCGCTCTGTTCCCAGGCTTCCGCGAATTGGTATTCGAAATTCTGCGGCACCAGCAGAACCGTCTTCATGCCGAGCGCCTTCGGCACCGCGAGATTGCGCGGGAGATCCTCGAACATGGCGGCATGACGCGTGTCGATGCGGTTGAGGCTCATGAACTTGTCGTAGGTGGCGCCCGCCGGCTTCGGCACGTAATCGGCCGCGACGATGTCGAAGATGTCGTCGAAGTGATCGAGAATACCGAGCGCCCGCGCCGCCATCTGCGCATGGACCACCGTGCCGTTGGTGAAGATGAACTTGCGCCCTGGCAGAGCCTTGATGGCCTCGCCAAGCGCGGGATCGGGCGGGATGACATTGTAGTCGATCGCATGCGCCTTCTGCAGGAAGTCGTTCGGGTCGATGCCGTGATGGACCATCAATCCTTTCAGCGTCGTCCCGTGATCGCGGTAGTACTGCTTCTGCAGCAGCTTGGCCTCGGCCGGTTCCATCTGCAGCAGTTCCGCGACGAAGGCCGTCATGTTGCGGTCTACCTGGGAGAACAGGTCGACGCGGTGCGGATAAAGCGTGTTGTCCATGTCGAACACCCATTCGGTGACATGGGCGAAGTCGTCGATGGTCGGCAGTCGGTCGATCGAGGTCATGAGGGCCTGTTCCAGGAATGCCAAGTCGGGCGGCAGGGAAGAATGATATGCACAAACTATGAGTGCGCAGCGAGAAGGAAACAGCCATGAGAACGATTTTCGTCGTCACGCACCCGGAATCCGCTCACCATGTCGAGAAGCGCGTCGGCGGATGGTTCGATACGGGCTTGACGAAACGCGGTCAGGCACAGGCGGGCGCCATTGCGCAGGCGCTGCTGGCGCGGATCGGCAGCCGGCCGGTGGAAATCGTCAGCTCCGATCTGCTGCGCGCGTCTGAGACGGCCGATACGATCGCCGATCTGTTCCGAACGGGCATCACGGTCAATCGCGACCTGCGGGACATCAGCTATGGTGCTGCCGAAGGGCGGCCGCAGGATTGGCTCGATCTCCGGCACGAGTCGATCCCCGACGACGATCGCCTCGACTATCGCAACAGCATGGTCGGCGGTGAGACCCGCCGGGAAGTGGCGACCCGGATCTATGGAGCGATGGATACGATCATGGCCCGCCCCTGCGACTGCCAGATCGTCGTGACACACGGCTTTGCGCTGACCTTCGTCGTGGCGAAGTGGATCGGCATGCCGATCCCTGCTGCCGGCTGGGTCGCCTTCAGGGCGCCGTCGGGCAGCATTACCCATCTCGAGCAGGACGATCTGTGGCAGAGCCGGGCGCTCGTGTCGCTCGGCGATGTCGCCCACCTCGAGGCCGGTGCGGACTGATCGATCAGGGAACGATCAGCGTTCCCGCGCCGTGCTCGGTGAAGATCTCGAGCAGCACCGAATGGGCGGTCTTGCCGTTGAGGATGACGACGCCCTGTACGCCGGCCTTGATGGCCTCGATACAGGTTTCGACCTTGGGGATCATGCCGCCGGAAATCGTGCCGTCGGCGATCAGCGCCATGGCTTCTGCGACCGAAAGCTCCTTGATCAGCTCCTTGTTCTTGTCGAGCACGCCGGGAACGTCGGTCAGAAACAGGAGACGCGTCGCGTTGAGCGCACCGGCAATGGCGCCGGCGAAGGTGTCGGCATTGATGTTGTAGGTCGCGCCGTCGCGGCCGGGGGCGACCGGAGCGATGACGGGGATCATCTCGGAACGGGCCAGAAGGTCCAGCAGCGTGCGATCGACTTCGACCACCTCGCCGACGAAACCGAGGTCGAGCACGCGCTCGATATTGCTGTCCGGGTCGATGATGGTCTTCTTGGCCTTCTCGGCAAAGACCATGTTGCCGTCCTTGCCGCAGAGGCCGATCGCCCATTCGCCGGTCTGGTTGATGAGCGCCACGATCTCCTTGTTGATCGAGCCGGCGAGAACCATTTCGACGATCTCGACGGTCTTTGCGTCCGTGACGCGCAGGCCGCCCTCGAATTTCGATTCGATGCCCATCTTGCTCAGCATGGCGCCGATCTGCGGACCGCCGCCATGGACGACGATCGGGTTGACGCCCGACTGCTTGAGAAGCGCGATATCGGCGGCGAAGGCCTTGCCGAGCTCCGGATCGCCCATGGCATGCCCGCCATATTTCACGACGATCGTCTTGTTCTCGTAACGCTGCATGTAGGGCAGGGCCTGCGCGAGAAGACGGGCCTGGATTTCGCTTTCGGATGGGGACATGTCGGAAACCTTCGGGATCGATGCGGATGCTGTTTAGCGCAAGTTTTTTCTCGGGGGAATGATCGGGAGGCAAGATAACGGCATGATGACAGCCGGAAAGTGCGGCGCGTCGCACCGCCCCGGGGCGAACATGCGCCATGCGGCGTAAAAGCCGTGGAAAATACGCCAAACCATGCGTATGATCCCGTCCATCATCCGCTTGGCATGGCCGCGGTTCTAGGCGAGCACATTGACATCATGACGACAGAAAATGCGAAGAGTGGCGATTCCCGCCTCGACCAGGTGATTGCCGGCGAATATGTGCTGGGCGTTCTCTCCCCGGAAGATCGCCAGAAGGTTGAGGCGCGCATGGCGCTCGACCGGAATTTCGCAGCCATGGTGGATCACTGGCGCAGCAACATGCTGACGGTCGACCAGACGCCGCGGCCGACCCGCCGCGCGCCGCGCCGGGCCTCTCCCTTTGCCGAGCCGGTGGCCGCGCGCCCCCGGCCGCAACGCGAGCGCGTACCGGTCTTCAATGTTGCCATCTGGAACTCCGCGGCCTTCTGGCGCGGCGTCGCCTGCATCGCAACCATCGGTCTCATCGCAACCGGTGTCTCGCAGGCCGGCATGTTCGCGACATCGCCGCCGCGCGGCCTGACCACGAGCCTCCCACTCGCCACTGGGTCCGATCTGGCCCTGACCGCCCGCTACGACAATGACAGCGGCCGCCTGCGGCTGGCACCCGTGGCCGCGGCCGCAACGGCTGCGGGCGTGGCGGATGCGAAGTCCATCGAGATCTGGCTGACGCCGGAAGGTTCCGCCCCCGTATCTCTCGGCGTGTTCGCCACGAACAGCAATGGCGAGATCGTCGTGCCCAAGGCGGTGCGGACCCGTCTGCGCGAGGGCGCCCCGATCACGGTCAGCCTTGAGCCGGCCGGCGGCTCACCGACCGGCGCGCCCACGGGCAAAGTGCTTGCGACCGGTATTTCCGGTCGCTGAGATGTACCGGGACATGCGCGTGGATGTGGGCGTGAACGTAGGCGTGGGCCTGTGCGCGGCCATTCTCACGCGGGTTTGATCGGCGGCGGCTTTCTGAATGGTCCCGACAGGCGTAGAACACCGGCGCAGGCAGGATATGGCCTGCAAGGAGGTCCCATGCTCAGCCGTCGCTTCTTTCTCCTGACCGGCACGGCCGGTCTTGCCGCTCTTGCGTTGAAAAACGAATTTGCCCCGGTTGCCGCCGCCGAAACATTCGCGGTCACGAAAACGGATGCCGAATGGAAGGCGATGCTCGGCGACGAGCAATACCGCATCCTGCGGCACGAAGACACGGAGCGCCCCTTTACGAGCGCGCTCAACGAGGAGAAGCGTAAGGGCACGTTCCAGTGCGCCGGTTGCGCCTTGCCGGTCTATTCCTCGGAAACGAAATTCGACAGCGGCACCGGATGGCCGAGCTTCTGGGAGGCGCTGCCGGAGGCCGTGGGTACGCGCACCGATACGTCGTTCATGATGGTGCGGACGGAATGTCACTGCAGTCGCTGCGGCGGACATCTCGGACACATCTTCGACGACGGCCCGAAGCCCACCGGCAAGCGACACTGCATCAACGGCCTGTCGATGACCTTCGTGCCCGGAGCGGCACCCGCCTGATAAGCGTGCGGCACCCGCCTGATGGCGGGCGGCAGGACCCGGACGCGGCAAGCGGCCGCGCCGGGTATCGTCTTGGAGAGCCTCAGTTGCGGATTGCGGTGAGGATCGCCGAGCGCAGTTCTTCGATGCCTTCGCCCTTTTCGGACGACGTCGCGACGATCTCCGGAAAAGCCGCCGGGCGCTTGCGGATCTTCTCCAGCGTCTCAGCCAGCAGATGCGGCACGGCACCCGCCTTGATCTTGTCTGTCTTTGTCAGCACCACCTGGTAGGACACGGCGGCCTTGTCGAGCAGCGACAGCACGTCGTCGTCGTTCTTCTTGATGCCGTGGCGACTGTCGATCAGCACATAGACCCGCTTCAGAGTCGCCCGGCCGCGCAGATAGTCGAACACCAGCTTCGTCCAGGCATCCACATGCGCCTTGGGTGCCTGCGCGTAGCCATAGCCCGGCATGTCGATCAGCGCCATCGGCGGCAGGTCGCCCGCGGCACCGGAATAGCCGTCTGGCACGAAGTAATTGAGTTCCTGCGTCCGTCCCGGCGTGTTGGACGTGCGTGCCAGCCCCTTCTGCCCGACGAGGGCGTTGATGAGCGAGGACTTGCCGACATTGGACCGTCCGGCAAAGGCGATTTCCGTCGGCCCCTCGGGCGGCAGGAACTCCATAGAGGGAACGCCGCGAATGAAGATCCAGGGATTGCCGAACATCGGCTTTTCGTCGTTCAGGGCGGTGTCGGTCATCGGCAGGTCCCTCTCAGGCTGAAAAAGAAAACCCCGGGCTTGCGGCCCGGGGCGGGAAGGTCGGTCGCTATTCCGCAGGCTTCGGTTTTCGCGAGAACACGCCCTTGATGTTGTCGAACAGCTCGATCTTGACGCCGTGGCGCTTCATGATGAAGGCCTGCTGGATGACCGAAAGCGTGTTGTTCCAGGCCCAGTAGATCACGAGACCGGCCGGGAAGCTCGACAGCATGAAGGTGAACACCACCGGCATCCAGGTGAAGAGCATGGCCTGCGTCGGATCCGGCGGTGTCGGGTTCATGCGCATCTGCAGGAACATCGTGACACCCATGATCAAAGGCCAGACGCCGATCATCAGCGCGTGCGGAACGCTGTAGGGCAGGAGGCCGAACAGGTTGAACAGCGAGGTCGGGTCCGGCGCGGACAGATCCTGGATCCAGCCGAAGAACGGCGCGTGCCGCATTTCGATCGTGACGTAGATGACCTTGTAGAGCGCGAAGAACACCGGGATCTGCAGGAGGATCGGCCAGCAGCCGGCGATCGGGTTGATCTTCTCTTCCTTGTACAGCGCCATCATGGCCTGCTGCATGCCCATCCGGTCGTCGCCGAACTTCTTCTTCATCTCCTCCATCTTCGGCTGGATCTTCTTCATGTTCGCCATGGAGGCATATTGCTTGCTGGCGAGCGGGAAGAAGAGCGCCTTGACGACGATGGTGGTGAGGAGGATGGCGACGCCGAAATTGCCGAAGAAGCGGAAGAAGAAGTCCATCAGCTTGAACATCGGCTTGGTGATGAAATAGAACCAGCCCCAGTCGATCAGAAGATCGAACTTCGGAATATTGTAGCTTGCTTCATAGCCATCGACGAGCGGCACCTGCTTAGCGCCGGCAAAGACGAGGTTGTTCAGCGTCGTCGTCTGGCCGGGTGCCACGGTGATGGCATCCTGCTTGTAGTCGGCCTGGTAGCGCGGGCGGCCATCGGTGAAATGCGCAAAGCGCGTCTCGTAAGCGGTCGTCTGCGGCGGGATGATGGTCGCGGCCCAGTACTTGTCGGTAATGCCGAGCCAGCCGCCGGTCGTCTTGCCGGGCTGTGCCGGCGCGTTGTCCTCGACCTTGCTGTAGCTCACCTCTTCGAGGCCGTGCTCGCCGATGACGCCGATGAAGCCTTCATGCAGAACATAGACGCTGGGGGTCGCCGGCTTGTTGAAGCGGGTGACGCGGCCATAGGTCGACAAAGCGATCGGGGCACCGGTCGCGTTCTGGATCGTGTCGTCGATCTTGAACATGAAGTGTTCGTCGATCGAGATGACGCGCGTGAAGACCACGCCCTTTTCATTGGTGTAGGTCAGCGTGACCGGCGTCGCCGTGGTCAGCTTCGCGCCTTCAGGCGCCGTCCAGACGGTGGACGGGCCCGGAACGGTGCCCGAGGAGGCATCGCCGACATAGCCGATTTCCGTAAAGTAGCCTTCGGGCGTCTCGGCCGGGCTGAAGAGGGTGATGATCGGGCTCTTGTCGTCGACCGTTTCGTGATACTCGCGCAGCTTCAGGTCGTCGAGACGGGCGCCGGTGAGGTTGATCGAGCCGGAAAGAGCCTGCGTGTCGATGACGACGCGGGCAGAGCGGGCGATGGCTTCGTCGCGCGAGGCACCCTGGGGCACCGCGCCGGGAACGGCGGTCGTCGCTGCACCGGGAATGGCGCCCGGGATCGAGCCGTTCGCGGCGGCGGGAGCCTGCTGGGCCTGTTGCTGAGCCTGCTGGGCCTGCACGGCTTCCTGCGCGACGCGTTCGCGCTCCATCTTCGGATTGATGTAGAGAAACTGCCAGGCGATGAGGATCAGCACCGACAGGCCGATCGCGATGAAATAGTTGCGGTTCTTGTCCATCATTCTTTCCTGGAGCCGGCCGGCGGCCGTGCTTGTTTCTGCCTGCCTTCGAGTGGGCCTTCGATTCGGGCAGCGAGCATCTTTGCCAGTCGGTCGAAGGGAACGCCAAGCACCTCGCGGCGGGCGACAATCACATAATCGTGGCCGGGTTTCATTGCAAACGCGGCTTGTAGCCTGACGGCCTCGCGCAAGCGGCGGCGCATGCGGTTCCGTTCCACCGCATTGCCATGCTTCTTCGTCACCGTGAACCCGACGCGGGCAGGCTCGTCCGCCGTCTGTCTGTCGAGCACTTCGAGCAGGAAGACGGAGCCCTTCCGCTTCTCGCCTGCACGCACGGCAAGAAACTGCGGCCGGCTTTTCAGCCGCCCGACAGTCGATTTGGGATTACCTGACGTCATGCGTCTGGGATCTCTTTTCACCGGCAGCCTCCTGCAAGGCAGGAGGGCCGGCTGTGGCAACGGCGCGGACGCCGTGTGCCATTAGGCCGAAAGACGCTTGCGGCCGCGAGCGCGACGGGCAACGATGACCTTGCGGCCGCCCTTGGTGGCAATGCGTGCACGGAAGCCGTGACGACGCTTGCGAACAAGCTTGGAGGGTTGGTAGGTACGCTTTGTCATTTATTTTAATACCGCGGTGTGCGGCCCTTCTTGGGTTGCTTCCTTAAGCAAGCAGCGTTTCTGTCAAGGCACGGCAGAGCCGGCGAGCACGGAGCTCACCCGCCATTTGGTTCCCAGACGTGCGGCGGCTTATAAGAATAAAAGCGTCAAAGTCAATTGCCGCCCCCGGTTTGCAGCGCTTTTCACGCGATAATGCGCGTCTCGCACGCCATGATCGTCCCGCCGTCGCCCGCATGCCTTCGACAGGCGACCCCCAAGGATTTTGCCCGCAGCGGTACTACGTTATTAACTACTTACCGATAATTTCCCCGATGAGTGCAGGGGCGGGGTGATCTCCTGCGGGTAAAGCCGTTGGAGGAACGCGGGCCATGCGCATACGCGGTAAGATTTCGTTGATCGTCATCGTCATGAGCGCCGTTACGCTCGTCGTCGCCGGAATGGCGTTGGCCGTTGTGCACCGCTATGACAGCCAGCTCGAAGCCTTCAAGGGGGCCTCCGAGCGCGCCTATAATGGCGAGAAGCTCAATCGTCTTGTGACCGCCGTCGTCATGGATGCCCGCGGCATCTATGCCGCTCCCTCCATGGAAAAAGCCGATCCCTTCGCCGAAAGCCTCCTGAAGACGCTCGACAAGATCGATGTCCTGACGGCCGAATGGCGCCCGCTCGTGCTTCAGGCCGATCTCCCCGCTTTCGACGCTGTCGTCACGCGCGCCGCCGAGTTCCGCACGTTCCGCACGGAAACGGCCCGCCTTGCCCGCGAGGTCTCGGTCCAGGCTGCCAACGAGCAGGGCAACAACGACAAGAACCGTGCCAACCGAAAGGCCTTCCAGGGCGAGATCGATGCGGTCGTCGCCAAGGACAAGGCCGATCTCTCGGCGATCGATACGGACATCAACGGCATCGGCCGCCAGATGACCATCATGATCATCGGCACGGCCCTCATCGGTCTGGCTGCAGGCTTGCTGGTTGCCGTGTCCATCGCGCGCCGCGAGCTCAGCCGTCCCATTTCCGACCTGACCCGGTCGATGACGGCGCTTGCCGGCGGTGATCTCGACATAGATCTTCCCCAGTCAAAACGGTCCGACGAGATCGGAGAGATGGCGCGTGCCGTCGAGGTCTTCCGCAGCAACGGCCTGACGGCGCGCCGCGCAAGCACGGAAGACAGCGTTCTGCGCGAGAAGACCGCCGACCTGCAGGTCAGCATGGCGCATGTCGTCGAAGCGGCCGCTGCCGGTGATTTTTCCCGCCGCATCACGCGAACCTATGGCGAGCCGAGCCTCGACCGCTTCGCCGGCAACGTCAACGAACTGGTTGCGGGCGTCGATCGCGGCATCGGCGAGACCGGGCGCGTCATCGCAAGTCTTGCGCAGGGCGACCTGACCCAGCCCATGACAGGCAGCTTCCAGGGCGCCTTTGCCGATCTTCAGAGCAATGTGAACGAAGCGCTCGCCGTGCTCCAGAAGACGCTCGGCGAAGTTCGATCGACGACGCTCGAAATCAACGGCAATTCGGGCGAACTCCGCTCGGCCACGGACGATCTTGCCAAGCGCACGGAACAGCAGGCCGCTTCGCTGGAGCAGACCTCGGCCTCGCTCGGCCAGATCACGGTGGCCGTGCAGACATCCACGGAGCGGGCTCACGAAGCCACCGTCATCGTCACCGAGGCGAAGGAAGCCGCGGCCCAGTCCGGCACCGTCGTGCGCAGCGCCGTCGATGCCATGGGCCGCATCGAGCAGGCTTCCAGCGAAATCGGCAAGATCACCAACGTCATCGACGAGATCGCCTTCCAGACCAATCTCCTCGCCCTCAACGCAGGCGTCGAGGCCGCGCGGGCAGGCGAGGCGGGCAAGGGCTTTGCGGTCGTTGCCCAGGAAGTGCGGGAACTCGCCCAGCGGGCGGCGAGCGCAGCCAAGGACATCAAGGTGCTCATCGCCAAGTCCGGCGCGGAAGTGTCCACCGGCGTGCAGCTGGTTCAGGAAACGGGACGGGTTCTCGGCGAGATCGAGAACCGGGTTCTGTCGATCACCGACCACATCCACTCCATCGCCACCGCGGCGCGCGAACAGGCCGCCAGCCTCGGCGAGGTCTCCACGGCCGTCAACCAGATGGACAAGGTGACCCAGCAGAATGCCGCGATGGTGCAGGAGGCGAATGCCGCCACGCACAGGCTCTCGACCGAGGCCGAAAACCTCGCGCAGATGATCGGGCATTTCCGGCTGGATCAGGCGCGCCCCGCCGTCGCCGACGCGATGTCGCATGCGCGATCCGGTGGCCCCGTCATGGCTGCCCGCCCCACGCCGCCCCGCCCGATGCCGATAAAGACCGTGGCGTCGCGGGCGCCTGCGCTGAAGGCTGCGACCGCGACCGCCCGTCCGGTTGCCTCGCCGGCCCGCAAGATGATGGGATCTGTCGCCCGCGCCTTCTCCGCCGGCCCCGCCACGCACGCCGCACCGGCTCCGGCCGCCTCGCAGGACAACTGGGAGGAGTTCTGACCAGAGGCCCGACAGCTCGACGGAGGGGTGCCGCCGCCCGGGCGCTGTGCGACCCTCTGTCGGTAAGCCTTGAGGGCATCTGGTTGGATATTCGGCCTAAGTGACCTATAATCGGCAGCAAGCGTCGTCGATCGGTCGGTTGTGTCCGGTCGTCGGGCGCCATGGGAACGCTGAATGTCGATCGATGCCATGAAGGAAACGGCTCTGGACGAGCCGCAGCTGCGCTCGGGCTTCCTGCGCGGCCTTTCCGGCAAGCTCCTGCTGCTGACGATCCTGTTCGTCATGATCGCCGAAATCCTGATCTTCGTGCCGTCGGTCGCCAATATGCGGCTGCGCTGGATGCAGGACCGGCTGAACACCGCGGCGGCGGCGGCCGTCGTGGTCGATGGCCTGCAGAACATGCAGCTCTCGGGCCCGGTGCGCGAGGATACGCTGATGGCGACGGGGACGAAGGCGATCGCGCTTCGCCGCGCCGAGGAATCGCGCCTGATCGCGGCCACCGAAATGCCGCTCGAAGTGGACGCGAAGTTCGACGTTGCCAATACCGGTGCCGCAGGCGCCATTCGGGATGCGTTCGACACGCTGCTCTTCGGCGGCGATCGCACGATCCGCTTCTACGGGCCGATCGGCGAAAGCGACACCTTGATCGAACTCGTCATGGACGAACGCAGCCTGCGCAAGGCGATGCTCGTCTATGCCCGTTCCGTCTTTCTCGTCTCGATCGGCATCTCGCTCTTCACCGCAACCCTGATCTTCCTCGTCATCAACCGCGTGATGATCGCACCCATCCGTCGCATGACGGCGAGCATGCGCGACTTCGCCGCCGATCCTGCCGATCCCCGGCGCGTGATGGAGCCCCTGCCGGGTCATGACGAGCTCGCCCTGGCCGGCCGGCATCTCGCCGCCATGCAGATGCAGCTGCAGAAGACGCTCAAGCAGCAGAAGAACCTCGCCGATCTCGGTCTTGCCGTGTCGAAGATCAACCATGACATGCGCAACATCCTGTCTTCCGCCCAGCTCCTGTCCGACCGACTGGCGGACGTGGACGATCCCGTGGTCAAACGGTTCGCGCCGACCTTGCTGCGCACGATCGATCGGGCCGTCGGCTATACCAGCGAAGTGCTGGAGTATGGCCGCACGACCGAACCGGAGCCCCGCCGCCGCTTTCTGCCTCTGCGCCCGCTGGTGGAGGATGTCGGCGAAGTGCTGGCGATCGATCCGAAGTCCGGCATCGGCTTCGGCATTGCGGTTCCCGACGATCTGGAAGTCGATGCGGACGGCGAGCAGCTGTTTCGCGTTGTGCACAACATCTGCCGCAACGCCGTCCAGGCTCTGATGAACGAGAACGATCCCAGCAATCCCACGCGCAACGTCACGGTTTCGGCAATGCGCACCGGCAGCGTCGTCAGCATCACGGTCGACGATACCGGCCCCGGCATGCCGCGAAAGGCGCGCGAGAACCTGTTTGCAGCGTTTCGCGGCTCTGCCCGCTCGGGCGGTACCGGGCTTGGACTGGCCATCGCACGGGAACTGGTGCTTGCCCATGGCGGCACCATCGCCCTGGTCGAGAAGGCAACGCCGGGCACCCTGTTCCGTATCGAACTCCCCGACCGTCCGGTGCCACTCGACGCATTCCGCACCCAGGGCCGGACGTGAAAACTGAACGCCGGCGCATTTGTCCATTCCGCGAAATATCAGCGATTTCAGGGAATTGTGAAACCCCGGCCGCAAAAATCCGGAAATTCTCCGAATTTGGCTTGCATTCATTTCCCCCAGGCTTTAGAGGATCGCCACGCACACAGCAGACGCTGTTGCACGCACCCGTAGCTCAGCTGGATAGAGCATCAGACTACGAATCTGAGGGTCGGACGTTCGAATCGTTCCGGGTGCGCCATTCTTCTCCTGATTAAATGATGACCATAGACGAGATCGCTAAGCGTTCGTCATCTCTTATCATAGAGATCCTCGACCCTCTCGGCCTGGCGCTCTTTTTCTGCCCGCGACAATTTGCGTTGACTGGATAGCCCGAAGGCGAGTGCGAGGCTGAGGATGGCGGCGCCACCGGCCGTGGCGAAGAGCCAGAGATAGTTTTCCATGTTCGTCTCCTTCGATGTGTCTGAACCACGTCCGTTCACCGCCCGCCCGTTGCGGCATGAAGGGGTGCAAGACGCGCAGAGGCGGGCTTGAGACGCTCAAGCGTGCGCAGGTCCGGCTTGCCGGCGAAATACCGCTTCAGGGCCGTCTGGAACGGCATGGGGTCGTGTCCCGACTGCAGTGCCGCGTGAGAGAACAGCGTCATGGACGAGCGGAATTTCAGGTCGTCCGGGCTGGAGAAGATAGCCCGCGCCGTCAGCGCATCATCGAGCGTGTTGACCGTCGTCGTGGCCTCTAGCAAACGGCTGCCGAGAACCGGGTGATCGAGATAGGCTTGAGCTTCCGCCAGTCCCGAGATTGCAAAATGCCGTGCCGTGGGCGAGGAGCCCAGGCCCTCGATTTGTGGGAAGACGAACCACATCCAATGCGTCCGCTTCTCGCCCAGGGAGAGTTCGTCCAGCGCCTGATGATAGACGCGCGACTGCGCTTCGAGGAATCGGGCCAGGTGGAATGGATCTGTCATGGTCGTCTCCTGAATGTCAGGTGAGACTAACCAGTTCGCGACAGGTTTGTTCGGTTGCGTGAAACTCTGTCATCGGGACGTTAAAGCGAGAGATCGTCGTCGAAGATGAGGACCGAGTGTCCGCTGGTCACATCGCGCGCCAGCAACTTTGCCTGGTCGCGTAAGCCTTCGGGCACATCCACCATCAGATCCGCGCCCGTTGCAATGAAGGCTTCCTCGACGATGATGGCGCCGAGGCTTGTCAAACGGGCCTTGATCCGTGCCAGCTCCGAGAAGGCGACGCGCACCGTTCCGCGCGTCATGGCGATATGCTCGACGCGCTCTGCCGCAACCAATGTCATGGCCGCCGTGCCGCCATAGGCGCGCATCAACCCGCCGCTGCCGAGCAGGATGCCGCCGAACCAGCGAATGACGAGGACCACGACATGATCGAGGCCTTGCCCGTCGATCGCCTGGAGGATCGGCTTGCCGGCCGTGCCGCCCGGCTCTCCATCATCGTTGAAGCGGTAGGTCTGCCCGATCCGCCAGGCCCAGCAATTGTGCGAGGCGGAGAGGTCGGACTGGGCAGCGATGAAGGCGCGCGCCTCCGCTTCGTCGGTCACAGGCGCGGCATGCGCCAGGAACCGGCTTTTCCGGATCTCCTGAGAAAGACTGTGGGATCGTGCAAGCGTGAGCATGCTGTTTCTTACGTCAAACGCGGAAGCGTTGAAATCCTCCCGAAAGCAGGGATCAAGCGCGCGCGGTACCGGGAGGACGCGTTGGCATCGTCCCGGTCTCGCAAAGGCTGTCTCAGCCGATCGACATCAGGCTGGCATTGCCGCCGGCCGCAGCCGTGTTGACGCTGGTCGAAACTTCCTCCAGCAACCAGTTCAGGCAATAAGTTTCAGTGCTGGCCGCGAGATCGTCGGTCGTTGCCGCCTGCACCAGCAGGAGGGGACCCGGCAGCTCGGCGATTACCCGGTTGACGTCCTTCACCCGGTCCGCGTCGCCTTCGACGAGCGCGCCGGAGAAGGGGCCGGCAGAGACCCAGTCGCGGGCAAACGACAGGCGCGCGGCAACGCTGGGCGGCAGCGCGGCAAATGCGTCTGCGAGGCCCGAACCCGCATCGATGACGCCGCGATTGCCGGTCGCCAGCACGGCTGACACCTGGTGAATCAGGCCTTCCATCGTCTGCGGCACCAGAAGAATGCTGCCGCGCGGATGCAGCGCATAAAGATTGCGCTCGCCGACCGGCCCCGGCATCTCGCTGACGAGGCCAAGCGGCGACTGGCTGCCGGTGTCGCGCGCCGCCGACGCCTCAGCCTTCAGCCCCCGGCCGTCGAGCCATTTGGCGAAATCGAGCAGCGCCGGATCGGTGTGGACCGAGCTGACCTGCGGTGGGACCGGAGCAACGCGAACGAGGCGGCCGAGATAAAGCGGACCGCCGGCCTTCGGTCCCGTGCCCGAGAGCCCGCGCCCGCCGAAGGGCTGGACGCCGACGACCGCGCCGATGATGTTGCGGTTGACGTAGAGATTGCCGGCCTTCACCCGGCTCGTTACATGCGCAATGGTCTCGTCGAGGCGCGTGTGCAGGCCGAAGGTCAGGCCGTATCCGGTGGCGTTGATGTCGTCGATCAGCCGGTCGAGATCGTCGCGGTCGTAGCGCAGGACATGGAGCACCGGTCCGAAGACTTCGCGGGAAAGGTCCGAGAGCTTTGCGATCTCGATGATCGTCGGCGCCACGAAGGTGCCGTGCGCGGTGGCGTCCGGCATGGCGATCTGCTCGACGCGCGCGCCGATGCCGCGCATGGCGGCGATGTGCGTCTCGATCGTCTGCTTCGCCTCGGCCGAGATCACCGGCCCGACATCGGCGGAAAGCCTGTCCGTGCGCCCGATCTCCAGCTCGTGCAGGGCGCCCTTCAGCATGGTCAGCACGCGGTCCGCCACATCCGTTTGCAGGCAGAGAACGCGCAGCGCCGAGCAGCGCTGTCCGGCACTGTCGAAGGCCGAGGCGATGACGTCGGCCACCACCTGTTCGGCGAGTGCCGAGCTGTCGACGATCATGGCGTTCTGTCCGCCGGTTTCCGCAATCAGCGGGATCGGCTTGCCCTCGGGCGAAACCCGTGCCGCAAGCTGGGCCTGGATGAGCCGCGCAACCTCCGTCGATCCGGTAAACATGACGCCGGCAACGCCCTCAGCCCCGACCAGTGCCGCGCCCACACGCCCGTCGCCGGGCAGAAACTGCAGCACGTCTTTGGGGATGCCGGCCTCGTGCAGCAGGCGCACACCTTCGGCGGCGATCAGCGGCGTTTCCTCGGCCGGCTTGGCGAGAACAGGATTTCCGGCAACGAGGGCGGCGGCAATCTGTCCGGTAAAGATGGCGAGCGGAAAATTCCACGGGCTGATGCAGACGATCGGGCCGAGCGCGCCATGCGCCGGGCCGAGCGTGCGGCCCGCCTGTTCGGCATAATAGCGCAGGAAGTCGATCGCCTCGCGCACCTCGGCAATCGCGTTCGGCGCGGATTTGCCGGCCTCGCGGATGATCAGGCCGAGGAGATCCGGCATGCGTGCCTGCATCAGGTCTGCCGCCCGTGACAGGCAGGCGGCGCGCTCGGCCGGCGCCGTCGCGGCCCATCGGGTTGCCGCAGCGGCGGCCAGAGCCACAGCGCGCACCGCGTCGGCGTCCGATGCCTCGATCACGGTGCCGACGCGGTCGCGACGGTCGCCGGGGTTCTCCACAGGACGCGGCGACCCGGCAGGCGTATCGCCGGCGAGCAAGGGCGCTGCGGTCCAGTCGGCTGTGGCGCCGGCGGCAAAGGTTTCGGCCAGCATCGCCAGCGTCGTTTCCGAGGAAAGATCGAGACCGGCCGAATTGCAGCGGCCGGGATAAAGCGCTGCCGGCAGGCGGATCTTGTCGTGCGACGCGCCGGGGGTGGCCATGCCGCGCACGATCTCCACCGGATCGGCGATCAGTTCGTCGATGGAAACGGCGGGATCGGCGATGCGGTTGACGAAGGACGAGTTGGCGCCATTTTCCAACAGGCGCCGGACGAGATAGGCAAGCAGCGTCTCGTGGGTTCCCACAGGTGCATAGATGCGGCAGGGCCGGTTGAGCTTGTCCGCACCGACGACCTCGTCATAGAGGGGCTCGCCCATGCCGTGCAGGCACTGGAACTCGTAATCCCCGACGGTGAAGTCCGGGCCGGCCATGGCATGGATGGTGGCAAGGCTCTGCGCGTTGTGGGTGGCGAACTGGGGGAAGATCACATCCTTGGCGGCCAGCAGCTTGCGCGCGCAGGCGATGTAGGAAACGTCGGTGTGGATCTTGCGAGTGAAAACCGGGAAATCGTCGAGCCCGTCCACCTGCGCCCGCTTGATCTCGGCATCCCAATAGGCGCCCTTGACGAGGCGCACCATCATCCGGTGGCCGGAGCGGCGGGCAAGGTCGATGACCACGTCGAGCACCATCGGGCAACGCTTGCCGTAAGCCTGGACGACGAAGCCGACGCCGTGCCAGCCGGCCAGATCCGGATCGAGCCGGAGGGCTTCGAGCAGGTCGAGCGACAATTCCAGCCGGTCGGCTTCCTCCGCGTCGATATTGAGCCCGATGTCGTAATGCTTGGCGATCAACGCCAGCGCTTTCACGCGGGGCAGAAGTTCGCTCATCACGCGCGCCGCCTGCGCCCTGACATAGCGGGGATGCAGGGCCGAGAGCTTGATGGAGATGCCGGGCCCCTCGTAGATCCCCCGGCCGGCCGCAGCCTTGCCGATCGCATGGATGGCGTTTTCATAGTCGGCGTAATAGCGCTTGGCGTCGGCTGCCGTCGTCGCGGCTTCGCCGAGCATGTCGTAGGAATAGCGGAAGCCACGGGCCTCCAGCGGGCGCGCGCGCTTCAGCGCTTCCTCGATCGTTTCGCCGGTGACGAACTGCTCGCCCATCATCCGCATGGCCATATCGACGCCGCGGCGGATGACCGGCTCGCCGGCACGCGCGATCAGACGCGTAAGGGCTGCCGAGAGCCCGCGATCGTTGACGGTGGAGGTCAGCTTGCCGGTAACGACGAGACCCCAGGTGGCCGCGTTGACGAAGAGCGAGCGCCCCCCGCCGACATGCGAGCGCCAGTCGCCGGTGGCGATCTTGTCGCGGATCAGCGCATCGCGCGTGGCCGTGTCGGGAATGCGCAGCAGCGCTTCGGCAAGGCACATCAGCGCGACGCCTTCCTGGCTCGACAAGGAATACTCGTGCACCAGCCCTTCGACGCCGGAACCCTTGTGCTTGGCACGCAGCGCGGTGATGAGCCCGCGCGCGGTCGTTGCGGCCTGCAGGCGAACCGCGTCCGGCAAGGTCGCCTGTTCGAGGAGCGCCGCGACGCAGGCAGCTTCCGGCTGGCGATAGGCGCGCGTGACGGCGGCCCGCAGCGGTGTCGGCGCAGCCAGTGGCGGCGCGAAGGCCTCAAAGGGAAGCGGCATCGTGTCGAGGGATGACTTCAGCGACGTCTGGCTCATCGGAGGGGCCTTTTCAGAAGCGAAAACAGAAGGGTAAAAGGGGCGAAGCACTGGAGCGGAGAATACGGCTGGTCGCACCGCATCTCCATCCGGAAAAATCGGGCCGGCGCCTCACGATCCACGCCCTGAGGCGGTTTCGGGCGTGATAGATGCGGCATCTCGACGTGTGAGCCGCGTGATCACCTGAGGTTCACCACGAAACGCGATGTTGCCTAAAGCAGGACATGCGCCGACAATGCCTGCCGGGCCGTCAGGCACTCGTCGTCGCCCGGCATGCAGGTGCGGCAGACGATCGGCCGGACCGCGTAGATGCCGCAACCGACATGCTGCCCCAGCACGCCGGACAACGCAGCGCATCGGTCGTTTTCGCATCGCATGCCGCCGAGATCGGCGGAAACCAGCGCCTCCGGAATCCGGGCAAGCTCCTCCTCGCTCTCCATCGAAAAGCGCGGCCAGTCCTCAGAATAGGCGCAGCAGGCGCCACAGCTCTGGCAGTCGAAATCTTCGGTGGGAACGGCAGGCATCATGCTCGATCTCTACCACGCAAAACCCTCGCGCGCCATGTACCCGTCACAAGGGGACGGTCCGACAGAGAGGGCGAGCGGAGATGAAGGAAGCCCTAGGCAAAGGCCGCGAACAGGCGTAAACGAGCCTGTACACATTTTGTCGCCAGCTATTGAGCCTGCGGCACGAGAGGATATTGCACCAATGAGATGGAAGCGCACGATCCAGCTGCTGGATGTTCATTGCGAAGGTGAGATCGGCAAGGTCGCGATCGGCGGCGTGCCGAAGATTCCGGGCAACACGATCGCCGAGCAGCTGCATCACATCAACACCGTGGACGACAGCCTGCGGCGGTTCCTCTGCCTGGAGCCGCGCGCGGCCTCCATCGGCTCGGTCAATCTGCTGGTGCCGGCCAAGCGTCCCGAAGCCGATGCCGGCTTCATCATCCTCCAGGCGGATCAGGCGCATGCCATGTCCGGTTCCAATTCCATCTGCGTCACCACGGCGCTGCTCGAATCCGGCATCGTCGAGATGAAGGAACCGGAAACGGTCGTCATGCTCGACACCGCCGCCGGCCTCGTCAAGGCGACGGCGACCTGCCGCGATGGCCGCTGCGAGCGCGTCAAGCTGACGATGACCCCGTCCTTCGTCCAGGCACTGGATGTCGAGGTGGAGACCCCGCAATGGGGCACGATCAGGGTCGATCTCTGCTATGGCGGCATCTTCTACGCGCTGGTGGACGTGCACCAGATCGGCACGACGATCGAGAAGGCCAATGCCCGCGCGATCGTGGAAGCCGGCATGATCATCAAGGACATCGTCAACCGCACCATCCCGACGGTCCATCCCGAAATCCCGGAGATCTCCGGCGTCGCCTATGTCATGTTCCGCAGCACGGAAGCCGACGGCACGGTGCGCACCTGCACGACGATGTGGCCGGGCCGTGTGGATCGCTCCCCCTGCGGCACAGGCAGTTCCGCCAACCTAGCGACCCTTCACGCCCGCGGCCTTGCAAAGCCCGGCGATGTGTTCAAATCCCGCTCGATCATCGGTTCGGAATTCGAAGTCGGGCTCGACAGCGTCACCGAGGTCGCCGGCCGCCCGGCCATCATCCCGACGATCTCCGGCCGTGGCTGGACCTTCGGCCTCCACCAGGTCGCGCTCGATCCGTTCGATCCGTTGGCCGACGGCTTTGCCCTCACCGACACCTGGGGTCCGCAGGCAGGCGAGATCCGCTAGGGTTCGACGGGTTCAGAACGAAGCCGACAGCGTCTGAGACGCCCCGTTGCCTGCAGACGGTTGCAGGTGATGGGAAGTTGACGATGCCGGGTTATCGTTCACTAACCGTTGACGATGTGTCGTTGCGCCGCAGGCTATGTTCGGCGCTCATTGCTGCTAAAGCTTCCGCATCGCCTTCCTCAACGGAGCCAAACCTATGTCCAGCAGCGCCATCGTCCTCGTCGGACGCATCCTCCTCTCCATCATCTTCATCCTGGCCGGCTTCGGCAAGATCAGCAATCTGGAGGGGACGGCCGGTTATTTCGCCGGTTCGGGCCTGCCGGTGCCGATGGTCACGGCCGTTGTCGTCTCGCTTGTCGAACTCATCGGCGGCATCTTCATTCTCGTCGGATTCCTCACGCGCCCGACGGCTTACGTCCTCGCCGCCTTCTGCATTGCCACAGCGTTCATCGCGCATTTCAATTTTGCCGACATGAACCAGATGATCAACTTCCAGAAGAATTTCGCCATGGCTGGCGGATTCCTCGTGCTCGCAGCCTTCGGCCCCGGCGCGCTGTCGGTCGACGCCCGCCGCGCCTGATCGCCTTCTTTCGCCCAAGAAAACCCGCCGGACCAACGTCCGGCGGGTTTTTTGCGTTTCTCGAAGGACGCATCACGCCGCGGGATAGATCACGCCCTTGCGCAGGATCATGTTGCCATAGAGGCGCGGCTCGCTGGTCTGCACCACGGTATGCGCCGCCTTGACGCGGGGATAGAAATCGGGCCCGAGCAAGGGCACCACGGCTCTTTCCGGTTCATGGCGGGCACAGCAGGCGATCAGGTCCTCATGGACGGGGTCGAGCGCATCGCGGTCCTGCTTCACCGTCGCGCGAAAGATCGCTTCGTCCACGAAATCGTCGATCGGCATGACGCTGAGGATGGCGTCGACCACCGGCACCACGCCATGGCCGTCGAGGCGGATCAGGCGGCGGGCGTGTTCCAGCGCCGGGTAGTTGCCATCCACGATGGCGATCTCGTCGCCATGGCCCATGGCGCGCAGGGTGGCAAGCAGGTCGGGGCTCAGGAGCGGAGAAAGACCTTTGAGCATCAGGCAGGTTCCTTGAAGAGAATATTGGTGTCGAGAAGATAGCGCGAAAACAGCGGCAGGCTCGCCCCGCCGATGGCGCGGGCCTCGGAGCCGACGGCACCTTCGATGATATCGGGCACGATCACGCCTTGCAGGTCGAGGTCGTGGACGGCGGTGCGCGTGGCGGCGACGATGCGCGCGCGCACCCAGTCGGGAAATCCGCCATCGATGACGGCCGCGGCAAAATCGATGATCGACGCGGCCGAGATGATGGCCCGGGCGAGGGCTTCGGACGTCTGGACGATCCAGTCCTCCAGCGCCGGCCCGAAATCGATCCATTCCTCGGCGGAGTACCAGAGCGGCCGCGCATCGATGCCGCGCTCCCGCAGCATGTTTTCGAGCACGAAGATCGAGGCGACCTTGAGAAGCGGCTGCGTGCGCCCGTCCGGTCCCGGAACCTGCAGAGGTCCGAGCGCGCCCGCCGTTCCCGTCCGGCCCGAGAACAATGCGGAGTTCAGCACGATGCCGCCGCCGATGAACGAGCCGATGTAGAAATAGATGAAATCCGGATAATTCGCGCCGACGCCGAACACCAGTTCCGCCCCGCAGGCACTGGTTGCGTCGTTCTGCAGGTAGACCGGGTAGGCGGTGCGCTCCGACACGGCGGCCTGGAGGTCGAAATGCCGCCAGCTTTCCATCGCCTCGCTCGGTGCGCCCACTTCCGGCGCCCAGTTCCAGAGTTCGAACGGCGTGGCGATGCCGATGCCGGCAATGCGCGAGCGCTCGTCGGCGCCGAGCATGCGCTCAAGCTTCGCGACGCCATCCGTAACGAAGGCGAGGATCTCCTCCGGCATCGGGTAGCGGTAGGGCTGGTGCAGGTTCAGGCGGATCTTTCCCACGAAGTCCATCAGGATGAGGTCGGCGCTGCGCCGGCCGATCTTGACGCCGAAAGAGAAAACGGCCGACGGATTGAGATGCATGGGCACCGAGGGTTGGCCCACGCGTCCGCGCGTCGGCTCGCCGCGGATCAGCAGTCCGTCCTTCTCCAGCGCCCGCATGATCACCGACACCGTCTGCGCCGACAGGCCCGACCGGCGGGCGATATCCGCCTTCGACAGTCCGTCATGACGACGCACCAGCGACATGACCAGGCGCTCGTTATGCGCGCGCACCCGCGTCTGGTTCGCCCCGCCCGCCGGATCCACGACATCGGGCATGACGGGCAGCGTCTCCTGCTCGCTAAAGTCGGTCATTCCTCGTCCTCCCATTCCGGCGCGATGCCGGAACCGTTCCCGCGCTTTTCTCTGCATGCGAGGCATGCGTTTGCACAGTCAACGGGCAGAGAATGCCACAGGATTTTAATAAATCAATTTGATTTAGTTATTGACAGGCAAATATGTTTGGTGTTTTCTGGCTAACGGAAGCGCGGTTTCATTGCGGAGGACGTAACGATCGCGAAGCCTGACGGGCCGGGAACCCGGCTCACCATTTGATCCTTGGGAGGATATCCATGAAGAACCTTGTAACCGCCGGTCTCGGCGCGCTGGCGCTTGGCGTCGTTTTCGCGGGCTCGGCGCAGGCTGCCGATGTGACCGCCTGCCTGATCACCAAGACGGATACAAACCCCTTCTTCGTCAAGATGAAGGAAGGCGCCGAAGCCAAGGCCAAGGAACTGGGCGTGACGCTCAAGGCCTATGCCGGCAAGATCGACGGCGATAGCGAAAGCCAGGTAGCCGCCATCGAAACCTGCATCGCCGATGGCGCCAAGGGTATCCTGATCGCTGCGTCCGACACCAAGGGCATCGTCCCCACCGTGAAGCAGGCGCGCGACGCCGGCCTTCTCGTCATCGCACTCGACACCCCGCTTGAGCCGGCCGACAGCGCCGATGCGACGTTCGCCACCGACAACCTGCTCGCCGGCAAGCTGATCGGTCAGTGGGCTGCTGCAACCCTCGGCGATGCTGCCAAGGATGCCAAGGTCGCCTTCCTCGACCTCACCCCGTCGCAGCCCTCCGTCGACGTCATGCGCGACCAGGGCTTCATGATGGGCTTCGGCATCGATCCGAAGGACCCCAACAAGATCGGTGACGAGGACGACGCCCGCATCGTCGGCCACGACATCACCAACGGCAATGAAGAAGGCGGCCGCACCGCCATGGAAAACCTTCTCCAGAAGGATCCGACCATCAACGTCGTCCACACGATCAACGAGCCGGCGGCTGCCGGTGCCTACGAAGCACTCAAGGCCGTCGGCCGCGAGAAGGACGTGCTGATCGTGTCCGTCGACGGCGGCTGCCCGGGCATCAAGAACGTTGCGGACGGCGTCATCGGCGCGACCTCGCAGCAGTACCCGCTGCAGATGGCGGCGCTTGGCGTCGAGGCCATCAAGAAGTTCGCCGAAACCGGTGAGAAGCCGCAGCCGACCCCCGGCAAGGCCTTCTTCGACACGGGCGTCTCGCTCGTCACCGGCAAGCCTGCCACAGGCGTCGAATCGATCGACATCAAGGCCGGCACGGACAAGTGCTGGGGCTGAGCCCCGCCTTCGATGCGATAGGCGAGGGGCGGCTTCGGCCGCCCTTTTTCAAAACCGCCTTGTTTCAAACCAAGACAACTTGACCCGTCATCCCGACGAAGCGCCCGGCCTGTGGTAGCCTCCTCTTCGAGGTCGTCCGCATAGGCCGCCAAGCGGAGGATATATTGATGAGCGAGCCAACAGCCGCTGCGCGGCCCTCGCAGGACTTCGAGTCCGTCCTGTCCGGCAGTTCCAAGACGGTTGCGTCTTTCGACACGGACCGCAAGACACCTGTCCAGCACTTCCAGCATTTCCTGCATTCGCGGCCATCGGCCGTGCCCTTGATCGTGCTCGTGCTGTCGCTGGTCGTCTTCGGCTCGATCCTCGGATCCAAGTTCTTTTCCGCCTTCTCGCTGACGCTGATCCTGCAGCAGGTCGCCATCACCGGTATCATCGGTGCGGCCCAGACGCTGATCATCATGACGGCCGGTATCGATCTCTCGGTCGGCGCCATCATGGTGCTGTCGTCGGTCGTCATGGGTCAGTTCGTGTTTCGCTACGGTCTTCCGGCGGAACTCGCCATCCTCTGCGGCTTTGCCGTCGGTGCCGCCTGCGGTGCGATCAACGGCTGGCTGGTTGCCCGCATGAAGCTGCCGCCCTTCATCGTCACGCTCGGCATGTGGCAGATCATCCTTGCCTCCAACTTCCTCTATTCGGCCAACGAGACCATCCGCAGCCAGGATATCGAGGCGACCGCACCGCTTCTCAAGTTCTTCGCCGAACCCGTCCGCCTTGGCGGTGCCGTGTTCACCTATGGCGTCTTCGCCATGATCCTGCTCGTCATGCTGCTCTGGTACGTGCTGAACAAGACCGCCTGGGGCCGGCATCTCTACGCCGTAGGCGACGATCCGGTGGCGGCAGAGCTCGCCGGCGTCAACGTCAAGCGCATGCTGCTGTCCGTCTACACGATTTCCGGCGTCATCTGCGCGCTCGGCGGCTGGGCCCTCATCGGCCGCATCGGCTCCGTCTCCCCGACGGCCGGCCAGTTCGCCAACATCGAGTCCATCACGGCCGTGGTGATCGGCGGCATCTCGCTCTTCGGCGGACGCGGCTCCATCATGGGCATGCTCTTCGGGGCGCTCATCGTCGGCGTCTTCCAGCTGGGCCTGCGCCTCGTCGGCACGGATCCGCAATGGACCTATCTCATGATCGGCGTTCTCATCATCGCCGCCGTAGCAATCGACCAGTGGATCAGAAAGGTAGCCGGCTGATGAATGCGCCCTCCTATTCCGAAGCTCCCATCCTCACCGGCCGCGGCCTCGTCAAGCGCTATGGCCGGGTCACAGCCCTCGATCATGCGGATTTCGATCTGCACAAGGGCGAGATCCTCGCCGTCATCGGCGACAACGGTGCCGGCAAGTCCTCGCTGATCAAGGCGATCTCCGGCGCGATCAAGCCTGACGAGGGCGAAATCCGCCTCGACGGCCAGGTCATCAGCTTCAAGTCGCCGATCGAGGCACAGAAGGCCGGCATCGAGACCGTCTACCAGAATCTCGCGGTCTCCCCGGCTTTATCGATCGCCGACAACATGTTCCTTGGCCGCGAGATCCGCAAACCCGGCGTTCTCGGCTCGGTGTTCCGCATGCTCGACAAGAGCGCGATGGAAAAGTTCGCGCGCGACAAACTGTCCGAACTCGGCCTGATGACCATCCAGAACATCAACCAGGCCGTGGAAACGCTCTCGGGCGGCCAGCGCCAGGGCGTCGCCGTGGCCCGTGCCGCGGCCTTCGGCTCCAAGCTCGTCATTCTCGACGAGCCGACCGCGGCCCTCGGCGTCAAGGAAAGCCGGCGCGTGCTGGAACTGATCCTCGACGTGCGCTCGCGCGGCATGCCGATCGTGCTCATCTCGCACAACATGCCGCATGTTTTCGAAGTCGCCGACCGTATCCACATTCACCGCCTCGGCAAGCGTCTCTGCGTCATCAATCCGAAGGACTATACGATGTCGGATGCCGTGGCCTTCATGACCGGCGCCAAGGAACCCCCGCGCGAGGCGCTGGCGGCATGACGCGAACCGTCGGCGAGATCGCCGATCTCGTTCTCGATCGGGCGGCTGGTGCCGCCCGCTTCGTCGTCGCCATCGCCGGCCCTCCGGGTTCCGGCAAATCGACGCTCGCCGATGCGCTTCATGCCGAACTTGCCGGGCGCGGCGAGACATCGGCCGTCCTGCCTATGGACGGCTTCCACATGGACAATGGTATTCTGGAGGAGCGCGGCCTCCTGAAGCGCAAGGGCGCACCCGAAACCTTCGACGTGCGTGGCTTCCTCGATATCGTCACGGCCGTGCGCCGCGGGCACGAGGAGGTGCTCGTGCCGGTCTTCGACCGCGCGCGCGAGATCGCCATCGCCTCCGCCCGCCCGATCTTGCCCGAGACGCGGTTCATTCTCGCCGAAGGCAACTATCTTCTGCTGGACGAGGCGCCGTGGACCCGGCTTGCACCGCTCTTCGATCTCACGATCTTCGTCGGCCCGACCTATGCCGTGCTCGAAGAGCGCCTGCGCCAGCGCTGGATGCGTTACGGTCTCGACGAAGAGGCGATCCGCTGGAAACTCTACGGCAACGATCTGCCGAATGGAGAGCGTATCTGCAATGGCTCGAGGCCTGCCGATGTCATGCTGGAGGTTTTCGAGCAGCCGTGATCGCGGAGGCGATCAGGCCATTGTCATCGGCGGCCCGATGAGGCAAACGGGAACGGACAGCCCCGAGCCTTGCAGCAGGGCGCGCGGCCACGGAAGCGATGCAGATCGTCTCGGTCCCCTTGAAGGGGCCGCTGATATCGGCAGGAAAAGAGGCAGACGATGAGCGACAACCGGACGACAACCCTCACCATCCGCCGGCCCGACGATTGGCATCTTCATCTGCGCGACGGCGACATGCTGAGGGGCGTCCTGCCCGATAGCAGCCGCCACTTCGCCCGCGCCATCATCATGCCCAATCTGGTGCCCCCCGTGGTGACCACGGCCGATGCCGAGGCCTATCGCGCCCGCATTCTCGCGGTTTTGCCTGCAGGCGACCGGTTCGAGCCGTTGATGACGCTCTATCTCACCGAGCAGACGGACGCGGCGGATGTCGCCCTGGGCAAGGCAAGCGGGCTGATCCATGCCGTCAAGCTCTACCCCGCCGGTGCCACGACGAACTCCCATGGCGGTGTTCGCGATCTCGAAAACGTCATGCCGGTGCTGGAAAAAATGGCCGAGATCGGCCTGCCGCTCTGCGTTCATGGCGAGGTGACGACGCCGGAGGTCGATATCTTCGACCGTGAGGCCGTCTTCATCGAAACCGTCCTCGACCCCTTGCGCCGCCGCCTTCCGGACCTGAAGGTGACCATGGAACACGTGACGACGCAGGACGGCGTCGATTACATCCAGGGTGCCGACAGCAACCTCGCCGGCTCGATCACCACGCACCACCTGATCATCAACCGCAACGCGCTTCTCGTCGGCGGCATCCGTCCGCATTACTACTGCCTGCCCGTCGCCAAGCGCGAAGTGCATCGCTTGGCTTTGCGCAAGGCCGCGACCTCGGGGGATGCGCGCTTCTTCCTCGGCACCGACAGCGCCCCGCATGTCGATCCGCTGAAGGAATGCGCCTGCGGCTGCGCCGGCGTCTACACCTCGGTCAACACGATGAGCTGCCTTGCCCATGTCTTCGAGCAGGAAAATGCGCTCGACAGGCTTGAGGCCTTCGCGTCCCGCAATGGCCCCGCCTGGTACGGACTGCCCGTCAACGACGAGACGGTCACGCTCACTCGCCGTAGCGCGCCGGTGGAGTACCCCGCAAAGATCGAGACGGGGGCAGGTCCCGTGACCGTGTTCGACCCGATGTTCCCGCTGCACTGGGCCGTGGAGGCGACGCATGGCTGACACGCGCGCGCCCGTTGGGATCAAGCCGGCGATCCCGATCTTCCGGATCTTCTCTGTGGAGAAGGCGATGGAGTTCTATCTGGGCTTTCTCGGCTTCAAGCTGGATTGGGAACACCGTTTTTCCGAGGGAGCGCCGCTCTACGCCCAGGTCTCCCGCGAAGGGCTGACCCTCCACCTCAGCGAACATGCCGGCGACACGACGCCCGGCACCCGCATCTTCGTGCCCATCGGCGATGCCAAGGCGCTGCAGGCCGAGCTTTCCAGCCGCAACTATGCCCATATGAACCCCGGCCTTGAGACCGCGCCGTGGGGCCTCGAAGTCACGGTCACCGACCCTTTCGCCAACCGTATCACCTTCTGCGAGCAAAGGTCCTGACACGGGATTGTCAGCCGCCTCGCTCTCAGCCTTCGATCAAGAGGAACCGCATCATGATCCCCGCATCCTTCCCCGATAAGGCCGTGATGGCCGAACTGCTGGCGAAAATGCTGTGGGAGATCAAGGCGGTGCACTTCCGGGCCGATCAGCCCTACAAGCTCGCCTCCGGCATGGCGAGCCCGGTCTATATCGACTGCCGCAAGCTGATCTCCTATCCGCGCATCCGCTCCGCCGTGATGGATTTCGCGGCCGTCACGGTCATGCGCGAGGCGGGCTTCGAACGGTTCGACGTGATCGCCGGAGGCGAGACGGCGGGCATTCCTTTCGCCGCGATGCTGGCCGAGCGTCTGGCGCTGCCGATGATCTATGTGCGCAAGGCGCCGAAGGGCCATGGCCGCACCAACCAGATCGAGGGTCAGATGCCCGAGGGCGCCCGCGTTCTCGTGATCGAGGACCTGACGACGGCGGGCGTCTCGATGTTCACCTTCATCGATGCCATTCGCGCGGCCGGTGGGGTGGTCGATCACGGCATGGCGCTGTTCTATTACGATATCTTTCCCGAAGGCCGGGCCAATATGGGCAAGAAGGGCATCACCCTCCACAACATCGCGACCTGGCGCAACGTGCTGGCCGTCGCCCGCGAGGACAAGCTTTTCGATCCGGAAACGCTGGCCAGCGTCGAGGCCTTCCTCGATGCGCCGCTCGAATGGTCGGGCCGCAACGGCGGCATTTCCGCATTGGCGGGCTGAGGCCCAACGACGACCGTTTTTGGCCGGCAAACAAATCTCGTAACGCTTACAGTCCGAAGAGGAAGCCCCATGATCATCTGCTGCGGCGAAGCCCTGATCGATATGCTGCCGCGCCAATCCACGCTCGGCGAACCCGCATTCGCGCCCTATGCCGGCGGTGCGATTTTCAACACGGCGATCGCGCTCGGGCGCCTCGGAATTCCCACCGGCTTCTTCACCGGTCTTTCGACCGACATGTTCGGCGATATCCTCCGCGACACGCTGAAAAGCAGCAATGTCGACTTCGCCCCGTCGGCCACCTCCGATCTGCACACGACGCTCGCCGTGGTGAAACTCGTCAACGGCTCGGCAACCTACGCCTTCTTCGACGAGAACAGTGCCGGTCGCATGATCACGGAAGACGATCTGCCGGCGCTCGGCGATTTCTGCGAAGCCCTGCATTTCGGTGCCATCAGCCTCATCCCCGAGCCCTGCGGCTCGACCTATGAGGCGTTGATGACGCGCGAGCACAAGAAGCGCGTGATCTCCTTCGATCCGAATATCCGTCCCGGCTTCATCCAGAATGCCGAAGCCCATAAGGCGCGCATGCTGCGCATGGCCGCGATGTCGGATATCGTCAAGTTCTCGGACGAGGATCTCGACTGGTTTGGCGAAGAGGGCGATCACGAGACGCTGGTCGGCCATTGGCTCGCCCGTGGCCCGAAACTCGTCGTCATCACCAAGGGTGCCGATGGCGCGGACGCCTATACGGTGCGCGGCAAGGTGTCGGTGCCCGGCGAAAAGGTGACGGTGGTCGATACGGTCGGTGCCGGCGATACGTTCGATGCCGGCATCCTCGCGTCGCTGAAGATGAACAATCTGCTGACGAAGGAGGCCGTGGCGACCTTGAGCGACGATGCCATCAAGGCGGCTCTTGCACTCGGCGCAAAGGCCGCCGCCGTCACGGTCTCGCGTGCCGGTGCCAATCCGCCCTGGGCCTACGAGATCGGCCTTTAGGTAGACGTCGGACGGCGCGCCCACCCTAGCAGGCGCGCCGAGGCCGATCCTACTGATGCACGACGATGCGCGCGTGATACGGAACGCGCGCGTAGAGATCGATGATATCCTGGTTGATCAGGCGGACGCAGCCGGACGAGACGGCCTTGCCGATCGAGCGCCATTCCGGGCTGCCATGCAGCCGGTACAGTGTGTCCTGCCCGTTCTGGAAGATATAGAGCGCACGGGCGCCGAGCGGGTTCTTCAGGCCCGGCTCCATGCCGCCATTCTCGATGGAGTAGCGGGCAAGCTCCGGCTGGCGCGCGACCATTTCGTTCGGCGGCTTCCAGCGCGGCCAGTGCTGGCGCCAGTGGATGATGCCTTCGCCCTGCCAGGCAAAGCCTTCGCGGCCGATGCCGACACCATAGCGCATGGCCGTGCCGCCGGGCTCGGTGATATACAGGAACCGGCCGGGCGTATCCACCACGACGGTATTGTCCGGCTCGCCGGTCGTGTTGGCGACGCGCTGGCGATAGAAGCGCGGATCGATCTCGCGATAGGGGATGGCAGGGATAAGGATGCCGTCATCTTCCACCGGGCCGTACATCACGGCGAGCTCTTCGTCCGTCGGCGGCAGGATCGGACGGCTGATCACGGGCGGGACCGGCAGGGTGCGCACGCCCGTCGAGGTCGTGCATCCCGCCAGCGTTGCGGCCGTTGAAAGCGCGCCGAGCAGGAAGGTGCGGCGCGAGAAGGGATCGGCGATATCGGTCGGTGTCATGAAAAGTGCCCCGGTGAGCCCTGATCTCTATTCCCCGACGGCACGGGCACAAGGCGTGATCCGATCACGTTTCCCGGAATGAAAGGTAAGTCCGCCGAAACCCGGCCGGTGTCGCCAAGCGGCAACAGTTTTCGCCTCGGGGCGGCTCATGACGATGCGATCTTCCCCCGTGGGGGAAGATCCTTCTCAAGCAAGACGCATCCGGCTGTCGCGCGCGGTCTTACTTCTTGGCGGCGAGCAGCGCCTTCACGAGGCCGACGGTCGAGCTGTCATGGCCTTCGGCACTTTCCTTGCCTTCCACGACGGGCAGCAGGCCGGTCGCCAGTTCCTTGCCGAGCTCCACGCCCCACTGGTCGAAGGAATTGATGTTGAAGAGCGCGCCTTCGACGAAGACCCGGTGCTCGTAAAGCGCGATCAGGCGACCGAGCGCAAACGGGGTCAGCTTGTCATAGACGATCGTCAGCGAGGGGCGGTTGCCGGTGAAGACGCGGTGCGGCGCGATGTGATCGGCCTTGGTATCGTCCATGCCCTTGTCGGTCAGCTGGGCCTTCGCCTCTTCCAGCGTCCGCCCCTTCATCAGGGCTTCCGACTGCGCGAGGCAATTGGCGATCAAGAGGTCGTGCTGGTGGCGCAGGGTCGGCTCATGTGCGTTGGCCGCGATCATGAACTCGGCCGGTATCACCGTCGTGCCCTGGTGGATCAGCTGGTAGAATGCGTGCTGCCCGTTGGTGCCCGGCTCGCCCCAGACGACAGGTCCGGAATTGCCCTCGACCGGCGTCCCGTCGAGCGTCACGCCCTTGCCGTTCGATTCCATATCGAGCTGCTGCAGATAGGCCGGGAAGCGCGACAAGCGCTGGTCGTAGGGCAGGATGGCGCGGGAGGGATAGCCGAGCACGTTGCGATGATAGTAGCCGATGAGGCCGAGCAGCATCGGCAGGTTCTGCCGCAACGGCGCGGACTTGAAATGCTCGTCGATCGCATGGGCGCCGGCCAGGAACTCGCCGAACTTCTCCTTGCCGATGGCGATCATCAGCGGCAGGCCGATCGCCGACCAGATGGAATAGCGTCCGCCGACCCAATCCCAGAAGCCGAAGATGCGGTCGCTGGCGATGCCGAAGGCGGCGACCTTGTCGAGCGCCGTGGAGACCGCGCAGAAATGATGGCCGACGGCGTCTTCGCCAAGCGCCTTGGCGATAAAGGCGCGCGCCGTCTGGGCGTTGGTCATCGTCTCGATCGTCGTGAACGTCTTCGACGCGACGATGAACAGGGATGTTTCCGGATCGAGCAGTTTCAACGTGTCGGCAATGTGGGCGCCGTCGATGTTGGAGACGAAATGGGCGCGGGGGCCGTCATGCTCCGGCGCCAGCGCCAGCGTCGCCATCACCGGGCCGAGATCGGAGCCGCCGATGCCGATATTGACGACGTCGGTGATCTTCTTGCCGGTCGCGCCCGTCAGCTCGCCGCTGCGAATCTTGTCGGAGAAGGTGCCCATCGCGTCGAGCACGGCGTTGACATCCGGCATCACGTCCCGGCCATCGACCATGACAGGCGTGTTCGACCGGTTGCGCAGAGCCGTATGAAGAACGGCGCGGCCTTCGGTGAAATTGATCGGCTTGCCGGCAAACATCTCGTCGCGCTTCTCGGCGACACGGGCGGCCTTGGCGATCGCCTCCAGACCGTCCAGCACCCGCTCGTTGACGGCGCATTTCGAATAGTCGAACAGAATATCATCGAGCGTTACCGAGAAGCGCTGGAAGCGCTGCGGATCGCCGGCGAAGGCTGCACGAATATTGGTGGCGTCTGTTTCGGTGGCGGTGCTCTTCAGCTCTTCGACCAGCGCTTTCATCATCGGCTCCTCGGGCAGTTCCGGTGAAGGCCTCGGGCCGCTCGTCCGGACATGCTTTCAATGGGTTTTTATTAGCCGCGATAGCTAGTGCGTTTGGTCACCGCAAATCAAGCCTCGGCACCCGAATTTAACGGGCAGCCGGACATGGAAAGTCCCGATAGGCGTGACAGGGATCACGCCCTCCCGGCCTCTTCAGCTGCGCAAGTCCTTCCGCAGGATCTTCCCGACATTGGACTTCGGCAGGTCGTTAAGGAATTCGATGCTGCGCGGCCGCTTGTAGTTGGTCAGTTTGTCGCTGCAATAGGCGCGGATCTCGGCTTCGGTCAGATCGGGGTCGCGCCGGACGACGAACAGCTTCACCGCTTCGCCGGAATGCGCATCGGGAATGCCGATGGCCGCGCATTCCAGTACGCCGGGATGCGACATGACCACTTCCTCGATCTCGTTCGGGAAGACGTTGAAGCCGGAGACGAGGATCATGTCCTTCTTGCGGTCCACGATCTTGATCAGCCCCTCCGGGCTCATGCGGCCGATGTCGCCGGTCCGGAAGAAGCCGTCCTTCGAAATTGCCTGCGCGGTTTCCTCGGGCTTGTTCCAGTAGCCGGGCATGACCTGCGGCCCGCGAATGCAGATCTCGCCGACATCGCCGATCGGCACGTTTTCGTCAGCCTCGTTGCGGATCTCGATCTCGGTCGATGGCAAAGGCAGGCCGATGGTGCCGGTGAAGTCCGGCAGGTCGAGACGATTGGCGGTTGCGACGGGCGAGGTCTCCGACAGGCCGTAGCCTTCCTTGATCGGGCAGCCTGTCACCTTTTCCCACCGCTCGGCCACCGGCCGCTGGACGGACATGCCGCCGCCGAAGGTCAGCACGAGCGAGGAGAAATCGAGCGCGCGGAACGGGGCATTGTTCAGGAGGGCATTGAACAGCGTGTTGAGGCCGGGGAAGATGTTGACCTTGTGGCTCCCGAACTCTTTCACCAGCGACGGTATATCGCGTGGGTTGGGAATGAGGATGTTGTGCGCGCCGAGCACGAGGCCCATCAGCCCGTTCACGGTCAGCGCGAAGATGTGGTAGAGCGGCAGCGCGCAGAGGAAAACGATAGTCTCCGGCTTCGGCTTGTTGGTGAAGGCCAATTCGAGCCAGAGGGTCATCTGCGCCGCATTCGCAAGCAGATTCGCATGCGTCAGCACGGCTCCCTTGGAGATGCCGGTGGTGCCGCCGGTATATTGCAGGAACGCGACGTCCGCGGCCCTGGTCTCGCGCTTGGCAAGCGTGAGCCGCTTGCCCCTGGCGAGCGCCGTCTTGAACGGGACATGGCCGGGCAGCGACCATGCCGGCACCAGCTTCTTGACCGTGCGGACGATGAAATTGACGAGGAGGCCCTTGGCGCCGAGCAGATCGCCCATCGATGCGACGACGATGTGCCTGAGCTCGGTCCTGGGCGCGACTTGCTCCACCGTATGGGCGAAGTTTTCAAGGACGACGATCGCCTTCGCGCCGCTGTCCTTCAGCTGATACTCGAGTTCGCGGGGCGTGTAGAGCGGGTTGACATTGACGACCACGAAGCCGGCCCGCAGGATCGCGAAGATGGCAACCGGGTTCTGCAGCACGTTCGGCATCATGACGGCCACGCGATCGCCCGGCTTCAGCCCCGTCGATTGCAGGTAGGCGGCGAACGCGTCCACCGTCCGAGAGAGCGCGGCGAACGTCATCGTCGTGCCCATGCAGGTATAGGCCGGCCGGTCGGCAAATCGTTCGCACTGGATCTCGAACAGGTGGCTGAGGGACGTGTAGGGGCTCGCCTCGATCTCGGCAGGCATGCCGGGTGGATAGGACGCAAGCCAAGGCCTTTGAGGCGACAGCGATTGTGTCCGGCTGGCCGTGTCGGGCATGTTCGTCCTCCCTGAGCTGGCGTCAAACCGCCGGCATTCCCCCAGATATCTCACTTCTCCCGAGTGAGCCTGCGTCGAAGTCTATGCTCTTCAGCACCAGCTTCAAGTCACTTCAAAATTATATGACCTACACGTAAGCGTCAACAAGTCATGTTGATAAGGCATGGGAGCTTTTCCGTAAGCGCATGTCTACGCGGCAAAGCTTTGCGGATGGGCCCGATAAGGTTTACGCCCTCGTATGACGGCTCGCGCCCCGCCACGGGTGGCGCCGGCCGAAACGCTTTCCCACAGGGCCGACACGGTCTCGACGCAAGGTTACCTCATGTCCGAAACAGCGCTTCCGTCCCACACCATCGCCCGGTTCGGCGGGGTCTCCATGGCGGAAGTCGCCCTGGCCGTCGGCGGCTTCGGCATCGGCACGGGAGAGTTTGCCATTATGGGCCTGCTGCCGCAGGTCGCGCAGGATCTCGATGTCTCGGTGCCCCACGCCGGTATCGTCATCAGCGCCTATGCGCTCGGAGTCGTTGTCGGGGCTCCTCTCATCGCTGTGGTCGCTGCCCGATACGCCCGCCACACCGTGCTTCTCACCCTCATGGCCCTGTTTGCGGCGGGCAATCTTGCCAGCGCACTGGTGCCGTCCTTCGGCCTGCTGGTCACGGCCCGCTTCCTTGCCGGCCTGCCGCATGGGGCCTATTTCGGCGTCGCCGCTCTCGTGGCGGCCGGCATGGTCGCGCCGCACCAGCGAGGCCGCGCTATCGGCCGTGTCATGATGGGCCTCACCATTGCGACGCTGCTCGGCACGCCGCTGACCGCATGGTTCGGCCAGACGCTCGGCTGGCGCGCCGCCTTCGCCATCGTCGGCGGCATCAGCTTGCTGACCATCGTGCTCACCCTGCTTTTCGTGCCGAGGGACAAGGGCAATCCCGCATCCTCGCCGCTGCGCGAACTCGGCGCCCTGCGCAAGCCCCAGGTCTGGCTGACGCTCGGTATCTGCGCCATCGGCTCCGGCGGCATGTTCGCCACGTTCAGCTATATCACGCCGGCGCTGACGGAGGTTGCGGGCCTGTCGCTCTCCCGCGTGCCGCTGATGCTGTCCGTCTTCGGCGCCGGCATGATCCTGGGCAACATCATCGGCGCGCGACTGGCCGACTGGTCGCTCCTGAAAGCGATCGGCATCGGTCTCGTCTTCAACCTGGCCGCTCTCCTGCTGTTCTACGCCACGATGAATTCTCCGATGATGGCGACGTTCAACATTCTCTCCATCGGCTTTGGCTTTCTCATGATCCCGGCCATGCAGACCCGCCTGATGGATGTGTCCGGCGACGCACAGACCCTGGCCGCAGCGCTCATGCACTCCGCCTTCAACCTTGCCAACGCGCTGGGTGCCTGGCTCGGCGGCGTGTCCATTGCCGCCGGCTACGGCTGGACCTCGACCGGCCTCGTCGGGGCCGTCATGGCCGTGCTCGGCATCGGCATCTTTGCAGTGTCGGTGGCCGCGGAACGTCGTTCGCGTTCCGCCTGACGGGGTGGCGGCTGGACCGTGTGCCGGTCGCCGCCATATTTTGGCGCCGATTTTGCAATTGTCATCCCGCGCGCGCCCTTCGGCTGTTATAGAGGGTGGACACGACAATTGCAGGCGGGAGCCTGACGGAGGTAGCGGGTGCGCCATCGCGAATTGGAAAACCAGTCGGCAGAGCCGCGGCTCTTCGGGCGTCCGGCCTATGATCGCTCGGCGCTGGTCGGCCCCGCATCCGCTGCGCGCTGGCTGCTGGTGTTTATCCTCCTTGCCGGGGCCTATTTCTTCCATGGCTTCCTCGTCCCGGTTCTCGCCGCGGTCGTCATCGGTTTTGCCAGCTGGCCGCTCTATCGACGCCTGCTGATCGCCGTGAACGGCAATCGCACCATCGGTGCCACGATCGCGATCATCCTCGTCGTCGCCTTCATCGTCACGCCCGTCACATTCGCCGCCATCTACGCCGTGGACGAGTTTCGCGGCTGGGTCGGCTGGGCCGTCGAGGCCAATTCCGTGGGGGCCGATGTGCCTGCCTGGGTCCTGCAACTGCCGCTGGGCGGCGTGTGGCTCGGGGAGCAATGGGCAAAACATGTCGGGCATCCCGGCGCGCTCGGCGAACTCGTGCAGCTGGTCAGCGGCTCCAACATCGGCAGCATCTATCGCGGTGCGCTCGTCGTCGGGGCAGGGGCTGCACGCTCGCTGCTGACCCTGCTGTTCATGCTCATCACCCTGTTCTTCGTCTACCGCGATGGCGAGAAGTTCGTGGCGCAACTGGACAAGCTCGGCGAGCGGATCCTGCCCATGCGGTGGGAGCGCGTGTCGCGCATCGTGCCGCTGACCATTTCTTCCACCGTCACCGGCATGGGCCTGATCGCCATCGGCGAGGGCATCGTTCTCGGCGTCGCCTACTGGGTCGCCGGCGTCCCGTCGCCGGTCACCCTCGGCATCATCACCGGCTTCATGGCCCTCATTCCCGGTGGCGCGCCGCTCTGCTTCACGCTCGTCTCGGTCTATCTGCTGGCGAGCGGTGCGCCGGTCGCGGGCTTTGCGCTGTTCGCCTGGGGCACGATCGAACTCTTCATCGTCGACAAGACGCTCCGTCCCCGCCTCGTCGGCGGCCCGATCAAGCTGCCGTTCCTGCCGACCTTCTTCGGCCTCGTGGGGGGCGTGAAGACCATGGGCTTCCTCGGCCTGTTCGTCGGTCCGGTGCTCATGGCCCTGATCGTCGCGATCTGGCGCGAATGGCTGCATGACGTGACGGTATCGGCGCAGACGCCGGCACAAGCCCAGACAGCCGCGCTGATCAAGCAGGCCTGACACGCCTCCCAAGACAGATCGTCAAAGCGGGCGCGCAGCCTTTTCGCGAACGCCTGACTGCCTTAAGTATGCTGGCGACAGCGATCAACACGGGATGCGTGCCGGTGAATTTCTTTTCAGCCTATGATCAGGGTTTTGTGCGCGTTGCCGCCTGCACGCCACGTTGCGAGGTTGCCGATCCCGCCTTCAACGCCGATCAGGTCATCGCGCTCGCCCGCCAGGGCCACGAGCGGTCCGTCGGGCTGATGGTCTTTCCCGAACTCTGCATTTCGAGCTACACGCTCGACGACCTCCTGGGCCAAGCCGCGCTGCACGAGGCGGTGGACATGGCGCTGGCCCGCCTGGTGGAAGAAAGCCGCACGCTGTCGCCTGTCCTCCTTGTCGGTGCGCCCATTCCCAAGAACGGTCGGCTCTACAATTGCGCGCTTGCCATTCATCGCGGTCGCATCCTCGGCGTCGTGCCGAAAAGCTACCTGCCGAACTATCGCGAATTCTACGAGAAGCGCTGGTGCGCGGCCGGGCGGGATATACGCGGCGAGACCATCGCCGTGGCCGGGCAGGTGGCGCCGTTCGGCGTGGACCTGCTGTTCTCCGCAACCGACGTTCGCGGGTTCGTCTTCCACATCGAAATCTGCGAGGACGTTTGGATCGCGGCATCGCCGAGCGACTTCGGCGCGCTCGCCGGCGCGCTGATCCTCACCAATCTCTCGGCCAGCAACGTCACGGTCGGCAAGGCCGAGACCCGGCGCGTGCTTGCGGGCTCCCAGTCCAATCGCTGCTTTGCCGCCTATGTCTATGCCGCAGCCGGCCCGGGGGAATCCACCACCGATCTTGCCTGGGACGGTCAGGCCTGCATCTACGAACTCGGCACCTTCCTGGCAGAGACCGAACGGTTTCCGAGCGGCCCGCAAATGTGCGTTGCCGACATCGACGTCGATCGCCTGCTGCTCGAGCGTCTGCGGACCGGCACCTTCAACGATGCCGCCAACCACCAGCACCGCGAGGATCGCACCTTCCGCACGGTCGATTTCCTGTTCGAGCCGAACCGCGGCGATATCGGGCTTGAGCGCGGCATCTCGCGCTATCCGTTCGTTCCCGCCGAGACCGCGCGGCTCGATCAGGATTGCTACGAGACCTACAATATTCAGGTCCAGGGTTTGATGAAGCGGCTGCAGGCGACGGGCATCAAGAAGATTTGCATCGGCGTTTCCGGTGGCCTCGACAGCACCCATGCCCTCGTCGTTGCCGCCCGCGCCTTCGACCAGCTGGGCCTGCCGCGCTCCGGTATTCTCGGCTTCACCATGCCGGGATTTGCCACCGGGAACGTGACGAAGACGAACGCGTGGAAGCTGATGCGCTCGCTCGGCATCACCGCCGACGAGATCGACATCAAGCCGCTGGCCGAACAACTGCTGAGAGACCTGAAGCATCCCTATTCCGAGGGAAAACCGGTCTACGACATCACCTTCGAGAACGTGCAGGCAGGCCTGCGGACGGATTTCCTGTTTCGCGCGGCCAATCGATACGATGCGCTGGTGCTGGGAACCGGTGACCTTTCGGAGATCGCACTCGGCTGGTCCACCTATGGCGTGGGCGACCATATGAGCCATTACAACGTCAACGCCTCCGTGCCGAAGACGCTGATCCAGCACCTGATCCGCTGGGTCATCGCCAAGTCGCTGTTTGACGCCGAGACAGATGCGACGCTGGCCGACGTTCTCGACACGGTGATTTCGCCGGAACTCGTGCCGGCGGACGAGACGGGCGCGATCCAGAGCACCGAGGACAGGATCGGTCCCTATGCCCTGCACGATTTCGCGCTCTATTATATCACCCGCTTCGGCCTGAAGCCGTCCAAGGTCGCCTTTCTGGCCTGGCATGCCTGGCACGACGCGAAGGCCGGTGCTTGGCCGTCCGGCTTTCCCGAGGAGAGCCGTGGCGCCTATGATCTCGCGACCATCCGCAAATGGCTGGAGGCCTTTCTGTTCCGCTTCTTCACGACCAGCCAGTTCAAGCGCTCGGCGTCTCCGAATGGCCCGAAGGTTACCTCCGGCGGCTCGCTGTCACCCCGCGGCGACTGGCGCGCGCCGTCCGACGGCAATGCCCGTCTCTGGCTGGAGGAGCTGCGGCGCAACGTGCCGGAGACCGAGCCGGCCTGAACCGTCGACGCGGCATCCGGATGAGGCGCGATTGGCGAGACGATACCCAAGGTTTTGCTCCTCATTTCTGCGAATTGAGAATTGACCCGTTTCCGTCATCATGACGGCGGGTTAACTCTCTGGGACGGAAAATGGGGCTGCGACTTGTTACCAGCGCTGCCGAGGATCGCGACGACGCGCCGGTCGGCAGTGCCGATGTGAACGCCGAGGCACGTCGGCGATTGTCGGCTCTCGGCTATGATCGTCATCGTGCAAGGGCGCTTGCCACCGGCATCGACATGCCGCGCGAGATCCATATCCGGCATCTGCAGATCATGGCCATCGCACTGGCGCTTGGCAGCCTTGAGACAATCCCGGACGACTATCGCTCGGATGCGTACTGGCCGACATGAGAGCGCCGGCCGCCAAACCGGAAAGACCGGCTCAGCGCGGCTCCACGGTCAGGCTGAGATAGGTCGGATCGAAATCTGCAATGTCGCGCAATTCATCCCAGTCGAGGATCGTAACCGTGTGATTGATCCAGCTGATCAGCCCGTCCTTGCGGAGGTTCTGGATCGTGCGGTTCATGTGAACCAGCGACAGCCCGAGCACATCGGCCATCTCCCCCTGCGATAGGGGGAAGTGGAAGCTGAGATCCTTCGTCAGCCCCATCGCCTCCAGTCGCATATGCAGTTCGCAGAGAAGGTGGGCGAGATGCGCACGTTTCGAGCGACGGCCCATCGCAACGATCCATTCCCGGTGGATCGCGCCATCGATGATCGTCTTCAGCCAGAGCAGGCGCGTCAGATGCGGGGCCTTCTGCGTGACGACTTCCAGGTCGGCGTGATCGATCTGCATCACGCGGCAGGGGGAAAGCGCGATGATCCCGTGGTCCATCGTCTTCAGGAGAAAGGCGTGCAGATCGACGAAATCACCGGGAACATGCAGCGCGGTGATCTGTCGCGTGCCATCCGGCGTCAGCTTGTAGCGCGCCGCAAAGCCGTCGACCAGCTGCGTGCTGTAGGTCGGTCGCGAATTTTCCGACACGAGATCCTCATCCACGTCATACACGCGCTCGCGGGCGGTAAGGGACCTCAGAAGGCTCTTCTCATCCTCCGAGACGATGTCGTGGTTGGCGAGGTTCCGAATGAGAATGTCGATCACGATCAAGGCCTTCAATGATAAACCCGCACGGACAAGCCGCAAAGGTCTCGAATAAGCGACGGCTGAGACGAGACCCCGATTGCGAAACGGCGTCGGTCCCGCATTCTAAACAGCGGCGCCTGAAAAACGGCAAGCGCAAAAACGAGAAGCCTCCCGTCGCGCTCCGTTTTTACCAGAAGCATCCTCAGATGTCGGAACAAAAGCTTTATCTGCAACTTAGCAGCACGAACGCGCCTGAGCCGAGAATGTCGAGACCCTGTAATGAGCCGCTATTTCTTTGATCTTCACAATGGAGACGGTCCGGTTCTGGACGATGAGGGCCAGGAACTCGCCACGCGCGAATCCGTCGCCATGGAAGTCGGCCGCATCCTCGGCGATATCGCCCGCGACGAAATGCCCGAGACCCGCAACGGCACCATCGCCCTGACCGTCCGCGACGACACCGGCCGAACCATCACGGTCGCGCGCCTGACCTTCAGCAACGAGTGGATCGACTGAGACGTGTCGTGAATGCGATAGAGAGGCCAACGCGGCCCGACCGGACAGTGCCGGATCTGCCAAAGGCGTCAGAATGTCCGCAAGGTTCTAAACGACATATCGGTCGCGCGGCAGGGCCGGAAACCGGATCGCTTTGGAAATGAGAAATGGTGCCGCTTGCAGGACTCGAACCTGCGACCCCATCATTACGAATGATGTGCTCTACCACCTGAGCTAAAGCGGCTTATCCGGCAAACCTCAAGGTCAGCCTGTGATGTGAGGGGCTGATACCTGCAAAGTTCGGGGAATTCAAGCGGTCTCTTTGCCTGTTGTCGAAAAACTCGCGCGGGTGGCGGGGCAGGGCTCGCGGGAAATGTCTGGCCGCTTACAGCGACAGGCGCGTGCGGGCGGCGTTGTATTCCGTTTCCAGGCGATCGACCAGCGTGGCGACCGGGGTGACGGCTGTGACGGCGCCGATGCCCTGGCCCGAGCCCCAGATGTCGCGCCAGGCCTTCGCGCCGGTGCCGACGGCCAGCTCGAGATCCATCTCTGCGGCGTCTGCAGCCGGCAGGTTGTCGGCATCGAGACCGGCCGCAGCGATGGAGGGGCGCAGATAGTTGCCGTTGACGCCTGTGAAATGTGGCGTCTCCAGAATGTCCTTCGCCCGGCTGTCGACGATCATCTGCTTGTAGTCGTTGCTCGCCCGCGCTTCCTCGGTGGCGATGAAGGCCGAGCCGATATAGGCGAGATCGGCGCCCATGGCCTGCGCCGCCAGCACCGCGCCGCCGTTGGCGATGGCGCCGGAAAGGAGGAGCGGGCCGGAAAACCAGCTGCGGATTTCCTGGATAATGGCAAAGGGCGAGAGCGCGCCCGTATGGCCGCCGGCACCCGCGGCAACGGCGATCAGCCCGTCCGCACCTTTGTTGATGGCGGAGCGGGCATGCTTGTCATGGATCACGTCGTGCAGAACGATGCCCCCATAACCATGCACCGCCGCATTCACCTCCGGCACCGCGCCCAGCGAGGAAATGATGAGCGGCACCTTGTATTTGGCGCAGAGCATCAGGTCGTGCTCCAGCCTCTTGTTGGAACGGTGAACGATCTGGTTGACCGCAAACGGTGCGGACGGCCTATCCGGATTTGCCTTGTCATACGCGGCCAGTTCTTCCGTGATCATCGCCAGCCATTCGTCCAGCTGCGCTTCCGGTCGCGCATTGAGCGCGGGAAAAGAGCCGACCACGCCAGCCTTGCACTGGGCGATCGTGAGGGCGGGATGCGAGATGATGAACAAGGGGGCCGCGACGACGGGGAGGCGGAGATGCGAAAGGATCGGCGGCAGGGCCATGGCGGTCTCTCTTCATTGACGTTCGCGTAAACGGAAGATAGCCGCGAGATGGCGGGTCTGACAAGAGGGTGAGATGAAGATGCATCCGCCGTCGCCGCGGACGCGTGCACCATACCTGCCGCGGTCAGAGCGTTCAGACCGTCTTTGCGATGGAACGTTTCCAAGAGCTGTGGCTTTTGAAGGGGTTGGAGCCGAAGCCCTCAAGTCGTGGACAGCTCGGACCGGGGACATCGCCGTCCTTGTCGTCTGCAGTTCGCCGCGTCATCGGCTTAAGTGCGTTCGGCAGACTTGCGCAACGGGACGGCAATCGTTACCGAAAAGTAAACGTGCTTCCTTCGTCTCGGCACCTGCATCCCTGAAGGGGTGTGCGACGCGAAGGCTCCAGGCAAGGGATTAGGGTGAGCGGACTGGAAACGGCCATCAAGCAGGCGCTGGAGCGCTCCGACCGGGCGAATGCGGAAACTCGTGCCCGGATCTACCAGTCGGCGCGCAATGCGCTCGAAGCCGGCCTGCGCAAGCAGAACGTCCACGACGAGACCGTCATCGCCCAGCAGCGGCACCGGCTCGAGGTCGCCATTCACGCGATCGAGCAGCAGGAGCGGGCGGCGCTGCGCGATCTTCCGGTCGTGACGCCTCCTGCGGCTCCACAGGGTCAAAATAGCAGGGTCGAGCCGGTCGTGCAGGATGTCGTTCGCGCAGAGCCACCGGCCACCACGCGCGAGCATCGCCGCGAGGAACCCGGATTTGACGACGTCGTTCCGGATCGCCATCCGTCAGCGGCCTCGCGCCCGGCGCCCACAGCACAGGCTCCGCGCAGCCACCGCCCGACGGTGGAGATCGACGGCCGCCCCAGAGACCGTACCGACGACCGTACCCACGACCGTACCGACGACCGTGAGGACGCGTCCTTCACGCCGATGGTGGCGCCGGATCGCGATCCTCATCGGCCGGGCGCCCAGGCGCGCGATACCGTCAACGATCTCGGACTTCCCGGGGCAGAGCCTCTCGTGCCGCGCAGACGTCGCGGCCGTGGCGGGCGTATCGCCTCCATTCTCATGGTGACCGCCGTTCTCGTGGCCGCTATTGGAAGCGCCACCTGGTGGGTCATGAGCACGGGGCTTCTCGAACGGCCGCAGGGCCAGCCGGCCCCGCCGCCGACCGTCGCCGCCGAGGATTTCGATGGTGGCGCCGGCCTGCGCACACTCGGCGCCCAGGCCGGCTTCACCGCGGACTGGGTGGATCTCTATCTGCCGACCGCCTCCGGCGGCGTGACACCGGGAGCGCGCGTGCGCACCGAGGTCGTGCGCGACGAGGGCGGTGCGCGGCTGCGCATCACGTCCGGCGCAGGCGATGCGAGCGGAAATGTCGCCATCGAGGTTCCCGCCTCCGCGCTCCAGCGCATGGCGGGGCAGACCTCGACCCTGGCGCTCAGCGTCCAATCGGCAAACGGCAAGCCGACGCAGTTTTCCGTGGAATGCGATTTCGCGTCGCTGGGGGATTGCGGCCGGCATCGCTTCACGGTCAACGACGAGAAGAGCGACATGCTGTTCAAGATCGGCTTCGACCGCACGACGTCGCCGAACGGCCCGGGCCGCATTCTCATCAACAGCGACGTGACCGCCAATGGCGGCGGTCTCGATCTCTACGCCGTCCGGCTCCTGCCCGGGCAGTGATGCAGCGGCGGCGCCCTGAGGAGAGGCGCAGCGCCAGGCAGGAGGACCGTTAGAGCCCTGCCGGTCAGGACTTCCGGAAGTGGTGTCCGGATGTGAGGATCTTGTCGTCGATCTCTCCGATCGCCTTCTCGTCCTTGCCCGTATAGTCGAGGCTCGTCAGGATGTGGCGGATAAGGTTGAGACGGGCGCGACGGCGATCGTTTCCGAGGATCACGGTCCAAGGCGCCTTGCCCTTATGCGTTTCCTTCAGCATCCGGTCGCGCTTTTCGGTGTAGTCGTTCCAGCGCGACAGCGCTTCGATATCCATCGGCGAGAGCTTCCACACCTTCAGCGGATCGTGGCGGCGCTGGTGAAACTGCATCAGCTGCATTTCCTGTCCGATTTCCAGCCAGATCTTGAAGAGGACGATGCCCTCGTCGACGATCAGTTTTTCGAACGGCGGCACCTGCTTGAGGAAATGTTCGTACTGCGCCGGCGTACAGAAACCCATGATCGGTTCGACGCCGGCCCGATTGTACCAGGACCGGTCGAACATCACGAATTCGCCGGCCGTCGGGAAATGCGAGACGTAGCGCTGAAAATACCATTGGCCGCTTTCCGTCTCGGTCGGCTTGGTCAGGGCGACGATCCGGGCGGTGCGCGGGTTCATATAGGCGCGCGTCTCGTGGATCGCGCCGCCTTTGCCCGCCGCATCGCGCCCTTCGAACAGCACGATCACGCGCTTGCCGCTCGCCTGCTGCCAGGCCTGCACCTTCACGAGCTCGATCTGCAGCTGCTCCAGCTCGGCCTTGTAGGTGTCCTTGTTCAGCTTCTTCTCGTAGGGGTAGCCGCCGGAGGCCATGGCCGCCTTGGTGATCCAGTCCGGCAGATCGGGCGTGTCGACGTCGAACAGATGCGTCTTTCCGTCGATGACGATCTCGACCGGCTTGATGTCGTCCATGCTGTTCACTCCAATGCATGTCGGGCGGGCCGAGCTGAAACACCGGTTGCCGCATGGCGGGAGCAGGCCATAAGTCCATTGCGATTTCAAGCGCACCGTGAAAATCATGTCATGAAGCCGGGTTACGGTCTGAAGGTCGCTGCGTCGACCGATGCGCGTGACGGGAAGCGCCGGATATCCGGCCGGGCCCGGACGCGTGGATCGGCTCCGGCTCGTTCGGGCAGGCAGCAACAGTCGGGAGGACATGTGCAGGAAACGACATTCTGGAGGACGATCGGCACCCGCATCTGGGCGGAGAAGTGGTTGATCGGCCTGACCCTTGCCGGCTGCGTCGGAATGATCGTCACCAATGGCCATGCCGTGCTTGCCGGCGCATTGTGGTGCGTTCTCGTTCTGGCGCTGCTGCGGCAACCGGCCATGCCGGCACCGCCAGCTGCCATCGAGCCGTCGCCGTCGACCGGAGAGGCCGAGCTGGCGACGCTCGAAACCGGCTTCGACGCGCTGGACATGCCGGTGCTCGTCATCGGGCCGGACGAGCGGGTGCTCTTCCAGAACCAGGCAGCCGAAAAGGCGTTCGGCGTCATCCCGGCCAATTCCGATCTCTCCGGTCGCGTCCGCTCGCCGGGCATCCTCGACATGGTGCGCGAGACCATCGCCACCGGCCGCATCAATCAGATCGAACATTCCGAGCGACTGCCGTCCGAGGCCGTCTACATCGTCCGCGTGGCGCCGGCTGCCCTTTCTGGCGTCGGGCCGGAAAACGCGGATACCGTCTATGTCGTCTCCTACCGCGACATCTCGCAGGCGCGGCGGATCGACCGCATGCGCTCGGATTTCGTGGCCAATGCGAGCCATGAATTGCGCACGCCGCTTGCTTCCTTGCGCGGCTTCATCGAAACGTTGCAGGGGCCTGCGCGCAACGATGTGAAGGCCCATGAGCGGTTCCTCGGCATCATGCTGGAGCAGGCGACGCGGATGAGCCGCCTTGTGGACGACCTCCTCTCCTTGTCGCGCCTCGAGCTCAAATCCCATATCGCGCCGGAAGAGGACGTCGCCCTCGGTCCTCTGCTCGGTCATGTCTGCGATACGCTCGGGCCGCTTGCGCAGGAGCTGGGTGTCACCATCTCGCTCGATCTTCCGTCCACCGCGGTGATCGTCCAGGGCGATCGGGACGAATTGATCGAGGTGTTCGAGAACCTCGTGGAAAACGCCTGCAAATACGGTCAGGAGGGCAAGACCGTCGAGGTCAGCCTGTCCGGCGGCAGCGGAGATCCGGTCGAGGTCTCGGTGCGAGACCGCGGGCCGGGCATCCCCGCCGAGCATGTGCCGCGCATCACCGAGCGTTTCTACCGCGTGAATGTCGAGGCCAGCCGCTCGAAAAAGGGGACGGGACTGGGACTGGCGATCGTCAAGCACATCCTCACCCGGCATCGTGCCCGGCTGATCGTCCGCTCCGTGCTGGGCGAAGGGACCGTTTTCACCGTCAGATTCTGACGCGTTTCACAGAGATCCGGATGCGCGAAAGAAAAGGTCAGCAAATTCAATTATATGAGCTGTCATAAATCTTTCGTCAACTTGACATAAAAGCTGGTGGCATCGGCCGCTAATGAATGTCAGCCGATGAGATCGAAACGGCGAAAGCGAGCGCTGAGACCCTAGCGCACCCACACAAGCCCATCCGGGAGAATTCCATGAACGCCCTGAAACTCACTGCTGCAGCCCTGGTGGCATCCGTCGCCTTTGCCGGCGCCGCTGCCGCCCGCGACCAGATCCAGATCGCTGGTTCGTCCACCGTTCTTCCCTATGCCAAGATCGTTGCCGAAACCTTCGGCGAGACATTCCCCGACTTCAAGACGCCGGTCGTCGAATCCGGCGGCACGGGCGCCGGCCTCAAGGAATTCTGCAAGGGCGTCGGCCCCGACACCATCGACATCGCCAATGCGTCGCGCAAGATCAAGGACAGCGAACTGGCCGAGTGCAAGTCGGCCGGCGTCACCGAAGTGCAGGAAGTCAAGATCGGCTATGATGGCATCGTCTTCGCGACCGACAGTGGCAATGCCGACCTGAAGCTTGAGCCGAAGGATCTCTATCTCGGCCTCGCAGCCCAGGTCGTCGTCGATGGCAAGATCGTCGCCAACCCCTACACGAAGTGGTCGGAAGTCAACAAGGACCTGCCGGACGCCGAAATCGCCGCCTACATCCCGGGCGAAAAGCACGGCACGCGCGAAGTCTTCGAAGAGAAGATCCTTCATGCAGGCTGCAAGGCTTCCGGCGCTGAAGACGTCATCAAGGCTGCCGTTTCCGACGCCAAGGAACAGGCCCGCACCTGCGTCGCCGTTCGCAAGGACGGCAAGGCTGTCGACATCGACGGCGACTACACGGAAACGCTGGCCCGTATCGCTGCCAACAAGAACGGCATCGGTGTGTTCGGCCTCGCATTCTATGAAAACAACGCCGACAAGCTGAAGGTCGCGACCGTCAACGGCGTCGTTCCGTCCACGGAAACGATCGCTTCCGGCGAATATCCGGTTTCGCGCCCGCTGTTCTTCTACGTGAAGAAGGCCCATCTCGGCGTCATCCCCGGCCTGAAGGAATTCGTTGAATTCTTCCTCGACGACCAGATGGTCGGCCCGGAAAGCCCGCTGGCTGCCTACGGCCTCGTTGCCGCACCGGATGCCGAGCGCGAAGCTGACCGCAAGGCCTTCACCGACGGCACGATGCTGTAATCGACCTGGATCCGGAGACAAAATCTCCCAGGATCATCCGGCACGGCGCACAACAAGCGCCGTGCCGGAACCCCAACGTTCGAATGGCCGGCGTCCGATCTTGCAGCATGCGATGTCGTGAAACGACCGGGGGACCCAGACCATGAGCGCTTCTCTCCTCTTTTTTCTCGTTCTTCTCGTCGGCGCATCCGCCTTCGTGATGGGGCGTTCGCGGGCCATGGCCACGGCCGGTGGCAAGCTGTCCTCGCTGCATTCCCTGCCCGGATATCACGGAAGCTACGCCGCCATCTGGGCTCTGCTGCCCGCCCTCGTCGTTCTCGGGGTCTGGCTGGTCGCGGCCCCGCCGATGATCGATCGCAGCGTCCTCTTCCATCTTCCGACCGAAGTCCTCAACCAGGGCAGCGCGCCCGCGGAGCTTGCGCTCGGGCAGGTCAAGTCGGTCGCCCGTGGCCTGGCGCTTCTCTCGGACACTGAGCGCAGCGCGCTCGACAGCGGCGCCATCAATCTGCGCGACGCCATGGCCGCCAAGGGCATTCCGCTGGCCAGCGCCGGCGAAGCCTGGATGATCGAGTCGGCGACCGATTTCAACCGGATGACCGCAAACAGCCACCTGGCCATGGCCGGCGTCGTTCTGCTGCTCGCCATCGGCGGTGCCGTTCTGGCGCTTCGCGGCATCTCCCAGCGCTTCCGGGCGCGCAACCGCGTCGAGCAGGTCATTCTCGGCGGCCTGATCCTTGCCTCCTCCATCGCCATCCTCACGACGATCGGCATCATCGGCTCCATGCTGTCGGAGGCCCTGCGCTTCTTCGCGTCGGTCTCGCCGATGGAGTTCTTCTTCGGAACAGTGTGGGATCCGCGCTTCGCCGCAGCCGGCCAGGCGGGACAGGCGGGGCAGTTCGGCCTTCTGCCGCTTCTCGCCGGCACGCTCTACATCGCCTTCGTGGCCATGCTGTTTGCGGTGCCGATCGGCCTCTTCGCGGCGATCTACATGGCGGAATACGCCAACAACACCGTGCGGTCGGTCGCCAAGCCCCTGCTGGAGATTCTCGCCGGCATCCCGACCATCGTCTACGGCTTCTTCGCCCTCGTCACGGTCGGTCCTTTCCTGCGGGATATCTCGGGCCAGTTGAACGGCCTCGTCACCGGCAACTATCAGAGCTTCATCCAGGCACAGAGCGTTCTCACGGCCGGCATCGTGATGGGCATCATGTTGATCCCCTTCGTGTCCTCTCTGTCCGACGACATCATCACGCAGGTGCCCCGGTCGTTGCGGGACGGATCGCTCGGGCTGGGCGCCACGCGATCGGAAACCATCAAGCGCGTCGTCCTGCCTGCCGCTCTTCCCGGCATCGTCGGCGCCCTTCTCTTGACGGCCTCCCGCGCCGTGGGCGAGACGATGATCGTGGTGCTCGCAGCGGGCGTGGCGGCGCGCATGCAGCTCAATCCCTTCGAGCCGATGACCACGGTCACGGTGAAGATCGTCAACCAGCTGACGGGCGACCTGGAGTTCACCTCTCCGCAGACCCTCGTCGCCTTCGCGCTCGGCATCACGCTGTTCGCCATCACGCTCTGCCTCAACATTTACGCGCTCTACATCGTGCGCAAATACCGGGAACAGTACGAATGACCGACATGACCACATCTCTCGCCGGTTCATCGCCGCGTCCCGCCGTCAGCCGTCGCGATATCGGCATCAAGCGCCGCTACGCCGCAGAACGCCGCTTCCGGGCCTATGGCATCGGGGCGATCTCCATCGGCATCTTCTTTCTCGGCCTCCTCCTCTGGACCGTCGTCTCCAAGGGCTATACCGCCTTCCTGCAGACCGAGATCGTCCTGCCGATCACGTTCAGCGAAAAGGTCATCGATCCGAAGAACGAACGGGCGACCAACCCCGCCAAGCTGATGACGGCGAACTATCCACTGCTGGTGCGCGATGCGCTCGTGCAGAAGCTGGGCATCGATCCCAACAACCGCGCCGACGTCAAGCTGGCGACCGATATGGTCTCGGCCAGCGCCCGCACGCAGCTCCGCGACGTCGTCGTCGCCAATCCGGCCATCATCGGCCAGACGGTGCCGGTGGCGCTGCTCGCCGAAGGCAATATCGACTCGGCCAACAAGGGCCAGATCGACGTGACGGTCGATGAGGCCAACCGTAAGGTAAAGGACAAGCAGCTCGCCTGGATGCAGACGCTCGCGCAGGACGGGGCGATGACGAAGTCCTTCAACACGGGCCTCTTCACCTCGGGCGCCTCGTCGCGGCCGGAAGCCGCCGGCATCGGCGTCGCAGCGCTCGGCTCGCTCTACATGATGCTGATCGTTCTGGCGCTCGCGCTGCCGATCGGGGTCTCCGCCTCGATCTATCTCGAAGAGTTCGCGCCGAAGAACAAGCTGACCGACCTCATCGAGGTCAACATCAACAACCTCGCGGCCGTTCCTTCCATCGTCTACGGTCTGCTCGGCCTGTCGATCTTCATCAACTTCGCCGGCATGCCGCGCTCGGCGGCTCTCGTCGGTGGCCTCGTCCTCACGCTGATGACGCTGCCCACCATCATCATCGCCACGCGTGCCGCGCTGAAGGCGGTGCCGCCGTCCATCCGGGCCGCAGCCCTGGGCCTCGGTGCCTCGAAGATGCAGACCATCTTCCACCATGTCCTGCCGCTTGCCATGCCGGGTATCCTCACGGGCACCATCATCGGCCTTGCGCATGCGCTCGGCGAGACCGCACCGCTGCTGCTCATCGGCATGGTGGCCTTCGTGGTCGATTTCCCGGGCTCGCCGCTCGAACCTTCGACGGCTTTGCCGGTCCAGATCTACATGTGGGCCAACGAAGCCGAACGTGCATTTGTCGAACGGACCTCCGGCGCGATCATCGTGCTCCTGATTTTCCTGGTGGTCATGAACCTGGGCGCAATCCTGTTGCGGCGCCGCTTTGAACGACGCTGGTAGTGAGGTAGAGAATTATGAACATGATGTCAGAAGCGACTCTCGAAAAGGCGGTCGATCAGAAGATGAATGCTGTCCCTCACAAGATGATCGGCAAGGATGTGTCGGTCTACTACGGCGAAAAGCGCGCGCTGTTCGACGTGAACCTCAACATCCGCGAGAACACGGTCACGGCCCTGATCGGCCCGTCCGGCTGCGGCAAGTCGACCTTCCTGCGGACGCTCAACCGCATGAACGACACGATCGATCACTGCCGGGTGACCGGCAAGATCACGCTCGATGACGGCGATATCTACGATCCCTCGATCGACGTCGTCGAACTTCGCGCCCGCGTCGGCATGGTCTTCCAGAAGCCGAACCCGTTCCCGAAGTCGATCTATGAGAACGTGACCTACGGGCCGAAGATCCACGGTCTGGCCCGCAGCAAGGCCGAACTCGACGCCATCGTCGAGCAGAGCCTGCAGAAGGCCGGCCTCTGGAACGAGGTGAAGGATCGCCTGCACGAATCCGGCACCGGCCTCTCTGGCGGCCAGCAGCAGCGTCTCTGCATCGCACGCGCCGTTGCCGTCAGCCCCGAGGTCATCCTCATGGACGAGCCTTGCTCGGCGCTCGATCCGATCGCCACTGCCAAGGTCGAGGAACTGATCCACGAACTGCGCGCCAACTACACGATCGTGATCGTCACGCACTCCATGCAGCAGGCCGCCCGCGTTTCGCAGCGCACCGCCATGTTCCACCTCGGCAATCTCGTCGAGGAGAACGATACCGACAAGATGTTCACCAATCCGGATGACCAGCGCACCCAGGATTACATCATGGGACGCTTCGGCTGATCGGTCGCCCGACCGACAGCGAAGCGCCCGTGACCGAACTCCAAGGACAGGATCCATGGCAACCCATATCGTATCCGTCTATGACGAAGACCTGAAATATCTCAGCCGCCGCATCTCCGAGATGGGTGGCCTTGCCGAGCAGATGGTCGCGGAATCCGTACGCGCCCTCGTCAACGCCGATCTGGGTCTCGCCCAGAAGGTCATTTCCGACGATGTCGTGCTCGACGATGCCGAACGCCAGATCGGCGAAAAGGCGATCGTGACGATCGCCAAGCGTCAGCCGATGGCGGCCGACCTGCGCGAGATCATGGGATCGATCCGCATCGCGGCCGATCTCGAGCGCGTGGGCGACCTTGGCAAGAACACGGCCAAGCGCGTTATCGCCGTGTCCAGCGCCAGCCTGCCGCGCCAGCTGTCCCGCGGGATCGAGCATCTGGCCGAGCTGACGTTGATGCAGCTGAAGGAAGTGCTGGATGTCTACGCCTCCCGTTCGGCCGAAAAGGCCAAGGCCATCCGCGAGCGTGACGGCGAGATCGACGCGATCTACACCTCGCTGTTCCGCGAACTCCTGACCTATATGATGGAAGATCCGCGCAACATCACGCCCTGCACGCATCTCCTGTTCTGCGCCAAGAACATCGAACGCATCGGCGACCACGCGACCAACATCGCCGAGACGATCTACTACATGACGACCGGCGCGCAGCCGCTCGGCGAACGCCCGAAAGACGACTCGTCGAACACCGTCGGCGCACTCGCCACCTGAGCGAACGGCGCAGGAGGGAAACGCTCCTGCGCCCATCGTCTCCGGTCTTGAACGCGGTCGATGCCTCGGTTGAGGGATCGGCGGCCGAAAGGGCGGTTTCCCGCCGCCATGCCTGAACAGTCAACGATGATCGCCGCCTTCGGGTTCTGGCGAAAGCCTCGTCATGCGACGAGGACACTACGGAGTCCAGAAATGCAGCCGAAAATTGCCGTTGTCGAAGATGAAGAAGCCCTGAGCGTTCTCCTGCGGTACAATCTCGAGGCCGAAGGCTTCGACGTCGATACCATCAACCGGGGCGACGAGGCGGAAGTCCGCTTGCAGGAACGGCTGCCGGATCTCCTGATCCTCGACTGGATGCTGCCCGGCGTGTCCGGCATCGAGCTTTGCCGGCGCCTGCGCCAGCGCAGCGAGACCGAGCGCCTGCCGATCATCATGCTGACGGCGCGCGGCGAAGAGAGCGAGCGGGTTCGCGGCCTTGCCACCGGCGCCGACGATTATGTCGTCAAGCCGTTCTCGACGCCCGAGCTGATCGCGCGCGTCAAGGCCATGCTGCGCCGCGCGCGTCCCGAAGTGCTGTCCTCGCTGTTGAAGTGCGGCGACATCGAGCTCGATCGCGAGACGCACCGCGTCCATCGCAAGACCCGCGAAGTCCGCCTCGGCCCGACCGAGTTTCGCCTGCTCGAATTCTTCATGGCCTCGCCCGGCCGCGTCTTCTCGCGCTCGCAGCTTCTCGATGGCGTCTGGGGGCATGATATCTATGTGGACGAGAGGACCGTCGACGTCCATGTCGGTCGCCTGCGCAAGGCCCTCAACTTTTCCAACATGCAGGACGTCATCCGGACCGTCCGCGGCGCGGGTTACTCGCTGGAAAGCTGAACGCTTGCATCTTTAGAGCTGGGAACGCATCGTTCCTGGCGCGCGGCGATCTTCCCAGATTGACAGTAAGGACAAATGAAATCGCCTTCTTCGCAGAACGAAGAAGGCGATTTCTTTTTTTGCTCTGTCTGAAAACGCGGACCCTTATCGGGCGCGACGGCGCTCGGCCGAGGGCTGGTAGGCAAGCTTGGCGTGGAAGGTGCAATAGGGCGAGCTATCCGGCGAGTCATTGCCGCAGAAGTGAAACTCGTCCTTCATCGGGTCGCCGATCGGCCACTTGCAGGTGCGGTCGGTGAGCTGCGTCAGAACCAGCTTGCGCGACATCGGCACGACGACATTGCTGCCCGTTGCGCCGGCGCCGCTACCGGTGACGGTCAGTGCGGTTTCCGGCGCGAAGACGCTTTCGGAATCTTCGATGACGTTCATCGCGTTGACAGGACGGGCCATCGGACGCTGGGGAACGGCGCGGGGAGCCGCGTTGGCAACGATGGCTTCCGGTGCTGCCGGGCGTGCGGCGACGACGGGACGCTTCGGACGGGTTGCGCTCGGCGAGGCTCCGCCTGCCTTTGCGCGGCCGGGGAGCGACAGGCGGTGAACCTTGCCGATGACCGCATTTCGGCTGACGCCGCCGAGCTGCGCCGCGATCTGGCTCGCGCTCAGGCCTTCGGCCCACAGCTTCTTCAGTCTCTCTACCCGCTCGTCAGTCCAGTTCATTGTCGTCTCCATTCCAGGCATACGGAAGGACGAATCCCTCACCGCGCCCCGGATGGCTCCGAAGCTGCAACGCCTTGACTCTTCTGGTGACTAGGTCCGCCGCATGCGTCTAGCAATTCCTTGCTAACCTAGAGACGGGGTGACTCCGTGACAAGAGTCCGGGGAATCGACCCGAATCGATTTTTGGGTTTTCCCCAACTTGCTGCCGTTGCGTGATATATTTGCAAGGTCTTTTTGCCGGAAAGCATCGCGCCCGGAAAACGCATGCCAGACCCGTATTTCCGGGACTTTTGTTGACAGCGGCACCTGAAAAACCGATAGTGCGCTCGCCGCCGTCAGGGCGGTATTTTTCATTTCGGGCCGGCACTGCCGGTCCCTGCGAAAACGGATCGAACCTTCCCCGCAAAGCGCGTGCGGACAGGACGAGGAGATAGGCACGATGGCCGAGGCAACCCCGCTTTACGAGACCTACATGCGTGCGCCGCTGCGCTTCGAGCGCGGCGAAGGTGTCTGGCTGGTGGCGGAAGATGGCGCGCGCTATCTCGATTTCGCCGCGGGCGTGGCCGTCAATTCGCTCGGCCATGCGCATCCGCATCTTGTTGCAGCGCTCAAGGACCAGGCCGAGAAGGTCTGGCATCTGTCGAACCTCTACGAGATCCCCGGCCAGGAAAAGCTTGCCAAGCGGCTGACGGACAACACCTTCGCCGACAAGGTCTTTTTCACCAATTCCGGTGCCGAAGCTCTGGAATGCGCCATCAAGACGGCGCGTCGCTACCAGTTCGCCAAGGGGCGGCCGGAGCGTTTCCACGTCATCACGTTCGAAGGTGCCTTCCATGGGCGCACGCTCGCGACGATTGCGGCCGGCGGCCAGGAAAAATATCTCGAAGGCTTCGGCCCGAAGGCACCCGGCTTCGTCCAGGTGCCCTTCGCCGATCTCGACGCCGTCAAGGATGCGATCACCGAAGAGACTGCGGCGATCCTGATCGAGCCGATCCAGGGCGAGGGTGGTATTCGCCCGGCCTCCAAGGCCTTCCTGCAGGCGCTGCGCGCGCTTTGCGACGAACACGGCCTGATGCTGATCTTCGATGAAGTCCAGTGCGGCGTCGGGCGGACCGGCAAGCTGTTTGCCTATGAATGGTCCGGCATCGCGCCAGATATCCTCGCAGCTGCCAAGGGCATTGGCGGCGGCTTCCCGCTCGGCGCGTGCTTGGCGACGGAAGAGGCTGCGTCCGGCATGGTCGCGGGCACGCATGGGTCCACCTATGGCGGCAATCCGCTGGCCATGGCCGTCGGCAATGCCGTACTCGACGTCGTTCTCGGCGACGGCTTTCTCGAGCATGTGCGCGACGTCGCGCTGGTCTTCCGTCAGGGGCTCGCATCGCTTGCCGATCGGTTCCCCGATGTGATCGAGGAAATCCGCGGCGAAGGCCTCATGCTCGGTATCAAGGCCGCCGTGCCCTCCGCCGAATTGCTGAAGGCGATCCGGGCGGAGCGGATGCTGGCCGTTCCCGCAGGGGAAAACGTCATCCGTCTGCTGCCGCCGCTGATCACCAGCGCGGAAGAAGCCCGTGAAGGCCTTGCCCGCATCGAGCGCGCCAGCGAAACGCTGACGACGGTCAAGCAGCGCGCGACGGCGTAACGTCAAACCCCGCCACCATACCTCGGCATCGACCGACACCCAGGCCCGGGCAGGGAGCTGAAAGCCCCGACGGGACAAGGACAGGACACCGCATTTTCATGGCTGATACCCGGCACTTCCTCGATCTCTCCGCCATGTCGGCGGAGAACCTGCGCTCGATCATCGATGATGCCCGGGTGCGAAAGGCAGCGACCAAGGCCGGGACCGCGGAAAAGCCGCTGGCCGGCAAGATGCTCGCCATGATCTTCGAAAAACCTTCGACCCGGACCCGCGTGTCGTTCGATGTCGGCATGCGCCAGCTCGGCGGCGAGACGCTGTTCCTGTCGGGCACGGAAATGCAGCTCGGCCGTGCCGAGACCATCGGCGATACGGCCAAGGTTCTCTCACGTTACGTCGATGCCATCATGATCCGCACGACGGATCACAGCCGTCTGCTTGAGCTTGCCGAACACGCGACCGTTCCCGTCATCAACGCTCTGACGGACACGACGCATCCCTGCCAGATCATGGCCGATATCATGACCTTCGAGGAGCACAGCGGCCCGGTGAAGGGCAAGACCATCGCCTGGACAGGGGACGGCAACAACGTGCTGCATTCCTTCATCGAGGGGTCGGCCCGCTTCGGCTACACGATGAAGATGGCCGTACCGCTCGGCTCCGAGCCCGACGACAAGATCCTCAATTGGGCGCGCAACAATGGCGGCAATGTCGTGTTGTCGCACGATGCGGAAAAGACCGTCGCCGGTGCCGATTGCGTGGTGACGGACACCTGGGTGTCCATGAACCAGGAGCACCGCGCCCGCGGCCACAATGTCTTCCAGCCCTATCAGGTCAATTCTGCCCTGATGTCGAAGGCGGACGAGAACGCGCTCTTCATGCACTGCCTGCCGGCACACCGCGGCGAGGAAGTGACCGACGAGGTGATCGACGGTCGTCAATCGGTGGTGTTCGACGAGGCGGAGAACCGCCTTCATGCCCAGAAGTCGATTCTCGCCTGGTGCCTGGGCGCTCTCTGAGCCGCGGCGCTCGGCGCACAAGGCCGAAACCTTGAAAACCGGCATCCGGCCACCGATCTAGGTGCAAAGCGGAATGCCACGGTTTTTTGCTGGCATTTCATATCAATCCAATAGAATGGAGTTGCGGCTTGCGATTCCCGGACCTGTCCGGGGCGCCGTCATCTGCGTTCGGGCTCGCCGCGGCGGGTCTTGCATCAGGAGCATGGACATGGTGGACAAAGGACCAGATCTCGGCGAATTCGGTTATGCGGGCGATGACCGCGTCGTACCCTTCCAGGTGGAAGGTCTCGACGTGCGCGGTCGCGCGGTCCAGTTGGGCCCGATGCTGGACGCGATCCTCGAGCGGCACAACTATCCGCTCCCGGTCGCACGCCTCGTGGCGGAAACGGTGGTGCTGACCGTGCTGCTCGGAACCTCGCTCAAATTCGACGGCAAGCTGATCATCCAGACGAAGAGCGATGGCCCGGTCGATCTCGTGGTCGCCGACTTCTCGACGCCGGATCGCGTGCGGGCCTATGCCCGCTACGACGAAGAGGCCTTGGCGAGCGCCATCGAAAAGGGCGAAACGGATCCGCAGGACCTTCTCGGCGAGGGCGTTCTGGCCTTTACCATCGACCAGGGCGAGTTCACCCAGCGCTATCAGGGAATCGTGCCGCTCGACGGCGCCTCGCTCGAGGAGATCGCCGGCGTCTATTTCCGCCAGTCGGAGCAGATCCCGACCAAGGTGCGCCTCGGCGTTGCCGAGCTTCTGGATCGCGACGAAAACGGCAAGCCGCGTCATCGCTGGCGTGCCGGCGGCATGGTCGCGCAGTTCCTGCCGGAAGCGCCCGACCGGATGCGCCAGCCGGACCTGCATGGCGGCGATGGTGCCGAGACCTTCGATGGCCGCGTGGACGACCTCTGGGACGAGGCCCGCGTCATGGTCGAGACGATCGATGCGGACGAACTGACCGACCCCACGGTCGGCACGGAGCGGCTGCTCTTTCGCCTGTTCCACGAGCGCGGCGTGCGGGTCTATCCGCCGCAGGCGGTCTACGACCAGTGCGCCTGCTCGCGCGAAAAACTCCGCGATGTCCTCGCGAGCTTCAGCCAGGAGGAAATCGACAGCACGGTGGAGGATGGGGTCATCTCGGTGACCTGCGAGTTCTGCTCGACCACCTATACGTTCGAAGCAACCGAGGTCCGTCCGCAGTAAGGGCGTCTTGAAATATCGAAGAGGCTCCCCGGCTGTCGCGGCCGGGGATTAGTTCAGCGTGCGGTTGAGGCCCGGCAGGTCCAGCGAGAACGCGGGAATATCGACCGTGAAGGTCTCGCCTTCGGGCGTCTCCATCGAGTAATGGCCGAACATCACGCCGGAGGGCGTGTCGAGCGGGCAGCCCGAGGAATATTCGAACGTGTCGCCCGGATTGAGAATGGGCTGTTCGCCGATGACGCCCGGGCCATTCACCTCGTCCACCTGTCCGCTTTCGTCGGTGATATGCCAATACCGCGTCATCAGCCGCACGGTCTTCGTGGAGCGGTTTGAAATCAGGATGCGGTAGCCCCACACGTAGCGCCCGTCTTCGGGATCGGACTGATCCTCCAGATAATAAGGCTCTACGGTGACTTCGATGTCCCGTGTCAGCGCGCGATACATGATGCAAACCCTTCCAGTCGGTGTCCTTATTCTAGGGGCAGATGGTTTCCCGAAGAATAACGCCCGCGAAAAGTGTGTTGCAGCGTGGCACGAAGACAAATCGCGCCGATGGGGCGCGATTTGACGTTGTTTCGATCGGTTGGCGAGGTGCCTCAGGCGGTGACGGTTCTCAGTGCCCGCGCGAAATCCTCGATGAGATCGGCGCTGTCCTCGATCCCGGCGGAGAGGCGCACGGTGCCGTCGGAAATGCCGAGTTCGGCGCGGGCCTCTTCGGCCAGATTCTTGTGCGTCGTCGTCGCGGGATGGGTGATCAGGCTCTTGCTGTCGCCGAGATTGTTGGAGATCTTGACGATCTCCAGCGCGTTCTGCAGCGCGAATGCCGCCTTCTTGCCGCCCTTCATCTCGAAACAGACGAGCGTCGATCCGCCCGTCATCTGCTTGGCAATGATATCCGCCTGCGGGTGATCCTTGCGGCCGGGATAGATCACGCGCGCAATCTGGCTCTGATCGGCCAGGAAGTCGGCAACCTTCGCCGCATTCTCGCTCTGCTGGCGCACCCGCAGCGGCAGGGTCTCGATACCCTTCAGCAGCGTCCAGGCGTTGAACGGCGACAGGGCCGGGCCGGTGTGACGGAAATAGTCGTGCAGATGCTCGTCGATCCAGTCCTTGGACGACAGAACGACCCCACCGAGGCAGCGGCCCTGGCCGTCGATATGCTTGGTGGCGGAGTAGACGACGACATGCGCGCCGAGTTCGAGCGGCTTCTGCAGGAGCGGCGTCGCAAAGACGTTGTCCACCACGAGCTTTGCGCCCGCTGCATCGGCAAGCTTCGCCACGGCCGCGATATCGACGACTTCCAGCGTCGGGTTGGTCGGGCTTTCCAGGAAGAAGACCTTGGTGTTCGGGCGGATCGCCTTTTCCCAGTTCTCGATGAAACGGCCATCGACCAGCGTGCATTCGATGCCGTAGGACGGCGCCAGCGTTTCCACGACCCAGCGGCACGAGCCGAAGAGCGCGCGGGCAGCGACGATGTGATCGCCGGCCTTCAGCTGGCAGAGGATGGCGGCGGCGACGGCGGCCATGCCGGAGGCCGTCGCGCGCGCATCCTCGGCGCCTTCCAGCAGGCACATGCGCTTTTCGAACATCTCGTTGGTGGGGCTGCCATAGCGGGCATAGATAAAGCCGTCCGTCTCGCCCTTGAAGCGCGCTTCGGCCGCTTCCGAGCTCTCGTAGACGAAGCCCTGCGTCAGGAAGATTGCCTCTGAGGTTTCGCCGTGATTGGAGCGGGTGGTGCCGCCGTGAACGAGCTGTGTCGCCGGGCGCCAGGTCTTGTTTGCCGTGCTCATCGATTGTCTCCTTCCAGAAACAAAAAAACCGGTCGCGTAAAGCAGACCGGTTCAAGCCCGGTCTTTTTAGCCATTTGTTTAACGTGGCTGCAAGCCGACCGGCCAAATCACCACGGGATAAGTTCCCATACGTCTTCGCCCCGCTTGCGTCAATCGGCCGTTTTTGGTTTTGTCGGCGGCGAAAAAAGGATGAAGGCATGGCGCGCGACACGGGCATTCTGGCGGATAGCGCAATCGCTTCGCTGTTCGACGACGGCCGCCTTCTCAGCGAAGGGCCGCTGGACGAGGACCAGATCCAGCCGGCGAGCCTCGACCTCAGGCTCGGTGCCCGGGCCTTCCGCGTGCGCGCGAGCTTCATGCCCGGCCCGGGACATCTCGTCGCCGACAAGCTCGATCGCCTCAAGCTGCATGTCATCGACCTCAGCGAAGGCGCGGTGCTCGAAACCGGCTGCGTCTACATCGTGCCGCTGATGGAAAGCCTCGACCTGCCGGCCGCCATGTCGGCCTCGGCCAATCCGAAAAGCTCGACCGGCCGGCTCGATATCTTCACCCGTGTCATCACCGACCGCGCGCAGGAGTTCGACAAGATCCCCGCCGGCTATCGTGGTCCGCTCTATCTGGAAATCAGCCCGCGTACCTTCCCGGTCATCGTGCGTCGCGGCTCGCGCCTGTCGCAGATCCGCTTCCGCATCGGCCATGCGCTGCTGACGGAAAGCGAGGTTCTGGACCTTCACCGCACGGACACGCTGGTCGCCAGCGATACGCCGAACGTGTCGGGCGCCGGCATCGCGCTGTCGATCGATCTGAAGGGAACCGGCGCCGATGGCCTGATCGGCTATCGCGGCAAGCATCACACCGCCGTGGTGGATGTCGATCGCAAGAACGCGCACGGGATCTATGATTTCTGGGAGCCGCTCTACAGCCGCGGCGCCGATGAGCTCATTCTCGATCCCGACGAGTTCTACATCCTCGTCTCCCGCGAGGCGGTCCACGTGCCGCCGCTCTTTGCCGCGGAGATGACGCCCTTCGATCCCCTGGTCGGCGAATTCCGCGTCCATTACGCCGGTTTCTTCGATCCCGGCTTCGGCCATGCGCAATCCGGCGGCACCGGCAGCCGTGCCGTGCTGGAGGTGCGAAGCCATGAGGTGCCCTTCATCCTCGAACATGGCCAGATCGTCGGGCGTCTCGTCTACGAGCACATGATGGAGCGACCGAAGGGCCTCTATGGTCTGGGCGTCGGATCGAACTATCAGGCGCAGGGCCTGAAGCTTTCCAAGCATTTTCGCGGCTGAAGCACGGCTTTCGCCGTCCCTGAGCCTTGCAGAAGGATTGACACGCGGCCGCTTCTGTTGGATGTCTGGCGCATCGGCGGGTGTAGCTCAATGGTAGAGCAGCAGCTTCCCAAGCTGAATACGAGGGTTCGATTCCCTTCACCCGCTCCAGCAAATTCAAAGCCTTGAGCAAGGCGGCGTGTCACTCGTGTCACTGCCGTGTCACTGAGCAGTTTTAGGCCGCGATTCGACGCGAGCCAAGGCGACCTTGCGGCTCGCCTCCAGACCGTCGCCACGAGCGTAGCGGCGTGTCATTGTTGTCGTGGTGTGGGTTGCTAGATCGCGTGCTGCATCCAGCGAGCCAGTCGCCTCGATCGTCTCGGAGACCGCACCTGCGCGCGAATCCATTGACCAAACCGTCGAGGAAACGCCGGCCGCGTCGCGCACCCTTTTGAACTTTTCGGTGTAGCGGTTTTCCCAGTACGGCTTTCCGGAATCCTCGTCGATGACGACCGGGCCGATATCGGGAATGCGGTAGGCTTGGAGTGCCTCGGTGACTAGGGGATAGGTGCTGAGATCGCGCGAGACGAGTGCTCCCGTCTTGCTGGTCTTGAGCGAAAGGATCATGTCCTTAGAAATGTCCTTGGCCATCAATCCTGACCAGCGGAAGCTTCCCCCTCCTGGAGCTGGCGCCCACTCGCCGATGACGTCGATGCGTCGCAACGCCGTTTCGAATTTGAGCGCCTCGACAAAGCCGATTGACGGGCACCCCATTTCGATACTCTTCGCTACGATTGCGGCGCACTGCTCGTAAGTCATGGCGACGGTGCGTGGCGCAGGCTGTTCGAACCGCATGTCGGAAAGGATGTCACGCGCCTGTGCGCATCCGATCAGGCGTTCGCCAGCTCCGTACGAGATCACGACGCGCAAGAGCTTGATCGCTCCCGACGCGCGGCGATGGCCCTTTTTCTTCCATCCAGCAAACCACTTTTTGAAGTCGGAGGAGCGGAGGGCATCGATCCGCCGCGCGCCGACGTCAGCGACCAGGATGCGGAGACTAGGCTCGTAGTCCCGTATTCGAGTTGAGTGCTTTACGCTGTGCAGGCTGCTGGTCTTGTCGTGCCGATAGCATGCGACGAGGCTGGCTATGGTGCAGTCGTAGGTGGGAGGCGACCCGAGCTTGAGCAACTCGTCGCGCAGTTGTGCAGTCAGCCGCTGGCATTCGGCGGCTATCTGCTCTTCTGTCAGGCCATCACCAAGCCGGATGGTCGATAGCGCTGCTGGCGCTCCCTTCACGGCTCGCTTTGGCGACCAGTAATGGACGGTCGAGCCGTCCTTATTTGCCCGGCATTTGTAGCCGGGTCTGTCAGTTCTCATCGAAAGCATCCTTTCCGTCAGGGGGGAAGATCCCCTGAAGGGAGAGGGGCGCCATCTTTGCCGAGTCGTCAACGGGAACGAATTTCGCCTCATGCGTCCGCAGATCGAAGATGCATCCGAAGCCTTGGTTCTTCGCGGCCTTAAGGAGCCGCTCAACGTCCGCCTGCCTGAAGCTTGCCCGGCTCATGTTATGTCCCCGCTCAGAGGCCTGGTTTTACGGCAGTCGCAGCATTGCTCGAAGTCGAGAACGCCGTGTTCGCAAGTCGTCGTCATACCGCGGACCCAGCTTTCGCGCTGAGCTGCAAGCATTGCGTCGATTTCTGCCTCCGTCATTTTCTCGATCTGAGCTTTTGCGGCCGCGAGCAGCCTTTCAAGGCGAGGGCTTTCTCGTTTCCTTGGTTGAGGTGCGGGGGCATGCACAAGCTCGTGCAATTCTTCAACAAGACCTTCCCACTGCTGCCACCTCACCAACGTTGGCTCTTCCCACGATTTTTGCGCCGGGTGATGTAACGGCTCGTCAGGAGATTTCGTGCCTGCATGATCGTGGATCAGTCGGCAGATGGCTTCAGTCGGCCACATAACATTCGGTGCGGGTGATGGGGCGGACATGTCGGCTTCGAGCATGCGCTGCCATTGACGGAAGCCGTTCAGCTTTCTGTCGGCCCGCTCCTCATCATATTCTTCGCCAGTAAGCTCGCGCAGCCATTGAACTGCCGCGTCGAGGTCGGCGATCTCATCCGAGAGCGCTTTCCGATTTGACTTGCCGCTTACCGGTTCGCTCTGGTCGAGACCTTGGATAAGGCAGCGGGCGAGGATGTTCGCCAGTTCGGAAGCTTCTTCACAAGCTTTGCCGAGCGCCTGATGAATGAGCACGTTCGGCTCTGGTTTCCAAAGGGTGATGCTCATCACGCCCTCCCGCTCTGCTGCGGCTGGCCTTCGAAGCGAGCAATAATCTCCTTAAGCGCGACGACGATGTCCTGGCGCTGGCCGTTCGAGACGTAGTTCGTACGCTGGCCTTCGGCGCCGTCGAACGGGAAGACGAGTAGGACAAAGCCGTTTTTCTTCGGCTTTCCTTTTTCATTCAGCACATCGTCCAGCGCCGATGCCATCGACTGCATCATGTTCTTCGTGTCGGTCATCAGTGCATCCCTCCGTTGACAGCGATGATCTTCGCGTTGGGGCGTCCATCGGCAATCAGGGCTGCGATCTTCTGCGACAGCTCTTTTTCGACCGTCTGCCGCATATTCTTCCGAGTGCGGTGATCTCCTATCGCGGCGATGCTTTCGGCAAGATTGGCGACAAGTGCGCCGATGACGGCGTTAAGCATGGGCGTTTCGAAATGGACGGCGGCTCCCTGAACTGCCTTGTCCACGGCATCGTAGAGAACCTGCGTCTGGCGGGCGCGCTCGGCCCGATATGTGCTCTCGGACATGGTCATTCGTTCGAGCCCTCCGTGGCGGCGAGGGCGGCTGAGGTCAATTCAACCTTGTGCTCGTTGCGGTAAGGCACGAGCGTAAGCGTCCGGCATTCGTGCTCGGACATCAGGCGCTTGGCGGTTTTTACGTAGAGCTGGTGCGGGAGACCGAGCCAGACTGGCACGTGCTGCTGTTTGTCGGCGAAGACGACAATCATATTGCAACCGGTTGGCATGCTGATCGCGACGTAGGGGCCAAAATGGCTGTCGCGTATTGAGACCGCCTGGCCCGTCACATTCGGTTGGGGTGTGGGGTCATCTTCGCTTCGCATCAATGGTCTGAAATGCGTTGGGCCGTGCAGTCCGCACTTCGAGCACGTGTTTTGAATCCAGTGCTGTTTTCGCTGCGGCTCCCACGTGTGGCGGCAAAAGTGCTGTTTGATCTTACGGAAGGCTTCACGCATCGTCAGAGCCCTCCGTGGCGGCGAGGGTAGAAGTGTCAGGCAGTTGCTGCCAATGGGTTGGCGACGGCGCGACGGCCAGACGCTTTGTGGTTGTCTTGAAGGACGAGACCCATTCGCCTTCGATCGTGTCGAAAGACGCCACGTGCCTGCGCCGGCCGTTCCATACGAGAACTTCCGTTCCGTCTCTCGGCGCACAAAAAATGGACTGCCAACCGTCTACGGCTATCCAGGGATCAGCCACAATAACGGACACCACATGTTCTTGGGGCGCGAGTGTGCGGACAAAGCACGGAACCTGAAAATCATCTCGGTCCTGCGACTTGCTAAAGCTGTAGCTCGTCGGCATCAAAGCGGGATCCGAGATCCATCCGATTTGCTCAAAAGCACCCTGCACATTTGGTTGAGGGGCTGGGGCGGTGGCGCCGAACGGAAGCCATCCGATAACCTCGCCGTGGCCTTCAGTGATGCAATCGTGGCACCAATCCCAGCCGGCGAATTGCCACACGTCCTCCAGCGTGTCCTTCATCTGATTAAAGCCGATTGTCTCGTAAGGCTCGCGGCTATCGTGGAATGATGTGAATGCGTCCAGATCCTCCTGACCCGGCTGAATCAAGAGGTGAAGCATGGTGCCATCTTTCAGCGCGGTAGCGGGGTCGTTCCAGCCGTAAGGGGAAACGGTACTCGTCATGGCTTATCTACTCCGATTGTAACGATGCGCTCCGGCGAGACCATTTCAACCAGCTCCGACATCGGGTCGATCCGCTCGTGCTGGGCGATATTCATGACTGGGACAGCGATCTCGTCGCCGTAGCGCGCACGCCAAGTGGCCAACCATTCCCGCCAGTTGTCGCCGTTGACCTGGCTGGCCTCGTCAATTGCCGACTGCATGTCGGGGTAAAGGGCAATCAAGACCGGCGCGGCCTCGCGTGAGATGCGCGGGATCTGGTGCGTATAGACGCTCTCTCCCGTCATCCAATTGAGCACCTCGTAAATGCAGCCGATGCCGGCTTCCGATACGAGAATGCCGGTTACCGTCGACATGACCGCGTCTACCGGAAAAATCTTCGTCGTGGGGCTAGACATCGGCCGAGTCCTCCGTGGTGGCGAGGGCCCGGATGCCTTCGATGATCTCATCAAGCTCGCCAACGTATTCGAGGCCTTCGCCGGGGAACTCGGTGAAGCCGGTTTCGTAATCGTACGATCCGTGCTCCTGCACATAGTCGTCACGGCGCTTCTCAACGAAGCGCGCCGCGCGCTCGATGCCCGTCAAATTCGGCTGGGGTGCGGGCGGATCGACTTTCCGCAAATCGTTCGGTTTGAACTCGTCGGTGATGCAACCATCGTGCAGGATCGTTATGCACGGCTCCAAGCGGTCAGAGCTGTAGACCCGACGCAATTCGATACCGATGACTACGCCTTCGAAGCGGTCGTTATCGGCGCCCTCGTCAGCAGTCACCTTATCGCCAATTCTGAAGACGTTGAGATCGGGGATATGGACGATGGTGTTTTCGTAGTCGAGCTTTAGTTCTCGCATCCTCTAGGCCCTCCCGCTCTGGTGTGGCTGGCCTTCGAAGCGTGCAACGATCTCCTTCAGCGCGACGATGATGTCCGCTTGGTCACAGTTCGACACATAGTTCGTGCGGGCACCTTCGGGCTGATCCAGCGGAAACAGCAGAAGAACGAACCCGGTGGACTTTACCGCCATAGGCTCTGTGCCATTCAGGATGGCATCGAGCGTCTTTGCAATGGACTGCATGAGTTGCTTGGTCTCAGACATCGGCAGATCCCTCCGTGGCGGCGAGGGCGGCGATTACTGCCTCTGCTTGGCAACGCTGTTTGATGGCGCGAATGTGCGCGTAAGCTTGATCGATGGCGTTTTCCGTGTCGGTATCGACAAACTCGTGCGTCTCGCTGTCCACCGTGACGGTGTAGGTGGAGATGCCATCGACAAGCCGTGTCAGCTTCAGGCTGTGGCTGATCTGCGCGCCCTCAATAGCCGCCGCTACGCGGT
>NZ_SLVH01000003.1:0-564660 GCF_004342335.1 Rhizobium sp. PP-F2F-G48 | reverse complement strand
TGTCCACCGTGACGGTGTAGGTGGAGATGCCATCGACAAGCCGTGTCAGCTTCAGGCTGTGGCTGATCTGCGCGCCCTCAATAGCCGCCGCTACGCGGTCGATCGTTTCGTCGGTCAGCGTCCCATTGTTCTGGGGCGATGGGGTTTCTACCCTCTCCCCTTGAGAGGGGTTGGAGAGGACGAACCCTTCTTTCTGCCACGCCTCAAGCCACCAGCGAGCGGTGCGACGCAGAGCTTCCCGGTCCAATTCTGGCAAAAGTCCGAAGTCGTGCCGGTAGCTCATGCACGCCGAGTTGACCATGGCGTCGGTGACTTCCATCTTGCTCTCGTCTTCGCGGTTGGTCATGGGCGTTCCTTGGTGGGGGCGGCGAGCGCAGCGCGTTCAAGGGCTACGGTGATGTGCCGGTGCGCGACGGCTTCTAGATCCTGAACCGTGATCAGTAGTGTGTCGTCATCGTCAGGGTCGGGCGTATCGTCCAGTTCGCATGCTGCAAGAACGATAGCCTTGGCGATGTTGTCGACATTGATCCCGTCGAGTTCGGGTAACTCATTACCGTTGAACTCGCCGTCCTCAGTCGGGAGGAATTGGCGAGGTAATTCCCCTCCCTCCACGCTCTCTCCACTCTCGGGGAGTTGGGGTTGGGTGAGCACATTCGTTTGGGGGGATGGGGTGGCCATATCGAGATATTTCGACCACAGGCCATCGTCCTGTGCCGCCTCTGCCAATTCAAGACGAATGTCCGTCAGGCAGTCGTCAAGGCGTTCCAGCCAGCTTGCCTTATTCATCCGACCGTCGTCGTAAGGCTTGGCCTCTACGTAGAGACGCACGGCATTCGCTGCTTCTTCAAGGGTCATGCGGCCTCGCAATCATCGTCAGCAATGGTCGCCTCGGCTTGATGGCACATGAGCGAGCAATCGATATCGGGTTCGTCGTTGTGGTTGCCTCGGTTCGGGTCGAGTGCATCAAGGCTGATGCGCTCTTTCGTGTCCCGCTCACGCCAGAAATACGAGCCGGGACCAAGGTCGCGTTGCAGCGCGGCCATGCGCTCATAGACCTCTGGAAAATCGCGACGGATCTTGTTCCAATAGCCCATGCCGCCTTTGACGCAGCCGATGCAGTTGTTGTTATGATAGCCGAGGCGGTACATTGCCGGCAGTTCGATACCGGCTCGCTCGATCATGGCGAGGCAGTCGGCTTTCGTCAGCCCTGCATCAATCAACGGGGTCAAAAAGGGCTGCTCAAAGTTTTGTTCGCGGAACCGCTTCGCACGTTTTGCCTCTTCGGACGTGTAGCCAAAAACGATGATGTCGCCGGGCTTCTGGAACTCATAGGTCGGGGATCTTTTAAGCAACCCCGTGCACTTTGCGCCTTGGTGGCCAACAAGGAAACGCTCCCTTTCGAAAACATCCCATGTATCGTCGTAGTCGTCTGACTTCAGAATGACGATCTCGTGGTTGAACCATCGTTGGCAGTCGGCAAGGAAGCGCAGATTGTCAGGATGCTCACTGCCCGGGTTGCTATAGGTGATGGCCACGCGCTCGCGGTCATACTGCGCAAGGATCAGCTTCGTCGCGATGGCCGAAGCCGCACCGCATGAGAACCGGCAGACGATACGGGGCTCAGACATCGGCAGATCCCTCCGTGGCTGCGAGGGCGGCGATCACGGCCTCTGCCTGAAAGCGCTGTTTAATGGCGCGGATGTGCGCGTAAGCTTGGTCGATAGCGCATTCCGTGTCTGTGTCGACAAAGTCGTGGGTCTCGCCATCCACCGTGACGGTGTAGGTGGAGATGCCATCGACAAGCCGTGTCAGCTTCAGGCTGTGGCTGATCTGCGCGCCCTCAATAGCCGCCGCTACGCGGTCGATCGTTTCGTCGGTCAGCGTCCCATCTGCCTGGGGCGATGGGGTCTTAGGTTTTGTCATGACTCATCACCTCCGAAAATTGTCTGCTGGCTGGAAAAAGGGAGAGGCGTTGGCAAGAGAGTGCCGATACGCTCTTGAGCGTATGCTTCGCGGATGCGCTCGCATGCTATGTCAAAGTAGCCTTCGTTGATCTCGACTCCGACGAAAGCGCGACGTTCTTGTGCGCATGCGACCCCGGTCGTGCCTGACCCCATGAAGGGATCAACAACGACCGCATCCGCCGAGATCATGCCGATGCACCACGCCATCAAAGCAATCGGCTTTTGGGTTGGGTGCACTCTCGGAATTCCTCGTTCCGATGCTTTCATCATCCCGTCCCAATGGTGGCGAAATACGCGAGCTACGCCTCCGAGATTTGTCCATGCGATCTCGCAATCCGCAAAATCATTGGTATGACCGGACGCGGCGCGCTTATCCCAAATCAACCAGGAGGAGGAGGACGGAAGGCGGTTGGCAAAATGATTGCCTCCCCACAGGATGCACTCGGTTCCAAGCGACAGCAGTGGTGCTGGATCAAACGGCTTCTCGTCGCCCGCAATTGCGACCTTTGCGAACTTGGTAGAGTAACGGCCGCGGCCAATGCCCGAAGCATCGTTTCCGCCGTGTGCAAAGGCGATGCCATACGGTGGATCGCTAATAACGGCACACCCTTTAGGCAGTGCTTCGATGACCTCGAGGCAATCGCCCAGGTACAGCGTGCAGCTTCCAATGACTTCTTTGCGCACGAAGGTCATTTGTTGCCCTCGGAAAGTGCTCTGTATTCGACGAGACGACGTTCCGCCTGGGCGCGCTCTATGCCCTGATGCATGCCGCGCGAGATGCCGCGATCAGTGTAGACCACCGTTGCGCTCGCCATCTTACCCCATGTGAGGCCCGCCTCGATTCCTTGCCTGCGCTGATCAGCATCGTTGTCATCGAGCACTCCGGGCTGGGTATAGAGCAGGTGACTGGCATACGGCGCCTCGCCACGATAAAGGCAATCTCGCATTGCGGCTCTGGCGTATGCTTGGTTCGCCTCGACGTCACCTGCAAAAGGACTTTCAAGTATGACGAGGCGCCAGCTACCCGATGCCTGGGGTAATGGGGTCTCGACGTTGATCGCAGCGGCCGCATAACGCCGCGCCTCGTCCTGCTGCGCGGAACTACCGCCGTCAATCCAGAACGGACGAACGGCGCCTACTGGCCCGGCGAAGGACATCACGGCGAAGATGCGCTTTGCCGCGTTCTCGATCTTATCGCTCTTCATGCGAGCCTCCTGTCTGAAGCGTGCGCTGCACGCCTATGTAGCAATCTGTGCAAGGTGGCTGATAGGACTGGCAGCCGACGAGCAGCGACCACATGGCCAGTGAAATGAGGGCCGCTGAAACAAGCGACACGAGCCGTAAGGTCGGTCTGACGTAAAGGATCGGGCGCTCAGCAATTTCGATTTCCATCTTCATCACATACCCCTCATCCAAAGCCTGAAACTGCCGACGAACTTGTCCCAACGAGCTGCAGCTTCAGGGTCCGTGCTGAGTTCGGCACGGGACTCGACGCTAAGTTTCCGGCGAACTCCGTCAGCGATGCTGGCGGCCGTCGATATGTCGATGCTGTGCTCGATCTCTAAGAATTTCTGAAAGGCCTTATCCCCGCAGAGGATGCCGCAGTCGCGCGCGCGGGTTGAAACTTGCCCACGAGAAGTGGCTGATTCATCATCAGGGGCGCTGCGACTGGATGCTTCGCTGGTCAACTCCCTGAAGCGCTTGCTCAGCTTGTTGTACTGATCGATTAGGAAGAAATGCTCTTCCGGAAGACAGACCAGGAAGTCCCGATTATCGAGGTTGGCCTCGTCGCGAAGGGTCGCGACGAAATCGACATCAGGCCCATCCGAAGCTGTGATGACGATCTTTCCGTCAAGCGGCTCGATGCGCCAGTCAGGCATGGCTGCGGCCGCTCGGCGACGGAGCGCGTCCATGCGCTGCTGCTTAGTGGGGCGACCAAAACCCTTCGCGTCTGCCATTAGTCCACCGCCGCAAAACGAGGCTTGAGCGGCATCAGGATATGCGTCTCGTTCGTGCGTCCCACGGGTTCGACGCGGAATGCCCTTTCGGCGTCCGTTACGACCAATTCCACATCGGTTGCCTTGATGGCCGACATCGTTCGCTCAAACAGTGCAGCGTCACAGGCGATCGTGAAGCCCTCAGGCGCGGTGATCGCCGCAGGCACATAGTCCTCAGCGTAGCCGCCCTCTTCGTTCAGCAGGTCGACGCGGATCTGCCCGCCTTGAACTTTCATTCGAATTCCGTCGCGATGCTTCTGACCGGTCATATTGATGCCGACAGCACAGACGCGCTTCACGGCGCCAAGCAAAACCTCCCTCGATACCACCAACGTTGTCTCGGTCCGCGGAGGGATTGCCTTCTCGTAGAGCGGATAAATGTAGTCGAGCAGCTTGGACCGGATCTCGACGCCGTCGAAACGGAACGACGCCATGCTTTCGGTGGTCGCCATTTCGGCAGGCCGTTTCGCATCATCGAAGAGCTTCTGCACAGCGACGACCGTGTTCATCGGAAGGATGATGTGTGGGTAGCTGTCGGATCTCGCTGGAAACACAGGGGAGCCGGCATCGGGAAGGCGGATGCGAGCCAGGGCCAACCCATCAAGGCAGCAAATCTCGATGCCCGAATCGCCATCACCTGAGCGCATGCAAAGCCCCTCAAGCGAGGGTCGATCCTTCAATTTGCTGACGGCGTAGCTTGACTTCGTGATTGCTTCGGCAACCGCAGCGCCGTTGACCTCCGTCCACTGGAAACCTTGTCGAGGGGCCATATCCGGCATGTCGGTCGCCGGGAGGTAGGAAATATTGAACACGGACCGACCTGCACGGATGGCGACCTGGTGGTTCAATCGACCCTTTTCGAAATGGACATCGGCGCTTTCTGGAAGCTGCCGAAGGATATCGCCAAGTCGAGCTGCCGGTATGGCAATCGCTGTTTCCGACGCCACGTGCAGCGCTTCGCACTCGGCCTCGATCTGGAGGTCCAGATTGGTTCCACGTATGCGGAGCTTCTCGCCCTCCGCGGTCAAAAGCACATGCGACAGAATCGGGATCGTATCCCTGCCGCTTACAGCGCGGCTCACGTGCTGCATCGCTGCAAAGATCTGCGTGCGGTGAACGCTGAAGATTTCCTCAGCCACGCGCGCCTCCCAAGGGAGAGAGGAGATCGGCTATCGCCCGCTCATGGGACGGCGACGCAAGACCGAACTCCCGCTGCATTTCATCCATGGCGGCCTTGCAGTCGTTCTCGGCCAGCAGGCGATAGACGCGCTCGAACCACTCTCCTTGTGACCGCGTCATTTCCTCATAGCGATCGACTATTTCTTCGTCATCAAGGCTGGATGCATCGATTTCGACATCAGCGCTGAAACTGATCTCGGGAAGCTTCTCACGCGCGATGCCGTTGGCGAAACACCAGCGATCGAGATCTTCATTCTCGATCTCAGCGAGATCGACGGTCACATCGGTATTGACCAGCGACATCAGATTTTCTCCCTTACGATCTTCACCTTGTTCACAGGCTTGCCGGGGTGAGTGAGAGCCACGCGTTTGCGTGCCTCGTCGGGATCGCACGCGGCGATATCGACGGGTGTGATTGTCTCGTCCTCGAAATGGACGCGGAAGGGCAGGACGGCCCGGGGCGCAGGCTCACGCATGGGCGGCCATCCTCATCGGCGCCGATGGCAGCGAGAAGCTTGGCCGCGCCCGATAGGGCTGGCGCAGATTTTCAAGATCGAACCACTCTTCCTGAAGCTGCTCGCGATCGACGCCGTGCATGGCGGCAATCTCTCGAAACTCGACATTCGGCGTGGCATAGCAAGAGAGCAGCGCGGCCTGCATGCGCGGATCGACGTGCGTCATATCCGAGCCTCCGCGCGTTCGAATGCAGCGCTACGTGCCATGCCGGCAGTTGCCAGCGGCACAGCTGCCATAAGGGCCAAGAAGAAAACGCCGAGCAGCGCGACGAGCACGCCGCGGCAGGGCGCATGATTGCGACATGGGTGGTTGGTGCCGGTGATGCAGGGAAGCTTGACCATCAGCCAACCCTCCGGAGATCAGCCGCAACACTCTCTGCCACCAACTGGACATTGATGATCTTGGCGCCGGGATTGCGCTTGGCGACGTAATGTCGCGCCGCTTCCGCGTCATGCGCCAACACGTCATGCACCGCCTTGTCGCGGCATGTGACGCGGTAGTGTGAGAGACGCTTTGCAGGCGCGGCTATGCTGTTGCGAAACCGCAGCGCGGTCGCATTGTCAGGCAATCGGGACATATTGGAGATCCTTCATCCGTTTCGGATGCCGCCCGCATGCGTGCCGGGCGGTCACCGAAAGCGGATCTTGGATTAGGCAGCGCGACGGGCCGGGACGCGCGAGACGGTCGATCGTTCCTGGCGCTTGCGCGCCTCCGAACGGGCCCGTTCGCCGAACTGTTCGAGGTCGGCACGGTCGAAATGCGCGAGAAGCTGGTTCTCGGTGCAGCCTTCACCAAGGTGAAGCATCATGTCAGCAATGGCCGACACCTTGCCGGCGTCGATGCACTGCTGGACGGTGTTGCTGCTCTTATTTCCGAAAGTGGTGTTCGTGCTCGTTTGCATCATGCGCTCCATCTGATGTCGTTGGCAATGCCTCGACGACGGAGTGGCGCGGGACGCTAAACCTGTTTCCGCGCCACTCCAGCTCGGGAGGCAAGGAAACAGATGTACGGAAATTAATTCCAAGTCAATCGATGTTAGAAATAAATTCGAATGTTATCGGGGTTTTATCCAATCGATAGGGGCAGCCCATTCAACAAGCTGGTCTTCCATGTCGAGCGCGTTGGTGCTGGTCAGAGTGAAGTAGCCCTCCGTAGTGCCTTTTTTGACGGTTTTGACAAGTATCTGCCCATTTGCCAACTGCACGACTGCGAGCTTGTTTATCATCTCCTTTGCAGGAAGGTGTCGAGACCAGTAGATCACCCATCCCTCTTGAAACATCGGTAGCATTGATGGTCCGCGCACTTCAGCTGCAACTGTGCCAGGTCGCGCATCTGCAGGAGCTTCGACCTCATCGTCTTGATCACTCTCAACGGCTTCGACGTACTGGCCCGCGCCAACATATCCTTTGAGTGGAACCATTCTTGACGGTGCATTGCGATCTATTCCTGTCTCTAGCCAAAGATCATCGACCTCTAGCGCATGAGCAAGCAAACTTAGTGTCTGGCCTCTCGGTTTATCTACCTTTCCGGAAAGATACTTCGTAACACTATCATAAGAGACTGACGATCGCCGAGCGAGCTCAGCAATAGTCCAGCCTTTTGCTTCGAAAGTTTCTTTAAGTCGTTTTTTCCATGACATACCGCAACTGTATTTTGGAAAATAATTCAACGTTAAGGAATTCGCGGCTTGATGCATGGAATTTAATTCCGTATGGGTGCCATATGAAGACAGTTGGAGAAATTATTAAGTCTGCTGGAGGGCCGCGTGCGGTGGCCTGCGCCTCCAACGGAAGTCTGACGCCTGACGCGGTTTACAAATGGCCTGCAATCGGAGTTCCCGACAGGCACTGGCCCATCCTCATGTCTCTTACGCAGGTGACAGCCGACGATCTTTTCAGGGCGAATCAGATGGCGCGCGGTTTTCGCGAGGCAGTCCAATGACCAACCTATTTCCCGCCATTTTGCCTGCGGATGTCAGTTTTTTGGAGCGTCGATCGACTTCTCCAGAAGCGCTTTTTCGGCTTGCAACAGGGTCTCAGCCAGCTCTCGAAGCTGGGCCGCGGTTACCGCCAGCTGGAGATCCGGGGTACGTCCCGTTTTCAGTTCCTCCGCACTGGTTGCATAGCCCAGACGAAGAATGGCGACAGTGCCGCCGACAATGTGGGTGCTCCATCCGAGGAGAGGGTTCAACCTGATGTTGCCGTCTTCTCTCACGTCGAGTTTGTTGGTCATGCCCGTTGCTCCTTTGGGGTGTGGCGCGTGGCCCGTTTGTTGCGGCCCGCCATGATTAGGACTCTCTGACGCTAAGGCAGGTCTGAGCGTCTTTCACCGAAAATCTTTTCCGAATTTTTTCCTTGCTTTTTCGCGGGGTGTTTTTGTGCATCTAAAAATTGACAAGCTCCGAGGCATTTCGCCAGCGGAAATTCGCGTCATCAAGAAGGCTACCGAGCAGGCCTATCGTCTGGGCGGAGGCATCAGTGTTGTGGCGACGCGCACGCGCGTTTCGACCTCTACGCTCTGCAAGTACGCGTCCATCAGCCCGGAATATGATGATGCGCTTATTCCGCTGGATGTCGCGATCGAAGTTGACCGGGCGGCTGGGTCTCCGGCCATTCTGACAGCCTATGCCGAAATTCTGGGTTTCCAGATTGTTGCAGCTGTGCCGACGGATGAGCCGGAAGGCGCGGTGACGGAGGCTGATGCGCACAAGATCGCCCGCAAGGCCATGGGGCTGGCGGAGGAGATCTTTGCGGCGCTGGAAGACAATGTGATCGACGCGCTGGAGAAGCGGACCATCATCGACAAGTGTCATCGCCTGAAGCGCCTGGTGCGCGACATGGTCAGACGTCTGGGAGGTGCATGATGCCCCTACCGTCAACCCTCGACATATCGCTTCTCCCTGCCGCCCGCGCCTTCCTGCGAAAGCTCGAAGGCGCGGGCGGTCGGCTTTTTATCGAGACACTGGCGGACTGTGACCATGTCCGCACGCTTTTGCCGCACGGCCTGGTCGGGCCTGGCGGCGGCGATTCTCGCAGCATCGAAATTACCAACAAAGGCAGGGCCTATCTTGCGCGCTGGCGGGGAGCACACTGATGACGGCAATCGCGACCATGTCAGCGTTCGACAGGCTGCCGCCCGTGCTGCGGGATCTTTTGACGCGTGAACCGCTCGGGCTCGATCCGCGCGCGATCGAGGCGCGGCTGACGCGCGGCGTTCCGGTGGAAAAGATCGCGCGGCAGATTGCGACAATCGAGCGGAGGGCGAGCCGATGAGCGGGGCACCGAAACTCGGACCGACGATGCTACAGGTTATGCGCACGGCGCTTGTCGAGGGCGCGGTTTCTACGGTTGATGCCAGCGCGCAAAAGGCGGCGCTTAGCATGAACGGGCGTGGGCTTCTGGCGCGCTTGCCGGGTGCGCCGAACCGCTGGGCACCTACGGAGCGCGCGCGCGAGCTTTACCCGGATCTCGTCTTGCCGGATGCCGCGGATGATCTGCCGCATCATCTGCTGGCGGGGCTTTTTCCACTGTTCTCGGAGCCTGACCTTCAGGCGCTTGCCGCTGATATCGCCGCCAACGGGCAGCGCGAGCCGATATGGCTTCTGGACGGGCAAATCCTTGATGGACGGAACCGTTTTGCGGCCTGCAAGATCGCAGGGGTTGCGCCCCGGTTGCGCGTCTTCGACGGGGGCGACCCGCTGGAGTTTGTTCTGTCGCTGAACCTTCACCGCAGGCACCTGAGCGAAAGCCAGCGGGCCATGGTTGCTGCCAAGATCGCGATCTGGCAGCGGGGCATCAACCAGACAACGGTCGGGTCTGCAAATTTGCAGACCCGAACAGCGGCTCGGCGGCTCTCAGTTTCGGAGCGCTCCGTTTTTACGGCAAAGAGGATCGACCAGCACGGCGTCAAGGCATTGTCGGAGGCGGTTCGCGAGGGGCGGCTGACGCTGCATGTGGCGGAGACGCTATCTCATCTGGAAGATCAGGCTCAGGAGCACATCCTGAAGCTGGATAAGCGCGAGATTATGCAGCGCGCCAAGGACGAGCGGGCGAAAAGCCAGCAGATGCGGCACGTGGTGCGCCTGGCGCACATGGCGCACAAGGTGGAAAACGGCCGGGCGACGGCGGGGCAGGTGGGGCAGAAGTTTCCTGTCATCTATGCCGACCCGCCGTGGAGATTTGGCGTTCATTCGGAAGTGACGGGGCGCGAGAAGAGTGCGGAAAACCATTATCCGACGATGACGACCGACGAGATCTGCGCGTTGTGGGAGGCCATAGGGGCGCCCGGCAAGCGGGATGCGGTCCTGTTTCTCTGGGCGACGAATCCCATGCTGCCCGATGCGCTGCGCGTGATGGACGCGTGGGGTTTTGCCTACGTCCATCATTGGATATGGGACAAAGGTGTCGCGGGAACGGGCTATTGGGGGCGCGACCGCCACGAGCTGCTGCTGATCGGCCGGCGCGGAGATGTCGCTTCACCTTTACCAGGGCAGCAGCCGGAAACGGTGCACTGCGAGCGCAAAGGCGCGCATTCCGTCAAGCCGGCTTTCTACGCCGAAACGATCGAGCGGCTTTATCCCGACATGCCCCGTCTTGAGATGTTCTGCCGTGATGCCCGTCCGGGATGGACGGCGTGGGGGTACGAGGCTGGCAGCAGCGACGACGAGGTGGCAGCATGAGCTACCTTCCCACCGTCGAGATCTTGGCCGACAAGCAGGACGATGCCGGCAGGGCGTCGTGGCTTCTGGCCCAGCCTATCAGTGCCCTTTTGCGTGAGGCGATGTCAATCCGCGTTGTCTTGCGTAAGGCGGGCTGCCAGTGGGGAGTAGATGCGCTCGATATCGAAGTATCATGCGCCTACGCCCGTCGCGATCCGAGGACAGGTGAGCTGCCACAGGCGCTCTTGGAAGCCCGGCGCGAGATGCGGCATGTGCTGATGGCTATAGCGGACGGCGTATTACCGCCCGTGATTTGCCGCCGCGAGGCCTCCGAATGAAGATGGCGCGCTTTGCAATCATCCCCGGATGGATCGTTACGGACACGCGGCTGAAGGGCCGTGACTTGCAGGTATTGTGCCTCCTCGGGCGACATACGGACAAGCATGGTTGGTGCCGGCGCTCGCAGGTCAAGATGGCGGGCCAGCTCGAATGCGCGCGCTCGACCGTCCAGGCGTCGCTTGACCGATTGTCGGTCATGGGCGTCGTCGAAAAGCACCTTGAGCCGAGCAAGGATGGCCGGGACTCCGCGCACTGGTATCGGGTGATTTTCGACCAGAAGGTCGCCGAACAGGACTTCGAAGAGTGGGAATCCGAGGAATTTGATCCTATTTTGGGCGCCGTCGAAGGCACCCCCCCTGCCGGTATATCGGCACCCCCTGCCGACCCAGAGTCGGCACCCCCTGCCGACCCTGCATCGGCACCTATTAACGACCCTTATCTAACGACCCCTGATCAACTGGGAGAGAGAGCGCGGGCGCGCGACCTTCGGGATGAGGAAGAAAATCCGCGCTCTATCGAGCGCCGGTTCAAGAAATGGTGGCACGCATGGCCGGGATATCTCGACGACAGCGAGATGAACGCTGTTCGCTGCTGGCAGGCGTTGACGCCTGAGCAGAGGAAGGCCTGCGAGGATCTGACGCCGGTCTATCTGGCGGCGCGGGACAAGATGGGACGCACCAAGGCCAAGGCGGCATCCACCTATCTCACCGAACGGCAGTGGGAGCGCTTGGCCCATGCGGATGTAGCCGAAGTGGTCAAGCCGACCAACGCGATGGCGGCTCCCTTTGGAAAGCTTTGGATGGCGACAAGGCTCGCAGAATTGCTCTTGGGGCCGTCAGTCAACATTCCCGGTCCAACAAGCTTCGAGCAGGCGCAAATCCGCGAGGGAAAGCTGTCGATAGACGATGTGCGCAGCGAGAAACGTAAGAGATTTGGATGGCCATCAGTTAACGAGATGCAAGGCCGGGCACTAGAGAAGCCAGCAGCAAAAGGCTGGCTCTGCCCTATCGCTCTCAAGGAGGCAACCGGGGATTTCCGGCAGATCCAGCGCACGGATACCGTCCAGTTAGGGGCTTGGAATGACGAATGTGAGCGTCGTGGTTGGCCGCCGTTGATGCTGAGCGGGCAGCACGAGTGGATATGGTTTCCGCCTGTCCATGAGGGTGAAACGCCTGCTGTGGCCATAGCTCGCTTCGCTGATGCGATTTCGAATTACCTCACCACTCGGAGACAGGGCGATGAACATGCAGCATAGGAATGGTGAGTTTGAGCATGCGCAAGCGATTGAGATCCGGCCCTATGCAGAGTTCAAGCAAGAGAAGGCGCGGCGTGAGAACCGAATCAGGATCTCGCAGCTGGGGATGGCGAGCCGCCGAATCGCTGATGATTACCCTGAACTGGCAGCCTGGCTGTGCTTCAGCGTTCGGCCTCGTTGTGAATTTTCTGTGGAGGAGGCCCTGACGGCGCAGAATGTTCATGCGCTTATTCCTCGTCGCAAGGGTGAAGAGATCAAGCGTCGGCATCGAATTATACCTGCTCCTATGCTGCCAGTTCTGCCTGGTTATGTGCTTGTCAGATGCGTTCCAAGCAACGAAGCCGTGCAGGGCATCCTTCGATTTGACCGTGAGAAGAGGGTTCTCGGAGTGCTTGGGAATGGTGTCGCATTTCATCGGGTGAACCCGAAATTCATTAACCGTTTCATCGAGAAAGCAGAAAGCGGAGCTTATGACTTCAGGCCGCCATCGCCGATTGCTTATGCGCTCGGCGAGCAGGCAAGGATCGTTGATGGGCCGTTCGTTTCCTTCATCGGTGTGGTGGCTTCGTTCGATGCTGCGGCCAACAGGATCGTCGTGGAAATCGAGATCTTCGGTCGCAAGACGCCGATTGATTTGGACGTTGCGCAAGTCGAGAAAGTGTGAGTATCAATCTTAACGGATTATCCGATGATCCTGAAGTGAGCCCCTGAGAACGCAGTAGCATGCGGGACGAAAGTCTGGGGTCGGTACGCCGGTCGGACCCAGCCCTGAGCGCCTCAAGCGAGGCACCGATTCAGGGCCAGTGCGAAAGCTATGACCAGACGATGAGGCGGCCGAGAGGTCGCCTTTTGCGTTCTTAGAGTATGGCAAGCAAGCCGAAGTCATACCGGCCGCAAGGCACGCCGCCTGCTGCGGAGCGAGAGCGAGACTACGATCGACGACGGGACCGTGATCAAGCCGGACGGGACTTCTACAAGACGTACCGATGGCAGAAGGCAAGGGCGGAGTTTCTGTCTCTGCCTGAAAACCAGTTCTGCTTACGCTGCAAGGCGAATGGGCTGTTGAACCCTGGCATCTACTGCTTGGACGGCAGCATGCAGACGAACGTCAAGCGCATCCACATGGTGGTTCACCATACCGAGCGGCACTACGGGCACCCCGAGCTGTTCTGGGACCGATCGAAGTGGGAGCCGATTTGCCCCGACCATCACGACAGCGAGGCGCAGGCCGAGGAGCGGTCGCGGGGTCGCCCGAGGCACCCCTTATAGCTCATTTAGCATCGTCGAATGTGCCCCGAAAGGGGGGTGGGGTCAAAGTCGAGGGGGCTGAGGGCCTAGACCGGTGGGTGTGCTCTCTCACATCGCCGCGAAATTGGTGAAATCTTTTTTTTCTCACGCCGATAGGAGGCGACATGACCCGTGGTCGCAAACCCGAAACGGCAGAGCAACAGGACGCCAAAGGCGCTCCGGGAAATCGGATGTCGCAGGCAGAGCGCCGCGCCGCTCAAGGCGAAAAACCGAAAGCGGTTTCGGTCGGAAAGACACAGCCGCCGAAATGGCTGAAGCGCAGCAGCTCGGCTACGAAGATCTGGAATGAAATTGCGCCGCTGCTGCAGCGACTGAACCTGCTCACCGATCTCGATGCACAGGCTTTCGCGCGCTACTGCCGATACGTGGCAGAGTGGATCATCGCCGACCAGGTCGTTCGCAAAGAGGGCACGTGGTTCAACGCTGTCGGCACGAACGGCGAGGCGACGAAGAAGCGGCATCCGGCCTGGCAGGCCATGCAGGACATCGAGAAGATGCTGCGCGAAATGGAAGCGACATTCGGCATGCGTCCTGACGCGCGATACAAGATCATGCGTGACCAGGCCGCCGCACACGGGTTCGGATCGTTGCCCTTGTTCGGAGGGCAGAGCGTTCAGTCGAGCGGAGACGCAAAGCCGTCCGAGCCTGAAGACGGCGACCATCATGACGTCATCGGTGCGCTCGGCGCTTTCAACTCGTCGCCGCCTGACCTCTTGAACTGATGCCATGGAAGAGGTTTCCAGGGCGGCCATTCAGGCCTCTGCCGGTCATCTGCTCTGGCCGGAACCAGAATGGGTTAAAGATGCCGCAGACAATCGCGGTTGGGAATGGGTGCGGACCGCGTGGGCGCGATGCTCGCGCGTTGCCGGTGCTTGGTTCGATGCCGCCAAGGCTGACGCCGCGGTAAAGCTATTCCCGGCTGTCTTCCGGCTGACGGAAGACAGGTTCGCGGGCAAGCCGTTCAAGTTGGCGTTCTGGCAGGAATGCATCGTCCGCCTCCTGATCGGATGGAAGGCCCCAGCCGAGATCGTGGACGAACAGACCGACGAGCCGATCATCGTGCACGTGCGGATCTTTCGCCGCCTTATGCTGTGGGTTCCGCGTAAGAACGGAAAGTCGGAGTTCCTGGCGGCGCTGGCACTGCTGTTCTTCATCCTCGACGGCGTCGTTGGCGGCCAGGGCTTCGTATTTGCCCGCGACGAGAACCAAGCCAAAATCATCTTCAACAAGATGAAGGCAATGATCAGCATGGCGCCGGGGCTCGGCGACGCGCAGATGTACAAAAAGTCGATCTACCTGCCGAAGATCCGGGCCTTGTTCGAGCTTCTGTCCGGCACTCCCGAAGGTAAGCACGGAAAGTCGCCGACGGTCATAGCTGGCGACGAGATGCACGAATGGGAAACGCCGGATCTGGCAAACTTCCTGCGTCAGGGCACAGGCGCCCGTCTTGAGCCGATCGAGCTTTACGCATCGACGGCCGGTCTCAAGTCGAACCGAACCGGCTGGGATCTCTGGGAGGAAAGTCGCTCTATTCTCGACGGAACGATTGATGACCCGACCACGCTGGTTGTCATCTTTGCGCTCGATCCGGATGACGATTGGGCGGACGAGCAAAACTGGAAGAAAGCGAACCCCTCCCTGGGAGTGTCGCCGACCGTACAGTTCCTACGCCGTGAGGCAGCAATTGCGGCCGACAATCCAAGGGCCGAGCAGCATTTCCGCTGCTACCACGCAAACCAGTGGATCGACGCCGTCACCCGCTGGCTTTCGTTGAAGAAGTGGGATGCCTGCGCGCCTGACAAAGAAGCCTGGCGGCTTTGGAAGAGCGGGCAGGGCTTGGAAGGCCGCCGATGCTATGCGGCGATCGACGTGTCGTCGAACGAGGACATCACAGCGCGCATCCTGGCCTTTCCTCCCGACGAGGATGTCGACCGCTGGATTTTGTCCTGTCGTTTCTGGGTTCCGGAAGAGACGATCGCACGCCGCTCGCGTCAGGATCGTGTTCTCTACGATCGGTGGCAGACGATGGGTGCGATCGAAGCAACGCCGGGCGATTTCGTCGATCAGGACTACGTGCGGCAAGCGCTTTACGATGACCTGGAGACCTATGATCTGGCGTCTATCGGGTTCGACCCTTGGAACGCCACCAAGCTCGTCACCGACATGCAGAAAGACGGCGTCGACGAGAGCCTCTTTCAGATCATGCGGCAGGGCATCCCGACGCTCGGCGAGCCGACGAAGCTGCTGGAGCGGTTGGTCATGGCTGGAAAGCTTGATCATGGTGGCCACCCGGTCATGCGCTGGATGGCCGGCAATACAGCCATCCGGTTTGACGAAAACCTGAATTACGCGCCGACCAAGAAAAAGAGCGCGGAGAAGATCGATGGGATTGTCGGCGCTGTCATGGCGGTCGGCCAATCCATCGCCGAGGACATCGAAGGCCCGTCCGTCTATGAGACCCGCGGCATTCTGGAGATCGAAGTCTGATGATCGCTGCCGAGAAGCCAAGACATCGAGTTAAAGCAATCAGCAATCGATCTGCGGACGTTCCCGGTTTGGTTGACACCGGTGCATTATCTGATGGCGAAAACACTCCACAAGGGTCGTTCGGACCATCACAGTCTGTGAGCCAAGACGGGTTTTTCGTGCGGATGATTGGCCACGGGAAAACCAATGCCGGCGTGTTCGTGGGTGAGCATACCGCTCGAAACTTCCCGATCGTTTACGCCTGCGTCAACCGGATCTCGAATCCGATCGCGCACTTCCCGCTGCGGATCATGAGGCGTGCAAAGGACGGCCTAAGCTCCGAAGAGGCCTCGGATCATCCGCTGTCGCGCCGTTTGAAGATGCGGCCGAATGATCTGATGAGTTCGCGCACCTTCCGCAAGACAATCCAGTCCCACGCTTTGCTGTGGGGCAACGGTTACGCCGAGATTGAGCGCAACGGGCGTGGCCAGGCTGTCGGTCTTTGGCCTCTCATGCCGGAAGTGACGCGACCAAAGAAAGCCGGCGGCCGGTTCTTCTTCGAGACGAAGATCAACGGCAAGCGGTTCGAAATCGACCACGGCGATGTGATCCACATCATGGATCAAAGCCAGGACGGCTATGTCGGTCTCTCGCAGGTCGGGCTTGCCCGTCAGGCGATCGGCATGGGCCTGGCGATGGAGGAGTTCGGCGCGAAGTTCTTCGCCAATGATGCAAAATCCGGCGGCTTCCTGATGCATCCGGGGAAGTTGACGGGGTCGGCGAAGACCAATCTGCGAGGCCCGAACGGCGAGCGTCAAACGGCGCCGGAAAGCCCGGCCGCCGCCCTCGAACGGCAGGGCGGGCTCGATAACGCGCATCGCGTCAAGGTGCTCGAAGAGGGCATGAAGTGGATCACCACGACGATCCCTCCGGAGGATGCACAGTTTCTCGGCTCTCGTGAGATGCAGATTGCCGAGGTCGCGCGGATCTATGACGTTCCGCTGATCCTGGTGCAGAGCCACGAAAAATCGACGTCCTGGGGCACAGGGATCGAGCAGCTGATGATCGGATTCTATCAGCAGACGATCGCGCCCTGGGTGGGTGCCTGGGAGGAAGAGTTCAACTGGAAACTCTTTACGGAGGAAGAGCAGTCGCTCGGATACCACGTCAAATTTAACATGAACGCCTTGCTGCGTGGCGATATGGCCGCTCGATCTGCCTTCTACAAGGCCATGTTCGAGCTGGGCATGACAATGAACCAGATCCTGGCGCTCGAAGACATGAACGGCATTGGCGCGAATGGCGACGTCAACTTCGTGTCGAACAATGTCCAGACCGTCGAGCGTGCAATCAACCCGCCAGAGACAGTGTCCATTGTCCGTAACGGCGGCCGGGCAACAGAGGAAGACGAAGAATGAAATACATTCATATCCTTGCTGCGGTCGCATCCGAATACTGGGCAATGCAGCCTGAAAAGATGCACGCCGTCATCGAGTTTCTCGCCACGCAGGCCGCCGACATCAAGTTTACCGCCGAAGAGATCGAGGCGAGGATCGCCCCGCAGACCGCTAAGGCTGTCGCGCGCCGCGAGGGCGCTGTTGCGGTTGTCTCCATGCGCGGAGTGATCTCGAACCGGATGAACATGATGGGCAACATCTCGGGAGGTGGCGGCACGAGCACCGAGCAGTTTGGTCAGCAGCTCTTGCAGGTTCGTGACGACGATTCCGTCAAAGCTGTTATCGTCGATACGGACAGCCCAGGCGGCGCCGTGTCGGGGACCGATGAGGCGGCCGAAATCATTGCCAGCTTTAAGGGCATCAAGCCGATTGTCGCTCAGGTCAACTCGACGGCCGCCAGTGCCGCTTACTGGATGGTTTCGAACGCCGACGAGATCGTTGTGACACCGTCCGGATGGGTCGGTTCGATTGGCGTCTATTCCGAGCATGACAACATCAGACTGGCTCTGGAAAAAGCCGGTATCGAGAAGACGCTGATCAGCGCCGGCCCGTTCAAGACCGAAGCAAATCCGTTTGGGCCTCTCAGCGAAGAGGCGTTGTCTTATCGCCAAGCTCAGATCGATGCTTTCTATGGAATGTTTGTCGATCGCGTTGCCAGAGGCCGAAACGTCTCGTCGGAGACTGTCCGCGAGACCTTCGGTAAGGGCCGGATGGTTCTCGCCAAGGATGCCGTCTCTCTCGGCATGGCCGACCGCGTCGGCACCATGCAAGAAACTCTGCAGCGCTTCGGCGCTGGCGCCGGTGCGCCGCCTGAACGCAAGCGAGCCATGGCCACCGAGCGCATGAAGCGCGCCGCCGCTCTCTAAACCCTTTCCGATCATCGGAAACGTCAGTTCGTTCGCGTCACCCCGGCGCGGACGCGCTTCTGCCTGACCGGGGCATTCAGCTGAACAGGAGAAAACCACATGCTGAAGCAGTTGCGTGAAAAGCGCGCCAAGCTTGTCGCGGATATGCGCGGCATGGTCACCGCCGCCGAGACCGAAGATCGTGATTTCTCGGCGGAGGAAATGACCTCCTATGATGCCCTTGAGGCAGAAAAGGCGGGTCTCGACCAGCGGATTGCCCGCCTCGAAAACCTCGACGCGACAACCGCCGCTCTCGATGCCGTCGTTCCTGCCGCAGCACGCGGTCAGGGCATCCAGCGCGCCGGCGGCGCTGAAGCTTCCCGCGAGTTCGAAAGCATGGGCGAATTTCTCCATGCGGTTCGCTTCCGTCCGAACGACCAGCGTTTGAACTACGTCGAGAATGCCGGCGCCTCGGATAACGGCGAGGTTCGTTCGGAAATGCGCATGGATGACGGCGCTTCGGGCGGGTTCATGGTCCCGACACAGCTGCGCTCGACGCTGCTGACCCTGACGCCTCAGCAGTCGATTATTCGTCCGCGAGCAACCGTGATCGAGGCCGGCAGTCCGCCCGACGCGGCTGTGACGATGCCGGCCCTCGACCAATCGGGAGCGGCTCCCGCCAATATGTTCGGCGGCGTCGAGGTGAAGTGGATCGGTGAAGGCGACACCAAGCCGAACACGGATCTCAGGCTTCGTGAGATCACGCTGACACCGCACGAGATCGCCGGCACGATGGTCGTGACCGACAAGCTGCTGCGCAACTGGCCGGCCGCAAACTCGCTCTTGGAGGCGCAGCTGCGCGGCGCGGTGGCTCAGTCGGAAGACTACGCGTACCTGCAGGGCAACGGCGTGGGCAAGCCGCTCGGCATTCTCAAGGCCGGCGCCACGCTCAAGGTCAACCGGGCCGTCGCCAACCAGATTTCCTATGATGACGTGGCGAATATGGTCGGCCGTGGCTATGGCAACGGCGTCTTCGTCTACTCGCGCAGCGCCCTTGTCTTTCTGCTCAAGCTGAAGGATCTCGGCGGCAATCCGATCTGGGTGCCGTCCATGCGCGAAGGCGAGCCGTCGACGCTGATGGGACGTCCGGCGATCCTTTCCGATCGCAACCCGCTTCTCGGTTCGCTCGGAGATATCTGGTATGGCGACCTGTCGCAGTACCTGATCAAGGATGGCTCCGGCCCGTTTGTCGCAGCATCGGAGCATGTGCTGTTCCAGCAGAACAAGACGATGATCAAGATCTTCTGGAACGTTGACGGTTCGCCTTGGCTGACAGCGCCGTTCCAGCTCGAAAATGGCTACCTGACGTCGCCTTTCGTCGCCCTCGACGTCCCGAGCGTCTGATCCTCTCAATTCGCAGCCGAGCAATCGGCTGCGTCCTGAAGTCATCGATCCCAACCTTGAAGGAAATCCAACATGAGCCGTGCTCTTTCGCAGGGCCTGCGCGCGCGCGCCAGCATCGTTCCGCAGGACATCACCACGCTTCGCACCGGCACGTTCGTCGACGTGTCCGGAGCGCAGCGCATCCTTGCTGCAATCACCGTCGCCACCGTCGCTGCGACGAAGAAAATTACCGTCCAGTTCCGCCAGGCGCAGGACGCTGCTGGAAACGGGGCGAAAAACCTCGGCAGCCCTGTCGACAAGGTTGCCCCGGCAGGCGGTGCAGCGCTCGACCTCACGGTGGACGCAAAATCCGAGCAGCTCGATCCGAACTACTCGTTCGTGTCAGTTACACTCGTCAGCGACAACGCGTCGGCGGTGTACGGCTCTGCCATGCTGCTCCTCGGCGGCAATCGCTTCAATCCCTGATGGGCCAAGCCCCTCGGGGTGACGCCTCTCGCTGAAACCATCGGAGTTTATCATGACCAATCTGATTGAACGGACAGCCAAGTCCGAATTCCAGCTCGCCGGCAAACCCGTGCGTGCTGGCCAGATCGTTACCGTCGACAGCCATACGCTTTCCCGTCTCGTTGCGGCTGGTGTCGTCGAGGCTGACGAAATTGGCAATTCCCGTGTGCCCGTCGACAACGGCGCGGCTCTTCAGCGGGAGGCCGTCAATGCCGACGTGAATGCCGAACAGGCGCGCGTTGCAGAGGCTCGCCAGGCTGCGGATCTCGAACTGTCGGCGATCGATGACCGCCTTGCGACACGCCGGACGGAAGTCGCGAGCGAACTTGATGCCGTCAACACCGATCTGCAGGCAGCCATCACCAAGGCGCGCGCCGAAGCCGATGCGCAGATTGCCGCAATCAACAAGACGGTCGACGATCGCCGGGTCTCATCTCAGGTGGAAATCGACGAGATGAATGCATCTGTCGAAACCGCCAAGGCAATAAAAAAGCCAAGCAAATCCACGGACTGACCATCTGGACGGGGCGCAAGCGCCCCGTCCGCCTCTATAGGAGTTTGTAATGTCGCTTTTTGTTTTGTCCGGGCCAGAACCGCTGGTGACTCTCGAAGAGGCGAAAGTTTTTCTGCGTGTCGACGAAAGCGGCGATTTCGACGCGCTTATCACCTCGCTACTCATTGCAGCGCAGACTGAATTTGACGGACCGAATGGATGGGTTGGCCGCTGCTTTGGTCGGCAGAGCATACAATATGAGCACTTGCATTGGTATTTTCCTGCATGTTTCAAGCTCCCGTTTGCTGAGGTACTCGATCTAACTTCGATTGAAACGCGAACTAGTGCTGGGTGGAGTTTGGTTGATCGCGCCGTTTATGAATGTGATGGCGACGTCGTTCGCCTTTCGGGGGGACAAAAGTGGCCAGAAGCATCAGCCGCGAGGATCACCATATCTGCCGGTATGGAGTCAGGTGATCCTCGACTGGAGCAGGTTCGCGCTGCGATCTTGTTTCACTGCAAAATGCACTTCGACGATGGTGATTTCGGAGACAGGCTAAGGCGGGTGATCGATGCTCTCCTAAACCCGCTGAGGGTCTTCTGATGGCTTTAAATACGGCCCTCCTGGATCGGCGGATTACAATTCAAAGAGCGACATTCATTAGGAATGAGTTCAATGAAGAAGAGCTTACTTGGAGTAAAATTTCAGATCTCTGGGCTCGTCGACGCGATGCCTCAGACAGCCAGAAAATAGAGATGATGGCTGCGGGTCAGGTCGGTTCGTTCAGGGTCAGCCGTTTCACGGTGCGTTCATCCTCCCTTACGCGATCCATTACGCCCGTTGATCGTGTTCTGCACGATGGTGTGATCTGGCAGATCAATGGTGTGAAGGAGCTCGACGAAGGCCGTCATCGCTTCATCGAGATCACAGCCTCGCGAGATGCTGACAATGGCTAGGGTCACGGTCAAAATCACAGGTCTGAAAGAGCTTGACCAGGCACTCGGCCAGCTGCCGAAGGCGACAGGCAGGGCCGTTTTGCGAAAAGTGCTTATGGAGGCCGGTGAGCCGGTTGCCCAGGCGGCTCGTGCAAACGCGCCGCGGCTTACGCTCAATCTCGTCGAAACGACGGATGTCGGCACGAAGCTCACCCGCAGGCAGGCCTCATTGCACAAGAGTCAATCGAAGGACGCCCGCGCTTTCTCCGAAGTCTTTGTCGGCACAAGCGACCCGGCAGGCATGCAGGACGAATTCGGCAACGAGCATCAGGCGGCCGAACCGTGGTTGCGGCCTGCGTGGGACGGAAAGAAAGATGCCACGCTTGATCGGATCTCGAATGCTCTTTGGGGTGAGATCGAGCGCGCTGCCCAGCGGTTGGCCCGTAAAGCCAAAAGGGGGCGATAGTGGAGGAAGCGCTGATCGCTCTGCTCCTGGCCCATGCCGAGCTGGTCGAGTTGGTCGGCACGAAAGTCCGGCCGGGTCGCGCCAGTCAAACGGACATTGCTCCGTTCGTTGTTGTGCAGGTTATCGACAAGAGCCGAGCCTACACGATGAAAGGTCATTCGGGTTTGGTCCGGAGCCGCATTCAGATCGATGCCTATGCCGATAGCTTTGCTCAGGCGAAGGCTATCGCCAGGATCATCGAGGCGCGCCTCAGCGGCTACAAGGATGGCGCCTTCAAGGCAATCTTTCTCGAAGATCACCGAGACTTGCCCGCAGCGGACGCAGGCACGGTAACGACGAAGTTCCGCACATCCCTCGACATCACAGTTCACTATGGAGAACCGCAATGACCGAAGCCATGCTGGGTTATGATACCGGCTATGAAATCTGGGACAGCACCCTGACCGTACCTGCCTTCGTCGCCGTTGGCGAAGTGACGATGGTCGCGCCTGGCTCGGCAACTGCCGACCGGGTGGAAGCCACGCACATGAAAAGCCCGGGCCGGCGTCGCGAATACATCGCAGGCCTGATCGACAGTGGCGAAGCATCGTTCGAGATCAACTGGGTTCCGGGCAGCCCGACCGACGAGCTCATTCGCCGCGTGTTTGAAACCGGCGAGACCGTTCGCCATCGCATCACGTTCCCCAACAAAGCGCGCGTCACGTACGAGGCTCAGATCACCGGCTACGAGAAGGACATTCCTGTCGATGATCGAATGACCGCTACCGTATCCGTCTCGGTCTCGGGAACCGAAACGTGGGATGAGGCGGCCTGATGGCAAACCAGGAGCGCGGCGAGGTCTCGTTCGAGGCGATGGGCAAGTCCTGGACGATGAAGATCGGAACAGGTGCCATGTGTGAGATGGAGGATGCCCTGGGCAAGGGCATCTCCGAAATCAGCCAGGAACTGTCCGGCAAGTCCGTGAAGCTTTCCCTTTTGCGGACGATCTTCTGGGCGTCCCTGAAGCGGCATCATGCCGGCACCACGCTCCAGGAATGCGAGGACATCATCGACGACATCGGTGTCGCCGCGGCCGGCCCGCTGATCGGAAAGGCGTTTCAGGCTGCATTCCCCAAGAAAGAGCAGGGCGCGCGCCCTCGGAAGGCGGCGGCAGCTTAGGCTGGCCGTCGCGGGTTTCCGAATGGGTCGCCATCGGTCAGCCCTACGAATTGTTCTGGCAGCTCACCCTTCGCGAAATTAGCGTCATCCTCGCGGGCGAACACGAGCGCCAGACAAGAGAGCGAAACGAGCGGATGAGCCTCGCATGGCACATCGCCAAGCTCGATCGGCTGAAGAAAATGCCGCCTCTGAAAGACCTGCTCACCGTCAAGAAAACACGCGTGAAACAGACGCCCGAAGAGATTGAGGCGGTGACGCGGTCGTGGCTCGGCAGTCGTTCGCGAAAAGCGGAAAAGCCGGCCTAAAATAGGATCTGGATATGGCAAGTGCTGTCATTGGTGCATTGAGGGTCAACCTCGGCATCGACACTGCTGAGTTCTGGGATGGCCTCGACAAAGCGCAGCGCGCGCTGGGCAAGGTCGGTAATTCCCTGAAGTCGGCTGGGCGGGATATGTCGACATATGTGTCGGCTCCGCTTGCGGCGATGGGCGCGCTGACGTTGAAAACTGCCGGCGATTTTGAAGCATCCATGAACCGGGTGCAGGCGGCAACCAATGCTTCGACATCCGAATTTGACGCCATGCAGAAGATGGCACTCGATCTCGGTGCCAACACCTCGAAGTCGGCATCCGAGTCTGCCGACATGATGGAGATGCTGGCGAAGAACGGTTTGACGGCCACGCAGATCCTCGACGGGGCTGCCGCGGCGTCAATCAAGTTGTCCGAGGCAACCGGCGGTGATCTGTCCACATCGGCGGACGTTGCGACGAACGTCATGGCGCAGTTCAAGATCGAGGCAAAGGACCTTGGGCGCGTCGTGGATGGCATCACGAACGTCACGCTCGCATCGCAGTTTGGATTTAGCGACTACAAGGACGCGATCGCGCAGGCTGGTGGCGTTGCCGGCGCGCTCGGCGTGACGTTCGAAGACTTCAATGCGGCGATCGCCGGCACATCGTCTGTCTTCAACAGCGGCTCGGACGCTGGCACGTCCTTCAAAACCTTCCTGACCACGCTGTCGCCGAAGAGCAAGGCGGCGGCGCATGCGATGAAGGAATTGGGTCTGGAGTTCTTCAACGCCGATGGCTCCATGAAGTCCATGGCTGCTGTTGCGGAGGAATTGAAAACGAGCCTGTCTGGCCTCAGCGACGAAGCGAAAACGGATGCGGTAACCACCATCTTCGGCTCCGACGCCATGCGGACCGCTCTTGCTCTGGCTGACCAGGGCGCCGCTGGCATTGACAAGCTGGCTATCGCCATCGAGCGCAAGGGTTCGGCAGATGCGCAAGCGGCGGCGCGCATGAAGGGGTTCAACGGCGAACTTGAGAAGCTTGGCGGGGCGCTCGAAACACTGGCGATCAACATCGCCAACAGCGGTTTGCTGGCTTTCGTGACCGGCATCGTCTCCAAGCTGGCGGATCTCGTATCTGGTCTGTCGGAAACCAATCCGCAGCTTCTCAACTGGGGAGTTGTGGTTGCCGCCGTCGCTGCAGCGCTGGGACCGCTTCTCGTTACCCTTGGGCTTGTCGCGACCGGGATTGCGGCTGTCGGTGCTCCAGTTGCGGCCGGCATCGCAGCCTTCGCCGCGCTTGCTGCCGGCGCGGCTGCTCTTTATCAAAGCTGGGACTTGATCAAAGTTTCGTTCCCGGCAACGGCTGCTGTCGTCGAAGGCGCGATCGCTGTTATCCAGACAACGGTTGTCGGCCTCGCCACGCAGCTTGGCCTGGTCGGGCAGTACCTCGGCCAGTTCCTGACGGGCGATCTGAAGGGGGCCGGCGATACTGCGCGCCTGATCTTCGAAAACCTCGGGGTGATGTTTACGAACATCGCCAATGTCGTCTTTCCCGGCGCGCTTGACGCGATCAAGGCAAAGATTGGCGAACTCGTTTCGAGCCTTGTCGGCTTTGGCCAATCGATGCTGGCGACGTTTCAGGCAATCCCGGAGCAGATGCGCGCGATCGGAGAGCAGATCATCGCGGTGTTCGCAGCGCTGCCCGCCCGGATGCTCGAAATCGGCGGGCAAATCATTGCGGGTTTGGCCGATGGCATTGCGGCTGGCGCAAGTCGCGTCGTCGATGCGGCATCCACTGTTGCAACGCAGGCTTATAACAAAATCACCGGTATCTTCGACATCAACTCGCCATCGCGTGTCATGCATGAGGTTGGCACATTCGTTACGCAGGGCCTTGCAAACGGCATCGCGGCGGGCACACCGAGCGCGAAAGCCGCAGCCGGACGCGCCGCGAACGAAGTTTCGGCGGCGCTTGGTGCTATTGGGAAAACGAAAGCCAATCCTCTCTCGGGCCTGAAGGTTGCGACGTCAGGCGCCACACAGGAGCTGACCGCAATGCAGAAGGCGGGGCAGGAGCTTTCCAGCACGCTCGGAAGCGCCTTTTCCGGTCTTATTGACGGTTCCAAAAGCCTGAAGGATTCGCTGAAAGACATGCTTTCGCAATTGGGAGAAGCTGCCTTTAACGAGGGACTGAAGGCTCTGCTCGGCGCCTTTGGTGGTGGAAGCGCGTCGGGCGGGACGGGTGGTACGGCTGGCAGTGCGGGGGTGGGTATAGGCTCGCTTCTGGGGAGCGCCTTCAAAGGGCTCTTCGGTTTTGCAAACGGCGGTTCCTTCGAGGTCGGCGGCGCCGGTGGCATCGACAGCCAGTTGGTCGCATTCAAGGCATCTCCAAACGAGCGCGTCTCCATCACCAAGCCTGGGCAGGAGCGCAGCGGCGGCGGTGACAGCTATCGTGGTGGCGACATCGTTATTCAGGGGGACGCCTCGGAGAATACGGTTCGTCTGATCCGCGGGGCGCTTCAGCAGTATGATGCGATGGCCATGGAGCGGCAGGCCTCGACATGGAGACGGAGCGAGACATGATTGTCTGGTCATCGCTGCTCATTCCAGCAGAGGTCATGTTTCGCATCAAGCCGATGCTCACGATGGGACCGGTGAGCTTTTCGGGCAAGCGTCAGAAAATCGGAACGGATGCAGGCTTCTGGACGGCCACGATGTCTGGGTTTCCTGTTCTTTCGCCTGAAAAAATCCTTGAGTGGCGGGGCATTATCGGAGCTCTGCAGGGTGGCCTTGAAGATCTATTGATTGGTCCATTCGACGAGTTTCAAGCGCCTACCCTCGCGGGCTTGCCGCCGATCATCACAGGTATTCCCCATTCGGACGGCGCGCTTTTCTCTGACGGGTCCGGTTACAGCCAGTCAACCATTCTGGTTTCGTCTTCAGCAGATCTCGATCTTCGTCGAACATCGGCGCGTTTCCGCATCGAGCGAGCCGGCGAAATCAAGAGGGGCATGTACTTCACAGTTCGTGACGGCGGACGACCTTCCATGCATATGATCACGCAGACGCCTGAGAAAACTGGGAACTTCGTCGACGTCACATTTCTCCCGCCGCTGCGCTTCGACGTGCCGGCAGGCTCCGATGTAGATTTCGCAGATCCTAAGTTGCTGATGAATTTGGCGAGCCCGGAAAGCGGAGACTTGGCTCTGGAGATGGGGCGCTGGTCTCGCCCGTCGATCGAGCTTGAGGAGAGCTGGAATGGACTTTAGCCAGACCATCGAGGCGCAGATTCAAAGCCGGGTTGTGAGAAAGTCACGCCTTCTTGAACTGCTGTTCGCGTCGGGCCGCATTGGCTTGTGGAATGGCTTTGGCAAGCTTCGGACTCAGGACGGAAAAATGTGGCTTGGTGTGGGGGGTGCCGGACGCATCAATGGTGTTTCCCAATCGATCAAGGGGAGTGCGCCAGAACTGAAATTCACACTTTCGGGCGTGGATGAGACGTTCGCTGCAAAGGCCAAGAGCGAAGCGGCCGAATACTATGACCGAGCGGCTATCGTCTATGACCAGTTTTTCGACGAGCAGTGGCAGCCGCTCGATCTTCCTTACGCCACATCGTTCGGCCTGATGCGCAAGCTGACCTCTGCGCGATCATCGGACGATACCGGTTTTACGCGCACCGTTTCCATTTCGGCAGAAACCCCGTTCGCGGGCAAAAAGCGCGCCCGGTTCTCATACATGACCGATCGCGACCAGCAGCTTCGACATCCTGGCGATCTCTTCGCTTCGGATGTCGCCGGCATCGAGCGCCCTTACACATTCCCGGATTACTGATGCTCGAAACATTTCTCGCGGAAGCCTCCAGATCCCCGCTGATCTGGGGCGTCAATGACTGCGCCATGATGCTCGCGAATTGGTGGATGCATCGCCACGGCGTTGATCCTGCTTTTCATCTTCGCGGCGTCTACTCGACCGAGCGCGAGTGCCTGAAGCTGGTCGAAAAGAGCGGCGGCATTCTTGCCTTGGTCGACCAGATAGCCGCCGGCGCCGGCGCCAAGCCCGTGGCCTATCCTGTTGCTGGTGACATTGGCGTCATCGAAGTCCACGGCCAGCAATTTGCTGCGATCATGGCGCCAACGGGGCGGTGGATGGTGAAGGCAGTTCGTGGAATGGCCGGCTACCGTTGCGGCCATCTGAAAGCTTGGAGCGTCTGATGCCTGCAGCGATTGTTGGGTTCATCGCCGCGATCGGCGTACCCGGCCTGGTGACGGCAACCGGTGCGCTGACGACGATCGGCTCTATCGTAGCTGGAGGTATCGGTCTCGGCCTGTCCTATGCCGCGAATGCCTTGTTCGGCGCCAAGCCGTCCACGGTCAAGCCGCAGGACGGAAAGGGCACGTTGCGCCAGTCCGTTGCACCGCGGCGCAAGCATTATGGCCGAGTTCGTACGGGCGGCTCGTATGTCCTGTTCCGGACGAAGCAGGGCAATCTGTTTCAGGTCATCTACATCGGCGAAGGCCGGTGCGATGCGTTCGAGGAACACTATATCGACGGTCGGCCTGTCACGCCTGATCCGGATGGATGGATTCGCAACAAGCAATATGAAGGCAAAGTCCGCGTTGTAAATCGTCGGGGCCTGCCGGTCGAAACCGCGTATAGCGAACTGATCGAGAACTTCCCGGAAGTCTGGACGGCGGCGCATCGTGGCGATGGTTGCGTGTCTGCCTTCATCCATGCTCGGGGCGTCAAGCAGGAGAAATTCAACTCGGTCTATCCGAACCGCATCCCCGCCTATGAGAGCGTGCGCCGTGACGGCGTTGTCTATGATCCGCGCTCGGCAACGAATGGCTGGACGGCGAACCTCTACCTGATCTTTCGGGACTATCTGATCAGCAATGATGGCGCCGGGATCTCGGCGGCCTACATCGACGATGCGGACTTTGCAGCCGCTGCGACGCTCGGCGATGAGATCCTGCCGACCAACGGCGGCGGCACGGTTCGGCGCTGTCATGGTCAGCTGTCTTACACGCTCGAAACCGAGCCCGTCGACATCATTGATCGGCTGGAGACGGCAACAGATGGCAGACTGATCCTGAAGCCGAATGGCAAGATCGGCATTCAGCCTGGGAGGTGGGTGGAGCCGACGGTCTCGATCGCGGATGGTCACCTTATCGATTACGAGTTGTCGGACTCAAGCGGCCCGCTTCGCGAAGCCAACGAGGTCACGGTCAAATACACCAATCCGCTTGCAGCCTACACCGAGGCGACCAGCGACCCTTGGCGCGACGAGGACGATATCAGCCAGACCGGCCGTGTCCGTGCGATCCCGATCGAGGCTTACGAGATCCAGAACCATCATCACGCGCGCCGTGTCGCGAAGCTGAAGTTCTGCCGCGCCTCTGCACGCTGGCGTGGGTCCATCATCACGGATCTCTACGGCCTGAAGGCGCGCAATGAGCGCTTCATCCGCGTGCAGGTTCTGGATCTCGGCATCGACTTCGAGGCGTTCGAGGTGGAGAGCTTCGAGGAAGACGACGACACGATGACGATCAAGATGACGATCGCCAGTCGGACAGCCGATATGTACCAGTTGCCGAGTTCCGAGGAAGGGACGCCGCCCGTTGTCCCTCCGACCTTCAGCGAAGAAGATCTCGATATGCCAACGGGCGTGCTTGTCGTCGGTAGCCAGCGCGTTGTTTCGGGGCAGGGCAAGGTTGCGCTCATAACAGCGACCTGGGCACCCTATCCGGATCGCGACGACCTGAATGCCGAGGTGCAAATATCGCCGGCAGATCAGGAGAAGTGGTCGGCGATTACGGTCGATGACAGCCAGACGCGAGCCGAAGCAATCGGGCTCGCCGACGGCCAGCTCTATGATGTTCGCATCCGCTGGGTGAAGCCGGGCGGAACGCCGTCGACCTGGGCGATCGTTGAAAACATCCCGGCGCTTGCAGATCCGGACAAGCCGGCAACGCCCCTGCAGCTGAAGACAGTTCTCGCCGGCGCCACGGTCACTGTCAGCGCGCGGGCGGCGAACGACAACAGCGCATACCTCGTGTTCAAACGGGGGACGGCAAGCCAGACGTTCGCGCAGGCGACCGACATTTCTGGAAACATTCGTGTCACAGCAAACCAAGTCATCGAGTACGCCGATACGCCCGGTCCCGGAACGTGGCGCTATTGGTGCTCGGCGAAGAACCCCTCCGGTCTCTTGGCGACAACGCCGGCTGGCCCGACAGCAAGCGTCGTGGTGACCTGATGCCGATCAAAGATTATCGCGATGATGTCGCTTCGGCTGATGCAATGGCAAAGGCGGCGAAGGATCTTGCCGACACGATCGACACCTCAATGAAGGCCGGGGCTCTGGTCTGGGAATATTACTACACGATCACGCAGGCTCTGCCTGTGTCGCTCGCGCTATCCGGCCTTCGGCTTTCAGCTCCGGCCGCTAAGGCAAAAGTCGGGGATCTCGTGTTTATTCACCCGGCCGACCGGCCAAAAGTTGGCGCGCTTACGCTTGGATTCATTTTCGTGCAGTCAACCGGGTTCGTGTTCGTCGACGGCGCTGTCGATGTGAACTGCGTGCTTCCTCCGATCAGTGCAATCGGTACTCTGTCCGTTCCGCTTCGCCTCCGCGGCTTCCGCCCGCCGGCCGTCTGACCAACTCAACAATCTGAACCTCTCACCCTGCCTGCGGCGGGGCGTTTCTGCATGGAGACATCATGGCAAACGAAATCAAGGACGCGTTCGATGCCGTCTATGTTGATGGGTCGGCCTCCCACCCACTCAAATCGCTGATCCGGAATTCCGTCGGCGGCGTCATCCAGCGGCATTATGATGCTCTCGCTTTGAAAGTCCAAGACGCCGCAAGCATTGCCGCTGCGGGCTATCAGTGGAAAGCGCCAGCTCGGGTAGCGTCGCCCACGAGCGTTGCGCCGGCATCTCTGATCCCGGGCGCCGTAGTCGATGGGGCGACCCTGGCGACAGGCGACCGTGTGCTGCTCATCGCAAGCTCCAGCCCGTCAGCCAACGGCCTCTATGTTGTCAACGCGAGTGGCGCTGCGACAAGGGCCACCGACGCCGACGCGGCTGCCGAGCTCGTCGGCTTGGCGGTCTTCGTGCGCGAGGGGACGATCAACGGCGGCAAGCAGTATGTTTGCCAGACGCCAGCGCCGATCGTCCTGGGGACGACGAACCTTACGTTCACCGTTCTCAGCGACCAGTCTGCATTGAACGCCAACCTGACCGCGCTGCAGGCGGCGGTAGAGCCGGGAATTGCAAAGACCGTGACGAGCCGAACCGCCGTTCCTTTTGCCGACAAAGATGGGTTCACAGTTGCCGAAATAGGTGATGATGGATCTTATCGGGCTCCGTTCGCCCATCTGCGGCCGAGCGATATTGGAGGGTTCTCGCTGATTGACGACTTTGGCTTTGTTGGCTTCCGGATCACCAACGATGGCCGGCAGGTTTCTGGTCCATCTGGCTCTTCGTCCTCCTCTGACTATTCCGATGAGGAGATCGCATCCCGCAACGCGCGGGCGCTCGCCTACAGTGCGCAAATCAACGGCGATCGCACCAATACGGCGCGGCGCCTTCTGCCCGGCTTCAACCACATCATCGAGTATGGCCAGAGCCTGAGCGTTGGTGCAGGCGGGTGGCCTCGACTGACCAAGGCCTCGCTTTATTCCTCGGTCAAGATGCTGGGCGGGAGCGTGCGCGGGCAGGGTGGGGGCGGCACGACAACGTTCGCGCCGTTTGCACCCACCGGCCTGCAGAACCTCGTGGCGACTGTGACGTCGACGACCGATGTTCTGACCGACGCCACGGTGGCGGGAATGGCGCCCGATGCCAACACGCCCGGCGAAACCTTCAGCGTGGCCGCGGTCAACACGTTCAAACGCCTGTGGAACCAACTGCGCGGCGTCGTGGACGATACCGATCGGACGATCATCGTCACCTCCTGTGGGATTGGCGGCAAGACCATCGCGGAGTTGTCGAAGGGCGCTTCACCGGAGTTCTTCGCCCGCCTTCCGAGCGCCGCGACACAAGCCAAGGCGGCGGCCGGCAGCAACCCTTACGGGGTGACGGCGATCATCTACGCCCAGGGAGAAGAGGACTACGTCGCGAGCACGGATGGCGAAGTCTTTAAAACACGCACCCGCCAGCTCTACGCCGATATCAAGGCGGACGTGGTAACCGGCGTGGCCGGGCAGTCCGAGCCGCCTGTGGTGTTTGCGGTGCAGCCGGGCGCCAGCTTCACGCGGGACGACAAGTTCCTGCAGATCGGGAACGCGCATATCGATCTGGCGGAAGACGACCGGAACTGGATCCTGGTTGGCCCTTACTATCCGGTCACCGACAAGGGCGGCCACCTCGACCCGAACGGCTACCGCTGGCTCGGCTGCAAGATCGGTCAGGTCATGCACCGCGTCCTCAACCAGGGGCTCGGATGGAAGCCGCTGCAGCCGATCGGCGTGACCGCGAGGGGCCGGACGGTGCTCATCCAGTACCATGTGCCCAAGCCGCCGCTGCAGTTCCGGGCGCCCTATGTGCAGTTCGTCGCGTCTGTCCAGGATCAGCAGGGCTTTCGCGCAACCGACGACACCGGCGACATTACCCTGTCGGCCACGATTGCCGGTGACGCCGTGGTCAAGCTGACGCTGTCACGCGAGCCGAACGGCCCCTTGCGCATCTGGTATGCCGACAAGACGACGCACAACGGCAACGGCTCGCTCTGCGACAGTGACGGCTCCGAGGCCTTCTATCCCTACCAATATGCAAACGACGACGGCTCCTATCCGGAGGCCAACATTCCTGCACTGGTCGGCTCGCCCTATCCCCTCAACAACTGGTCGGTTGCGTTCTCGCGCATCGCGGTCGTCGATTAAAGGCTCCTCACATGGCAACGGGAACTCAGATCCTCATCAAGAACGCTGCCTTCGAATCCTTCGCCGTGGGTTATGTCCCGCCGGTCGTGGACAATCTCGAAGGTTGGTTCTTCATCAACGAAACGCTCGTCAAGGCGGCACGAAACTGGGCAGGGGAGGACAAGTCCGACGGTGTCTTTGGCGGCGCGCCGGCCACGTCAAACCGCTTCTTCTCCTTCGACCCGGTCAACCGCGGCGACTATCTCGCCACGGCGATCGACGAGACGGCCGAAATGACCGTGCTTGGCGTTATCCGGTCAACAGACAGCCTCGATGGCACCCTGACGAAGCCGTTCTTCATCACCAACAACAACACGGGTTTCTCTGCAGGAACTCCGTCGCGCAAATCGCCCGGCTTTTCGCTCTACGCTGCGAGCACGACGGCGCTCAGCATGCAGGCCGCGCGCTGGACGGGCAGCGCCACGGCGGTCGAGACGATCGGCATCACGCACAACTTCTCGAACTGGTCGTTCGTCTGCGGGCGCGTGAGCAACACGCAGAAAAGCTTGTGGTCGCTCAGCTCCAGCCAGCGAGCAGATGCTGCGTCCTCAAACCCGCGCGATCCGGCGCTTGCGAAAATGCGCATCGGCGCCGCGCTCAATACGCTGAACAATGGCAAGAGCGATATGGCCTTCGCCTCGATCTACAGTCGGTTCCTGACCGACGCGGAAGTCCAGTCGATCTATGCCCGGGTGCAGTCCTACCTCGCACCGCGCACGATCTCGATCTGACGACGACCTGAAGTCGGGCGCAATATTGAGCGCTTTTGACCGCGCCTGCCAGCAATCGCTGCGCGCCTAGATACCCACCATAAGGACATCGTTATGAAGACCACCTTGGATGTTCAATCCGAGCTGCATAGCGCTGCCTAACCACCACATTGGAGAAACACATGACCGACTGGCCATCACAAGCCGGCGTGCGGAGCTATTTCGGCGAGCCTGGGAGCGCGCAAGCCACCGCCGGGATCGTTGAGCTTGCCTACCCCATGAAAATCGCTTGGGACAAAAAGCAGATCATCAAGCGTTTCCGCTGTCATGCAAAAGTGCAGGCGCCGATCCAGCGCATTTTTCAGAAGACCTTGGCGCACTACGGTGCTGACGGCGTCGCAAAGCTCGGTCTCGATATCTTCGGCGGTTGCTACAACTTCCGACCAATGCGCGGCGCGAAGACCTGGTCAATGCATGCCTACGGTATCGCTGTTGATCTAGACCCCGAGAACAATCAGCTGAAGTGGGGCCGCGACCGCGCTCGCTTCGCCAAGCCGGAATATGAGGCTTTCTGGAAGATCGTTGAAGGCGAGGGTGCGCTGTCGCTTGGCCGTGCGAAAAACTACGACTGGATGCACTTTCAGTTCGCGAGGGTCTGATGAAATTCTTCATGGACCACAAGGCTTCGCCGGACTGGGCGGTGCGGCGGCGCATCATCATTTTGTCGCTTCTCTGGTGCGCGGGGATGGTCACCTACCTTGCCGTCTTTGGGCGTCCGATTGCCCTTAGCGACACCATTGCCATGAACCTCATTTTCCTCTTTGGCGGCATCGTCGGATCCTACGTGTTTGGCGCTGTCTGGGATCGCAAGAACGAGATGAAGGCAGAGGTCGCTCAAGCGGCCGTCGAAAGTCCTGCCACAACGACCAACGTGACGGTGGAGCAATGACGATCGTTGCCTCCACCCTCCGCCTGCTAGGGCTGCCCGCCTGCATCTTCCTCGGCATGCTCTTCTTCTACGAGGGCGTGCCCGGCGCGAGCCGCATCCCATTTCTCACGTCGATCCCCGTCATTGGTGATCTGACCGCCGGCCGTGTCGCGATCAAGAGCGCGGAGGCCGCGGCAAACGCCCGGCGCCAGTTCGTCGATCTCGCAGAAAAGACCGCCCTTGCCGCAGAGAAGGCCGAGCGCGAGCGCCAGCAGAAAGCGGCAGCCATTGCCGCCGAAGACTACCGCCGCCGTCTGGAGGCAGCGCGAGCAGCCGAAGCGGCCACCACCGACAGGCTTGAACAGGAGATTGCCGCCCATGAACGTAAACTCAAGGCGCTCGGCCGCTCTTGCTCTGTCATTGATGATGCTGACCGGGACTGGCTGCTCAAGCCTTAGCCGCATCAATACTGCGGGCCAGACGACGGGCAAGGCAAAGGCGGGCATCGATATCCCCGACCAGCCAGACGACTGCCGGAAGCTGGAGCCGCACGCGCCTGTCACGGTTGGCGTGGAGCTTCGTTCCGTGCTTCGGCGCGAGCGTGGAGCACTCGACCGGGCGAACGCGCGTGTGGGTCGCTGTGCGGCTGACCGGGATAACCTCCGTGCCCTGATGGGAGGTCAGAAGTGACGGAAGGATCACCCGAGCGCCTGATCGAATTGCCGGAAGGCACACGGGTTTGGTTGGCAGGCCTTCGCCCAAATGAACTTGAGACCCTGCAGGAAGTCGTCACGATGCCGGCCGACGATGTGCGAGACGGCTTCAAGATGGTGCGCGACCTACGCACTGTCACACGGTTCTTCAAGTACCTGATCATCGGAGCCGTTGCGATCTTCATCGCCACGGTCGGCCTCTACGAAAACGCCTTGAAAGTCATCGGCTGGATCAAGGGAGGGCCTACGCCATGAAGCGCATCTTCTGGGGGTTCACGGCTGGCGCCGTCGCCACGCTCGTTTTCGTCAGCTCTTTCAACATCGCCGTGATGATCGTCGATCGCGAGGCGCCGATCACATATCAAAGCGCAAGGCCTCTCGCGATGCGCGTCGAGCAGGGCGGCACGATCGAGGTCGAATACAAAGTCTTTCGCAGCCGGATTTGTCCTGTCGTCGCCAAGCGCTGGCTATATGATGCGAATGGCGTGCGGCATTCGGTGCCACAGTTCACCGTTGGCGCTGATCTTCTGGCTGGCCGGGAAACCTATCGTCGCAGCATCACAATCCCATCGGCGGCTGCAGTCGGTCCGGCCTGGTATGAGGTTGTGCTCGAATACACCTGCAATCCGCTTCAGCAACTTCTGGGGCCGACCACCGTCGTATCTCCGCCGGTTCGCTTCTCGATCGTACCCGCTTCTTCCTGATCACCCCTTCACTTCAAAGGATCATCAACATGGCATCACGCACGCAGCGTGCTCGACAGATCGCGAGCTATATCGGCGCCGGCATCATTCCATCGCAGGGCGGTGGGGTTCGCTACTCCCCCATTGGGAGCCGTTTATCCATGGCCAACAACAGCTACGTGGACACATTCGTCAACGGGGCGTCCATCACTGGTCGTGGTGGCACGGTTCACCAGATCAACAGAACGGGTGCGGCGTTGAAACGGCTTCGCACCGGCCTTTCCGGCACGAAGATCAGCGGCACGACCAATGGCGTCAAGGAAATCCGCGTCACCAACGTCGGGTCCGGTTACGCCACCGCGACCGTCTCCGCTTCTGGGGGGGGTGCCGGCTATGACTTTCGGCCGGTAATCGTTGGCGGTCAGATCATCGCCATCCTGATTTACAATATCGGCGCATGGGGCGCTGGGCCAATTCCGACGCTGACGATTACCGGCGACGGCGCAGGCGCTACGGCCGTGGTGGATCGCTTCGACGGCATCGGAGAGGCCTCTTTCAACTACGATCAATCGGTTTCGATCGATATCGAATACCCGCTGAACGTCTATCAGAACGTTGTGCCGACGAAGACGATCCCGCGCGGCACGCGCCTCGACCTCACCGACGCCGAACTTGCAGTCGAGGTTCCGGTCGGGGCTGAGTTCGGCATTCGAACGACGGCCACGCTGGGGACGGCACCCACCTTCGTGGTCAATCGCCCCGGCACGGCCATCACGAGCATCGACGTCGCAAATGGAGGTTCCGGCCTTTGGGCGCCTTGGTACGACCTGACGATTACCGGCGGTACGGGCTCCGGCGCGACTGCGCGCGCCTACACCTACCAGGGGAGTGTCGTCAGGGTAGACGTCACGGCAGGTGGCAACTACACCGCTGGCACCCAGCAGGCCGTTCTCCAGTTCGCCATCGAGCGACCTGTTGTCCTCATGCCTCTGCTTGGCGACAAGCGCCAGGATGGTAACCCCCTGACGACCGGTCATCCCTCGGCAGCTCCCGCGCTCCTGGCGAGTGCAGTCGATGGGCGCTCAGGCGTTGTTGATGGCGACAGCATCGGCAACGGGGGGGCGGGCGGCGGTGAAATCTCGGGCGATGCTTGGGGCAACTTCGGCTGGCCGGCGCGTATCCTTGGCCGTGCGAACATCGGCGTCCTGAAGCACACTCTGCCCGGCCATTACGTCAGCGGCTACAATGCCAACCACGCCGCGCAGACGGCCATGATCCAAGCTTTGCCGGGCCTTGATTTTGCGCTTTGCCAGATGGGCATAAATGACATCACACGGGGCGACAGCCTCGCGACGGTGCAAGCCAGCATGATCGCGGAATGGACGTCGTTCAAGGCTCTGGTGGCTGCTGTCTACCAGTCCACCATCACGACCTACACGACGTCAACGGACGGATGGGTCACGATTGTCAACCAGACCGCGTTCTCCGCAGCCTACGCGGCAGGCGGTGTTCGAGCATTGATGAACGCGTGGCTTCGCGACGGCGCGCCGATCAACGCGGGTGTTGCGGTCGCGACGGGGTCGAATGCTGCGGGAACGGTTCGCGCCGGTCAGGCGGGGCACCTCCTTACGGGCGTCTTCGACGTTGCTGCACAGCTTGAGAGCAAGTCCGACCCGACGAAGCATGCGCCGATGGCGTGGGGAACGACCAACGTGAGACAGGGTTTGTCCGCAGACGGCATCCATCCGACTGATGTCTACCATGCGAAGGTCAGAGGCACGGTCTCAGCTCTGGCGGTTGTTGGTGGCTCCGGCTGGACGGTCGCGCCGCAGGTGGTGTTCTCCGGCCACGGCGTTCCGGTCGCAACGCCGGTCTTTTCTGGTGGCGCTCTGACGGGCATCACGCCAGTCAGCGATGGCGCGATCGATTACGACTATCCGCCCACCATCGCCATTCTGCCGCTCAACAACGCAGGCTCTGGTGCCACGGCGACGGCGATCCTGACCAACAAGCGGATCACGGGTTACACCGTCACGGCAGGTGGCACAGGCTACACCAATGGCGCTCTCGTCTCGCATGCAGGCGCCGTTCCTCCCCAGGCAACTGCCCGCATCGTTGGTGGGCAGGTCGTGCTTGCAGAGGCCGATTGGTGGGGCGGCTCCGATATCTCGTCGGTGCCCACCGTTGCGCTTGTTGGCGGCGATGGAACCGGCGCGTCCGTCGTTGCATCGATCTCCAAGGGCATCGATCCGGCGCTGCTGGCGGCCTAACCCGCCACCCCATCATCATCTGATGGGGGGATCGATGGTGAAGCGGCGGTGCTGGCATTGAATGTCAGCGCCGCCAACAATCATCGCTGATGTCATCTTCAATCGGACGATGAAAGGTATTACAAGGGCGCTGTCCGGAGATAACAATGACCTTTGCCCCTGTGAAGCCCAAACCTCTCGCTGTTTTTGCCAAAGTTTCCTCTCTGGCCCTGCTCGCATCATGAGTGAAATTGATATTACCTCGACGTCAAGTATGCATATTGCAGGTATCGACAACGTTACCAACCATATGATGTGTTTAGTTCCGATCAAAAGTTTGGACATCCGAGGCAGTAGAAACCAAGTAAGGCTAGACCCAAGCGCCAACTTATCCGACTGCGCGATTATGATCAGGGGGTCGGGCAACCTGATCATTGTCGGGAAAAACACACGCCTAAGGGGTCTGATCTATGTTTACGGGAATAAGTCCCTGATCCGAATTGGTCCTGAGACGACCACGGAAACAGTACGATTTAGTGTTGGCGGACGGGCATCCATTACGATTGGCCGTGATTGCATGCTATCACGCAACATCGAAATCAGATGCTTTGATGAGCACCCTATCTACGACTTGGATACAAAAGAAGAGATCAATAACGGGCAAGATGTTGTTCTAGGAGATCACGTGTGGATCGGGGAAGGTGTCCGTGTCGTTAAAGGAACGACGATCGCCAGCGGTTCAATTGTCGGCACTGGATCGCTAGTTTCTGAGTCGCTTACCATTCCAAACGCAATTTACGCTGGGATACCGGCGCGAATGATTAAACAGCGAATTGCATGGGCTAGAGAGCCGCGTTTGATGAATTGGGAAAAGGTCAATTTTCTATCCGAATGAACCGGAAGGCCCGAGAATTGCGGGCCTTCCTACGTTCTCGACCTAGTCACATGTCGCCGTTATACTGGTTGCCGTTGAACCGATCGGCAACCAGCCGGCCGGCATTCGTGCGCGGATGCACATAGATTTCCAGAAAGATCGACGAGCTTTTCCAGTCGCCGGCGGCCATGGCTGTCCGGATGTCGGCGCCGGCGTCCATCGCATTCGTCGCGAATGCGTGTCGGCCGCAAACATGGCTAGATTTGTAGCTGATGCCAGCGCGGCCGCTGACGGCCTTGATGCGCTCGTTGACGCTATGGCGATTGGTGAAGCGAAAGACGCGGTCGTTGGCGCTGGCTGTCGCCTTAAGTTTCGCTAACCGCTCGGTCAGCTCGTCCGTGAGGTGACGCATCGAATTGGTGCCGGTCTTCGTCTTCAACAGCAGCGCGGTCCGCGTGGTGAAGTCCACCTGCGCCCAGCGCAGCGCCACCGCCTCGCTGACGCGCGCGCCGGTCTGTGACATGAACAGGACGCATGCGGCCATGTGATCAAGCCGTCCGTCTTTCTCGCACTGGCGGATGAAGGTGTGCAGCCAGACGTGAGAGGCGGGCTTGACCCGCTGCACGCGATCTTCCTTGAAGCGGCGGATGTGGATGATGTTGCACCACCCGCGTTCATAGGCATGCATAATGACGGCGCGGGCTGGCGCAATGGCCTGCCTGTTGCGCGTCGATCCCTTGTGAACGGGATAGAGATCCTCAGCCATTTTGCGCACGTCGAAAGGGAAAATCGAGGCGAGGGGCCGGCCGTCGAAGTGTTCGATGATGCGCGGCAGGTAACGCCCGCATCCGCCGTTCTGCATGTAGCTGGCGGCAGCCTCGGCAAAAGTGATCGCCTGCGGCTGGATCTCGTTTCGGATGGGGAAGACGTTCGGCCGGTAGACGTTGCTCGTCTCGTGAATCGTCGATAAATTGGCGTAAGCCATCTGACACCTCTTTCGTGTTGGACTGGTTAGAGCCCGCGGAGATCCTGCCAGATCTCGGCGGGCTCGTTGCAATCTACAGCGTGCCGATGGGCTGAAAAGAGTCCCTCAGAAGTTGCTTTGAACACGGTTAACGCCAATGGGGCGATACGCTTTTGAATAGTGGCTGAGTGACACGCCGCCTTGAAAAGCTTTAGAGTTCTCGAAGCTTCCCAAGCTGAATACGAGGGTTCGATTCCCTTCACCCGCTCCAGCAAATTCGGTGTTCCCAATACGTCGGCGGCTCACGCGAGCCGATTGAGGCCGTCGTGCGACGGCAGCAAATCGGGCGCGGAACAGATTGTGCCTGCTGACCGGACGAACTTTGCCATCGCGTTACAGCAGGCTGCGAGAAAGCAGAGCCTCTCGGATAATCTCAGAACAACATGCATGCCGCGCCGCAGCATTCGCGTGCCGAAATCTCTGCGGATCGTGGAGAGCCAATCATCAATGCTTGTTCGACGAAGATGAATTGCGAACGCCTTGGGCAAGCTACTCCGTTTACGTCATCTGACATAGCGCTCTAGCACACGTGCCACGAAAGGCCAGGACTTCGATGGATAAGGCGACATTGGAAAACCCGGAATTCATGCAATTCCTGCTTCTGGTCTATGATCACGCTCTGGCAAATCCGCGAGGAGATGCTTTTGATCTCGATAAGGTCGCGAAACTGTCCGCCGCTGTGTCCTCGTCGCAATATCTCTACTCGCACATGCTGGGCGCCAAGCGCTTCGAGACCTCGGCCGACGTCCTCGATTACGCGGTTTCCTGCGCGACGGTCGAAGGCCTCTCGCTCGAATTTGGCGTCTTCTCCGGCCGCTCGATCAACCGGACGGCCGCAGCACGGCCGGCCGACACGATTTACGGGTTCGACAGCTTCGAGGGTCTGCCGGAAAGCTGGCGCGACGGCTACGACAAGAGCGCCTTTGCGCGGGAAGATCTTCCGGCGGTGGCCGACAATGTCGAGCTGGTCGTCGGCTGGTTCGACCGGACGCTGCCCGGCTTTCTGGATGCCCATCCCGGCCCGGTCTCGTTCCTGCACGTCGATTGCGATCTCTACAGCTCGACGCAGACAGTGCTGACGCAGCTGCGAGAACGCCTCGTGCCGGGAACGATCATCCTCTTCGACGAATATTTCAACTATCCCGGCTGGGAGATGCACGAGTTCAAGGCGTTCCGGGAGTTCGTGGAAAGCACCGGCCTGCAGTACGAATACATTGCCCTGCACCCCAAGCACCAGCAGGTCGCCGTCCGGGTGACGGGCATCTACAATCGACGGCACCACGTCTGAGATGTTCCGATGAGCCGATATCGGCGCAGAATGATTTCTCAAAAGAAATGCGGCTTCGACTTGAAGCCGTCACATTCGGCTCCTATATCTCTCTCATCGGCAACCGGTCGAGCCTGTCTGAAAAGATAAGTTCTCGGGTCCGATACAAGCTTTCGTCGATTTGACCACGGATGTACTGGCAAACTGATAAAAGCGAATGAGGAAGGTCGGTGCGGTTTCGCCCCGGCCTTTTTTATTTCTTGTCTGACGGGATCGGCGTGCGCCGCGAACCCTGGCGACTACGCCAGGGTCACGCCGTGCAGACGCGAAAGCTCATCGCGCACGCTTGCGATTTCCCGCTCGATCGTCTCCTCGGTCCAGCCGAGCGCCTGTCCGGCAATCTCCGCGATGCGACGCAGAAGGCGCACCGTCAGCGTTCCCGTCACGGCAAGAGCGGTGCGGCGAAGCACGATATCCCCCAGCCGCCCGACCTGCTCGTTGCGAACGAGATAATCGATTTCGCCTTCAAAATAGTCCGGCGCATCGGGAAGCGGGGCGGTGCTCGTTGCGCCGATGTGGCGTGCCACGGCGCGCGCCGTTGTTCCATAGCGGGAAAGCAGGCTTGCCGCCTGCGCCTCGGTAAGTCCTGATGTCGCGGCAAGGTCGGCCACCAGCCGCAGGCGGCCGGCCTCATCGCCGGGATAGTCCCGGCCACCACCGATCGGCATCGCTACCGTCGACACCTTGCGGGACTGGCCGAGACGCGTGAGCACCGTCTCGGCGACCTCTTCCGCATAGCCGCGAAACGTCGTCCATTTGCCGCCGACCAGCGACAAGACGGGGAAGGGGCGGTCCACCGTCGGTTCAAGAACCGGCGTCACGTGGTCGCGGCTGATCAGGCCGGGATCGCTGGCATTGTTAGCCGGCAAAGGACGAATGCCGCTATAGGTGTAGACGATCTGGCTGCGGTCGAACTGCATCTTCGGCAGGAGCTTGCTGAGGCTGTCCAGAAGGTAGTCGATTTCGTCGTCCTCGCAGCGCACGCTGTCCGGCTGGTCGGCCTTGATATCGGTGGAGCCGACCATGGCGCGGCCGAGATAGTCGAAGACGAGGCAGATGCGCCCGTCGTCCGCCTCGAAGTAGATCATCCGCCCATCGAGTTCCCGCAACAGCGCATCGTGGCGCAGCAGGATATGCGAGCCTTTGGTGCCGCCGATCATGCGCGACGTCTCGCCAAGCGTCGCGTTCACCGCATCGATCCACGGACCGCCGGCATTCACCACGATGCGCGGCTTGACGCGCAACGTCGCCCCGTTGAGCAGGCTGGAGACGACGAGCGTATCGCCGTCGCGGCCCTCGAGGCGGGCATGGTTGACGGCGGCCGAGGCCGGGCTTGCCGCAAGGCCGTCCCACACGAGTTCGGCCACCAGCCGCTCGGGATGCGTCACGGTCGCGTCGTAATAAGTGCCGGTCGCAACGATGCGCGGCGTCAGCGCCGGCAGGCTGCGCAGCGATGCGGCCTTGCCGGCCATCGTGTGACGCGGCATCACCCGCTGGCGCGCACCATAGGCATCATACATCGAAAGCCCGGTCTTGATCAGCAGCGCACCCCGGCTTCGCGGCGTTCCCTTGGCGCCGAACAGCGTGCGCACGGCCGAGAAGACCCCCTTCGTCCAGGAAAAGATGGGAATGACCGTCGCCAGCGGCTTCACATAATGCGGCGCGTTGCGCAGCAGCAGGTTCCGCTCATAGGTCGATTGCGCCACCAGCCGAAGCTCGCCCGTTTCCAGATATTTCAGACCGCCATGGATCAGGCGCGAGGGGGCGGCACTGGTACCGGAGCCGTAATCCGACTTGTCGAGGATGAGGCAGGTCAGCCCCTGTGCGCAGAGATCGCGAAACAGCCCGGCACCGTTGACGCCCGCGCCGATAATCACGACATCGACGGTCTCGGTTCTGGCGATCGCATCCATGCGCTCCGCCATATCGCCCGGCCACTGCATCTCGTTGACGGTCTCGCTCATGATGTCCTGCCTGTTCTGGTGATGCTGAGGGGAACGCCGCGCGCCAGAAGATCCGCGCGGACGGTGTCGGCCAGCCGGTCCGTGGCCAGGACGGCATCGAAGGCCGTGAGGTCGGCAAAGACGTTCAACGCCACCTTGCCGAACTTGGAAGCGTCGAGCAGCAGGATACGGCGCGAGGATGCGGCCATCATCGCCTGCTTGACCTTGGTCACCTGCGCATCCTGAATGAACGCGGTGCCGCCCTCGACAGCAGAGGCCGAACAGAAGAAGACATTGGCCCGCAAGGCCGTAACGGCACGCTCGGTCGTCAGCCCGATAAAGGCATTGAACGTGCGATGATAGGTGCCGCCGAGGCAGAGCACCTCGATCTCGTCGATGTCGATCAGCCTGTTCGTGGAAACCAGCCCGTTGGTGATCACCGTCAGCGGTCGGACCCCGGCCAGGAGGTCGGCAAGGGCAGCGCCGGTCGTACTGTCGTCCAGCATGACGGCCTGTCCCGGTTCCACATGGGCAAGGGCTGCGCGCGCCAGCGCCGCCTTTTCCGCCTTGCCCACGGTCTCGCGGTAGCGGAAGGCGCTTTCGTAAAGGCCGGACGGCTGAACCGTCACAGTACCGTGCAGCTTGCGCAGCACGCCCTGGTGGGCGAGCCGATCGACATGGCGGTGGATGGTCATGCGCGACACGCCGAAATGCGCGACGAGATCCTCGATGCGCGCCTGTCCGGCCTGCATGATGTAGTCGGCGATCTCGTCCCGGCGCGCGTCGCCCTTCATGGGGAGATCGCCCCTCGAGACCCTTCCGCCAGCCGCTCGATCGCCCTCCAATGCGGCTGCATCGCCTCGGCCATGTCGCGGTAGAGCGCGTAGCGCGCCGCAAGCGCCGCTTTCCGCTCCGGGTCCGGCACATGGCTGCGCAGGATCGTCGTGGTTTCCCGGGCGCCGGCCTGCGGGCTCTCGTAGAGACCGATCGCGGCCCCGGCCGTCAGCGCCGCGCCCCAGGCGGCGGCCTCGTCCGCCGAGGTCACATGCACCGGCAGGTCCAGCGCGTCGGCAAACATCTGCGACAGCGCGGGGTTTCGCGCGCCGCCGCCCGAAATCCGCGCCTCGGTCACCGGCATCACGCTTCGCAGATCGTCCACATGGGCCTTGTGGTTGAAGACGATGCCTTCCAGCACGGCCTTCAGCATATCGCCGCGATCGTGCCATCCGTGAACGCCGAAGAAGCCGGCGCTGGCCGAACTGCCATAGGGAGAGCCGAACAGATAGGGGTGAAAGAGAATGTCGGACGGCCGGCCGAATGCGGCATCGAGCTCCGGCTTCAGAAGCTCATGGACGCCCGTGCCGCTTCTCGCGGCTTCGCTTTGCTCGGCGCGGCAGAACTGGTCGAGAAACCAGTCGTAATTCGCCGTCGATGCCGGGGACACCGCCATGTTGTTCCAATGTCCGGGCGCGATGCCGCTGCGGCAGTGCCATCGCGGATCGGTGACGGGCTTGTCCGTCACCACCTCGTTGATCGAATAGGTGCCGGCAACGATCGACAGCAAGCCGGTCTCATGGCCACCGATTCCCAGAGCGGAGGCTGTCACGTCGTGCAGGCCGGCCGCAACCGGCGTTCCCTCAAGAAGGCCGGTGAGCGCCGAGGCCGACGCGGTAACACTACCAACGATCGCGGCGGAAGCGGCCATGTCGGGGAGCGCGCCCCACAAGGACTCCAGGCCGAAAAGCGCCAGTGCGTCTCGGTCGAAGGCCTGCGTCGCGACATTCGTGAAAGAGATGCTCGCTTCGGTCCGGTCGGTGCCGATCGTGCCCGTCAGGCAGAACCGGAGCCAATCCTTGCAGGCGATCACATGGCCGATGCGGGCAAACCGCTCCGGCTGATGGTCGCGCATCCAGGCGAGGATGGCCGATGGTGCCGAGGCGTGGGGGGATTGTCCGGTGAGCGCCAGCGCCTTTGCGGCAATATCGGTCGCGTTCCACGCATCGGACAAAGCGCCTGCGCGGCTGTCGAGCGACAAGATCCCGGGTCCGAGCGGCCGGCCACCGCGGTCGAGCACGTACACGCCGTCGCCATGAGCCGTCGCAGCGACGGCCTTAATGTCGGAAGGGCGGCAGCCGGCCGTCGTGATCGCTTCCCGAATGGCCTCGGCCGTCGCCGTCCAAAGGCCGTCCATATCACGCTCCACCCATCGCGGGTGTGGAAGGGATTGTGCCACCCGGCGACGCGCCACCGAGATCGGCGTTCCATCGCGCCGGAAGACCACGGCCTTGGTCACCGTCAGCCCATTGTCGATGCCGAGCAGGCAATCCATCGGTTCGTCCTCCCATCCTCGCGCCGAAGGCCTGCGGCTATCGGTTGGTCGGTAACGTACCGTTGTGTGATATTCCCGTCAATCGGTGTGACGAATGGGGATGGCAGTGTCGTTGCGCCGGGCTCAGCAGGCCGTCGGCATGTGCGGCGTCTTGTTCCAGGCGAAAGGCTTGCGGTAGAGCTCGATGATGGCCGCCCAAGCGGCAGCCGAGATCATCAACCAGTAGAGAGGCACGGCGCGCCACTTGCTGCCCACGGCGCGCCGCTCATCGGCCTGCATCGGCTTGCAGCCGAGCTGGATCATGATCGCGTAGCTGCCGACGAGGTTGAGGACGTCGAGAAGCAGAAGGCCGGAAGCGAGGGCCGTATCCCCGGTCGAAAGGTCTCCCGCTGTCAGTGTCCAGCCGAGATAGGCGAGGAAGGCGATGATCAGCGGATGGCCGAGAGCCGACAGGATCAGGCCGGCCACGAGGATCTGGACGGTCGCGAAAGCCTTCCATCCCATCTGCCGCGCGAGACGCGACGGTTCGCGCATCAGCACGAGCCAGGTCTGCATCCAGCCCTTGTACCATCGCGTCCGTTGCGCAAACCAGACGCGCGTCTCCGTCGGCGCATCCTCGAAGGTTGGCCGTTGGATCATCTGCGACAGGTAGCCGAGGCGCGCGAGCCGCATGCCGAGATCCGCATCCTCCGTCGTGTTGTAAGGATCCCAGCCGCCGACGGCGTTCAGGACATCGACGCGAAAATGGTTCGAGGTGCCGCCGAGCGGCAGTGGCAGGCCGCGCGATGCGAGATAGGGCAGGAGGCCACGGAACAGGCTGGAATATTCGAGTGCGAACATCGTGCTCAGCCATCCCGCACCGGCATTGGTGACGACAAGCGGCGCCTGAAGGCAGGCGACGCGCGGGTCTGCTGTCAGGAAGGCGGCATGGGCCTCGCACAACTGGCCGGGGTCCGGCCGGTCTTCCGCGTCATAGATCGTGAGGAACCTGCCGCACGCGCCGGGAAGTGCGTAGCTCAACGCCTTGGGCTTGGTGCGCGGTAAGGCGGCGGGAACGCGCACGATCTCGTATTCGGATGAGAGCGGCAGCGCTTCGAGCGCCGCAAGCGTCTCCCCGTCGTCTTCCTCGCAGATGAGCTTGATGTCGAGGCGCGACCGGGGCCAGTCAAGGCGGTCGAGGGCATGGATCAGTTGCGAAACGACCTCCGCCTCCCGGTAGAGCGCGACGAAGACCGAATAGACCGGCAAAGGCGCGGACGGGTCTGCGGCACGCGGTGGAGGCAGGGCCGGTGCGATCGCCGGTCTCTTCAAGCGCAGGAGCGCGCGTGCGCGCAGAAACAGCTGGCAGAAATAGAGGCCGGTCAGGAGGAGATGCGTGACGAGAAGCCAGGCGAAGGGTGCGAGGAGGGCGGAGGTCACGAAGAGGGACAGGCCAAGGCCGGTATAAAACCCTTGCTTGCCCCAGAAGACGATGCGCGCACTGTGTATCGGCGCCGCGTCGAAGAGGCGCGCGAGGGTGTCGCGCACCCGCCGTTGCCGGCCGGCGGCCCAGGTCGCCTTTCGCACGGCCGCCGGCGTCGAAACAGCGAGCATCTGGCGAAGTGCGGGCCGTTGATCGAGCGTCGATGCGATGTCGCCAAGGCGCTCGAGCGTCGGGACGATGACTGTGATCGGCGAACGGCTGGAGTGGTAGAGGCGCAGCATCTGCGGGAACACCAGCTGCGTATCCAGCCTCTCGGCATCATGGACCTGATCCGCGTCGATCTCGGCCTGAAACGGGAGCCCGAGAAGGTCGGCCATCGCTTCGAAATAGAGGCGATCGACGATTTCACCGGATGCGAGCAGTTCCTCCTCGACCGTCGTTCCGTTTTCGTCCGCCTGCAGCATCATCCGTGCGATCGTCGGTTTGCCGATGCCGAGCTTCAGAAGCAGGCGGCCTTCCCGCAACAGATCGACGGAAAAGGCTGGCAAAGGCAATTTTTCGGAAACGGTCCGCTCGTGTCGAGTAGCCAATCCGGGTGGTGACAGGTAGTCTGGCTGGCGCATCAACACCTCGTCGCAAACAGCGTCGGCCCTTGCAGACCGGAACTCGAAATCTGATGAGAACGATACGGATGTTTTCGATCCAGCCGATCATTAGGAATATCTTAAGCATCTTTGCGGTGGCTTGGATAGGTGGTTCTTCGGTGCAGGCGGCAGAGCCCGTGCGGGAGCTTCCGCTTGCCTTCGATGTGCGCGAGCGCATTGCAAAGCCGGACCTTGGCGGTCTCGCACGGCTGCGATTTCTGACGACGGTGGACTTTCCGCCCTTCAACTTCATCGACCAGTCGCAAAAGCTCTCCGGCTTTCATATCGATCTCGCCCGCGAGATCTGCCGAATTCTGGACATCGAGGCGAAGTGCCAGATCCAGGCCGTGACGTTCGAGGAATTGCAGCCGGCATTGGAGGACGGGCAGGGCGAGGCCGTCATCGCAGGCGTCGCGATGACCGACGAGCTTCGCCAGCGGTTTGCCTTCACGCGGCCCTTCCTGCGTCTGCCCGCCCGCTTTGCCACGAGGCTATCGCAGGGTTCCGGCGGTGGCGCCGGCGGAAAGGCCGAACTGTCTGCCGTCCTCGCAAAATCGATCGGGGTCGTCGCGGGCACGACCCATGAAGCCATGCTGAAGGCGTTCTTCCCGGCGGCCACCGCGCAGGTCTTTCCCGATCGCGCGGCGATGCTTCAGTCGTTGAAGGCCGGCGATGTGAACGCGGTGTTCTCCGACGGCCTGCAGCTTTCCTTCTGGGCCGCTTCCCCCGATGCAGCGGCGTGCTGCAGGCTGGTCGATGGCGCCTATGTCTCCGAACATTTTCTCGGCGAGGGCCTGGCGATCATGAACCGGAAAGGCGATCCGGCGCTGACGCAGGCTCTGGATCACGCCCTTCTGGAGTTGACGCGCAGCGGGCGCCTGAATGAAATTTACCTGCGATATTTCCCGACCGGGATCTACTGAGCCGATGTCCTGGCGCCCTTCAGCGGCGCATGCGGGCCTGAGCACCGCGTTCGATGGCGGCGCAGACGAGCTTGTCGAGGCCGAGCCGGTCGCGCAGCAGGGCAAGGAGCCTCAGTTCTTCGGTTCGGACGCTGCGATCGACCGCGGCGATATCGACGGCCAGCGCGTAGGCGGTCTCGAACAAGCGCTGTGGCAGGGCCTCGCGCACCAGTTCCAGCAGGATATCGAGCCCTTCCGGCGCCGCGAGCAAGGTCGCGCTGCTGCGTGCCACGGGCACGAGGCTCTCCGGATCGAAATCGTCGAAAACGGGCAGAATGCGGGAGAGCTTGCCGATCCGCTCCATCTCCTCGTCGCTCATGGCACGGTCCACGGCCGACATCATCACCATCACATGGATCAGGGCTTCCTGGTGGGTCAAAGCTTTGGGCATACGTTCTCCGGGGTTCATCCGTCCCGCAGGTATGGTCTCAGGCGCACCGTTGCAAGGCACCGGCTCAAGCTGCCGCGACCGAAAGAGAGGAGACGTGCCGGCGCGTCAGATCAAGGTGCCGGACCGGGCGCGGGTGGAATGGGCTCGGAGCCGGCGCGGTAAAAACCCTTGGCCGTCGCCTTGGCCGCTTCCAGGGCTGCGGTCAGGTCGGGATCGTTTCCATCCACCTCCGCCCACCCGTTGCGGGCAAGCCAGAGCGCAGGATCGTCGGTGCCGACCCTGCAGCCTGCCGTCACCGTGTCGCTCGCGTCACCTGCCGGCACCTGACAGGTAAAGGCGCGTGCGCGGATGAAATTGCGGAAGGCGGTGCGGGCGACGGTGCCGCACGGCCAGTCGCCTCTTGTCGATGTGCAGATCCGGTCGGCCGAATTCGGCTTGATGCCCGCAAGCTGGATCGTCCGTCCGTCGAACTGGATCAGGCCTGCCGACAGCGCCACGGGATGCCGAAGAATGGCCTCCGTGAGAGGCACTGGGGAAGGCGCCGGATCGGCGGGCGCAGCACTTGGTGGCGCAAGCGGTGCGGTATCGACGGCGGGTGGTTCCGGAGCGACCTTCGGGGTCACGCCATCGTTCACCGTCGGCGCATCGGGCGAAAACGGCATCGCCTCCATGCCGGGATCGGCGGGCACGTCTGCGCTCCCGGCGGGCTTTTCGCCGATCGTGGGAACGTCGCTGAGGTCGGGCGTTTCCAGCGCCATGTCGGGCACCGCCGCACTCTCCACGCCCGTGATGGCCGATTTGCCGGCCAGAAGCAGGCCGATGGTCAGGATGACGCAGAGCGTAGGGCCGCCGATGCGGAGCAGGGAAGCGTGCATGAGGAAAACGGTCCTACTGGCTCGCCCAGATGATCCGGGCGATCCACTCCACCTCGGAAAGGTCGAAGCTGCGGTTCGGATGCTCGGGGTTGAGGGAGTGAAGATCGATGCTGCGCGCGCTCTGGCGCATCAGCACCTTGGCCATGACCTCGCCTTCGGTGGTCTTGACCACGACACGGTCTCCGCGACGGACCTGCGCGCCAGGCTCCACGATCAGAACGTCGCCGTCCCGATAAAGCGGCTGCATGCTGTCGCCCTGGATTTCCAGCGCATAGACGCCCGCCTTCGTGCCGGCTGCGGGAAAATCGACCACATCCCAGCCCTGGCCTGCGGGAAAGCCGCCATCGTCGAAAAAGCCGCCGGCACCCGCCTGGGCAAAGCCGAGAAGCGGAATGGCGCTCGACGGCGCCAGCGTCTCCACGCCGTTTACTCTCTTGTCGCCCTCCGGGCGCAGGAATTCCATGAACTGACTGATCGTCGAGCCGGTGGCGTCGAGAACCTTGGCAATGGATTCGGTGGACGGCCAGCGCTCGCGTCCATCGGCGGACTGGCGCTTGGATTTGTTGAACGATGTCGGATCAAGGCCGGCACGGCGGGCAAGTCCCGAGGGCGACATCTGGTGCCGCTCCGCCAAGGCGTCTATCGCATGCCAGATACGCTCATGTGACAGCATCGACCCGATGTCCTGGTGAAAGGTCCGGATGCTCGATCCGGGGAAGCGGAACCTCTCCTCTATCCGGAAGGACACTAGCCAAAAATCAGCATCAAGTAAAGAATGCGAGGAAAATAATCCTTGATCTCTGCGCAGGGTGGTTTCGTTGAAATGCAGGTCGTGGCACCTATACTTGCATTTTCAGACCATTGAAGGGCCGTTCCGGCCTCACCAGCATCCAGACGAGCGAGGCGCCGTGCTCTCCACCCTCATCCGCTCAGAGTGGCTTATCCTCGTTGCGATCGCGGCCGGTATCGCCGGTTTTTCGGCCGAACACAGCCTGATCGGCATGGGGCAGGCCGCCTCTCTCGCCGGTGCCGTGTTCCTCATCGCCGCCATCATCCTTGCATCGATGCGGGTCGCGCACCATGCGGAACGGCTGGCGACCAAGGTCGGAGATCCCTATGGCACGATGATCCTGACGCTGTCGGCGGTGCTGGTCGAAGTGGTCATTCTCGCGATCATGATGAGTTCGTCGGAAAGCTCGCCGACGCTGGTGCGCGACACGATCTATTCCGCCGTCATGCTCGACATCAACGGCATTCTCGGCATCGCAGCGCTTCTCGGTGGACTGAAGCATGGCGAACAGCCCTATAACGACGACTCCAGCCGCACCTATTGCGTGATGATCCTCACGGCCATGGGCATTTCCATGATCGTGCCCGAGTTCATTCCGCAGGCGAAATGGCACTTCTATTCCGCCTTCACCATCGTCGCCATGATCATGCTCTACACCGTGTTCCTGCGCATGCAGGTCGGCGCGCACAGCTATTTCTTCAGTTACAGCTATCCGAAGACACGCCGCGAAAGTGCTGCCGGTCATGTCGATGAGCCCCAGAGCACGACGCTCTCGATCGGCATTCTCGTCTTCGGCATCGTCGTCATCGGCGTTCTCGCCGAAATCATGTCGACGCTGCTGAATACCGGGCTGGAGGGAACGGGCGCGCCGCCCGTGCTGGCCGCCATCGTCGTTGCCGCCATTTCGGCCGCGCCCGAGATCATGACGGCCATGCGCTCGGCGCTCGCCAATCACATGCAGTCGGTGGTCAACATCGCGCTCGGCGCCTCGCTCTCCACGGTCATCCTCACGGTTCCGGTCATGGAGGCGATCGCCCTCTATACCGGCCAGCCCTTCATCATGGCGATGACCCCGGTGCAGACGGTGATGATCACCATCACGCTGATCGTCGCCGCGATCAATCTCAACGACGGAGAGACCAATGCCATCGAGGGCATGACGCATTTCGTGCTGTTCGCCACCTTCATCATGCTGTCCTGCCTGGGGCTTTAGAGCCTTCCAGCCGAAGCGGGATCGCTTCGGCGTCGGACCATGCGGCAAAAACAAAGATCGCGGAAATGTCCTAGGACCGGTCGGCGATCAGCCGGCGGAAGGCGGCGAGCGTCTCGTCGCTGACATGGTGCTCGATGCCTTCGGCATCCACGCGGGCCGTTTCCGGGCTGACCCCGAGACAACGCAGAAACTGTTCCACGGTCTGGTGCCGCTCGCGGCTTTCGGCGGCCATCTTCTGCCCGGCCTCCGTCAGGAAGACGCCGCGATAGGGCTTTCGCGAGACGAGACCATCGGCCGCAAGCCGCGCCAGCATCTTGGCGACGGTCGGCTGCGCCACGCCGAGGCGGGCGGCGATATCGACCTGCCGGGCTTCGTTGCCGTCATCGATCAGGTCGGCAATCAGCTCGACATAATCCTCGACAAGGGCGCCGCGCAGCGCCTGCCGCGTCTGGCGAAAGCCTTCGGAGTGCGTGTCCGCGTCGGGAAGGGGATCCGCGCGGGGAATGGTTCTGCGCGCCACGTATTCCTCATCCTTCGAGTTCGCATGTCAAGCGTCACATGCATCCGGTTTTCGCGTGTCTAGCATGCAAGCCGGCATTTGCCGAATGGCTTTCTGCGCGCCTCCACAATCGGACGAGGGTCGGCCGGACGAGGGGCGACGGAGGCTGACGCTGCACTGCGGAAAAAAGCAAGGTCGATGAAATATAGCCTATTGCATAATGTTGGGGCCTGCCCTAGTTTTGGCCTATTGACGCCGATCCGCATCCGGAGACTGCCCCGATGGCCACCCCCGAAATTCTTCTGAACCAGCGCGAAACCCGCCCCAGCTGGCGTTTCAATCATTCGGAAGAGGAGGGGCGGCAGAGCCTCGCCGACGTGCATTCGACCATAGCAGTGCCCACAGGCGGTACGTGGTTCCGGCGGTTCCTTGCCTTCGTCGGTCCGGGCTACATGGTGTCCGTCGGCTATATGGACCCGGGCAACTGGGCGACCGACATCGCCGGTGGCGCCCAGTTCGGCTACACGCTGCTCACGGTCATTCTTCTTTCCAATCTCATGGCCATCCTGCTGCAGGCGCTGGCCGCGCGTCTCGGCATCGCCACCGGCCGCGATCTGGCACAGGCCTGTCGCGATGCCTATCCGAAGCCCGTCGGCTTCGTTCTCTGGATCGCCTGCGAACTTGCCATCATCGCCTGCGATCTTGCCGAGGTCATCGGCACGGCGATCGCGCTGAAGCTTCTGTTCGGCATACCCCTGATCGCCGGCGCGCTGATCACCGCTCTCGACGCGATCCTGCTTCTCTATCTGATGCAGAAGGGCTTTCGCTTCCTGGAAGCCTTCGTCATGGCACTGCTCGGCATCATCGCCCTCTGCTTCGTCGTCCAGATCGCAGCGGCGGCACCGCCTGTCGCGGCCGTTCTCCAGGGCTTCCTGCCATCGACGGAGGTCGTCACCAATCCGGCCATGCTCTACATCGCCATCGGCATCATCGGCGCGACCGTCATGCCGCACAATCTCTACCTCCACTCGTCCATCGTCCAGACGCGCAAGTTCGAGCGCACCGAGCCGGGCAAGCGCGAGGCTATCAAGTGGGCAACGCTCGACAGCACGATCGCCCTCATGCTGGCACTGTTCATCAATGCCGCCATCCTCATCGTCGCGGCCTCCGTCTTTCATGCCAACGGCCGCACCGATGTCGCGGAAATCGAGCAGGCCTATGAGCTTCTCTCGCCGCTGCTCGGTCTCGGCATCGCCTCGACGCTCTTTGCCGTGGCACTTCTCGCCTCTGGCCTCAATTCGACGGTGACCGCAACGCTCGCCGGCCAGATCGTCATGGAAGGGTTTCTGCGGCTGACCATCCCCAATTGGGCCCGCCGTCTGATCACCCGCGGCATCGCGATCGTGCCGGTCGTCGTCATCACCTATCTCTATGGTGAAAGCGGCACGGCAGAGCTGCTGGTGCTGAGCCAGGTCGTGCTCTCCATGCAACTGCCCTTCGCCGTCATCCCGCTCGTCAGCTTCGTCACCGACCGCGAGAAGATGGGCACCTTCGTCGTCTCTCGCTGGGTCGGCGCGCTCGCCTGGATCGTCGCCAGCATCATCGTCGTGCTCAATCTCAAGCTGCTCTACGAGACGTTTCTCGCCTGAATCGGGCCGCGACTGACGGGGATGTGACGGAACGCCGTGCGGCTGCGCGGCGTTTCCGCGCTTAAAGGAGATCCCCCGATGATCCGCATTCTGAAGGCAACAGCGCTTGCCATTTTCGTTGCCGGTGGCCCGTTCCCCGCCGTCGCTGCCGGTCTAGATACCTTCGGCTGGAAGAACCGTGTCCTGATCGTCTTCGCAAACCCGGGAAATTCCGATGCCGCCGAGCAGAGACGCCTGCTCCTCGAGGATCGACCCGCCCTCTCGGAACGTGACATGGTCATCATCGAGGTCAACGGCGACGCGGTGAAGCCCATCTTCGGCGCGGCCGGCACCGTGACGGCGGCAGAGCTGCGCAAGGACGCCGGCATCCAGGAGGACACCCGCTTCGCCGCGATCCTCATCGGCAAGGACGGCGGCATCAAGCTCCGCGCCGACAGACCCGTGGCCCCGGACCAGCTGTTCGGCCTGATCGACAGCATGCCGATGCGCGCAAACGAGGCGTCCCGATAGACTGAGGCCCAAGCGCGGTCTGCAGCAACCCGGCAGACTTCATGCTTCCGTCATCGCAGCTTCACGGCGCTGTCACGGCCGGATTCTAAGCCCAGCGGACCCGCAACCGTCCAAAGGGCTTGCACGATGCGCTGGACCGGTGTCCTTCTTTCCGCAGTCGCCTGCTGCGTCGCCGTCGTCGCCACCTGGCCCGCTCGGGCGGTCGATAATACGCGGACCATCCAGATCCTCGACCGGCTGCAGAATGCCAACGCCTGGCGCAGCCACATTATGGTGGTCGCGCACCGGACGGGCTGGAAGGAAAACGGCCGCATGATCCGGGCGGAGAACTCGCTCGATGCGATTCGCAACGCCATCGCGCTCGGTGCCGAGATGATCGAGCTCGACATTCGCAAGTCATCCGACGGCACGCTCGTTCTCATGCATGACGACTTTCTCGATCGCACGACGACGTGTCGCGGCGAAACCCGCAAGACGCCGCTGGCGACGCTCCGGGCCTGCCGCCTCGTGGTCGAAGCCGACGGTCGCGCGACGGAGGAGACGGTCCCGACCCTGGAGGAGGCCCTGCTGGCGACCCGCGGCCGCATCCTCGTCAACATCGACAACAAGCTGACGCCGGACATCCTGCCCGAGGTCGCCACGCTCGCCCGTCGGCTGGGCATGGCGGAGCAGATCCTCGTCAAGGAAAACCTCTGGAACGACAAGCGGATCGCCGAGGCAAAAGCGGTGATGACCGCGATCGGTCCCGATGTGACCTTCCTGCCGATCCTGGCGGACGACGCCGTGCACGATGCGGATTTCATGGCGAAGGCAACGGCGAGCTTCGGCGCGCCGGCGGCGGAACTGGTCAACTGGCACGCCGACGACGCACCGCAGACGACCGATGGCGGCGTTCTCTTCTCCGCAAAGGCTCGCGCCGCCGCGATCCGGGGAAACTGGCACCAATGGGTCAACACCTACACGATCATCAACCGGGCGCCGGGCATGCAGGCGGGCGGCCGCGGCGACGAGCGGGCCGTGATCGAGGGCAGGCCGCTGGAAAGCTGGGGCTTCTGGATCGACCGCGGCGCCACCATCATTCAGACGGATGAGCCGAAAGCCCTGATCGCCTGGCTGGAGACGAACGGTTACCGCGTTCCCTACGACCTCACGAACTGACAAAAGGCATGGAGGCACGAAAGGCGCAGCCCCCCGTGCGAACGCCGGGATCGTAACGGGAAACCCTCTCACGGGCGATGCCGTTTTCGTGAACGCGGCGCAAAACCCTTTCAAGACGCGGTGCTTATGCCCATATATCCAGCATGCGGGTCTCTCGACCCGGTTGAACGATAATGGGGATGAGGCATGTCAGGATTGAAGAAGTTTGCGGTTTTGTCGGCGGTCGCGATGACGCTCGTCATCACGGCGACGGATTTTGCCGAAGCGCGCCGAGCAGGTGGCGGCTTTGGTAGCCGCGGCACGCGCACCTTCTCTGCACCGCCCGTCACCCGCACGGCGCCGAATACCACGGCTCCGATCGACCGCACCATGACGCCGCAGGCGACGCGCCCGAATGCTGCCCAGAACCAGCCGGGTGCTGCCCAGACCGCGCCGGCGCGTCGTCCCGGCGGCTTCTTCGGCGGCTTCGGTGGTTCGCTGCTCGGCGGTCTCGCGCTCGGCGGTCTGCTCGGCATGATGATGGGCAATGGCTTTGGCGGTGCGGCTGGCTTCCTCGGCATGCTGTTGCAGCTGGCGCTGATCGCCGGTGCCGCGATGCTGCTGATGCGTTTCCTGCGCAATCGCCAGCAGCAGCCCGCGACCGGTCGTGCTGGTGCCGGTACTGGCGCTGCCGGCGGCAATCCGAACAACAACGGCTATAACGGCTATGCCCGCGAGGCGGCAAACGATCCGCAGCGCGGCAGTGCACAGGCCGCGCGCGGTCCCGGTTTTGCCATCCCGCGGATCGGCGGCGGTGCCGCACCGCAGGCGCAGCAGGCCCGCTCCGCCGCCGTCTCGGACGAACTCGGCATCGGTCAGGCCGATCTGGAACGTTTTGAGACCATGCTCAAGGAGGTTCAGACAGCCTATGGTGCGGAAGACTATGGTGCGCTGCGCCGCCTGACGACACCCGAAGCCATGTCCTGGCTCGCCGAAGAACTGAGCGAGAATGCCACGAAGGGTCTGCGCAACGAGGTTCGCGATGTTCGTCTTCTCCAGGGCGATCTGTCCGAATCCTGGAGAGAGGACGCCGGCGAGTTCGCAACGGTTGCGATGCGCTACGAGAGCATCGACGTCACGCGCGACCGCGACACAGGCAAGGTCGTCGAAGGCGACCCGGATCGCCCGACCGAAGCCACGGAAGTCTGGACCTTCTTCCGCCGCCCCAACACGCAGTGGCAGGTCTCGGCCATCCAGGCAGCTTGAGGCTGATCCACTGAATAACTGAATAAAGGGAAAGCCGGCGCAGGTGATGCGCCGGCTTTTTCATGCCGTCTGCTGTTGCGAGGCATCGGCGGCGCAGGCAGCTAAACGATGAAACCCCAGGTAATGATGCCTGGGGTTCGATAGCGTTGCGCGCGATGCGAAGGGTCGCTGTCAGCCCGATCAGGCTGCCGCCGCGATCTTCACATAGGGATCGAAGCGGCCGTAGAACGTCTCGCCCTTGGCCGCCATGTCCTTGAGCAGGGCTGTGGGCGCGAAGTGGTCGCCGTAGGTTGCGGCCAGCTTTTCGCAGAGCGCGACGAAGGCCTTGGCGCCCATGCCGTCGATGTAGGACAGCGTTCCCCCCGTATAGGGCGCAAAGCCGAAGCCGAGGATGGAGCCGACATCGGCTTCCCGCGGATCGGTGACGATGCCTTCTTCGACGGTACGAGCGGCTTCGAGCGCGATGGTCACGAGGAAGCGGTCTTTCAGGGTCTGCACGTCGATACCGTCCGCCGGCTTCTGCGGATAGAGATCCTTCAGCCCGGCCCAGATGTGCTTCTTTGCCGGCTTTGCGGGATAATCGTAAAAACCTCTGCCGTTCTTGCGTCCGCGCCGGTCGAGATCGTCGACCAGTTTGTTGACGAGCGACAGATGCGCCGGATCGACGGCCTGCTCGCCGAGATCGGCAACGGTCGCCTTCAGGATCTTCTGGGATAGGTCGATCGCCACCTCGTCGTTGAGCGACAGCGGGCCGACCGGCATGCCGGCCATCTTGGCAACGTTCTCGATCATCACGGCCGGAACGCCTTCGATCAGCATGTCATAGGCTTCGTGGATATAGCGGAAGACGCAGCGGTTAACGTAGAAGCCGCGCGTGTCGTTGACGACGATCGGGGTCTTCTTGATCGCCGCGACGTAATCGAGTGCCCGGGCAAGCGCCGCATCGCCGGTTTCCTTGCCCAGAATGACCTCGGTCAGCATCATCTTCTCGACCGGCGAGAAGAAGTGGACGCCGATGAACTGGGCGGGACGCTTGGAATTGCCGGCCAGACCTGTGATCGGCAGCGTCGAGGTGTTGGATGCGAAGATCGCATCGGGCGAGAGCACGGCTTCGACGGCTTCGATCACGTCCTTCTTGACCTTGCGGTCTTCGAACACGGCCTCGACCACGAAGTCGGCGGTCTTCAGGTCCGCGTAATCGGCCGACGGGGTGATCAGCGCCAGAAGCTGCTCTCCCTTTTCCTGCGTCATCCGGCCCTTGGCCACGCCGTCCTTCACGAGACCTTCGGAATGCGCCTTACCCTTTGTGGCCGCTTCGATATCGCGGTCGATCAGCGTGACGGGAATGCCGGCAGCGGCCGTGACATAGGCGATGGAGGCGCCCATGAAGCCTGCGCCGACGACACCCACATGCTTGAAATCCGCTTTCGGAACGCCGGCCGGGCGGCGTGCGCCCTTGCCGAGTTCCTGCGTGGAAATGAACAGCGAGCGGATCATCGAGAAGGCCTCGGTGGTCTGCAGGATCTGCGTGAAGTAGCGCTGCTCGATTCTCAGGCCCGTGTCGAAGGGAACCTGGAGGCCTTCATAGACGCATTTCACGATGGCGAGCGCACCTGGGTAGTTGCCGGAGGTCTCGCGGCGCAGAATGCCGGAGGCCGCAGGCCAGAGCTGGGCACCCGCCGGGCTCCAGATGGAGCCGCCCGGCGCCTTGAACCCCTTTTCGTCCCAGGGCTGGACCGGCTTCAACCCGTTCTTGATCATCGCCTTGGCGGCATCTATCAGCGCCTGGGGGTCCGCAAGCTCGTGCACGAGGCCCATCGCCTTGGCACGTTGCGGGGTGAGCGTCTGCCCGGTCGTCATCATCTGCAGCGCATCCTGCGCGTTCGTCAGGCGCGGCACGCGCTGCGTGCCGCCGGCGCCGGGAAAGATCCCGACCTTGACCTCGGGCAGGGCGATCTTCACCGCCTTGGAATTGGACGCGACGCGACCGTGGCAGGCGAGCGCCAGCTCGAAGGCGCCGCCCATGCAGGTGCCATTGATGGCGGCAACCCATGGCTTGCCCGAGGTTTCGATCGTGCGGAACAGGCCGGACATCTCGCCGCAGAGGTCGAACAGCTTCCGGGCCGCCGTGTCGGGGTCCTTCTTTCTTTCTTCCGCCTGAAAGGTGAACATGCCCTTGATCATCGAGAGATCGGCGCCGCCCGAAAAGGCCGATTTGCCCGAGGTGAAGACGACGCCCTTCACGGCCTCGTCCTTGACGATCTCCTCGTTGACGGCGGTCAGTTCCCTGAGGACCTCGGGGGTGAAGACGTTCATCGACTTGTCGGGCATGTTCCAGGTGACGAGAGCAATGCCGTCGGCGTCCGTTTCGATGGTGAAATTGGTGTAAGTCATGATTGTCTCCCCCTCAGACGCGTTCGATGATCGTGGCGGTGCCCATGCCCGCGCCGATGCAGAGCGTGACGAGGGCTGTGTTGAGGTCGCGGCGCTCCAGTTCGTCGAGCACCGTGCCGAGGATCATCGCGCCGGTCGCGCCGAGCGGGTGGCCGAGCGCGATCGCGCCGCCGTTGACGTTGATCGTGTCGTGCGAAATGTCGAAGGCCTGCATGTAGCGCAGCACGACGGCGGCAAAGGCCTCGTTCAGCTCGAACAGGTCGATATCGCCGATGCTCATGCCGGCCCGCTTCAGGAGCTTTTCCGTCACGTCCACGGGGCCGGTCAGCATCAGTGCCGGGTCGGAACCGATATTCGCGAAGGCCTTGATGCGCGCGCGGGGCTTGGCGCCCATGCTGTCGCCGCCGGCCTTGGAGCCGAGCAGGACGAGGCCGGCGCCATCCACGATGCCCGAGGAGTTGCCGGCATGGTGGACATAGTTGATCTTCTCGATTTCCGGATGCGCCTGGATGCCGACGGCTTCGAAGCCGCCCATCTCTCCGGGCATCTGGAAGGAGGGATTGAGCCCTGCCAGGTTCTGCATCGTCGTCGTCGGACGCATATGCTCGTCCTTGGCGAGGATGACGATACCGTTCTGGTCCTTCACCGGAACGACGGACCGGTCGAAGTAACCCTTCTCCCATGCGACACCGGCGCGGCGCTGGCTCTCGACGGCATAGGCATCGACATCGTCGCGCGAGAAACCGTATTTCGTTGCGATCAGATCGGCGGAAACGCCCTGCGGCATGAAATAGCCGGGGAAATTAACGGACGGGTCCATGTACCAGGCGCCGCCCGACATGCCCATGCCGACGCGCGACATGCTCTCGACCCCGCCGGCGATGACGATGTCGTCCGCGCCTTGTGAGATCTTGCCGGCGGCGAGATTGACGGCATCGAGACCGGACGCGCAGAAACGCGAGATCTGCATCCCGGGCGCCCGGGTCGAATAGCCCGCTTCGAAGGCCGCAGCCTTGGGGATGACGGCACCGGCTTCGTACACCGGATCGACGCAACCCATGATGATGTCGTCGACGGTGCTGGTGTCGATCCCGTTGCGGTCGCGCAGCGCCTCCAGCATGCGGGCGGCAAGGCGCGGCGTCGGCACCTCATGCAGGGCGCCGTCCTTCTTGCCGCGACCCCGTGGCGTGCGCACATGGTCGTAAATGAATACGTCAGTCATGATCCCGTTCTCCCAGTCGGCACGAAGCCGTCGATGTCTTCGTCGAGGCAATGAAATGTGAGGTTGCGGCAGCGTATCAGAATGCAGCGGCGTCGAGCGCCATCAGCGTATCCGATCCCGCCTCGATGCGCGAGCGGCGCAGAGCCGTCTCGGGCAGGACGCGGTCCATGTAGAACGTCGCCGTCACCAGCTTGTTCTTCAGGTAGGCCTCGCGGTCGCCGGCACCCGACGCCAGGAGCCCCTGTGCCGTTTTCGCCATCTTCGCCCACATGTAGCCGAGGATCACGAGGCCGCTGAGGTGCATGTAGTCGGTCGAGCCGGCGCCGGCATTGTCGGGCTTCGCCATCGCGTTGGACATGAACCACATGGAGGCCGACTGCAGGTCGTTGAGGCTCTTCTTGAGCGCCTTGGTGTAGGCGGTCATCTGCTCGTCGCTGCGGTTTTCGTCGCAGAAGTCGCCGATTTCCTTGAACAGCGTCATGATGGCGCGTCCGCCGTTCAGGCCAAGCTTGCGGCCGACGAGGTCGAGCGCCTGGATACCGTTTGCGCCCTCGTAGATCATGGCGATACGCGCATCGCGCACATACTGGCTCATGCCGTGCTCTTCGATATAGCCGTGCCCGCCATAGACCTGCTGCGCCATGACGGCATGGTCGAAGCCGCGATCCGTCAGCACGCCTTTCAGGATGGGCGTCACGAGGCCGAGCAGATCGTCCGCCGTCTGGCGTTCCGCCTCGTCCTGCGAGCGATGCGCAATGTCCGACTTCAGCGCGGTCCACAGCGTGAACGCGCGGCTTGCCTCGTTGAAGGCGCGGATCGTCATCAGCACGCGACGAATGTCGGGGTGGACGATCAGCGGATCGGCCTTCTTGTCCGGCGCCTTGATGCCCGACAGCGAGCGGCCCTGAAGGCGCTCGCGCGCATAGGCGACGGCATTCTGGTAGGCGACTTCCGAGACGGAGAGACCCTGCAGGCCGACGCCGAGACGGGCTTCGTTCATCATCACGAACATGGCGTTCAGGCCGCGATTGGCGGCGCCGATCAGGTAGCCCGTCGCGTCGTCATAGTTCATGACACAGGTCGAATTGCCGTGGATGCCCATCTTGTGCTCGATGGCGCCACAGGTCGCGCCGTTGCGCGCGCCGGGCGTGCCGTCTGCTCCCACGAGGAATTTTGGGACGATGAAGAGCGAGATGCCCTTGGTTCCCTCGGGCGCACCTTCGATGCGGGCGAGAACGAGATGGATGATGTTGTCCGCGAGGTCGTGTTCGCCGGCGGAGATGAAGATCTTCTGGCCGGAGATCTTGTAGCTGCCATCTGCCTGCGGCACGGCCTTGGTGCGCAGAAGCCCGAGATCGGTGCCGCAATGCGGCTCCGTCAGGTTCATCGTTCCCGTCCAGTCGCCGGCGATCATCTTCGGCAGATAGGTGGCCCGCTGCTCGTCCGTGCCATGCTCGATGATGGCGGCGATGGCGCCCTGCGTCAGGCCCGGATACATGATGAGCGACATGTTGGCCGAGGACATATATTCGCCGATGGCCGTATGGAGCGTATAGGGCAGGCCCTGGCCGCCGAATTCTTCAGGCGCGGCCAAGCCCAGCCAGCCGCTTTCGCGGTAAAGATCATAGGCGTGCTTGAAGCCTTTGGGCGTGGTGACCGAGCCGTCGGGATGGCGGACGCAGCCTTCCTGGTCGCCCGAGAGGTTCAGCGGAAACAGCACTTCCTCGGCAAGCTTGGCGGCTTCGCCGGCAATGGCGTCCAGCATGTCCGGCGTCACGTCCGAGAAGCCGGGAAGGTTATTGTAGCGCTCGATGCCGAGCACGTCGTTGAGAATGAAAAGCGTATCCTCGACCGGAGCCTTGTAGATGGGCATCGACTGTCTTCCTCCCTGCGGACCTCATAAAGGCCATTCATGAGGGCACTCTATTAAAAACTGACGTGCGCGTAAACGTCAAATTTAACGGCCCTGATATTTTGGCTGAGAAATCGGACGACGACCGATCCCATAACGTTGGTAGACGCTAACCTTTTTGCGGCTCACTCCGGAAATCGGGTCAGAGGTTAACGGCTTGTTTACCACGTTCCGTGAAAGTGGCGCGAGAGGTCAATGCTGCTTGTTCCGTTCTGAGTCGTCCGCAGCCTTGTACACCGGCTCAAGGGGCCTGACCCTTCGGCCGCGTTCGGGGAATGCCAGGCAAGAGGCGAAAGCACACATGAACGGATCGCGATCAACTCCTCCCCGGATGGGCACCCCGGCCGATGACCGCCTCGACGGTCGCCACGGCGAGCGCTCCTCGCTGGAAGCCCTGAACCGCACGATCGAAGGGCTGGAAGCCCGCATCGAAGGCCTGATCGCGCCGGCCAAGCGCGAGACCCGCCCGCCGGAAGCCGCCCGTATCGAAGCAGGTCCCGCGGCCGAACGCCCGGTCTCCCGGGCCGACGCCATTTCCGAGATCCTGCAGCGCCAGCGCGCCCTGAGCGCCACCCGCCTCGAAAAGGCGACCGAGCGCCATCGCATCCAGACCCGTGCGCCGTCTGCGGATGCACCTGCCTATTCCGAACCGGCTCCTTTCCTGGTACCGCCGTCGAGCCCCGCCGTCTCGCGCACTGCCGACCGCCATGTCATGCCGGCCTATGACGACGACGCATCCCTGCGGAGCGCCCGCGAGCCTGCCCGCGCCGCGCCGCGCCCCGTTCCACAGCCGGCACCCCCCGTCATGCCGGATGCAGCCGTCCGCGATATCGCCACGGCTCTGGTCGGCCTTCGCCAGGACCTCAAGCGCGACATCGAGCAGGGTCTTTCGCGCGAAATGTCGTCGCTGCGCAACGAGATGCACGGCATCGCAGCTGCCGCCACCCAGGGCGACGCGCTGGCGCAGGATATCCGGAAGGACCTGCAGCGCCTGTCGCTCTCGCTCGGCAATCTCGGTCGCCAGCCCACGACGTCCGAGAGCCACGCCCTGCGGGCCGATCTCGACGAGATGCGCGCGGTGATCGACGGTCTCGCCCGCGAGGACAGCGTCCGCCGGATGGAGAGCCGCTGGACCGGCGTCGAGGACCGGCTGAACGTGTTCGATGCCGCCCGCGACGACGAACTCGTGGCGCTCGCCTACCGTTTGGATGAGATCAAGTCGCAGCTCGGCACCATGAACAACGGCCCGGCGCTTTACGCGCTGGAAGACAAGCTCGTGGCCGTCGCCCAGGCGATCGACCTCATCGGCCGGCACATGCAGCCGGACGACCGACGCTTCCAGGAACAGTTCGCCGATCTCGATGCACGTCTCGACGAGATCAGCCGCGCGATCGTCGCGAGCGGCCGCACGGCCTCGGCCTCCGACAGCCCGGGCGTCACCCGCGTCGAAACCCGGCTCGTCGATCTGTCGCGCCAGATCGAAGATCTTGCCTATCCCGCCGATCACGGCCTTGCCGCGCGCATCGAGGCGTTGTCCGCGCGTGTGGAAGACCTCCTCACCGCGGAAGCCGCCGCCCGCCTCGAAGAGCGGCTCGATCATCTCTCCGCCATGATGGAACGTGCCGAGCGCGCCTCCGCCCAGCCCGACCTCACCGGCCACCTCGCCGATATCTCCGCCAAGATCGACGCGCTCGACACCGGCGATGTCAGCGATACACTCGCCCGCCGCTTCGACGATCTCGCGCGCCGGATCGACAATCTCGATGGCCCTGCGCCCCTGTCGGACGATCGCTTCCTGCGGCTCGAAGGCCAGCTTTCGGGCATCGCGCAGCGTCTCGACGAGACCCATGCGGCGCCTTACGACGATGGCGAGGTGCTGCGCAGCCTGCAGGACCAGATCGCCAATCTCTCCTTCCTCATCAGCCAGCCGCGCGAGACGGCACCCGCCGTGCCCGCAGAGGTCGAGGGGCGCATGAATGCGCTGGAGGATTATCTCGCCTCCAGCGACGAATACATCATCGAAGCAGCCCGTCAGGCGGCCGAAGCCGTGATGGAAGCCTATACGCGCAACGGCATGACGCAGTCGGCGTCCCCGGCCATCGCCGATATCGCCGCCATCTCGGCGCTTGCCGATGACCTGAAGACGCTCGAAGACCTGAGCCGCTCCAGCGACGAGCGCACCGCCCGCACCTTCGAGGCCCTGCACGAAACGCTCGTGCACATCGCCGACAAGCTGGAGCGCATCGAGGAGCGCGCCTTAGCGCCGGCGCTCCGCGACGAGGCGGCACCCGCCTTCGGTCGCCGCGACACGGGTGCCCCGATGCCGCGCGCCGAAACGCCAGTTTTTCTGGAGCGCGACGAGGGTGACGACAGCTACGCCGATCTGACGCGCACCATGCGCGCCACCGTCGCGATGCCCGCCGATATGTCGGCGCGGATGCCGATGGACCTTCGCGACCACGACGTGCACGTCTCCGAGAATGCTGGCGCGGAAGCCCCGCATTTCGGCGTTGCGGAACTGCGCGAGCCCGCAGACCTGGTGCCGGCCGACGCCCCTAATGTCGATGCGCCTGCTGCCCGCACCGGCCTTCTCTCCGGTCTCACCAGCCGCTTTTCGGCCAAGCGTGCCAAGCCGGCAGCTCCCGTCGAGCGCCGCTTCGTCGATCCGACGCCGTCGATCGATGCGCTCGAGACCATCAATCCCGATGCCGCCAATCAGCTCCTGGAGCCGGGCTCCGGCACGCCGGATGTCAAGAAAATCCTGGAGCGCGTGCGCGCGGGCCAGGCGGTGCGCCCGCCCGTCGCAAGCGAAAGCGACAAGTCGGATTTCATCGCGGCAGCCCGGCGCGCGGCCCAGCAGGCAGCCCAGGAAGTTGATACCGGCAATCGCACGGCGGCGCGTCCGGGGGCGGCTCCGAGCGCTCTTGCCCGTCATCGTCGTCCGATCCTCATGGCCGTCGGCGCCGTGCTGCTCGCCATCCTTTCCTATCCGCTCGTCAGCACGCTGATGAAGAACGAGCAGGCCGCAGCGCCGGTCACCGCCATCGAAACGCCGGCCGATCGCGATGCGGCGCTCGCTGAACAAGCCCCTGTCGAACAGGCACCAGCCGAGCCGTCACCGGCTCTCGCTGCGCCGACGACCGATACTCCTCCCGAGGCCAGGGATGAAGGCGTCGCGCCGCTCAGTTCGTTGCAGCCGCAGGGCGGAGCGACGGAGGGCGCAGCCTCCATGACCGCGCAGCCCGAGACTGAGGCGATGGCACCTGCCGCAGAAGCCTCAACTCCCGGAGCCTCTTCGACGGTGGCACCCGCGGCAGCGACCAGCATCGATGTCCCCGCCGAGATCGTACCGGCAGCACTCGCCGATGCGGCCCGCGCCGGTGATCCCAAGGCCTATTTCGAAATCGGCGCGGTCTATACCGAAGGTCGCGGCGTCAAGGCCGACTTCGCCAAGGCTGCGGAATGGTACCAGCGCGCGGCGGATGCCGGCGTGGTGCCCGCGCAGTATCGCCTCGGCAGCCTTTATGAAAAGGGCACCGGCGTTCCCCGCGATCCCGCCAAGGCCCGCGCGCTCTATCAGCAGGCGGCCGAAAGCGGCAACGCGAATGCCATGCACAATCTCGCGGTCATGCTGGCCAGCGGCAACGGAACCAATCCGGACTTCACGCTTGCCAGCATGTGGTTTGCAAAGGCCGCCGATCTCGGCGTGCGCGACAGCCAGTTCAACCTCGCCATTCTCTACGCCCGTGGCAATGGCGTCGCCAAGGACCTCGTGGAATCCTACAAATGGTTTGCGGTCGCGGCTGCGGATGGCGATACGGACGCGGCGCAGAAGCGCGATCAGGTCGAAAAGGAACTGTCTCCCGACCAGATGACGGCCGCCAAGGCCAAGGTCGCCGCCTGGAAGCCCGCCGCACTCGATCCGAAGGGCAACGACACGACCGTTCCCGATACCTGGGTCGGCAAGGGCACCAAGACGTCCTCGGTCGATATGAAGAAGGCCGTCCGCAACATCCAGGCGATCCTCAACAATAACGGCTTCGATGCCGGCACGCCGGACGGGGCGCTCGGCGCCAAGACGGTCACCGCCATCAAGGCGTTCCAGACATCGATCGGCCAGGAGCCGAACGGCCGCATCACCGACGCGCTCGTCAAGGAACTGTTGAAGCGCAACGGCTGAAGCAAAGTCTGAAAATCGGCCGTCGTTTAGACATTATCCAGCAGCCCGGTGCATAGTGAGGCAAACGGCGCGACCTCTGAGCGGTCGCGCTGCCGCGTTTGCGAACTGTTTGATGCTTGAGGTCCGGCCGTGACGATCTACCTGCCCATTGCGGAACTGTCGGTGAACGTGCTGATCATCCTCGGCATGGGGGCGGCCGTCGGCTTTCTCTCCGGCATGTTCGGCGTCGGCGGCGGATTTCTGATCACGCCTCTCCTGATCTTCTACAATATACCGCCGGTCGTTGCCGTCGCCACCGGCGCAAACCAGGTCGTCGCCTCCTCCATCTCCGGCGCCATCACCCATTTCCGCCGCGGCACCATCGATATCAAGCTCGGGACCGTTCTCCTGCTCGGGGGTCTGGCTGGCGCCACCCTCGGCATCTGGATCTTCGCCGCATTGCGTCGTATCGGTCAGCTCGATCTGGTGATCTCGCTTGCCTATGTGCTGCTGCTCGGCTCCGTCGGCTCGCTGATGCTGGCCGAAAGCATCAATGCGCTGCGGCGCGCCAAGCGCAACGAGGCCATGCCGCTCCGCCGTCCCGGCCACCACGGCTGGATCCACCGGCTGCCGCTCAAGGTCCGGTTCAAGAAATCGAAGATCTATCTCAGCATCATTCCGGTGGCCGGTCTCGGCTTCTGCATCGGCATCCTCACCTCCGTGATGGGGGTCGGCGGCGGCTTCATCATGGTGCCCGCCATGATCTATCTCCTGCGCATTCCGACCAACGTCGTCGTGGGGACGTCGCTGTTCCAGATCATCTTCGTCTCTGCCTACACCGTCATCGTCCAGGCGACGGCCAACTACACGGTCGATATCGTGCTCGCGTTCGTGCTGATGATCGCCGGGGTCATCGGGGCGCAATATGGCGTACGCGTCGGCCAGAAGCTGCGCGGCGAACAGCTGCGGGCGCTTCTCGCCCTGCTGGTCCTGGCCGTCGGTATCCGCCTTGCGGTCGAACTCGTCCTGCCGCCCGCCGATATCTATTCGGTCATCTCGTCGGGGACCGGCTTCTGATGCGCCCCCTTCTCGCAGGCCTTTTCGCAATCCTCATGCTCTCAGTCCCCGCAGCGGCGCAAACCGGTGCCGAGGAATTCGCGGAAAAGCTCGATATCGGTATCTCCACCGACGAGATCGCCATCACCTCCGACTTCCGCGGTGCCGACCTGACCATCTTCGGGGCGATCGACGGTTTCGCACCCGATCTCCTGGCGCAGGGGAAATATAATATCGTCGTCTCGCTGGAGGGGCCCAAGGAGAGCGCGACCGTCCGCAAGAAACGCCGCGTCTTCGGCATCTGGGTCAACACGCAGTCGATGACCTTCGAACTCGTGCCGGAGTCCTATTCCCTGTCGAGCACGCGCGACATCGATGCCATCGCCCCCGCCAATGAGATGAACAATATGGGCATCGGCGTCTCGCACATGACGCTGAGCCCGATCGGCTATATCGGCGATGGCAGCAGCGTCACCGAGTTTCGCAGCGCCTTCCGCCGCCTGCGCGAAACGAGCGGCGTCTATCAGCGCGATCCCGGCGGTGTGCAGTTCATCTCCGCCAGCCTGTTCAAGGCCTCCGTGCGCCTGCCGGCCGACGTGCCCAACGGCGTTCACGTCGTGCGCGCCTACCTGTTTCGCGATGGCGTGTTCGTGGCCGCCAAGGCCCTGCCGCTTCGGGTCGTCAAGACCGGTCTCGAAGCCGCGATCACCGAGGCCGCCCACAAGCAGCCCTTCTTCTACGGTCTTTTCGCCGTCCTCCTCGCCGTCGTCACCGGCTGGGCCGCCAGCGTGGCCTTCCGGCGCGATTGAGACAAGACGGTTGTCTCTTCTCCTGCGGGCCGGATGCTTCAGGCATGAGGCACGGTTCCATAGGCCGCGATTCTGCCCTATGTCGTCCGAAACATCTCAAGGACCAGCCACCATGAAGCCGATCTTCGTTCAGCTGCAATGCGCCCCCGGCAAGACCTATGACGTCGCAGACGCGATCTACCGCAAGGAAATCGTCTCGGAAATGTACTCCACATCCGGCGACTACGATCTGATCATCAAGGTCTATATCGAGGAGGGCCAGGACATCGGTAAATTCATCAACGACAACATCGCCACCGTCCCCGGCATCACCCGCTCGCTGACGACGCTGACGTTCAACGCGTTCTAGATTCGATAACGGCGGAAGCCCCTCATCTGCCTGCCGCACATCCCTTCGCCCCGCCTGGCGGGGAGAAGGTCGCGGCAGCGGGATTAGGGGCGCCCGCGCCCGCTGCCTTCGCCGAACTTACCCCCGCAAATTCGCAAACCGCACCGAATAGATCCGGTCGCGGCCGAGCATATGTGCGGTCAGTCTCGTTTGGTCGAACAGGCCACAGATATTGGGGTGGGCGAGGTCCATGCCGCCGGTGGTGACGCCGAAGGCGGGCATGACGAGGCGGGTGCCGTCGGTGGCGAAGCAGGCGCGGCGTACGGATTTCTCGCGGCGGCGGACGATGGCGGCGGGGTGAAGGTGTCCGGCGATCTCGCCCGGCACCGCGTTGGGGCTCGGCTCGTGCCGGAAGGTGAGCCCGCCGAGCCGCAACTCGTCGAGGGATGCGCCCGGCAGGGTCGCGGCACCGTCCGGATCGTGGTTGCCGTTGATCCAGATCCATTCCCGACCGCGCGCCATGTCCACGATCATCTGGCGAAACATTTCCGGCATCAGTGCCGAGCCGACGCGATCGTGAAAATTGTCGCCGAGGCTGATCACGGTCTTCGGATTGTGGCGCGCGATGATCGCCTGCAGGATCCTGAGTGTCGAGAGCGTGTCATAGGGCGGCAGCATCATGCCGCGCCGGGCGAAGGCCGAGCCTTTTTCCAGGTGCAGGTCGGAAACGACGAGCACGTCGTCGTCGGGCAGGTGCAGGCCGCCGAGCGGATCGCAGACGGCGGCAACGCCGTTGATGGCGATGCGCTCGGACAGGGCAGGATAGGCATCGGCCGCGGTGCGGCCGGCGTGGTAAAGGCGGTGCATCAGTGCGTCGTTCCCACCGGTCAGGATCCCGGCTTGTCAGAGTCGTCCGAAAGAGCCGGCATGCCGAGCCCCCGCGAGAGGCCCTGGATATCGGCATGTTCGCCCATCGCCTCGGAGATCAGCTCGTCTGCGGCTTCCGCCAGCAGCGCATCCGGTGCCTGGCCCGGCACGGATTCCCGGCCGATTTCCAGCATGATCGGAACGGCGAGCGGGGAGACCTTTTCGAGCGGCCTGTGAACGATGTGGCTCTTGATTCGCACCAGCATATCGCCAAGCCGCCCGATATCCAAAAGCCCTGTTGCCGCATCGTTGCGGGTCGCTTCCAAAAGAATGTGATCCGGCTCGTGGCTGCGCAGCACATCGTAGATCAGGTCGCTGGATACGGTCACCTGCCGGCCGGTCTTCTCCTTGCCGGGGTGGCGGGGTTCGATCAGCCCGGCGATGATGGCGCAGTTGCGGAACGTGCGCTTCAGCAGATAGCTCTCGTCCAGCCAGGCCTCCAGGTCGTCGCCCAGCATGTCCTCGTCGAACAGGTCGGCAAGCGACGGATGACCCGCCTGAAACGCCTGCGTCATATCCTCCATGCCCCAGATCGCCAGCGAATAATCCGTCGCGACGAAGCCCATCGGGTTCAGCCCCGCCCGGTCGAGCCGGCGCGTCAGCAGCATGCCGAGCGTCTGGTGCGCGAGCCGTCCCTCGAAGGCATAGGCGACCATGAAGTAGCGGTTGCCATAGGGGAAGGTCTCGATCAGCAGCTCGTCCTCGCGCGGCAGCATGGAGAGGTCGCGCTGGATCGCCAGCCAGTCGCGCACCTGCTCCGGCAGGTCGGCATGGGCTTCGGGGTCGGCGAGCATCCGGCGAACCTGGGCCGCGAGATAGGTCGAGAGCGGGAATTTGCCGCCGGCATAGGAGGGGATCTTGGGGTCGAGCTTGTAGCCCTGCGTCACAAGGCACTCGTTTTCATGAATGCCCTCGAAGCGGATGACCTTGCCGCCGAACAGAAACGTGTCGCCGGGCGAGAGCATCTCCAGGAAGAATTCCTCGACCTTGCCGAGCGACAGGCCGCCGCGTCCCAGGCGCGCCTTGCTCGCCATCTTGCCGACCAGCCGCACGTTCAGCATCGGCGACTCGATGATGGTGCCGATGTTCAGCCGGTATTGCTGCGCGACCTTGCCGTTCGAGACCCGCCACAGCCCGTCCTCCGTCTTGCGAATGCGGGCATAGCGCTCATAAGTGCGCAGCGCATAGCCGCCGGTCGCCACGAAATCGATGATGCGCTCGAAGGTTTCCCATGGGAGTTCGGCATAGGGCGAGGCGCTGGTGATCTCGTCATAGAGTTCGAGCGGATCGAACGGCGCGGCGCAGGCCATGCCGAGCACATGCTGGGCCAGCACGTCGAGCGCCCCCTGGCCGACCGGCGGCGTGTCCTGCGCGCCCAGATAATTGGCGTCGAGCGCCGCCTGGCACTCCATCACCTCGAAACGATTGGCCGGCACGAGGATCGCCTGGCTCGGCTCGTCCATGCGGTGGTTGGAGCGGCCGATCCGCTGGGCGAGGCGGCTCGCCCCCTTCGGCGCGCCCACATGGATGACGAGATCGACATCGCCCCAGTCGATGCCGAGATCGAGCGTCGAGGTGGCGACCACGGCGCGCAGGCGGTTCTCCGCCATGGCCGCCTCCACCTTGCGCCGCTGACCGACATCGAGCGAGCCGTGGTGCAGGGCGATCGGCAGGTTGTCGTCGTTGATGGTCCAGAGCGCCTGGAAAAGACGCTCCGCCTGATTGCGCGTGTTGACGAAGAGGAGGGCGGTGCGGTGCCGCTTGATCGCCTCGTAGACCTCCGGCATGGCATAGCTCGCCGTATGCCCGGACCATGGCACGCGCACCTCGCTTGCAAGGATGGAGATGTCGGGTTTCGCTCCGCCGGCGACGGTGATCAGACCCGCGGCGGCCTGCTCATCGGGGGATTGCGCCACGAGCCAGCGCTGGAGATCCATCGGGTCGGCCACCGTTGCGGAAAGGCCGATCGTCTTCAGCGCCGGGGCAAGCCGTCTCAGCCGCGCGAGACCGAGCGCCAGAAGATGGCCGCGCTTGGAGGTCACCAGCGAATGCAGCTCGTCGAAGATGACATATTCGAGGTTCTTGAAGAACCGCTCGGCCTCGCCGTTGGCGATCAGGAGCGCCAGCTGCTCGGGCGTCGTCAGGAGGATATCCGGCGGATCGAGCTTCTGGCGCTGGCGCTTGGATTGAGGCGTATCGCCGGTCCGGTTCTCGACCCGGATCGGCAGGCCCATCTCGCCCACGGGCGTCATCAGGTTGCGCTCGATATCGACGGCCAGCGCCTTCAGCGGTGAAATATAGAGCGTGTGGATACCGTGAAACCCGGAGCCGGGTGGGATGCGGCCGCGTTCGGTGAGCGACACGAGCGAGGGCAGAAAGCCCGCAAGCGTCTTGCCGGCCCCGGTCGGCGCGATCAGCAGCATGCTCTCGCCACCGCGCATCCGCGCGAGCAGATCGAGCTGATGCGCACGGGGCTGCCATCCCTTGCGCGAGAACCAGCGCAGGAACGGTTCGGGCAGGGCAAAGGCCGGCGATGCGGACTGGACGGACGGGATCTGTTTCACGGGTACGAATGTAGAACGCAGGCACCGCTCTTTCCAGACAGGCGTTCAGCTTTGCATGGGAAAGGGACGGTCCGAAACCGTTCAAGGAACCATCGAATTCACCGCTCGTTTCTCTTGGTCGCCAGAAAACTGGCGGGGAGACATGGAGAGGACGGCATCATGGACCAGAGAGACAAGACACCGACCGACGACAAGATCCTTCAGGAGCCGGCGGAAGGCGACCGTGCCACGATCGATCGCGAACTGGCGCGCAAGGATGGCGGCAATGCGGCGCATCACGATGGCGAGACGGATCCTGAAAAGGACGCCGACATTCATGAGACGGTGCGCAAGGCCATGGACGAAGCGGCGCCGCAGACCGGTGTTCGGCCCGGCCCTTGAAATGCAGAAACATATTTTACGAATATATGATAGAAGAGGACAACCTGAACATTAACCGAAAAGGAGAGAGCCAATGACATTCGTTGTGTCAGGCAGTGTTCCGGAACCGCGCGCAGACGCGACCCTCCCGCGGATCGACGAAAAGCGGGCGCCGCCCGTTCTGGCGACCTTGCGCAGGATCGAGGCGAAACTGAAGGAGGGCCTGCCAAAGCCGGACGATACGGCAGACGTCGAGCCGACGCTGACGCCGGACGATGCGGCCCGTCTGCGATGTGAGGGGCGCAATGCGGCATTTGCAGGGCTGTCTGCCCGCTCCTGCCCCTATGCCACGTCCAGCCGCGCAAAGCGCGAGGCTTGGCTGGAAGGCTACCACACGTCGAAATGAAGCCGTAGGGCGTTCCCGCCGGCTTTGCCCCTCACGGCGCGTTACCCCTCACGTCGCGTTACAAGGCGATGTAGCGATCGGCCCGATGATTGATCGTGAGGAACAGATTGAGCGCGACGGCGCCAAGCACGGAATAGAACACCACCGACGGCAGGGTGACGAAAAAGGCGGCGGTGAGGACGCAGAGATCGATGGCAAGCTGGACCAGCCCGGCGCGGATGCCGAAACGTTCCTGCAGGTAGATCCCGAGAATGCCGACGCCGCCGAGACTGGCGCGATGGCGATAAAGCGCCAGCAGCCCGTAGCCGAGCAGGAGCCCGCCGAGGAGGGCGGCCCAGGCCGGATGAATGCTTGAAATCAAGAAGAAGCGCGACTGCATGTCGGCGATGACCGACGTCAGGCCGATGGCGATGAAGGTCTTGATGGTGAAGGCCCAGCCCAGGCGCTTGAGCGAGAGATAGAAGAACGGCAGGTTGAGCAGGAAGAAGGCGACGCCGAAGTTCACGTCCAGCGCATAATGCAACAGGAAGGCGATGCCTGCCGTGCTGCCTGTCAGAAGCCCGGCGCTGGCGAGGATGTAAAGCCCGAGCGCCGAGATTAGGCTGCCGGTAAATACCCCCTGCACGTCCTCGATCGGCGTATGGCGTGCTGCATTGGTATTCCAGAACCCGAGGGCGGAAATCAAGGACATGGCATTCGCTCCGAAAAGGCGTTGAGGTCGATGTCGACAGGCTTGGCGCCTGATCCGGGGTCAGAAATGCTTGTCGTTTCGACAGGACAGGCACTGTGCTCCGTGTCCTGGAAACACCGATATCATCGGCCTTTCCAAAGACTTTGCAAGGCAAATACGTAAGGGATGCTGACCTATCTCAACTTCGCAACAAAGCGTCGTTCAGAGGCCCTTGCGCGAAAGAAACAGGATGCCGACGACATCTTGTGCGCCATCTTTGCGAATGACGGCGCGCGCCATGTCGATCACCTCTAGGCCGGCGGTCCGGCAGAGCTTGCGGATGTAGCCTTCGGAATGGGCGTAGCGGAGCGAGGGACGCAGAACGAAACCCTCGGACGCGCCACCGGGTACGACCTCCGGCACGGGTGCCTCCGCATCCTCGACGGAGAAGGCAAAAAGCCCGTCTGCTTTCAACAGAGCCGGCACGATGGCAAAGACGGCCAGGAGATCGCCGAGATACATCAGCACGTCGGCCGCGACAGCGAGATCCGCGCGACCTTCCGGGAAGTCCGGGGTGACCAGACCGGAGGTGTCGAGAGGCCGGGAAAGGTCGGCGTCTCCGAGGTGGTCGTAGAGATGTTTCTCCGCCGCCTTGGCCAGCATGTTGGAGGAGAGGTCGTAACCCTCCAGCATGCCCACGCGATGCCGGATTTCCGCACCGAACAGGCCGGTCCCGCATCCAAGATCGATCGCCCGCTCCAGCGTCGCCCCGCCTGTGAAGCGCTCGACCATGGCGGCCAGCCGGCCGGGAACCGTATAGTCCAGCCGCTCGACGAGGGCGGCATCGAACCGGTCGGCATAGTCGTCGAAAAGCCTTGCCACATAGGCGCTTGGGGCCTGTCCGGGCACCGTGTCGGCACCCAGCACGGCGCGTTTCAGGCGGGCGCCGAACATGTCGTCGGGATTGAGGTCGAGAACGCGGGCGAGCGAGGCGGCCGCCGCCTCGCGCTCTCCGGCCTTCTCCTCGTGTTCGGCAAGCCGGAACCAGCCGGCGGCCCAGTCGGGCACCCGCTCCAGCGCCTGGCGCATGAGATCGGCGGCCTCCGCATGGTCGCCGCTTGCCGCCAGCATCTGGGCATATTCGGCGCGCCGGTCGGCGAGAAGATCGCCGGAGGACAGTTGATGCGCGTTCATGGGCGGGCTCCGGCGCGAAAGGGCGCGCGATCACATAGGCTCTCGCCGAAAGACTGAAAAGCGATTTCGCGTCCTGGCGCGCAGACGCCGCGATTCCGCCCACAATGCTTGCGACAGGAGGCCTTGGCCGCTACATGCGGATGAGGGCCGTGAGCACGGCGCTGGAACATGTCGCGCGAGACCGCCCGAGGAGACGCTTGAGTATGGCTGATGGATTGAACAGGTTTCTCGGCGATTCGCCCGGTCGGGTGATCGTGAAGCTCTTGGTCCTGTCGCTGGTCGTCGGCTTCGTGATGACCGTGTTCGGCTGGACGCCCTACGGCATCTTCCGCAGCATCCGCGATTTCTTCCTCGAGCTCTGGTATACCGGCTTCGATGCGCTGGGCGATGTCGGCGAATATCTGCTGATCGGCGCGGCGGTGGTCATTCCGATCTTCATCGTGCTCCGGCTCCTGAGTTTCCGTCGATAGAGATGCCGTTTCCCTCATCGCAGAACCGCCGCACGTTTCTGACGGCCGCGACCCTCCTCGCGCTTGGCGGGCTCGCCGGCTGCAATACGACCTCCGTGCTCGCACCGCCCGGGGACGGCAGCGACGAAACCGAAGCGACGCTCGGCCTCATCAATAATCTGCGCAAGGCGCGCGGGTTGAGCCCCCTGTCGCGTGACCCGGCAGCCGCAAGTGCCGCCCTTTCGCAGGCCGGGCGCATGGCGAAAGCCGGCAAGATGGCTCATCTGATCGGCATCACCGATAGTTTTGGCGCACGTATGAAAAGCCAGTCGGTCAGCCTGCCCGCGGCCGAGAATATCGCGGTCGGGCAGGCGGACGCGCAGAAGGCTTATCTTGCCTGGCTGAACTCGCCGAAACATCTCGAAAACATGCTCGGACCCGGCTATTCAGGTCTGGGCGTTGCCGTCATGCGCAATCCCGCCTCCGGCAACCGGCCTTATTGGGCCATGGTGCTCTCCTCCGGCATCTGAGCGGCCGGAGATGTCGCTGCGTGACGTCGGGAGAGGATGGACATGCAGGCAGACATTCCCGGGCATGACGGTATGAGCATCGGCGAAGGTGCAGGCCCGTTCCGGGTCACCCACCGGCTCATTCTCTCCATCGCCGTTCCCATGACGCTCGGCTTTCTCACGACGCCGCTCCTCGGTCTCGTCGATACCGCCGTCGTCGGGCGCCTTGGCGACGCGACGCTGCTGGCGGGGCTCGCGGTCGGGGCCGTCGTCTTCGACCTCATCTTCGTCACCTTCAACTTCCTGCGGTCGGCAACCACGGGACTGGTGGCGCAGGCTTTCGGGCGCGGCGACCGGCGGGAGGAGCAGACCGTCTTCTGGCGCTCGATGATCATCGCGCTCACGGCGGGTTTCGCGACCATCGCCCTGTCCCCGCTTCTTCTCTGGGCGGGGCTGGCCCTGCTCGATCCCGGACAGGCGGTGGCCGATGTCACGCGGACGTATTTCCTCTGGCGCATCCTCGCAGCCCCGGCATCGCTCGCCAATTACGCCATCCTCGGCTACGTCCTCGGGCGCGGGCAGGCGACGCTCGGCCTTCTGCTGCAGACGCTGATCAATGGCGTCAACATCGTCCTGTCGATCACGCTCGGGCTTTATGTCGGCTGGGGCGTGGCCGGCGTCGCCATCGCGACGCTGACCGGCGAAGGGGTCGGCGCCCTCGTCGGCTTTGCCATCGTCGTGTCCCGCTTCGACCCGACGGCAAAGCCCACCTGGCGCGCGATCGCCGAGCGCAGCGGGCTGACACGCCTCTTCGCGCTGAACCGCGATATCATGATCCGGTCCTTCGTCCTCCTCGCCGTCTTCCTGGTGATGACGCGGGTCGGCACGTCCTTCGGGCCGGTGACCCTTGCGGCCAATGCCGTGCTGATGACGATCTTCCTCGTCGCCGGCTACTACCTCGACGGCCTTGCCAATGCGGCCGAACAGTTGACCGGTCGCGCCATCGGTGCGGGCTATCGCCCTGCCTTCGACCGCGCCTTGAAGATGACGGCGCTCTGGTCCTTCGCGCTCGCCGCGCTGACGACGCTCGCCTTCTTGGTGTTCGGAGACGACATCGTCGATCTCCTGACCACGGCGCCCGACGTGCGCAGCGTCGCTCATGCCTATACGCCGTGGGCGGCCCTGACCGCGATGACGGGCGCGCTTGCCTTTCTCATGGATGGCGTCTTCATCGGCGCGACGTGGTCGCGCGACATGCGCAACATGATGCTGGCCGCCTTCGCGATCTATATCGCAGCGCTCCTCGCCTTCGTGCCGGTCTTCGGCAATCACGGCCTTTGGGCGGCACTGAACCTGTTCCTGCTCTGCCGCGGCCTGCTGCTCCTGTCGCGCGTGCCCCGGCGGTCGGCTCAGACCTTCGCGGCCCAGTAGGCGGTGCGCGAATTCCGGATGTCGCGGATCGAGCTCAGGCCCTCGCGGTCGCAGAGGCGCGAGAGGCCGCTCACGATACGGCTCGGCAGCCCGGGCCCCTCGAAGATCATGCCGGAATAGAGTTGGACCAGATCGGCCCCCGCCCGGATCTTCTCGGCCGCCGTCTCGGCCGAATGGATGCCGCCGACACCGATGATCGGCAGGTCGGGACCGACGCGCTGGCGCATTTTCGCCAGAACCACCGTGGAGGCATCGAAGAGCGGCTTGCCGGAAAGACCGCCGGCCTCCGCCGCCTGTCGCGTGTCGGTCAACCCGGCTCGCGAGAGCGTCGTGTTGGAAATGATCAGCCCGTCGAGCGGGTGGGCCAGCGCTTCCGCGGCGATATCGTCCAGACCTTCGTCGCTGAGATCGGGCGCGATCTTCAGGAACACCGGCAGCTTGCGTTTCAGCTTGCGCGCCTCAATGTCGCGCGCCTCCAGCACCGCCGTCAGCAGAGCGGACAGGCTGCCGCGGGCCTGCAGGTCGCGCAGGCCGGGTGTGTTGGGCGAGGAGATATTGGCGGTAAAATACCGGGCAACCGGCGCAAAGCAGCGAATGCCGAGCACATAGTCGTTCACGCGGTCGGTGCTGTCCTTGTTGGCGCCGATGTTCACGCCGATCAGCGGATCGGCCCGGCAGGCTTTCAGGCGATCGAGAGCCGCGGCATGCCCCTCATTGTTGAAGCCCAGCCGGTTGATGACGGCCTCGTCGCGAACCAGCCGGAAGATGCGCGGCCGGTCGTTGCCCGCCTGCGGGCGGGGGGTGACGGTGCCGATCTCGGTAAAGCCGAAGCCGAGGCGCAGAAGCGCTTCCGGCACCTCGGCGTTCTTGTCGTATCCGGCGGCCATGCCCAGCGGATTGGGAAAGCCGATGCCGGCGACCGACTGGCGCAGCCGTGCATCCGCGGGTGCCGCATGCGACGGCACGAGGCCCGACCGCAGGGCCTTGATGGAAAGCCCATGCGCCATTTCCGGATCGGTGAGAAACAGTGCGCGCCGCGCCAGGGCTTCGAGATGCGCTTTCATGCCTCGAGCTCCGGAAAGAGGTGGCGGCCATCCGGCGACAGCGGCAAAGCCTGCTCGGACAGAACGGCGGTCATGGGAAGCGGACCGTAGAGATGCGGAAACAGCGCGCCGCCGCGGGAGGTCTCGTAGACGAGCGCTTCGCCCAGCCTGTCTCCGTCGATGCCGACCAGCAGCAGATCGTCCTGTCCGGCAAAGTGCCGCCGTGCGGTCTCCGCGACCTGGTCCGCCGTCGAGAAGTGGATGAAGCCGTCGGCAAGATCGACCGGCGCGCCTTCGAACGTTCCGGCAGCCTGTGCGTTTCGCCACAGAGACGTCGGTACGATTTTGTAGATGATGCCGGACATGGTGCTTGCTCCTCGTCGCTCTGATACACTGCAACGAGGGGCGGAGAGATGATCCGCAACACGCGTGCAGCGCTTCGGGTCCCGTCCTTGGGGCCGGTCTCGGGTCGCAAGGCTCTCGTCGATGGATCGACCTGCGCTGCGACGAGACGGGCCCGGCAACCGGTCGCCTCCGATGCCGTGGACTTGCCGCAAAGCGCCGTAAAAGTCCACCACTCGTGCGACACGCGTCTCACATGACGTGTCCGAACGCCAACCGCGCCCGACGATGACCGACCAAGGAGCTTGCCGCCATGTCCAACCCCGTCCCCATCCGTCGCCTCACGCCGCACGGTCTGCCGCTTGCCGTCGTCGCACTTTTGATCGGCGTTACCCCGGCCCTGTCGCAGGCGCCGGCGCCCGGTCGCTACAGCATGCAGAAGACCGATACCGGCATCGCGCGACTGGACACGCAGACGGGCGAGGTCACGCTCTGCCAGGAAAAAGCCGGCGATCTCGTCTGCCGGATGGCCGCCGACGAGCGGACGGCCTACGATCTGGAGCTCGATCTTCTCGAAAAGCGCGTCGAAACGCTGGAAAAAGTCGTGAAGGATGCGCCGGAAGGCTTCTCGCCTCGGTTGCCGACGCAGGAAGAGATTGACCAGACCATGGGCATTATGGATAGAATGTTGCGCAGCTTCATGGGGATCGCCCGGGACTTCGGACGCGAGTGGCAGGGGGAGGAGAAAACCCCGCCGGCGTCTGACCCTGACGGCGACCTGCGGAAGACGTGATCCGGGCGATTGCCGGAACGGCAGGGACGGCCGGAACGGCAAGGATTGCCGGAAGGTCTGCGGGAAAGACGAGGCATGACGCCGGCTGACGGGTTGGAGGACCTGACGGCCGGTCGCTCGAGGAGAGAGCATCATGGCACAGGGTATGACCATCATCGTTGCGGACGACCATCCGCTCTTTCGCGGGGCGATGCGGCAGGCGCTGGCGGCCATGCCGGGGGCGCCGGATATCGTGGAGGCCGGCGACTTCGGTGCCGTGCGCGTTGCGGCGGCACTGCATCCCGATGCCGATCTCCTGATGCTCGATCTCACCATGCCCGGCGTCAGCGGCTTTTCCGGCCTGATGGTCCTTCGGACCGAGTTTCCCTCGCTGCCGATCCTGATCGTCTCCGCCCATGACGAGCCGGCCACCATCACCCGCGCGATCGATCTCGGCGCCTGCGGCTTCCTGTCGAAATCGGCCGGAATCGAGGATATCCGCGGCGCGATCGATACGGTGATCGCCGGCAATCTCTATACGCCGGCGGGTTTCCGGCGCGGCATGAGTCATGAGCCCGACGTGGCCGACCTCATCCAGCGGCTGAACACGCTGACACCGCAGCAGTCGCGCGTTCTCGCCATGCTGGCCGAGGGCCTGCTCAACAAGCAGATCGCCTATGAGCTCGGCGTCTCCGAGGCGACCATCAAGGCGCACGTCTCGGCGATTCTCCTGAAGCTCAATGTCGACAGCCGCACGCAGGCGGTCATCCAACTGGGCAAGGTCACGGCCGTCGCGGCGTGATCTTCACGCCGCCGCCGCGTGAGGATTACGCCACCGCAACCTGATCATTCGGCTGCCGCCTTCGGCATGGCCGCCGAGCGGGTCAGCCAGGCCCGCAGCGCTGCCGGCCGCACCGGCTTGTTCTGAAGCGCGATCCCGTCGCGCTCCGCGGCGGCCCGAACCTCGACCGATCGATCCGCCGTGATCAGAAGCGCCGGCACGTCGCGGCCACAGGCTGCGCGGATGTCGCGGATCGCATCGATCCCCGTGGCGTGATCGAGATGGTAATCGGCGATGATGGTATCCGGCATGTCGCGGATCTTGGCCGACAGCCAGAGTTCGGCCGAGGCCGCCGTCATCACGCGGCATCCCCAATTCTCCAGAAGGCTGCGCATGCCTTCGAGAATCCGCGGCTCATTGTCGATGCAGAGAACGGCGAGCCCGTTCATCGGCATTGCAGGTCCGGCATTGGCGATATCCCCCACGGAAGCAGGCTTCGCAAGCGCCCCCGCCTCGATCGGCAGCGTGACCCGAAACCGGGTGCCCTTGCCCGGTCGCGACTGAAGATCGACGGCATGGTGCAGGACGCGCGAGATCCGGTCGACGATCGAGAGGCCCAGCCCGAGCCCGGAGGCCGTTCGCGCACCTTCCTCCAGCCGCGCGAATTCCTTGAAGACGGTGCGGAATTTCGAGGCGGGAATGCCGATGCCGGAATCGATCACCTCGATCACGGCCTCCGCCCCCCGGCGCCGGACCCCCACGAGCACGCGCCCACGCGGCGTGTATTTCACCGCATTCGACACGAGGTTCTGCACCAGGCGTCTGAGCAGGTTCGGATCGGTGCGGACATTCAGCGAGGTCGGCATGACGGTCAGCTTCAGGCCGCTCGCCTTGGCGACGGGCGCAAAATCGGTCTCGATGCGTCGCAGGAAATCGTCGAGCGGAACGGTCTGCAGTCGTGCCTTCATGGCGCCCGTGTCCAGCCGGGAAATATCGAGCACGGCGCCGAGAATGGCCTCGACGGACTCGAGCGAGGAATCGATGTTTTGGACCAGAAGCCGGTTTTCGGATGCCCCCAGACGCTCGACCAGGGACGAGGAATAGAGCCGCGCCGCATTCAGCGGCTGCAGGATGTCATGGCCGGCCGCGGCGAAGAAGCGCGTTTTCCCGTTGTTGGCCTCCTCGGCCGCGGCGCGCGCCTCCGCCACCTCGCGGTTGACCCGCGTCAGTTCGGCCGTGCGCTCGGCCACGCGGGCCTCCAGCGTTTCGTTGGCCTGCAGCAGCGCGATATCGGCCGCCACCCGCTGGGTGATGTCGGTATAGGTCGTGACCAGGCCCTTGTCCGGCATGGCATTGCTGCGCACCTCGATGATCCGCTCGCCGCCCGACAGCACCAGCTGGAACGGCTTGTCGAGGGCGAGGAAGCTCGTGAGCAAGGCCGGTTCACCGTCGCGCACCCGGTCGCCGCGCTGCGTCAGGATCGCGACGATCTCCGACAGGGGAAAGCCGACCTGGCCGGACGCCTCGGGCAGATCGAGCAATTGCCGGAACCGGCGGTTCCAGATGATCAGATGGTTGGAACTGTCGAAGACGGCGATGCCCTGGTCCATCTGCGACAAGGCGGTCTGCAGCATGTCCTGATTGTATTGCAGCGCTTCGCTGGCCTGATCGAGCAGGATGGCCGTATCCGGCGAGGTATCATCGAGCCGCTGCAGCACCAGCGACAGCACGAGCCGCGCCGAAGACGAGCCGATGGCGCTGCCGAGGATCTGTTCGGAGAAATGGATGAGCGCCATGTCGGCCGGCTGCCCGTCCTCGAGCCGTCGTCCGCTTTTCTTCGCATAGGTCTCGAACGACCGCTGCATCCGCTCTTCGCCGAGATAGCGGGCGATGGTGCTCTTCAGGTCGAGCACGGTGATCTTGGTCTTGCGGCCACGAAAGGCGCGCTCCGTGCGCGATGCCCGGCGGATGAACAGCCCGGCCTGCAGCCGTTCCAGCGGTTTTGGCGCGCGCGACAGGGAGAAGACCACATAGGCTATGGTGTTGAACAGGAGGCTGAGCGCCGTTGCATTCACGAGGGGATCGGCGGTCTCGGCGGTGAACATGTCGGCAAAGGGAAACAGGAAGCCGAGAATGGTCGCCGCCACCTGCGAATTGTCGGGACCGCCGAGGCTCGGCAGGAACAGCAGATAGGCCCAGACGAAGAAACCGATGGTCATGCCGGCGATGGCGCCGCGGGCATTCGCCTGCCGCCAGACGAGCCCCCCGAACATGGCCGGCGCCATCTGGGCGATCGCGGCAAAGGACAAGAGCCCGAGCGATGCGAGCCCTGCGGTGATGTCGGCCGCCCGATAATAGCCGTAGCCGAGCAGCAGCACCGCGAAGATCGCCATGCGGCGGACGTTCAGAAGCGTGGCGCCGACATCCTTGGAGCGGCCTCGACCCGTCAGGTTTCGCCGCAGGAAAATCGGCATGACGATGTCGTTCGACAGCATGATCGACAGGGCGACGGAGGCGACGATGACCATGGCGGTCGCAGCCGAGAAACCGCCGATGAAGGCGACGAGGGTCAGGATCGGCAGGTCGTGCGACAGCGGCAGCGTCAGGAGATAGAGATCCGCGACGCCGTTTCCCTGAAATGTCAGCATGCCGGCGATTGCGACCGGCAGCACGAAGAGATTGATGCCGATGAGATAGAGCGGAAAGAGAATGCCCGCCGTCCGCAGTTCGCCGGCCGTGCGATTCTCCACCACCGTCACATGAAACTGGCGCGGCAGCAGGATGATGGAAACGGCCGAGAGAACGGTGAGGACGATCCAGCGCGCCATGGGCGTCTGGTAGGTCAGGGCGTCCATGACGGCGCTGTTGTCCCGGGCGCGGGTCAGCATGTCGGCCGGGCCGTCGAACAGGAAGAAGACGACGTAGAGCCCGACCGTGACGAGCGCCACGAGCTTGACGACCGATTCCATGGCGATGGCGAGGATCAGCCCGTCCTGATGCTCGGTCGCATCCGTGTGGCGGGTGCCGAACACGATGGCGAAGCAGGCGAGAAACAGCGTGACCAGCAGGGGAAGATCGATGAAGGCCGCTCCGCCGTCGAGCCCGTAGGGCCGGGTATCGACCAGCACGGCCATCGAACTCGACACGGCCTTGAGCTGCAAAGCGATGTAGGGAATGGCCCCCACCAGCGAAATCAGCGCCACGATGCCGGCAACTGTCGGGTTCTTGCCGTAACGTGCCGCGATGAAATCGGCCACCGATGTCAGCTTCTGCGACTTGGCGAGCGTCGTGATGCGGCGGATGATCGGCAGTCCCAGCGTGAACATGAGGATCGGGCCGATATAGATTCCGGTAAACTCGAGCCCGCGTTCTGCGGCAAGGCCGACGCCGCCGAAATAGGTCCAGCTGGTGCAGTAGATTGCGAGGCTAAATGCATAGACGACGGGGCGGCCACGCGCAGCCACGCCGCTCGACGCCGCCTTGCGCGCCGCCCGGTCGCCATAGCTGGCAACGGCGAAAAGCAGCAGCAGGTAGGTGAAAGCGGCCGCAAACACGACCGTGCCGGATAGCATGGTTTCCTCCTCCACCCTGCGCTCGATCCGGATCATAGGTGAAAGACGCGACCAAGAGAATTGCCTTGGGTTTGGTCTTAAGTCGAAGCCGCCCCTGCCTGAGAAAGTGGCGGATCACGAAAGCGTATCGTTGCGGCTTTCCTTTCTACCGAAAGGCGATAGGTTCCAGTTGGGGATCGGCGCGTCTGGCGCACGTCAAAGGAGAGTTGGGATGTTGAACGAGTTCAAGCAATTTATCGCCCGCGGCAATGTGATGGATCTGGCCGTCGGTGTGATCATCGGTGCCGCCTTCAGCAAGATCGTCGATTCCGTCGTGAACGACCTCGTCATGCCGGTCGTCGGCGCGCTGACGGGCGGCGGCTTCGATTTCTCCAACTACTTCTTCGTGCTCAGCGGCAACGTGACAGCCACGACGCTCGCCCAGGCCCGCGAGCAGGGCGCCATCTTCGCCTACGGCAGTTTCATCACCGTCTTCATCAATTTCCTCATCCTCGCCTGGATCATCTTCATGATGATCAAGGGCGTGAACAAGCTGCGGGCTTCTGTCGAGCGCGACAAGCGCGAGGGCAAGGAAGAAGAGGCTCCGCCGCCGGCAGACGTTCAGCTGCTGACCGAAATCCGCGATCTGCTGCGCGCACCGCGCGTCTGAGGCGACACATCACGAAAATCGATCGGACGGCCAGCGATTATCGCGTGATCGTCCGGTCGAAAGGCGTTAGGAGGTCGGTGTCGCCAACCGGACCCTAGCCAGCCATGTCGTCATCCTCGTCGCAGTCCCCATCTGACACCTCCGCATCGACAGGCCAAGCTTCGCCTGGCCTCAGCGCCCGCGCGCTTGCCGCGCCGCAGAGCGGCATCGTCGAGGTCGTGAACTATGCGCGGGGTCGCGAAGGGCTCATTCCGCTCTGGGTGGGCGAGGGTGACCTGCCGACGCCGGATTTCATTTCGCAGGCGGCGCGGGACTCCCTGACGGCGGGCGAGACCTTCTACACCTGGCAGCGCGGCATTCCGCAGCTTCGCCAGGCGATCGTCCGCTATTACGACCGGCATTTTCACAAGACGCTCGGCATCGACAACGTCTTCGTCACCGGCTCCGGCATGCAGTCGATCAAGCTGTCGGTCGAAGCGGTGGCGTCCCCCGGCGACGAACTTCTCTTCCTCACGCCGGCCTGGCCGAACTTCGCGGCCTCCGCGGAGCTTTCGGGCGCGCGCGCCGTGGGCGTGCCCCTGTCGTTTACGGATGGAAAATGGCAGCTCGATCTCGACCGGATCGCGGCGGCGATCACCCCGCGGACCAAGGCGATCTTCGTCAACACGCCGTCGAACCCGACCGGCTGGACGGCGACGCAGTCCGATCTCGTCGCCCTTCTCGATCTCGCCCGCCGCCATGGGCTCTGGATCATCGCCGACGAAATCTATGCGCTCTATTTCTACGCCGATGCGCGCGCGCCGTCTTTCCTCGATGTCATGGAGGATGAAGACCGGATCATCTTCGTCAACTCCTTTTCCAAGAACTGGTCGATGACCGGCTGGCGGGCGGGCTGGATCGTTGCCCCGGCCGAAATCGGGCAAGCGCTCGAGAATCTCATCCAGTACTCGACTTCGGGCGTGGCGCCGTTCATTCAGGCCGGCGCCTGTGCGGCGCTCGACCATGGCGATGAATTCGCCCGCCAGAACGTCGTCAAGGCGACCATGTCGCGCGATATCCTCTGCGACGCGCTGATTGCGACGAACCGGGTCGAGACGCTCCGCCCGGATGGCGCCATCTACGCCTTCCTGAAGATCGACGGCATCACCGACGTGCGCGCGGCAGCGCTCGACATCGTCGACCGGACGCTGGTCGGTCTTGCACCCGGCACGGCGTTCGGACAGGGCGGTGCGGGCTTCATGCGGGCCTGCTTCCTGCGCGACCCGCTCCACATCCGCACGGCAGCGGACCGGCTGGCGAGTTACATCGCAGCCCTCTGATGTTTGACCGCATCGCACCGCGCTCTACCTCCCATCTCACAATGACGGAGGTCGGAAGACGATGCGTTCGATAAGAGATGCCGCACACTGTGCGAAGCGCGCCGCGCCATCGGCCAGAGGTGTCCGGTGAAGGCCGTGATTCTGGCGGATGGCCCTGACCTTCGTTTTCCCGGCCTTGGCAATATCTCGAAATCCATGGTGGAGATCGGCGGGCGACCGCTGATCTGGCACATCATGAAGATCTATGCGGCGCATGGCATCAGCGACTTCGTCATATGTTGCGGCGCGAACGCGGCGGAGATCAAGACCTTCTTCGCCGGCTATGCACTGCACACCGCGGACGTGACCTTCGACCTGTCGCTCAAAAGCACGGATATCCATCTTGCCGGCGTGGAAGACTGGCGGGTGACCGTGATCGACACGGGCGACGCGGTCTCGAGCGACCAGAGACGGCAAAAGATTGCGGCCCATCTCGAGGGCGAGGAGGCCTTCTGCCTCGCCTATGGCGACAGTCTCGCAAGCATCGACATCGGCGCAAGCCTCGCTTTTCATCGCGCCCACGGCCAGGGAATGACGGTTGCGGCCGTTTATCCCCCGGCACGCTACGGTGCGCTTCACCTGGAAGGTGTCGAGGTGCGCGCACTTTCTGCCAGGCCGGAATCCGGCTTTGTCAACGGCGGCTTCCTCATTCTGTCACCGTCGTCTCTGAGCGCGATCGCGGACGTGTTCCTGTCGGATCGCACAGCGGAGCTGGACGCGCTTGCCCAGACGGGCCAGTTGCGCGCCTATCTGCATGAGGGTTTCTGGCAACCTGTCGATACGCGCCACGATGTGGTTCGCCTCGAAAGCCTCTGGAAAGAAGGTATGCCGCCCTGGAAGGTCTGGTAGAAGCCCGGCCGCCTCAGGCGGTCCGGCCTGTCTCCTGCGGCCCGAGAATTTCTTCTTCCCGCACGATGCTGTGGCGGATCAGTTGCGACCAGATGGTATCGTAAAATGCGGGGTCGAGACCGAGATCGGCCGCATGGCGTCGGACATTGGCGCGAACCTCATCGACGCGGCTCGGGATATCGGCCGGCAGGCCGGCGTCCGTCTTGATCTCCGCCGCACGGCCGATATAGCTCCAGCGCTCAGCCAGAAGCCGCATGATCGTCTCGTCCAGCCGGTCGATCTCCGTCCGGATATCCGCCATCGATTGGCATTCCGCCGCCATTTTCATTGCTGCCATCCTTCCGCCGTCCGGGCAAGCGTCCGCCGCGCCGTATTCCGTGGTCGCGCTCTGTCATTTCAGACTGCAGTAGCGCATGTCGCGCGACACTTGAACCGTGATGCCGGGAAAATGATCGCTGGAGGGCAGGCGATGGGGGGAGATGCCGGCGGGCGGATCGGGTATCCGCATGGTGCGGACATGCTGGACGCCCGATGCCCGCCGGCATGCGAGGAAAGCTATCGTCGCAATCTTGAGCCAGGCTGCAGCGGTCGGCATGAAAGCCCGCACTCGATAAAATTGTCCCGATCCGCTTAAAGTTCCGCACACGGGCGTTCGTTAAAGTGCGGCGATCGATGCCGTACCCCCGGTGTCGATTGATAGACTGTCCCGATTTTTTGAGCCGCAGGAACGTCCCGTCCTGCGGCTTTTTTTTCGAGGTCTTGCCGCCGTCCGGATCCTGCCTATGATCGCCGCCGCGCCGCCGGGCGCTTTGATCGGCAAGGAGTGACCATGGCGGAATTCGGCGTTCGAGATATGTCGTCCCCTCTCAAACAGGCTCTGATGCGCCGCCCGGGAAAGAGCCTGATGGCTGCCGACGCCGCGGCCTGGCACTATGGTGCGGGGTTCGATGCCGAAAAGGCGATCGGGCAATATTCCGGTTTTACATCGCTCATTGAGCAATCCGGCACCGAGATCCTCTGGATCGAGGATAAGGGGGATGGTCTTGCGGATGCGATGTTTACGCAGGATCCGCTGCTGATGACGCCGCAGGGGGCCGTGCTTTTGCGGCCGGGCAAGGACGGGCGGCGCAAGGAAGTGGCGCTGCACGAAGCCGCCTGCAAGAAGGCGGGCATTCCGATACTCGGTCGGATCGACGGTTTCGGCGCCGTCGAGGGTGGCGACACCATCTGGCTGGATGCCGAAACGCTGCTGATCGGCCGCGGGCTGCGCACCAATGACGAGGGTATCGCACAGCTCGCGACCATTCTCGCTGCCCAGGGGGTCGATGTTCTCAGCTACGACCTGCCGCTCTGGAACGGGGACGACGCCTGCTTCCACCTGTCCTCGATCGTCAGTCCCGTGCGGCGTGATCTGGCCCTGGTCTACGCGCCGCTTCTGCCCGTGGCGCTCTACCAGATCCTGCAGGAATGGGGCATCAGCCTCATCGAGGCGCCGGCCGACGAGTTCCATGCGAGCAACGGTGCCAGTCTGCAGGTCCTCGCGCTGAAGCCCGGCCAGATCGTGATGATCTCGGGGTATCCGAAAACGCAGGCAGCTCTCGAAGCGGCCGGCTGCACGGTTCAGACGTTCGACGGCGACGCACTCTGCGTGGCCTGCGAAGGCGGTCCGACCGGCCTGATCTGCCCGCTGCATCGCAGCGCCGGCTGACGCTGGCACAATGGCTGCTCGGGCCTCGCCCTGCAGCGGGAGGCAGCGTGATTTGACTTTGCCGGCCGGGAATGATTGTAAGGCCCGCATGAACGGATCGCCGGAACGCGACCCGCAGGGAAGGACATCCCCGTGAACGACGGGTTCGGCAGAACGAAGCGCCGCCGGCAATGGGACCGGGCCGTGTGGGGAGCCTCGACCAGGCTTCTGGCGCTGCTTTGGCTGTTTGCCGCGGTGCTTGCGATGCCGCTCGTCGCCTCTGCCCAGCTCGTTGCGTCCGGAACCGGCGCGTTCTTGCGACCGGGTGACGTTTCGGGTCGGGAAAACCGGGATGGCCGCGCGGCCGAACCGGCACTCTCGCGGCAAGCGCTGCGCGCCGCCCAGCCGGCCGATGTGCGGTTCACGGCCGAGCGGATCGATGCGAAACCCGTGCCCGGCGGCCCCGATCCCTTGTCTCTCGCGGTGTTCCGTGCACCCGATCTGCTGCGTCCGGCAGCCTTCATCGCGACCGCCGGCCGCAGCCACCGGCTGGACGGCGGCGTCTCCGAGGCGGCGGAAGCCCGCGCGCCGCCGGCTCTTGCGCCATCCCGCCGCTGACGCGCCGGCGCTCTTCGCGTCACATCCTTTCGGCCTTCACGACCCGCCGAGCCCTTTGAGGGTCAGGGCGGACGATATTGGAAAATCTTCATGCGCACATCGAAATGGGCCATTCTGGCCTATGTCGCGATCACCCTCTTCGGGATCATCGCGGCGCTTCCCAACGTTCTCTCGGTGGAAACGCAGCAGCGTTACGCCGCCTATCTCCCGGTCAAGCCGGTCACCCTCGGTCTCGACCTCAAGGGCGGCTCCCACCTCGTGCTCGAGGTGGATGCCGCCGGCCTGCGACAGGCCCGGCTGAACACGCTGCTCGATGACATCCGTGGCGTGCTGCGCACCGAGCGCGTGCCCGTCTCGTCCGCTCGGATTGCCGGCGACGCCATCGTCGTGACGATTGCGGATGCCGCCGCGCGGGATCGCGTTCTCCCCAAGATCAATGCGCTCGCCGCGCCGGCAAGCCCGCTCGGCTTCGGAACGGCCGCATCCGACATCGACATCACCAGTGCCGATGCCGCCATCACGGTTCGCCTGACACAGGCCGGCCTTGACGAGCGCATGACCGCTGCCGTCGACCAGAGCCTTGAGATCATCCGTCGACGCGTCGACCAGGTCGGGGTTGCCGAACCGCTGATCCAGCGCGTCGGCTCCGACCGCATCCTCGTCCAGCTGCCCGGCTTGCAGGATCCGACGCGCCTGCGTCAGCTTCTCGGCTCTACCGCCCAGATGAGCTTCCACATGGTCGATCAGACGGTCGATCCGAACGGTGTCGCGCCGCGCGGCGTCGATATTCTCGTCGGCGCCAACGACCCGGCCAAATATGCGGTGGAGACCCGCGTCGCCATTTCCGGCGAGCGCCTGGCCGACGCCAAGGCCGGTTTCAACCAGCAGACCAATGAGCCGATCGTCTCTTTCTCCTTCGACGCACAGGGCGCCCGCCAGTTTGCCGAAATCACGCGTGACAATGTCGGCAAGCCTTTCGCCATCGTGCTGGACGGCAAGGTCCTGACCGCGCCGGTCATCCGCGAGCCGATCCTCGGCGGACAGGGCCAGATTTCGGGCAACTTCACCGCCCAGGAAGCGACCGTGCTCTCCGCGCTGCTGCGCTCCGGCGCGCTGCCGGCACCGCTGACCATCATCGAGGAACGCTCCGTCGGCCCCAATCTCGGCTCCGACTCGATCCGGATGGGCATCTATACGGGCCTCGCCGGCTTCATCCTCGTCGTCACGCTCATGGTCGTGCTCTACGGTTCTTGGGGCATGATCGCCAATATCGGCCTGCTGCTGCACACGATCCTGACGATCGGCGTGCTCGGCATGCTCGGTTCCACGCTCACGCTGCCCGGCATCGCCGGTATCATTCTCGGCATCGGCATGGCCGTCGATGCCAACATCCTCATCAACGCCCGTATCCGGGAAGAAACCGCAGCCGGCGCCGGCGCCATGAAGGCGCTCGATATCGGCTTCAACAAGGCCTATGCGACCATCATCGACAGCAACGTCACGACGCTTTCGGGCACCGTGCTGCTGTTTGCCTTCGGCTCGGGCCCCGTTCGCGGCTTCGCCGTGACCATGATGCTCGGCATCGTCATCTCCATGTTCACCTCCATCACCGTCGTCCGCCTGATGATGCGGGAAATGGTCGTGCGCCGGAAGATGAAGAAGCTCGACATTCCCTCGCTGTTCGGCAAGGTCCGGCATCTGCCTGCCTTCTCGTTCATGCGCGGCCGCTACATCGCCATCGCGACGTCGGCTTTCCTGTCGATCAGCTCGATCATCCTGTTCTTCACGCCGGGCCTCAATTACGGCATCGACTTCGTCGGCGGCATCCAGGTGGAAACCACGTCCCAGACGAAACTCGACCTGCCGAAGCTGCGGGAAAACCTCGAAGGCCTGAACCTCGGCGAAGTCGCGCTGCAGGAATTCGGCCAGGGCACGTCCGTTCTCATCCGCGTCCAGCGCCAGCCGGGCGGCGAGCAGGAGCAGACGGTTGCGCTGAATGCGATCAAGGGCGCCGTTGCCAGCACGATTCCCGATGCCTCGTTCGAGCGGACCGAAGTGGTGGGCCCGACGATCAGTGCCGAGCTCGCACGCTCCGGCTTCCTCGCCGTGTCGCTCGCCATGATCGCGATCCTGATCTACATCTGGTGGCGGTTCGAATGGCACTTCGCGGTGGGCGCCATCGCGGTTCTGCTGCTCGACATCACCAAGACCATCGGCTTCTTCGCGCTGACCGGGATCGACTTCAACCTCACGGCCATCGCCGCCGTGCTGACGATGATCGGCTACTCCGTCAACGACAAGGTCGTGGTCTACGACCGCATGCGAGAGAACATGCGGAAGTACAAGTCGATGCCGTTCTCCGAACTGATCGACATGTCGATCAATCAGGTGCTCGCGCGATGCATTTTCACCTCCATGGCAACGGCCCTGTCTCTGGTGCCCATGGCGATCTGGGGCGGCGATGCCGTGAAGAGCTTCGCCTGGCCGATGATCTTCGGCGTCATCGTCGCGACGACGTCCTCGATCTACATCGGCGGCCCGATCCTGCTGTTCCTCAGCCGCTGGTGGAAGGATCGCGAAACGGCCCGCGGCGCCGGCGCACCCGGCGCACCCGGCGAACCGGTCAAGGGCTGACGGAATCGGGCGTTCGATCCCGAATCCGAAACGTCATGAAAATTTCATGGGGCGGCCTTACGGGTCGCCCTTTTCTCATGCGAGAAACACACTAGATCTGCCGCATGTGCCTGACTCGCGGCGCTTGGTTGAATCAGCATAATTTTTCGAAAAGTGGCAAAAATCGGAATGAGACGTTTGATTAGGGCGGCATATTGAGTTTTTTTGGAATGAAATTGCGCCGTGATTTAATTTGTATTTGACTTCGGAACTAGACTGCACTAGTTTGAGACTATCCGCAGAGACTGTGTCGGCGGTGTGTTTCAGATCCGCTCCCTTGGGGCGGTTTCAGCCAGAGGAGAAGGCATGTTGCAATTTGACCGTACCGCCTTCCTCTGCGCCTCGCGTTCCCTGTGTCGTGAAGCAGTGGCAGACCGGTGGATGTGTTCGCTTTCGCGAATGTGACCTCGGATTAAACCTCCCCAATTTGCGAAACTGACAGACACTCCCGCCTTCGGCGTGGAAGGAGCGTTGACCATGGAAACCGAAAACAACAACGCGAATGCGACGCACAAGCAGGTCATCGAGATCAATGGCGAAGCCGTTGGCGTCGTCGTACCCGATGCCGGCACGTTGAAGTTCGTTGCCGTGAAGTATCATGTCTGGGAACTCGACGCACAGCGCTTCGCCAGCGCGGACGCTGCGCGGCACGCTGTCCTGGCGCATCTCGACGGCGCTTCCGCGCCGCGTGGGCGTCTGTCGGGCCTGGCTGCCTGAAGCGTGTTGCCCGTCCCGAACGGCATTTTGCAGCTGTTCCGGTAAAAACCTCGCTACGAGGTTGCTCACCTATGTCTGAAAGGCATCAAACGTGCTAGGCTGCGACCGCAGCGTGCCTGAATAGGCGGGCATGGTGCCTCTCAGGACGAGCAAGCGGAATGTTGACGAAAAAAGGGAAGTACGGATTGAAGGCGCTGGTCGATCTGGCGCATCTGGATCCGGGTGAGACAGCCTTTATCACCGAGATTGCGACCCGCAACAACATTCCGAAGAAGTTCCTCGACGCCATTCTGCTCGAATTGCGCAATGCCGGCTTCCTGAAATCCAAGAAAGGGCCGGGCGGCGGCTATTCCTTGTCGCGCCCCGCGTCCCAGATCCGCATCGGCCAGGTCGTGCGAACGCTTGACGGCCCTCTCGCGCCCATCCGCTGCGCCAGCCGCACCGCCTATGAGGTCTGCGACGATTGCAACGATCCGGAAACCTGCGAGGTGCGTCGGTCCATGACCATCGTGCGCGACGCCATGGCCGATATCCTCGATTCCATGACGCTCGAGGATTTCATCGCCAATCCCGAAAAACAGCGCGCGGCGCTGCCGGACGAAACCGTCGTCAAGCGCGTCAGCTGAGCCGCCGCCGGTCTCCGATCTTCCCTGAGGGCCTTGCTCCGGCGACAGCCGCGCTTGCGCCTGTCCGTATCATGCGTTGATCTTTCTGTGCGCAGGGAGTAACCCGCGGGAAGATTGCCGGGAGAGACAGAATGAGCCTCAGATCCATCGACGCCAGCCTGACCGAGCACAGCGCCGTTCTCGATTCCATCGGGCGGTCGCTTGCCACCACGGTCGACGGCGTAAACGCGCTCGCCACCAGCTTTGCCAATGATGCCGTCTTCGCCCGCAATCTGGCCGATGCCGTCGCGCTGATCGCCGACCGAAACGGCCGCGTGGTCGTCTCCGGCGTCGGCAAGAGCGGGCATATCGGCCGCAAGATCGCTGCCACCATGGCCTCCACGGGAACGTCGGCCTATTTCGTCCACCCGACGGAAGCCAGCCATGGCGACCTCGGCATGATCACGTCGGACGATCTGGTCATCCTCCTGTCATGGTCGGGCGAAACGGTCGAACTCGGCAATATGCTGGCCTATGCGCAGCGCTTCAAGGTGCCGGTGATCTCGCTGACGTCCAACCGCGACAGTCTTCTCGCCCGTCATTCCACCGTGCCGATCGTCATACCCAAGGTCAACGAGGCCTGCCCGCATGGCCTGGCGCCGACCACATCGGCTTTGCTGCAACTGGCCGTCGGGGACGCTCTCGCGATCGCGCTGCTCGAGCGCCGCGGTTTCTCCGCCGAGGACTTCAAGACGTTCCATCCGGGCGGCAAGCTCGGCGCCCAGCTGCTGCGCGTCGGCGAACTCGCCCATCACGGCGGCGCCCTGCCGCTTCTCCCCGTGGGTGCCCCGATGGGGCAGGCGCTGATCGAGATGTCGTCCAAGGGTTTTGGCGTCGTCGGCGTGGTCGATGCGGACGGTCGGCTTGCCGGCGTCATCACCGATGGCGACTTGCGCCGGCACATGTCGGATAATCTTCTGCAGGAGACGGTCGAGGCGATCATGTCGCTCAAGCCGCGCGTCATCTCTCCCCAACTGCTCGCCAGCGCCGCGATGCAGGTCATGCAGTCGAGCAAGGTGACGGTGCTTTTCCTCGTCGATGACACCGAAATGCCGGTCGGCATCCTCCACATTCACGACCTGCTGCGCGCCGGCGTCGCCTGAAGCGCGCCGCGATCGTTCCGCTAAGCGCGTTGTGCTTCGGGTCCGTGACGACCGCATATCGGGCATCGCAAAACCGCCGCACGCGTTTGCGCGACAGGCACAAGGGCTTGGCTCACATCCGTGCGCGCTTCTCCGGACGCTTGCGCGGTGGCGGATCGACGAAGGCATCGGGTTCGTTGACGGTGCGCGCATGGAGACGCGCGGCAATCGCGTCCGCGCCTGCATCCGTCCCGACCTTCGAGTAGAAGTTTCCGCGAACCTGAATGGCAGCGGCCACCAGCCGGAAGAAGGCATCGCAGACGTCCGGATCGGGCAGACGCGGCGCCGGCCAGAACAGATCCAGCGGCTGCCGATCGGTCAGCCTTTCCACATCGAACATCGCGACGCCCAGCACCTTCACCGGCTTGCGCTGCTGCAGCGCATGCAGTCCGACGGTGGAATTGACGGTGACGATCCCTGCGCTCAGGCGGATCAGAGCCGTCAGGTTTCCACCGTCGAGAAAGGAGACGCGCGGGCCGATGCCGAGCCGTGTCGCTATCTCGGCGATCGTCCCGGCCCAGTCGATGAGACCATTGTCGAGCGGATGGACCTTCACCACGAGCCGCGCATCGCGTGGCGCAAAGCGGGAGAACGAGGTCAGCACCTCCTCGATCGCCTGCTGCTGGTCGTGAAAGGGCGAATGGGCCCGAAGCTGGAAGTCCGTCTGCAGCTGGAGAGGAAAGATGAACAGCGGCCCCGGACCCTCTTCCAGCCTGGCGATCGTGGCACGCGCCTCATGACCGCGACGCTTCTCCCGCAGGAGCCGCGGGATCCAGCCGGCATATTCCACAAGCGGATGGTAAAGCGCATGGCGGCGATAATGCGGATAGAGAAACCAGAGGAAGGCATTGGGCAGATTGTAGAGGAGATCGTAAGCCGCCTCTGCCTGAAACGTCTGAAAATACCGGCGCGTCCAGTCCGGCTCCGGCAGATCGCGGGCAGCCTTCAGGATGTGGTCGGGATCATCCGGAAAATGTGAATTCGTCGACATGCCGTCGCGCTCAAGCGTCAGCCAATCCGGGCGCAGATATCCCATCTCGACCACATAGACGTCGATCGACCGTCGCTTTGCAGCCTCCGTCGCAAGGCGGTGATAGGGACGCTCCTCGCCGAGAAGCACGAGATCGGTCACCTCATGCCGGGTCAGAAAGTCGCCGATCCAGCGGGGCCAGGCCTCGGGCCGGCCCCGAAACGCGTATCCGCCGCGCCGACGCCAGAAGATGCTGTCGCCGATGTTGAGGTTGATCCGCAGGCAGACATGCCCCATCGCCTCGAGCCGATCGGCGATCTTCATGAAGAGCGGTGACGAGGGACCTTCTAGAAACAGGAACACCCGTCGTGCTGTTCCGGATGCGGGCGGGCGGGCGCCGGTCATCCCGTCTATTTCAACTCGTCCTTGTGAAGGTTCGCATGCTTCAGCATGGCCTTCAGCAGATTCCAGGGCTCTTCGTTGCGCGGAAACACCGGCGCCTGCTGCGGGGTGCGGGCGGCACCCAGCGGCGTAATGAAATAGTCGGTTCTCGGGTCGGGGAAGGGATCGGCAAAGGACTTCAACAGGGGCGCATGGTCGCCGTAGAAGACGAGCCAGACCGGCCGGTCGAGCTTGTTCAGATGGTCGATCAGCTGGCCGAGCGCTTTGTCCGATTGTTGCAGGATCTCGAGATAGATGCTGACGGGATCGATGTGGCCGGGAACCCGCCCCGGTTCCCACGGGCCGTGATTGGCCATCGACGCGACGAAGATGAAGCTGCCCTTGTCGTCCTTCTGCCGATCCACCGCCTCGATCACCTTGCGCGTCAGCGCGGCATCGGAGACGTAGGGCCCGTCCCGCGCAGGATCGTGATCGAACGCGTCCAGCATCGTCATCTCTTCGAAGCCGAGCAACGGCATCGCCTTGTGGCGCAGAAAGAACGTCCGGTCGTAGGGATGGATGAAATGCGTGCGCCAGCCCGCCTTCTTCAGCTTCGTCGGCCACACCACATCCGTATAGTGCCGCGCACGGAGGTATGGATAGCTCGCATCGACATGGATATCGTCGGGCTGCAGCCCGCTGAGGACCGCGAACTCGGTGCGCAACGTGTACCCGCCTTCAAACACGGTCGCTATGCGGCCCCACTGCGTGGAGAGCTTCTGCAGGCGGTCGATATTGGGGAGGCGGACGGCGTTGACGCCGTAATGTCGCATGTCGAGGAAGGACTCGGACTGCCAGACGACCACCAGCGGGGCCTTGTTTTCGGCATTGTGTCCGATGAGATCGTTGACCGCGGCAAAGAAGGCGCCGGAAAGCTCGCTGACGATCTTCTCCCGCCGGACACCGAGCCAGATGATGAAATGAAAGACGACCGATGAGAAGGTGCCGAACCGGACCGTGCTGATCTTCGCATTCGGTTTGCCGACGAGCCTCTGCACGAGATCCGCGGTCGGCGCGTTGACCGGCCCCCAGAAGAGCGAGATCCAGGGGAAGGCGGCCGCAAAGACCATCAGCACGATGTAGAACGCTTCGGCATGGTCCGGCAGCACGTCCGGCTCGAAATACATATAAAGGCCGGTCACGCCGAAGACATAGCCGAAGGCGACGATCCAGAAGACGATGTTCAGCGAGTTCGCGTAGAAGATCGATTTGTATTTGAAGACGTCGGCGACGAGCGCGATGTCGGAAAACACCAGCGGCTCGCGGATGAAGCGGAACTTGGCGCGCGAGATCGCGGTGAAGATGATGAAGAAGCTCATGCAACCGGCAGCACCATACAGCGGGCGCCAGGAGATCGCGAAGAAGAAGGCATAGATGATGGCGACGACGGGCAGACGGGCCAAACCGTCGCGCAGGCTATGCCACAGCGTCCGGCCCTTGGGCATGTTGCGGCGACGCTCGCGCGCCGGCAACGCGAACCTGTCGGTGAACCACGCGACGAAGAACGAGAGCGCGAAGCAGACGAGGATCAACGAGAGCGGGTAGTCGTGAAGCTGGAGTGATGTCGACGGCAAACGAAACCCTTTGAATCCGCGGCGTGAGCGCCGTCACGTCGCGTCCGAGTTCTAGTGACATTCCCGTGAGGTGACAAGCTGTGTCACGTCGACGTTACCTCTGTACACCCCGAATAAGGCGATCGAAGTACCGATCGACGAGCGGCCGGACGAGCGGCGCGAGCCTGCCGAGGGCAAGAAGCGTGAGGCCGAAATAGACCTCGAAACGTCCCTGGTCGAGCGCCCGGACCATCTGGCGCGCCACGGCTTCCGCCTTCCAGGGCTTGACCTGTCCCATGATCACCTCGGCTTCTGCCGGGCGTGCCGCGCGTTCGCGTTCCAGTTGCGGTGTCTGTGTGTCGGGCGGAAAGCAGATGGAGACGACGATTCCTCTCGGCTTTGCTTCCGAGCGCAAGGCCTCGGCAAAGCCGCGAAGCGCGAATTTCGAGGCGCAGTAAGCGGCATAACCGGGAATGCCCATCAGGCCGGCACCGGAGGAGACCAGCATGATGCGCCCCTGGCGACGCGCGAGCATGGACGCATAGACCGCGCGGACGGAATGCATGGAGCCCGAGAGATTGACGGCCACCTGCCGGTCCGCGTCCGCTGCCGTCTGGTCTTCGAACCGGGCGGGCGCGACGATGCCAGCCGAGCAGATCAGGATATCGCAGAGGCCGAATACCGTCTCGCAAGCTCGGATCGCCGCCTGAACGGCGTCCGCATCCGCGACATCGGCCGCGGCGACCTGCACCTGGCCTCCACCTTCGGTTTCCAGAGAGACCTTCGCCGCGTCGAGAGCCGCCAGACCCCGCGCGATCAGCGAGACGCGATGGCCGCGGCCGACATAGATGCGCGCCACCTCGAGGCCGATGCCGCTTGATCCGCCGGTGATCACGACATGCGTCATGACGCGGCGCGCCACGTCGCTATGCGCCGGACGAAAGACCGTTGCGCCGGTGTCACCGGGCCGCCAGCATTTTCATCATCTGCTGAAGATCGATGGAGGCCAGCCCGAAGTTCCGGTCGGTCAGATCCTTGAGCTTTGCGGCCGTCAGCGTCACCGTCTTGCGGATCTGCTCTTCCGTATGCTCGCTGGTGATGAAGAAGCGCAGGCGGGCAAGGCCCTCGGGCACGGCTGGATGGATGATCGGCAGCGCATTGACGCCGGCGGCCAGAAGGTCGTTCGACAGTTGCACCGCGCGCAGGCTGTCGCCGACGAGAACCGGCACGACGGAGAAGCCGGCGCTGAGCCCGGTGTCGAGCCCGGCCTCCTGTGCAAGCTTCAGGAACAGCGTACCATTGTGGCGAAGGGCAGCGGCGCGCTCGGGTTCCGCTTCCAGTATATCGAGGCTGCCAAGCGCGGCCGCCGTCAGCGCCGGCGCAAGACCGACGCTATAGACGAACCCGCCGGCAGTCGCCTTCAGCACGGATGCGAGGGCCGCATTGCCGGCGATATAGCCGCCACAGCTCGCCGTCGTCTTCGACAGCGTGCCCATCCAAATGTCGACCTCCTTCGGATCGACGCCGTAATGCTCGAACGTGCCGCGACCCCGGCGCCCGAGGATGCCGAGGGAATGGGCCTCGTCCACCATCAGCCAGAACCCGTATTCGGCCTTGAGCTTGAGGATCGCGGGCAGGTTCGCCACGTCGCCATCCATCGAATAGATGCCTTCGACGATCACGAGGATGCGCCGATAGTCGCCGGAGACGGTCCGCAGAACCGTTTCGAGGTCGTGCGCGTCATTGTGCTTGAACAGCCGACGCGTGGCGCCCGAAAGCTTGATGCCGGCAAGGGCGCTGTTGTGGATGAACTCGTCGTGGACGACGAGATCCTTCGGGCCGAGCAGGCAGCTGATCGCCGCGACGTTGGTCAGGTAGCCGCTGACGAAACAGACGGCAGCTTCCACACCGTAGAAATGGGCGATCCGCTCTTCCAGCTCCCCATGAACCGGACGCTCGCCGGCCACGAGGCGGCTCGCGGACGCCGAGATGCCATAGGTGCCGATGGCGTCCGCGGCCTTTTCGAGGACATGCGGATGCCGGTTGAGGCCGAGATAGTCGTAGGATGCGAAATTGATCAGCTCGCGACCGTTGATGATGGTCGTGGCGCCGGCGGCCGTCGCATGCGCGCGGTAGAACGGATTTTCGATGCCGAGCTGGGCGCTTGCGGCCTCCTGCGTCTGGACCTGCTTGTATTCCGGCAGATCCTCGAACCGCATCTGCGTCCGGCGAACCGGCGTCGGCACATCGCGTTCCGACCGCGCCATCCGGTTGCGTTCGGACGATTGATGCGTGTTGCGCATCCGGTCGAGCAGATTCTCCCGGATGCTGCTGTTCATTTTCGTCGCGGCGGGCTGCCGGTCGTCACTCATTGGCTTGCAACCTTTTCCGGAGACGTTGCCTTATGGCGCTGTGTCAGTTCGGCCAGGATCTTGTCTTCGGTCGGCGGTTCGTCCTCGCTGCTTCCCTGATCGCGCTTGCTGACCTTTTCGTACAGCTTGTGCGCAACGTCGCCGACGGTCGTATTGTCGGCGACACCGGAGAGCGGCATGTCGAAGCCCGTGTTCTGCTGGAAGCTGATGCCGAGTTCGACCGCCATCAGACTGTCCAGACCGATTTCCTTCAAGACCTTGCTTCGCGAAATCGTATCCTTGGAAACCCGCAGAATTGCGGCGATTTCACTGGCGACAAGCTCATAAAGCAGGTCTTCGCCCTCCTGCGGCGATTTGCCCTCGATCATGGCGACGAGATCGAGCATGCTGCCATCGCTGCTGCCGGTATGCTGGTCGGCCGTGCGCATCACGACCTCGAACAGCGGCTGCCGAACGACAGGAAGGTTGCGCGCGGCGGACCAGTCGAATTCCGCAATCATCGCGGTCGCCGCATTCACCGTGCCGGGGTCGGCCGCGATATAGGCTTCCACCTGGTCGAGCGCGGCCTGCGCCTTCAGCGCCGTCTTGCCGATGCGCTTCGACAGGATGTCGTTGACATCGGTGTTTTCGGCGAGATAGCCGGTGTCGGCGATGGCGCCGAAGCCGATCGCAAGCCCTTTCAGACCCGCTGCCCGGCGTGCCCGTGCGAGCCCTTCCAGATAGCCGTTGGCCGCGACGTAGTTGCCCTGTCCGGGGTTGCCGACCAGCGTCGTCGCCGACGAGAACAACAGGAAGAGGTCGAGATCGTCGCTCCGGATCAGGCTGTCGAGCACGGCGGCACCCTTCGCCTTCGTGTCGATGACGGGGCGGTTGCGGGCGCGGTCGAGATTGGCGATCAGCGCGTCGTCCAGCACCATCGCGGCATGCACGACGCCCTTCAACGGGCCGTCGGCCCGAAGCGTTGCGAGCATTGCGGCCGTTGCCTTCGCATCAGTCACGTCGCAGGCATGCAGGCTGGTCACGACCCCTTTGGCGTCCCAGCGCTTGATCGCGCTCAGCGTGTCTTCGCCGGCGATACCGCGACGGGTGACAAGCGCCAGTCTGCGCGCACCCTTGTCGACCAGCCAGTTGGCAGCGGCAAGGCCGAAGCCGCCGATGCCGCCGACCACGAGATGCACGCCGTCTTCGGAGATCGTCATGCGCGCGGGCGCGGCGGCCGAGACGGAGTGGCGACCGGAAACCGGCGGCAACACGATGATCTTCCCGATATGCCCGGCATTCTGCATCAGCCGGAAGGCGTTGCCGATCTCGTCATGGGCAAAGGCGCGGTAGGGAAGGGGCACGAACTTGCCCTCTTCGAACAATTGACCGACTTCCGTGAAGATCCGCTTGGTGAGGTCCGGCTGGTTGACGAGCAGCTGGTCGGCATCGATTCCGAAATAGCTGATGTTCCGGCGGAACGGACGAAGTCCGATCTTGCTGTCGGCGAAATAGTCGCGCTTGCCGAGTTCGAGGAACCGGCCGAACGGCTTCACCAGCGACAGGCTCTGCTCCATTGCCTCGGCAAAGAGCGAGTTCAGCACGAGATCGACGCCCTCGCCGTTCGTCACCGCGCGGATATCCTCGACGAAGGACAGGGTGCGCGAGTCGAAGACGTGGTCTGCACCGAGCATCGTCAGGAAGTGACGCTTCTCGCGGGTGCCCGCGGTGGCGATCACCTTGGCACCGGCATATTTTGCCACCTGCAATGCGGCAAGGCCGACGCCGCCGGCCGCGCCGTGGATGAGGATGGTTTCACCGGCCCGGATGCGGCCAAGTTCGATCATCGCGTAATAGGCCGTCAGGAATGCGACGGGGACCGTTGCGGCGGCAACCGGGCTCACCGTTTCCGGCAGTCTGGCGATGCCGGCACGGGCCACGACGGCATGCGTGGAGAAAGCGGCCGAGGCCATGGCCATGACAGGATCGCCGATCGACAGATCGGTGATCTCGCTGCCGAGGGCGACCACGTGGCCCGAGAGTTCCATGCCGATCGTGGCGCCGGCAAAGCCGTCTTCCAGCGCTTCCTCGGGAAGGAGGCCCATGGCCCACATCACGTCACGGAAATTGAGGCCGGTGGCGGCGACTTCGACGACGACGTCCGTCGGGCCCGGCTTCGGCAGGCTGGTTGCTTCCCAGGCGATGCTGCCGACCTGCGAGGCGACCCGCTGGCGGATGGTGGCCGCCTCGAAAGACTGCGTCTGGCGGAGCGTGCCCTCGACCGGACCGGGCACGGCCCGGATTTCCTGGGCGAGACCGTCGATCACCGCCCACTCGCGATTGTCAAATCCGCGATCGATCAGCGTGGCGGCGAGGCTCAGAGCGCTTTCCACCTCGGACGCGGTCGATGCCGGAGCATCGATCGCCTGCAGATCGATCAGGTCGTATTCGTTCTGCAGGACGCGGCAGAAGGTCCACACGCCGCTGTTGAGCGCCGAGGTGGCGGAAACCGGTGAACCGCCCGGGGCGACCAGTGCCAGCCGCGGGCGCTCGTCACCCGAAGGCTCGCGATCCGCATGATGCTCCCGCACCGCTTCGCCGAAGGCGCTGAGCGCGAGGACGATGGTCTGGAGGGTGTCGGAATCGTCGAGCCGGTCGTCAGACGCGGCCGGGGACAGGCAGACGGCGCGAATGGCGCGGTTCTGAAAGGACGTGAAAGCCTTGAGGAGTTCTGCCTTGTCGGAAGGCGCGCCCGTCAGCGTCAGGCCGACGACCGGGCATTCGCCGATGGACGATGGCAGGACGGACGCCGACGCGGATGCCTGGAGCACGAGGATCGGGTGATGCGACACGAGCGCTGCATTGTCCTGGAGCGGTGCGTCGGCCGCGGACCGGGCGGCTCTTGCTTCCAGAGCGACCAGAGCGCCGAACGCGCCTTCGCGGTCTTCCACCACGATATCGGCCAGCCGAAGATCGGCAAGACACTTTTCCCACTGCGACGCGGTTGCAAACCGTCCGACGGGGAATTCCGGGGACTGGCTGCGGGCAAACCAGCCATCCGTCAGACCATAGGCGAAATCGCTGAAGACGGTCGGTGCCGTCGTCGCGGCGATGAAGGCGCCACCCGGGCGCAAAGCATGGCCGAGAATGCCGCGGACGGCGGGATCTTCGTCCACGAGGGCAAACAGCATGTCGGACGCGCTGACGACGATATCGATTGTCGTGACCGACTTGAAGGCGTCCTTCTTCAGGACGGAGACGCGGGCATCTTCCTCGAAGGCGATTTCGAGGTTGCGCTGCGCGTTGTCGCGCGGCTCGATGACGGCAAGGCTGGCGCCATGGCGGACCGCAAGGGTAGCGAGGCGCCGTGTGAAGCTCGCCGATACCGTGCCGAGTTCGACGATGCGGAGGCCGGTTCCGCCCGACGAAAGGGCCTGCTCCAGCGCCTCATAGACCATCTCGGTCCGCTGCCGGGTGGCGAGCGAATGCACGGCCTGGTGATCGAGCGTCGCTTCGCTGATGAGGCCCGGGCTCCGAACCGGGGCGTCGTCACCGATCTTGCCGGACAGTTCCGCGGCATAGAGCGCCGAAAGGCGGTCGAGTGCCTCGGTATAGGCGTTGTTGATCAGCACGGCCTCGACGGCGCGGGCGGCATTCTCGGCGTAGATCTCCTTGAGGATCTCGCTGACCGGAGGCAGCGCGAATTCCGCATTGACGGTCCAGCGATTGTCGGTGTGCTCGGCAAGGCCTGCATCCTCGAGAACGACGAGGCAGTTGCTGAGGAAGCAGCGGAACCCGACATCGCCGGGAACCAGACGCATATCGACCTGATTGCCGCCGCGCGCGAGTTTCAGCGCGATTTCATGGCAGGCCCGATAGATCGCGGCGTTGAAGAGCAGCGTCGTGTTGTCGATCCCGTCGCCGCGATCGGCCGGCAGAAGCACGGTCGGCAGTGCGTTCGACGCCGCAGGCCGCAGGTCCGCAAGTGCATCGGAGGGAACGGATTCATAATGATAGGACAGCATGTCCAGCGTCTTGTGCTGGCGCAGATAGGTGCGGCGGAAGCGGCAGTCGTCGAAGGCGGCGACGAGCTTGCCGTCGTCTCCGTAGAAACGGAACTTGGCCTTGATCGAATTGGCGCTGACCCGCTCCACCTCTGCGATCGCCCGGGTGATGACCTGACCGGAGGCCGCCAGCCGGACGGAGCCGAAGCGGACGGGAATGTAGGGTGCGCCGCCAGCCTCGCCGGTAAACCGGCCGAACAGCGCCACCATGCCGTGGAAGGTCGCATCGACCGAAATCGGGTTGAGGCTGTAGGAGACGAAGGGATGCCCGGCTTCGGCCGGCGTTTTCAACGTGACGTCGATGAACTTGTCGCCGAAGGCAACGGCCTTCGACATCAGCTGGAACCGCGGACCATAATCGAGGCCGAACTGTCGGGCCGTCTCGTAGGCTTTCGCGGAGAGAACGGTTTCCGTCTGTTCGAGCCCCTTGAAGTCCGGCCGGATATGGTCGTTGCGCGCGATGGGCTTGCGGCAGCGGGCCACGGCGTGCACGGCCCAGTCGTCTTCGGTCAGGCGCTCACGCGAGCGGATTTCGATGTCGCCGGTCTCCGGGGAGAGAATGGTCGACAGCTCCATGATCCTGCTGTCGCCCAGTTCGAGCGGCCGCACGATTTCGAGATTGGTAATCTCGACCTCGCTGGTGCCGTAGAACTGTTGCGCGGCAGAGATCGCGATCTCGATGAATCCGCTGCCGGGCAGGATCGGCTTGCCATCGACGATATGCTCGGCGAGGTCCGGGAAGAGATGCCCGTCGATATGGTTCTTCCAGCTGCTGCCGTTGAGATCGGCGCGCCAGCCGGCGAGCGTATAGGGTACGCGCGAGCCGCGGCCGAAAAGGTCGGCACTGTCGCTGGTCACGGTTGGACGAAGCTCGGTCGGCTCGAACGGCAGGATGGGCAGGCGGACCGAGGCGTTGCGCTTGCCGAAGAGCCGGGCCGAATTGAAGGCGGCTCCATGCGCGATCGCCCGCGCCATGGAACGCGAGACCGGATCGATGCCCTTGGCAGACGGGTCCTTGAGCAGGGTGGGAACGACCACGCCCGGCGCGGTGGCCGCCTTGATCGTTTCCTTGAGGTAGGACGACAGGATCGGCCGGGGCGAGACCTCGATAAACAGCGTGCAGCCGAGTTCAATGGCGGCTTCGGTCGCGGCCTGGAAGCGAACCGGCTCGCGCACGTTCTTCCACCAATAGTCGACATCCAGCTGCGCCCCGTCGAGGCGCTCGCCGGTGACGGTGGAGAGATAGGCGATGTCGGTGGTCCGCGGCGACAGGTCCGGAATATCGCCCATGAAGGCCGTCTTCGCCTGATCGATGATTGGGTGGTGGAACGGGTAGTTGATGTCGAGGATCTGGACGGGGATCTTCGCCTTGCGCGCGGCATCGCGGAATGCGGTCACCTCGGCTGCCGGACCGGAGATGGTCACCGAATTGCGCGCATTGACGGCGGCAACGCAGACATTGGCAATCCCGTGCTTCTCGGCGAACGTCCGTGCGGCCTCTTCGCCCAGCATGACCGCCGCCATGATGCCCTTGCCGGCCAGAAGGTCTTGGTGCAGCGACCGTTTGGCGACGATGGCCACCGCATCGACCAGCGACAAGGCGCCGGCCGCATAAGCTGCTGCGATCTCGCCAACGGAGTGTCCGAAGACGGCCGTCGGAGTGATGCCCATGGCGACCAGAGAATCGGACAGAGCTGCCTGAACCGCAAACAGCATCGGCTGGGCGATCTTGGTGTCGGCAAGCTTCTCCGCGAGGTTCGGATCCGTCAGCAGGGCGGCGAGGTCGAGGTCCGCATGGAACCGGAACAGGGCGCTGATCGACGTGAAGCACTGGCGGAAATGCAGGTTTTCGCGAAACGCATCCGCACCCATGCCGGCCCATTGCGAGCCGTTGCCGGAAAAGACGAAGGCGACCTTCGCGTCCCGGGTCGCGGCCTCGCCGGTCTCTCCGAGGTCGGAGGCCGGCTTTTCGATATGGCTCGAGATCGCCCGGATGATGTCTTCGGGGTTCTCGCTGCGCGCCGCAAACCGGTGACGCATGGGCGTGCGGTTGGCGCCGGACGCGGCGATGATCGCGCGCGCTTCCTCGCGGGAGGCCTTGGCGAACGAGGACTTGTAGGCGCGCAGAAGGTCTTCGAGGCTGCTGGCCGTGTGCGCGCTGGCGATGAACATATGACCGGCGGCCGTATTGCGCTGGCGGTCCTCGGTCACGGGTTCGGGATCCGAAATCACGACATGGGCATTGGCGCCGCCAAAGCCGAAGGAGTTGATGCCGGCCAGGCGCGCACGCTTGCCGCGCAGAAGCTCGATCGGATTGGCCGTGACGCGAACGTTCAGCCCATCGAAATCGATGTTCTCGTTCGGCGTATCGAAATGCAGCGAGGCGGGGAGATAATTGTTCTCAAGCGCCATGACGGCCTTGAGCATGCCGAAGAGGCCGGAAGCCGGCTCGGTGTGCCCGATATTCGACTTGATGGAGCCGATCGGCACGGGCGCGCGACGATTGGTGCCGATGACGGTGCCGATCGACCAGACTTCCGCCGGATCGCCGACTTTGGTGCCGGTTCCATGGCCTTCGACGAAGGCCACCTGGTTGGCGTCGATATTGTTGCCTTCGTAGATCGACCGCAGCAAGGCCGCCTGGGACTCGCGCGATGGCAGCGAGATGCCGTTGGTGCGGCCGGCCGAGTTCGTGCCCGTCGCGACGATGCGTGCGTAGCTGCGATCCTTTTCCTGGCGGGCGCGGTCGGAACGCCGCAGGACGAACACGACGCCGCCTTCGGCGCGCACATAGCCGGCGCCGTCATTGTCATAGGCGCGGCAAAGGCCTTCGGGAGACAGCATGCGCGCCTGCGCAAAACCGACGAAGGGAAGGGGGTGGGCCAGGATGTTGATACCGCCGACGATCGCGGTGTCGATCTCGCCGGCGTTCAGAGCCCGCATGGCCTGATCGAGAGCGACGATCGAGGACGAACAGGCCGTGTCGATGGTCATCGACGGGCCGCTGAGCCCGAAGATATGGGAGATCCGGTTGGAGATGACGGAAAGCGTGTTGCCGGTCATGAAGTAGGGGCCGGCCGCCGCGGGGTCTTCGACCGTCAGATTGGCATGGTCGAGGCTCGATGCGCCGACATAGACGCCGACATTCTCGCCCTGGAGCGAGGTCAAAGAGATATTGGCATCCTCGATCGCGCGCCAGGCCAGCTGCAGAAGGACGCGCTGCTGCGGATCCATATACATGGCTTCGCGCTGCGACATGCCGAAGGCCGCGGGATCGAAATCGTAGATGTCGTCGATGACGCCGGCCGCGAACGAATAGGTCTTGCCCGGGTTGCCCATTTCCGGGTGCCAGAAGCGCGCAAGATCCCACCGATCCGAAGGGATCCGCGTTACCGCACTTTTGCCTTGGCGCAGGAGCCGGAACAGCGCTTGAGGCGAGTCAGCTCCCGGAGCGACGCAAGCGCGCCCAATTATCTCTGCTGTCATCTTTTATCGCACGCTCTGGAATGTCTGCAATGTGATCTGCTGATTGCATTTGAGGTCCGAAAAATCAATCGGAACTTCTCGCGATCCGCAATCTGTGGTCAAGAAACGGAACGCTACAATGACGAATATGAAAGACGGAGCTAAACCATAATGGAGGAATATATAAATGGTTGAGCGTTCAGTTTTTCGCACGAGGCGAAACGATATCCACATGGCGGGATCAGGTTTCGTCGCCTAAAGCGCGTCGTCTCCCGCTTCGGTCGTCATGCGCGAAAGGCTACAGTTCTCTCATGAACGGAGCCTGAATGTATTCGGGGCCGGTGACCTGCATAGCGAAAGATCGCGGTTTTGAAGTCTTCGAGACGCACCTCGATGGGGCCCTTCCTTCGAAGAAACTCCTAGCGGAAAGTCGTGCAGTTACGGATTTTCGATCCGAAAACCAACGACGATCGATCGAAATACGATCAGCGATGGTCTTGCATACACCGGTAAGGCGTTTGAAGGGCTCGGCAGTTCTTTCCTTAAGAGCGCAAACCCCGGTGATAATCTTTGCAATCAGATCGTCACCTGTTCGCCGAGCTCCACGACACGGTTGGCTGGCAGGCGGAAATAGTCCGAGGGATCGATGCCGATGCCGGCAAGCGCGATGTAGAGGCGGTCCTGCCAACGGGGCAGTCCCGAATTCGGATCGCTGATCAGGTTGCGCCGACCGACGTAGAACGAGGTCTGCATGATCTCGAATTTGAAGCCTGCCTTCTTGCAGAGCGCCAGTGCCTTGGACACGTTCTGGTCGTCCATGAATCCGAATGTGATCTGGATGCGCAGGAAGCGCTCGGAAATTCGGACCAGTTCGATTCGCGCGGAAGGCGGCACATAGGGCGTGTCGGACGTCCGCACGGTCAGGATGACGTTCTGCTCGTGCAGGACATGGTTGTGCTTGATGTTGTGCAGCAATACGGCCGGCGTCTTGTCGGGCACGCTGGTCAGAAACACGGCGGTGCCGGGCACGGCGACCGGGGCGTGATCCGACTTCTTCTCGATGGAGCGGATAAAGGTTTCGAGCGGGATGTCGTTGCGCGCGGTCTTTTCGCGCAGGATCATCGAGCCTTTTCGCCATGTCCACATGATGACCATGATGGTGGCCGCCAGCAGCACCGGCACCCATCCCCCATCGTGGATCTTCAAAAGATTGGCCGCCAGGAAGACTGTTTCCAGAAGCAGCAGCGGCAGCAGGATGGCGCCGGCCGCAACGGCACTCCATTTCCAGACCGAGCGCAGGAACTGGAACGCCATCAGCGTCGTCACCACCATGGCGCCCGTCACGGAGATGCCATAGGCGGTCGCCAGCGACTCCGAGTCCCCGAAGGTGAAGATGAGCACGAGAACGCCGACGAAGAGGAGCGTGTTGACGGCCGGCACGTAGATCTGTCCGGTATTGGTCTCCGAGGTGAACGTGATCTGCAGGCGCGGGAGGAAGCCGAGATGGACCGCCTGACGCGCGAGCGAGAAGGCGCCCGTGATGACGGCCTGGCTGGCGATGATGGTGGCGGCTGTCGCCAGAAGCACGATCGGCAGCAGGGCCCAGTCCGGATACATCAGATAGAACGGATTTTCCGCCGCTTCCGGGTTCGCGAGCACGAAGGCGCCTTGGCCGAGATAGTTCAGCGCCAGCGACGGGAAGACGAGGATGAACCAGGCGACCTGGATCGGTTTGCGCCCGAAATGGCCGAGATCGGCATAGAGCGCTTCGGCACCGGTCACGGTCAGGAACACGGCGCCGAGCACGATGAGCCCGACGAACCCTGCATGGGTGATGAACCAGACGGCGTTGACCGGGTTCAGCGCTTCGAGGATCGTGTAATCGTCGCCGATATGCAGGAGGCCGCCCCAGGCCATCGCCAGGAACCAGAGAACCGTGATCGGGCCGAAGAAATTGGAGACGGCCGCGGTGCCGCGCGACTGGACGGCGAAGAGGCCGACCATCATGGCGGCCGAGATTGGCAGGACATAGCCGCCGAGAGCCGGCGTCACGAGCTTCAATCCTTCGACGGCCGACATGACCGACAGCGCCGGCGTGATCATGGCGTCCCCGATGAACAGGGCGGCGCCGATGATGCCGGCGAAGAACAGCACGGGCATGTACCGTCCGGTCTTTTTCATCAGCAAGGCGAGAAGCGACAGCGTCCCGCCTTCGCCGTCATTGTCGGCGCGCAGGAGAAAGAGGACATATTTGAAGGTGACGATGATCGTCAGCGTCCACACCATCAGCGAGATCAGGCCAATGACCTCGTTATGGCTGATGCCGTCATGCGAGAAGGGGCGCAGCGCTTCGCGAAATGCATAAAGCGGACTGGTTCCGATGTCGCCATAGACGACGCCGATGGATCCCATGAGCAGAACGAGGAATTTCTTCGTGCCTGCGGTGTCCTGCGGGGCAGGGCCGTCGGATGCGGTCATGGAATGTCAGACTTTCTTTCACGTCTCGCAGCAGGCGAGACACTATTACACGCACGAAGAACACGCTCGAAACCGCCCACCTCGCGGGCGCCGTCCTGCAGCCTCGTGCCCTTCAACGGCGATCTTCCGCTGTCACGCATGAGGCAAACACCGAAGGCAAACGTCGTGCGGCGGATACGATACGGGCCGTTTCGAACACACCGTTACAATTTTTGCCCGGTCGCGAGCAAGCGCGAAGACGGGGCCGCCGCCGATGGCCTGAAATGTTGCTGCTCCAGTGCTTGCACATTCTGTTGCGCTGCACAAGAATAGGTGAATGCGCCACGCCGATCTCACGATCCTCGTCATTGATGAAAACGCCATCCGCTCCTCGATCATCGAGGAGGGGCTGCGGGAGGCCGGACATCTGAAGGTGACCGTCATCCACGAGGTCAACGGCGTTGCCCGCATCATCGAGACGCTGAAGCCGGATGTCATCATCATCGACCTCGAAAACCCGAACCGGGACATGATGGAGCATCTGTTCCAGCTGACCCGCACCGTCAGCCGTCCCATCGCCATGTTCGTCGATCGGTCGGACACGGCCTCGATCGAGGCGGCCGTCGATGCCGGCGTCTCCGCCTATATCGTCGATGGTCTGCGCAAGGAGCGGGTGAAACCGATCCTCGACATGGCCGTCAGCCGGTTCAATGCCTTTTCCAGACTGCAGCGGGAGTTGGCGGAAGCCAAATCCGCCTTGGAGGAGCGCAAGGTCGTGGAGCGTGCCAAGGGCATCATGATGAAGATGCGTGGTCTCTCCGAGGAGGAAGCGTTCGCTCTTCTGCGGCAGACCGCCATGAACGAGAAGAAGAAGATCGCCGATATCGCGCAGAGCGTCGTGACGGCGGCGGGACTGCTGACATGAACGCGCGCCTGCGCCGCCACGTCGCCCACCAGAGGAGATGCCGATGACCTCAACGCTTGTGGCGCCGGCCCCCGCGCGCAACGCACCGGCGCAGGGCGCAAGGCGCGAGGGCGCCCGTGTTCTCAGGGCCGGCTTCATTCCGCTTGTCGATGCTTCCGTGCTGATCGTGGCCGCCGAGTGCGGTTTTGCCGCCCGTGAAGGGCTGGCGCTCGATCTCGTGCGCGACGTGTCCTGGGCCAATGTGCGCGACCGACTGGCGTTTCGCCAGTTCGACATCGCCCATATGCTCTCGCCGATGCCCGTCGCCTCGATGCTGGGGCTCGGCTCGAACCCGTCCCCGACGATCACGCCGTTTTCGCTCGGGCGCGGCGGCAATGCCATCACGCTGTCCACCCGTCTCTTTGCCCGCATGCGCGATGCGGGCGCCCCGGAGGTCGGCGATGCGTTGACGAATGCCCGGGTGCTCCGCCGCGTCCTCGACGACATGCGCGAGGCCGGCGAAGCGCCACCGACGTTCGGCGTGACCTATCCGTTCTCATCCCACAATTACGAGTTCCGCTATTGGCTGGCCGCCGGCGGCATCGATCCGGATCGGGACGTCAAGCTGGTCGTCGTCCCCCCGCCCATGACCTCGGACGCGCTGGCCGCGGGTGCCATCGACGGCTTCTGCGTCGGTGCGCCCTGGAATATGGTCGCGTCGGAGCGCGGCGTCGGGCGCATCGTCGCTGCCAAGCAGGACATCTGGCCCTCGGCGCCTGAAAAGGTCGTCGGCATGCGGCCGGACTGGGCGGAAAGCCATCCGGAAACCGTCTCCCGCCTGCTCGTCGCGCTGGATGCGGCCGCACGCTGGTGCGACGGAAGCGAGAATCACGACGACCTCGCAGCGCTTCTCGCGCAGCCGAATTATCTGGCCGCTCCGGTCGATATCATCCGCCGGGTTCTTGCCGGCGAGTTCAGCCTCGACGACACGGGCGAGCGTCGCATCATCCCCGACTATTTCACCTTCCATGGCGGATTTGCGAACTACCCCCGGCCAAGCCATGCACTCTGGACCTACAGCCAGATGCTCCGCTGGGGGCAGGTCGAGTGGTCGCAGGCGTCTGCCGAAAAAGCATTGTCGGCCTACCGGCCCGACCTCTATCGCGCGGCACTCGGCACGGGTCCCGAAGATGCCGACCTCCGGACGGAAGGCGTGGTTTACGGCGATCGCTTCATGGATGGCTTCACCTTCGATCCGCAGGCGATTCCGGATTATGTCGCTGCCTTTCCCGTTCGTTACGAGCAGGTTTCAGGTCCGCTCCACGACGATGCCTGACGGCAGCCATGCCGTTTTGCGATGCACGCTTCACGCTGCGTTGCAGGCATGTGGCTAGAAGATAAGCATTCTGAGTGCTGATCGTTTCTAAGGCATTCGAGATTTTATTTCATTAAAACAAATTCTTGAGACTCCTCAATCCAACTGGCACGCCGTTTGCTTTTAAGAAATTGCTCAGTCAACGGCGATTGAAGCGAAAGAGCGCAAGACGCGCTCACCCATGACACCGACGTCGCAAGGTTTTTGCTCCAGGGCTCCAGGCTCTTCGAGATGCATTTTCCGAGCGGCGTTTTTTTGTGCCCGAATTTCTAGCTTCCGCCCGCTTCACCAGAGGATATCTCCGATGACCCGCATTTTGAACCAGTCCCTCAACCGCCGTTCGATCCTGAAGGCCACCGCGACCGCAGCACTTTTCACGGCCGTCAAATCTGCCTTCCCCGGCGGCGCTTTTGCGCAAGGTGCAGGGCCGGAAACCACCAAGGCGACCCTCGGTTTCGTCGCGCTGACCGACAGCTCGCCGCTGATCGTCGCCAAGGAAAAGGGCTTCTTCGACAAGCATGGCATGACCGAGGTCAATGTCGTCAAGCAGGCGTCCTGGGGCACGACGCGCGACAATCTGGTGCTCGGCTCGGCCGGCAACGGCATCGACGGCGCGCATATCCTCACCCCCATGCCGTACCTCATCTCGGCCGGCAAGGTGACCCAGAACAACCAGCCGTTGCCCATGTCGATCCTCGCCCGCCTCAATCTCGATGCCCAGGCGATTTCGGTCGGCTCGGCCTATGCGGACCTGAAGGTCGGCCTCGACTCCGGCGTGCTGAAGGAAGCCTTCGCCAAGAAGAAGGCGGACGGCGCGCCGGCCAAGGTGGCGATGACCTTCCCCGGCGGCACACATGATCTCTGGATCCGCTACTGGCTTGCGGCCGGCGGCATCGATCCGGACACGGATGTCGAAACCATTGTCGTTCCCCCGCCGCAGATGGTCGCCAACATGAAGGTCGGCACCATGGACTGTTTCTGCGTCGGCGAGCCGTGGAATGCGCAGCTGGTCAACCAGGGCATCGGCTATACCGCGGTCAACACGGCCGAGATCTGGGACAAGCACCCCGAAAAATCCTTCGCGATGCGCAGCGACTGGGTGGAAGCCAATCCGAACGCCGCAAAGGCGCTCACCATGGCCATCATGGAAGCCCAGCAATGGTGCGACGAGATGGGCAACAAGGAAGAACTCGCCGCCATCATCGGCAAGCGCGCCTGGTTCAACGTGCCGGCCAAGGACATCGTCGGCCGCCTCAAGGGCGAGTACGATTACGGCAACGGCAAGGTCGTCGTTCAGAGCCCGCACCTCATGAAATTCTGGGCCGACCACGCCTCCTACCCCTACCAGAGCCACGACACCTGGTTCCTGACCGAAGACATGCGCTGGGGCAAATATGCGGCCGGCACGGACATCAAGGCGCTGGTCTCCAAGGTCAACCGTGAAGATATCTGGCGCGCCGCCGCCAAGGATCTCGGCATCACCGACGTGCCCGCCTCCACGTCGCGCGGCATCGAGACCTTCTTCGACGGCAAGACCTTCGATCCGGCAAACCCGGAAGCCTACCTGCAGAGCCTCTCGATCAAGCGCTTCGCCTGACCGGACCCGATCGGCCGGCGCCTCGCGCTCCGGCCGCAACCCTCAATTTCAGGAGACCGGCATGTCCGTCACCAATCTCAATACGGCCCCTGCAAAGGCGAAGCCGAGCGCCCAGGTCGTCACCTTCTCAGGCACGGTCAAGCGCCCGGCGCCCACGCCCTTCATGCGCCGCCTGTCCGCCATCGCAAGCGATCTCGTGCCGCCGCTCGTCACGCTGCTCGTGCTGCTCGCCGCCTGGGAGCTGATCTGTTCCTCCCCGACATCGAGCCTGCCGTCGCCGACACGGGTCATGGCCGAGAGCTGGGACCTGATCGTCAACCCGTTCTACATCGGCCAGGGCACCGACCAGGGCATGGCCTGGCACATCATGGCGAGCCTCCAGCGTGTCGCGGTCGGCTATGCCATCGCGGCCGTCGTCGGCATCGCGATGGGCGTGCTCGTCGGTCAGAGCCAGTGGGCGATGAAGGGTCTCGACCCGATCTTCCAGATCCTGCGCACCGTGCCGCCGCTCGCCTGGCTGCCGCTGTCGCTCGCCGCATTCCGCGACGGCAATCCCTCGGCCATCTTCGTGATCTTCATCACCGCGGTCTGGCCGATCATCATCAACACCGCCGTCGGCATCCGCAACATCCCGCAGGATTACCAGAACGTCGCCAAGGTGCTGCGTCTCAACCAGCTCGAATACTTCGCCAAGATCATGCTGCCCGCCGCCGCCCCCTACATCTTCACCGGCCTGCGCATCGGCATCGGCCTTTCCTGGCTCGCCATCGTTGCCGCTGAAATGCTCATCGGTGGCGTCGGCATCGGCTTCTTCATCTGGGATGCGTGGAATTCCTCGCTCATCAGCGACATCATCGTCGCCCTCATCTACGTCGGCGTCGTCGGCTTCTTCCTCGATCGTCTCATCGCATTCATCGGCCGCGCGGTCACCCGCGGCACCGCAACGGCCTGAAGGAGGACGTTCCCATGGCAAAAGCCTATCTCTCCATCGAAATGGTCGACAAGTCGTTCGAGCGCAATGGCCAGGTCTCCGAAGTCCTCAAGCAGGTCTCGCTTGGCGTCGAAAAGGGCGAGTTCATCTCGATCATCGGCCATTCCGGCTGCGGCAAGTCCACGCTGCTCAACCTCGTCGCCGGCCTGACCAAGGTCACCAGCGGCGCGGTGCTGCTCGAGAACAAGGAAGTCTCCGAGCCCGGCCCGGAACGCGCCGTGGTGTTCCAGAACCATTCGCTGCTTCCCTGGCTTACCGTCTATGAAAACGTGTCGCTGGCCGTCGACAAGGTGTTCTCCCGCAAGAAGACGAAGGCGGAACGCCACGACTGGGTCATGCGCAATCTCGATCTCGTGCAGATGACGCATGCCAAGGACAAGAAGCCCTCCGAAGTCTCCGGCGGCATGAAGCAGCGCGTCGGCATCGCCCGTGCGCTCGCCATGGAACCCAAGGTTCTGCTGCTCGACGAGCCCTTCGGCGCGCTCGATGCGCTCACCCGCGCCCATCTGCAGGACCAGGTCATGCAGATCCACCAGAAGCTCGGCAACACCGTGCTGATGATCACCCACGACGTGGACGAGGCCGTCCTGCTCTCGGATCGCATCGTGATGATGACCAACGGTCCGGCGGCCCGCATCGGCGAAATCCTCGACGTGCCGATCGCCCGTCCGCGCAACCGCATCGAGCTGGCCACCGACCGCACCTACCTGAAGTGCCGGGAAGCCGTCCTGAAGTTCCTCTACGAGCGCCACCGCCTCGTGGAAGCCGCATAAGGAGAGGATGACATGAAACAGAAACTCGTCATCATCGGCAACGGCATGGCGCCCGGCCGGATGCTGGAAGAGCTCTTCGAGCAGGCCCCCGGTCTTTACGACGTCGTGATCTTCAATGCCGAGCCGCGCGTCAACTACGACCGCATCATGCTGTCGCCCGTTCTCTCGGGCGAGAAGCTCTACGAAGACATCGTCATCCACGGCGATGACTGGTACGCCCGCCACGGCGTGACGCTGCACAAGGGCGCGAAGGTCACCGGCATCGACCGCGCGGCCAAGACCGTGACGTCTGCAAGCGGCGTGACGGAAAGCTACGACAAGCTCGTCATCGCCACGGGCTCGCTGCCCTTCATCATCCCGGTCCCCGGTCACACGCTGCCCGGCGTGCTGGCCTACCGCGATCTCGACGACGTCGAGAAGATGCTGGATGCCACCAAGCGCGGCGGCCGGGCCATCGTCATCGGCGCCGGCCTGCTCGGGCTCGAGGCCGCCTATGGCCTCAAGCGCCAGGGGATGGACGTCACCGTCATCCACATCATGCCGACGATCATGGAGCGCCAGCTCGATCCACCGGCCGCCTACCTGCTTGAAAAAGCCCTGAACGATCGCGGCATCGAGATCATCACCAAGGCGAACACCAAGCGGATCGTCGGTGAGGACAAGGTCGAGGGCATCGAGCTCGAAGACGGCCGGGTCATCGAGGGCACCATCGTCGTGATGGCCGTCGGCATCCGTCCGGCAGCCCAGCTGGCCAAGGATGCGGGCGTCGTCACCAACCGCGGCATCGTCGTGGACGACGGCATGATGACGTCGGACGGGTCGATCTACGCGCTCGGCGAATGCGCCGAACACCGCGGCGTCTGCTACGGTCTTGTCGCGCCGCTCTACGAAAGCGCAAAGACGCTCGCCGATCGCCTGATCGGCGGCGCCTCGGAATATCGCGGCTCGGTCGTCAATACCAAGCTGAAGGTGACCGGCATCAACCTGTTCTCGGCCGGCGACTTCGCCGAAGGCGAGGATCGCGAGGAGATCGTGCTGCGCGATGCCACAGCCGGCGTCTACAAGCGCCTCGTGCTCAGGGACAACCGCATTGTCGGTGCCGTGCTCTACGGCGAAACGGCAGACGGTGCCTGGTTCTTCGACATGATCAAACGGGGCACCGACATCTCCGAGATGCGCGATACTCTCATTTTCGGCCAGGCCTATCAGGGGGGCAGCCCGCTGGACCCTACGGCGGCCGTTGCAGCCTTGCCGGATGATGCGGAAATCTGCGGCTGCAACGGCGTCTGCAAGAGCAAGATCGTCGGCACGATCACGGCCAAGGGCCTGACATCGCTCGATGATGTGCGCGCCCACACTAAGGCTTCCGCCTCCTGCGGCTCCTGCACCGGCCTTGTCGAGCAGCTGATGGTGCTGACGCTCGGCGACAGCTACAATCCGGCCGCCGTCCAGCCCATGTGCACGTGCACAGAACTCGGCCATGACGACGTGCGCCGCCTGATCGTCGCCAAAGGCCTGAAGACCATTCCCGCCGTCATGCAGGAACTGGAATGGAAGACCTCCTGCGGCTGCGCCAAGTGCCGGCCGGCGCTCAACTACTACCTCGTCTGCGACTGGCCGGACGAATATGCCGACGACTACCAGTCGCGCTTTATCAACGAGCGCGTCCACGCCAACATCCAGAAGGATGGCACCTATTCCGTCGTTCCCCGGATGTGGGGTGGCGTGACCAATGCCGGCGAGCTGCGGGCCATCGCAGACGTGGTCGACAAGTTCGAAATTCCCATGGTCAAGGTGACCGGCGGCCAGCGCATCGACCTGCTCGGCATCCACAAGGAAGACCTGCCCGCCGTCTGGGCGGATCTCGGCAAGGCCGGCTTCGTCTCGGGTCAGGCTTATGCCAAGGGCTTGCGCACGGTGAAGACCTGCGTCGGCACGGACTGGTGCCGCTTCGGCACGCAGGATTCCACCGGTCTCGGAATCCGGCTCGAGAAGTTCATGTGGGGCTCCTGGACGCCGGCCAAGCTGAAGCTTGCCGTTTCCGGCTGTCCGCGCAACTGCGCGGAAGCGACCTGCAAGGACATCGGCGTCATCTGCGTCGACAGCGGCTACGAGATCCACTTCGCAGGCGCGGCCGGCCTCGACATCAAGGGCACCGAAGTGCTGGGGCTCGTGGCCACGGAAGAGGAGGCGCTCGAACACATCGTGGCGCTGGCGCAGATGTACCGCGAGCAGGGCCGCTATCTCGAACGCATCTACAAATGGGCAAAGCGCGTCGGGCTCGATGAGATCCGCCGCCAGATCATGGGCGATGCCGAGAAGCGCAAGGGCTATTTCGATCGCTTCGTCTTCTCCCAGAAGTTCGCACAGGTCGATCCCTGGTCGGAGCGCGTCTCCGGCAAGGACAAGCACGAGTTCAAGCCCATGGCCGTCGTCGGCATGGCGGAAGCGGCGGAGTGATGGCGATGGAAACGAAGATCATGAGCAGGAGCGATGCGGACGCCGTCACGAGCGGCTTCGACAGGGACTGGGTGGATATCGGCGTCATCCATGAGATTCCCGTGCGAGGGGCGCGCTGCGTCCGCACACCGCAGGGCCGGATTGCCGTGTTCCGCACGGCGGACGATCAGGTGTTTGCGATCGAGGACCGCTGCCCCCACAAGGCCGGTCCGCTTTCCCAGGGCATCGTCCACGGAACATCGGTCACCTGCCCGCTGCACAACATGGTGTTCTCGCTGGAAACCGGACAGGCGCAGGGTGCCGACGAAGGCGAGGTCCGCACCATCCCGATCCGCAATCGCGACGGCCGACTGTCGATCGCGGTCGACAAGCTCAGCCTGCTGGTCGCCGCCGAATAGCGGCGACCGGTCGCGGGACTGTCCTCACGTCAACCTTGGGAAAAATGCCGATGCCCGTTGAGATCAAGACGACCTGTCCCTATTGCGGCGTCGGCTGCGGCGTCATCGCTCGCGTCGAGGAGGCCGGGGCCGTCTCGGTACGCGGCGATCCCGACCATCCGGCGAACTTTGGCCGGCTCTGCTCGAAGGGCTCGGCGCTGGCCGAAACCATCGATCTCGACGGTCGCCTGCTGGTGCCCCACATCGCCGGCGCGCCGGCGTCCTGGGATACGGCCCTCGATCTCGTGGCCACGACGTTTGCCGACACGATCCGGCAACATGGACCGGATTCGGTGGCCTTCTACGTCTCGGGCCAGCTTCTTACCGAGGACTATTACGTCGCCAACAAGCTGATGAAGGGCTTCATCGGCTCGGCGAACATCGACACCAATTCCCGTCTCTGCATGTCGTCCTCGGTTGCCGGCCATCGGCGCGCCTTCGGGTCGGATACGGTGCCGGGCACCTATGCCGATATCGAGCTTGCCGATCTCGTCGTCCTCACCGGTTCAAACCTCGCCTGGTGCCACCCGGTCATCTATCAGCGCCTTGCCGCGGCCAAGGCTGCCCGACCGCAGATGAAGGTCGTCGTCGTCGATCCGCGCCGCACCGCGACGAGCGATATCGCCGACCTCCACCTCTCGATCCTGCCCGACGGAGACACGGCCCTGTTCGGCGGCCTGCTCGCCGATCTCGCTTCGAAAGGCATGCTCGACCGGACCTTTATCGAGGCGCACACGCAAGGCTTCGATGCCGCGCTGTCCCGCGTCGCGGATCTCGGCCTCGCCCAGGTGGCGGAGGCGACAGGCCTCGATAGCGCTGACATCGAGGATTTCTATGCGCTGTTTGCGACCAGCGAGCGCGTCGTCACCTGCTACAGCCAGGGTGTCAACCAGTCCTCCTCCGGCAGCGACAAGGTCAATGCCATCATCAACTGTCATCTTGCCACCGGCCGCATCGGCAGGCCCGGCATGGGGCCGTTCTCGCTGACCGGCCAGCCGAATGCCATGGGCGGACGCGAGGTCGGCGGTCTCGCCAACATGCTCGCGGCCCATATGGCGATCGAGGATGCGCAGGATCGCGACACGGTCCAGCGGTTCTGGCAGTCGCCGGTCATCGCCGGCAAGCCCGGTCTGAAGGCCGTGGACCTCTTCCGCGCAGTCGCCGATGGCCGCGTCAAGGCGATCTGGATCATGGCGACCAACCCGGTCGTCTCGATGCCCGAAGCCGATCTCGTGCGCGCAGCACTTGCCGCCTGTCCCTTCGTCGTCGTCTCCGACGTCATGGCCGGAACCGACACGACGGCGCTTGCCCATGTGCTGCTGCCATCGGTCGGCTGGGGTGAAAAGCAGGGAACGGTGACGAATTCCGAACGCCGCATCTCCCGCCAGCGGACGTTTCTCGACGTGCCGGGCGAGGCAAAAGCCGACTGGTGGCAGATGGCGCAGGTCGCCCGGCGCATGGGCTTTGATGCGGCATTCAACTTCCCCGACGCAGCCGCGGTTTTTGCCGAACACGCTGCGCTCTCCGCTTTCGAAAACGACGGCCGCCGCGATTTCGATATCGGCGCTCATGCCGACATTTCCGCGGACGCCTATGAAGCGCTCGCGCCCTTCCAGTGGCCGCAGCCGGCCGGCACGGCCCCGCGTGAAACAGACAGCCGGTTCTTCGCGGATGGTCGCTTCTATCATGCAGATGGCCGGGCGCGCTTCGTGCCCGTTATTCCCGCGCGCGATCGCCGGACGACAGAGGCGCATCCCTTCGCGCTCAACACAGGCCGTATCCGCGACCAGTGGCACACGATGACGCGGACCGGCAAGACCGCGCGGCTGACCGCGCACTTCGCCGAACCTTTCGTGGAGATCCACCCGGACGACGCGCGGGCGCTCGATCTGACGCCGGCCGACCTCGTGGTGCTGGAGAGCCCGCAGGGACGCGCCGTGCTGCGCGCCCTCGTCACCCCGCGCCAGAAGCCCGGCCACCTCTTTGCGCCCATGCACTGGAACGACCAGTTCGCTTCTGCTGCCCGCATCGATGCGCTGGTGCCGGGGCTGGTGGACCCGGTGTCCGGCCAGCCCGCCTCCAAGCATGTGGCTGTCGCCGCGGCCAAGCTGGACGTCGGGCTTTACGGCTTTGCCATCTCGGTGGAAAAGCCGAAGGTTTCCGGATTGTCCTCCCATCCGCTCGCCTATCATGCGCTGGCACGCGCTGCCGGTGGCTGGCGCATGGAGTTTGCGGCTGCACCCCTGTCTCTTGAGGAGGAGGGTGGGGTGCAGGATCGCGACTGGACCGGGTGGAGTGTCGAGACGCTCGGCATTCCCCCGGGCCTTGAACCCCTCGGCTACCGCGATGCCGTCACCGGCCAGATCCGGATGGCCTTCTTCGATGGCGAGCGTCTGCTCGGCGCCGTCTTCCTCAGCCCGCGCCCGGTCGCGGTCGCCCGAAACTGGGCTATCTCCCAGCTGGGTGACGTCCATTCCGATCTGCGGCGCCGCTTCGCCGTGGTTGCCGGCCGTCCGGGTGCAGAATCGATCGACCCCGGCGCCACGGTCTGTTCCTGCTTCAATGTCGGCATCAACCAGATCGTCACTGCGGCGGCCGGCGGTTGCTGCACGGTCGAGGCCATCGGCAAGGCGCTGAACGCCGGCACCAATTGCGGCTCCTGCCGCGCAGAGATCAGGGAGATCCTCAATGGAACGCGTATCGCTGCTGCGGAGTGACGACAACACGTCCCGCGAGGGATCGACATCGAAGGCGACGGCCCGCGTCGAGGCCCTGGCCAAACTCCCCGTCTTCTGGGGCCTCGAAGGCAAGCGCGTCATCCTTGCCGGCGGCACGGAAGGGGCGTGCTGGAAGGCCGAGCTTCTCGCCGCCTGCGGTGCCGAGGTTCACGTCTATGCGCCCGACGACACGCTCTGCGACGTCTTCGCCGACATGCTCGCGCGTCATTCGGAGGAGCGCGCGGCGGGCAGGGCGCGCGGTGGCTTCGTGCAGCATGCACGGGTGTGGGCAGCCGATGTCCTGCCCGGTGCAGCCCTCGCCATTGCCGATTGCGAAGAGGAAGACGAGGCGCGCGCGTTCTACGATGGCGCGATCGCGGCGGGCGTGCCGGTCAACGTCATCGACAAGCCGGCTTTCTGCCAGTTCCAGTTCGGCTCGATCGTCAACCGCTCGCCGGTCGTCGTCGCCATCTCCACCGATGGCGCCGCGCCGATCCTGGCGCAGGCGATCCGCCGCCGTATCGAGACGCTGCTGCCGCAGAGCATCAAGGGCTGGTCGATGCTCGCCCAGTCGTTGCGCGATGCGGTCGCCGCGCGGCTGCATCCGGGGCCGGAGCGGCGCGCCTTCTGGGAGCGTTTCGTGGATCGGGCTTTCACCAGCCTGCCGACGCCCGAAAGCGGCGCCGACCTCATCGCCGAGGCCGATCGGCTGGCCGCCGGACGCGAAGGCACGCGGGAGGGGCCCGGCATCGGCAAGGTCACGCTGGTCGGCGCCGGTCCGGGCGATGCGGAACTGCTGACCTTGAAGGCCGTCCGCGCGCTTCAGGCGGCCGACGTCATCCTGTTCGACGACCTCGTTTCCACCGATGTGCTGGAGCTGGCCCGCCGGGAGGCCAAGCGCATGCTGGTCGGCAAGCGCGGTGGGCGGACGAGCTGCAAGCAGGAGGATATCAACGCGATGATGGTCACCTTCGCCAAGGCGGGCAAGACCGTGGTGCGGCTGAAGAGCGGCGATCCCATGGTGTTCGGCCGGGCAGGGGAGGAGATCGCCTGCCTGGAAGCGCATGGCATTCCCGTGGATGTCGTGCCCGGGATCACCGCGGCCAGCGCGCTCGCCTCGCGGCTCGGCGTGTCCCTCACCCATCGCGATCATACCCATGCCGTCCGCTTCATCACCGGCCACTCGCGCAACGGCTGCCTGCCGACCGATATCGACTGGCGCGCCTGCGCCGACCCGCGCACGACCACCGTCTTCTACATGGGCGGACGCACGGCCCCGGCGATCGCCGAGCGCCTGATGGCCGAGGGCATGAGCGGCGACATGCCGGTCGTCATCGCCTCCAACATCAGCCGTGCGGAAGAACGGCGCTGGCATGGCACGCTCTCGACCCTGCATGTCGGGATCGCCGACATCGGCTACGACAATCCCGTTCTGATCGCCGTCGGCAGCGTCTTCCCCGGAGCGGCCATGGAGACCGCACGTTTCCCGCAGGACGCGGAGGCCGCGCTGCAACGCCTAGCTATTTAGCCGGCGACATATCCGGTTCGACAGCCACGGCCAGGCCCTCGCCGCGTGGATCGTGCGCCCCTTCGAGCGTGCCGTCCGCATTTATCCGGATCACGCCTGCCTGTCCGGCAATCGGGCTGAGTGCGGGCAGGGGCGACAGCAGATGGCCCCGGCCGGCCAGCGTTTCGAACACGGTCTCGCCGGCATCCGCCTCAAGCTTCAGGCTGTCGCGGCTGTCGGAAAACGTCTTGCCGAGCAGGAAGCGCGGCCCAGCCAGCGCCTGGGCGGGATCCTCGTCGAAATCGATCAGCCGGGTGAGAAGCATCGCCAGCGTCTGCGGCTGCCCGTCGGCGCCTTGCGTGCCGTAGATCAGTTCCGGACGCCCGTCGCGCAGGCCCATGCCCGGATTGAGCGTGTAGAACGGCCGCTTGCCCGGCGCCAGCACGTTGGGATGGTCGGGTTCGAGCGAGAAAGCCGCGCCCCGGTTCTGCCAGAGAATGCCGGTATCGCCGACGACGACCCCGCTTCCCCAATCGAAATAGGTGCTCTGGAGCACGCTGACGCTGCGCCCTGCCGCATCCGTTGCCCCGAAGAACACGGTATCGCCGGTGCGAAACACATGCGGCCAGGCTTTTGCCTGCGTCCGATCGATGCCCTTTGCCCGGGCGGCGAGGTGCACGACATCGAGAAAAGCGTCGATCGGCTGGGCGCGCGCATCGGGATCGGCAAGCCCGTGCCGATCGAGAAAGGCCTGTTTCACCGCCTCCACGCAGAGATGGAGATGATCGGCGCCTCCGGCCTCAAGCGCGGAGAGATCGAAATGCGCGAGAATGCCCATGATCGCGAGCGTCGTCACGCCCTGCGTCGGCGGGGGCGGCGCCAGCAGTTCCAGACCGCGATAGACGAGGCTCGCCGGCGCCTCTTCCCGCGTTCGCGTTGCCGCCAGATCCCATGCCGTCAGCGGAGATCCGGCCGCGCGCAGACCATCGGCGATCACCTGTGCCAACGGCCCCTCGTAGAAGGCACGCGGCCCCTCCGCCGCCAGACGTTCGAGCGTTCGGGCGAGCTGCTGCTGGCGAAAAATCGCGCCGACCTCCGGGGCGACGCCGCCGGGCATGAACAGTGCGGCAAAACCCGGCCAGCGCACCGCCTCCGCCTTGCGGAAGTCGAGCCAGAAGGCCTGCGATGCCGTCACCGGAAATCCATCGCGCGCAAAGCCGATCGCATCGGCGAGCAAAGTTGAGAAGCTGCGCGTGCCGCCCCAGTGCTTCTCCGAATAGGCGAGTGCATGCCCCCAGCTGTCGACCACGCAGGCGCTGGTCAGGGTCGAGCCGGCGCCGCGAAGGGGAATGGCGGTATCGCCCGCCGCTCGCTCCGGCAACTGACGCGCCGCCTGCCCGATCCCGAGAAAGCAGCGTCGCCGCCCATCCGGATCGGCGACGATCCAGACGGCATCGCCGCCGAGGCCGCAGAAATGCGGATAGAGCACGGCAATGGCAGCGCCGGTGGCAATGCAGGCCTCGAGCGCGTTGCCGCCCTCGCGCAGCACACGGGCGCCCGCGTTGCTCGCCAGCGCGTGCGGGCTTGTGACCATGCCGCCGCGCCCGCGCGAAAGGCTTGGCCGCGCCGCGCCCGACGTTTCCGTGGATTGCCGTCTGCTCATCGCACCATCGCCATCTCCGGCCTTGCGTTCCCGCAAGAACCCGTTTCAACTTCGCCGACCCCCTGTCCCAGAACTTTAAACCCGCAGGACTGTAAACCCGCAGGGCGGATCAGGGCTCCAGCGATCGCGAGGCAACAATGACCATCGATTTCGTGATCCGCAATGCCCGGCTGGAGGGAAGGGAAGGCCTCGACGATATCGCCTTCGAAGGCGGCCTCATTGCCGGCATCGCCGAAAGTGCGGCAGGCTCCTTCGTCTGCGATGCGCCGGAGCGTGACGCCCTGGGCAATCTCCTCTGTCGCGGCCTCGTCGAAACCCATCTCCACCTCGACAAGGCGGGCATCATCGGCCGGTGCACGCTCTGCACCGGCACGCTGGCCGAAGCCGTGGCCGAGACCTCGCGCGCCAAGGCCGCGTTCACGCAGGCCGATGTCTATCAACGGGCCGCCTATGTCGTGGAGCAGGCGATCGTCAATGGCACGAACCGCCTGCGCACCTTCGTGGAGATCGACGGACGCGCCGGCTTCCGCTCCTTCGAGGCGATCAAGCGCTTGCGCGCGGATTATCGAGCCCTGATCGACATCGAAATCTGCGCCTTTGCCCAGGAGGGACTGACCAACGATCCGGGCACGCTGGAGATGCTGGATGCGGCCTTGCAGTCCGGCGCGGATGTCGTCGGCGGTTGCCCCTATACCGATCCCGATCCGCAGGCGCATATAGCCGCGATCTTCGACCTTGCGGAGCGCCATGGCGTCCCGGTCGATTTCCACCTGGATTTCGATCTTGATCCCGAGGGGTCCAATCTCCCGACCGTCATCGCAGAGACCGTGCGGCGCGGCTACCAGGGGCGCGTCTCCATCGGCCACGTCACCAAGCTCTCGGCACTCCCGCCTCAAGCCTTCGCGGTGATCGCCCGAGAAATCGCGGACGCCGGCATCGCCGTCACCGTCCTGCCGGCGACCGACCTCTTCCTCACCGCCCGGGATGCCACGCACCTTGTTCCCCGCGGCGTGGCACCGGCCCACCGGCTCGCAAGCCACGGCGTGCTGACCACGATTTCCACCAACAATGTTCTCAACCCCTTCACGCCCTTCGGCGACATGTCGCTGCTCCGCATGGCAAATCTCTATGCCAACATCGCGCAACTCGGCACGGATCAGGCGCTTGCAGGCGTCTTCGATATGATCACCGTCAATGCGGAACGGCTGCTGGGGCGAAGCGCCCTGCCGCCCGCGATCGGCGATCCCGCCACGCTCGTCCTCCTCTCGGCACCGTCCGCCGCAAACGCCGTCGCAGGCCCGGCAACGGCAACCGCTGCCTGGAAGAACGGCCACCAGACATTCGACCGCCCCCCGCCCCGTCTCTTCCGCAACGTGCCGCCAGGCTGAAACGCAGACCCCAAGCATCAAGGAGAACATCAAGACAGGGTGACGCACATCGCCCCTGCGCGCCATGCGGAGCAGCTGAACACGACGCGGCCGTCATCACTGCCTGCGGGTCTGTAAGAGTAACGAGTTGCGGAAAAATGGTGCCCGGAGGCGGATTTGAACCACCGACACGCGGATTTTCAATCCGCTGCTCTACCAACTGAGCTATCCGGGCATACCGGCTTCGAAGGCCTTGTGAGACCGTGGGGCTTTGGTTTTCCCCGGGAAGCGAGCGGGGTTATAACATCTTGTTCGGAGGTGTCCAGCGCCAGATGGCGTTTTTCTGACAGAAAGTTCGTTTGCGGAACAAGCTGTTGATAGAGCTCAGCTTCTCAAGAGGACCGAGAGGCTGGGGGAGGGACGGAGTGCCCGATTGCGGTCTCCACGAGGCGCCTGTAAGGGCAGCGAGAGGCTTGGAGGTCGTCCTGAGGGATCGAGGACAGGAAAGTCTTTGGCGCTGCTGCACGTCTCGCTGTGCGGCGGCCGGCCCTCTCTCTTTCAGCGGCCCCTAGTCGTCGTCGCGCGTGCCGTTCTGGAGCGTATCGTCGGGGTTGTCCTCGTCCTGGGAAACGGGGATGGCATAGGCGCCGGTGAGCCAGCGGCTGAGGTCCAGGTCGCGGCAGCGATTGGAGCAGAAGGGATAGTGCTCGCGGTGGGACGGGCGGCCGCATTCCGGGCAGGGCACGGTCTTGCGCAGCGGAGCGACGTTGGAGACGGGCTTGGCCTGTGCGGCGGGGCTGTCGTTCGCAGGATCGTTCGGGGTCTTGCGGCCGCTTGTGGCTTTCGGGGTGTCGTTGCTCATGGTGTCATCCTTCGAGCCAGGCATCGTGCACGTTGAAGCCCTCGCCGGAGAGCAGGGCGACGGTTTCGGTCAGGGGCAGGCCCACGACATTGGTGTAGGAACCGACGAGCTTGACGACGAAGCTTCCGGCAATGCCCTGGATGGCATAGCCGCCCGCCTTGCCGCGCCACTGGCCGGAGGCGAGATAGCTCTCGATATCGTGGGAGGTCAGGCGACGAAAGCGGACCTTCGTGTCGATCACCTTCTGCCGAACGGAGCCGTCCGGCGTGATGAGGCAGATGCCGGTATAGACCCGGTGGCTGCGGCCGGAGAGAAGCGTCAAGGCCGCCGTGGCCTCTCCAAGGCTTTCCGGTTTCTGCAGGATGCGGCGACCGACGCTGACGACGGTGTCGGCTGCCAGAAGATAAGCGCCGCGCGCCTCGTCCATGCCTTTCAGCGTCGCTGCCGCGGCTCGCGCCTTTTCGGCGGAAAGCCGCCAGGCGAGCGAGCGCGGATGCTCCGTGCGCCGCGGGGTCTCGTCGAGATCCATCGGCATCAATCGCCGCGGCTCGATGCCGACCTGCGCGAGGAGCTCGACGCGGCGGGGCGAGCCGGATGCCAGGATAAGCGTCTGATCGTTTGCCATCGTCTGTCGTTCCCGGATCTCTGCGCAAGGATCTCCCGACCGGAACCGGTGTGACGGAACGGGCGCATGCGGCAGCTTGCATGGCGGAGCGGTGTCGGTTCTGGCCATGCCCGCTTGCGCTGCCTTCATGCCGTCCCCGAGCCGAAACGGGTACGATCTCGCAGCGCTGTGATGTGCGGGCGGCGCATGACAGGATGCGATGCGTCTCGGCGCGCCGGCCCGGCTTCATTCCGTGCCTGTCTTCGCGTGCCTTACTTGAAGCGGTAGGTGATGCGGCCCTTGGTCAGGTCGTACGGGGTCATTTCCACCAGCACCTTGTCGCCGGCAAGAACGCGGATGCGGTTCTTGCGCATGCGGCCGGCGGTGTGGGCGATGATTTCGTGTTCGTTTTCCAGCTTGACGCGGAACGTCGCATTGGGGAGCAGTTCGGTTACGACGCCCGGGAATTCGAGGACTTCTTCTTTCGCCATTGACGATTTGTCTTTCCGAGTTTCATGAAGGCCCTGGGCCTCTTTAAAAAATTTGCCGGAAACTACACAATCACCGTCCGTTTGTGAACAGCGGCGTTCCGGTTTTCGATCTTTCCGTCAGCGGCCGGGGGTTCGGCAACGGCAAAACGGCGTCTTTCGACGCTGCAGGCCGGGCACGAGGGCGTCGACGAGGGTCCGTGCGGCCACCGGAGAACGCCTGTCCTCGCATGCGCGGCTGCGCGTAACCCGCTCTATGGCATCTTGTTCGGCGATTGTCCAAGCAAACGATGCCGGATGAGACTTTCCAGATGGTCGCGCACATCGCGATAGGCCCCGACGATCTGGTCGCGCGTGCCGATGGCGGCCGTCGGATCCGCCGTCGGCCAATATTCGACATCCACGGCCATCGAGCGGGTCAGCTCCAGCGCGCGGTGATGTGCCTCCGGGGCTAGGGTGACGATCATGTCGAAATAGTCGTCCTCGAGCTGGTCCAGCGTGTGCGGCTCATGGCGTCCGGCGGTCAGGCCCAGCTCGTCCAGCACGACATCGACGAAGGGGTCGCGCTCGCCGGTCTTCACGCCCGCCGAGGCGATGTAGGTCCCGGCCGGCAGCAGCGCCTTTGCCAGCACCTCGGCCATGGGCGAGCGGATGGCATTCATGCCGCACATGAACAGCACCGACCGCGGAGGTCCGGTGCCGTCGTCTCGCGGTTCAAGCCCCGGCACCATCGCCTACCCCCGCCAGTAGAGCACGCAGACGAGGGTGAAGAGCCGGCGTGCCGTGTCGAAGTCGAGCTTGATCTTGCCGGAAAGGCGATCCATCAGCGTCTGCGAACCCTCGTTGTGAATGCCGCGCCGTCCCATGTCGATCGCTTCGATCTGGCTCGGCGTCGAGCTGCGGATTGCCTCGTAATAGCTCTCGCAGATCATGAAATAATCGCGCACGATGCGGCGGAACGGCGTCAGCGAGAGAATATGGGTGATGACGTCGCCGCCCGCCTCGGTGGTCACGTTGAGCACGAGCTTGCTGTCCATCAGCGACAGTTTCAGCCGGTAGGGGCCACCTTCATGGCCGATCGGCTCAAAACTGTTTTCCTCGATCAGGTCGAAGATGGCGACGGCCCGCTCATGCTCCACATCGGGCGTCGAGCGGCCGATCGTCTCGTCCAGCACCACGTCGCAGAGGCGAAAAGCGGGCGCCTGGCTCATCCCGTCTCTCCAAGGTTGAGGCGGATCGCCACCGAGCGCGCATGCGCCTCCAGACCCTCCGCACGGGCGAGCGCGATGGCGGCGGGACCGAGATCGCGCAGCTGTTCGGTGCCGAGCCTGAGGATCGAGGTGCGCTTCACATAGTCGAGCACGCCGAGTCCGGAGGAGAACCGGGCCGAGCGCGCGGTCGGCAGCACGTGGTTGGAGCCGCCGACATAGTCGCCGATGACCTCGGGCGTGTAGCGTCCGATGAAGATCGCCCCCGCATTGCGGATCTTGGGGATCATCGCATCCGGATCAGCCAGGGCCAGTTCCAGGTGCTCGGCCGCGATCCGGTTGGCAAGGTCCGGTGCGCTGGCAAGATCCTCGACGAGAATGATGGCGCCGAAATCGCGCCAGCTGCTGCGCGCCGTCTCCGCGCGGGGAAGCGTGGCGAGCTGCCGCTCGACCGCCCGCTCGACCGCGTCGGCAAACGCGGCATCGTCGGTGATGAGGATCGACTGCGAATTGATATCGTGCTCGGCCTGCGCCAGAAGGTCGGCGGCGATCCAGTCCGGGTCGTTGTCCTTGTCGGCGATCACGAGAACTTCGGATGGGCCGGCGATCATGTCGATGCCGACCGTGCCGAACACCTGGCGCTTGGCGGCGGCCACATAGGCGTTGCCCGGACCCATGATCTTGGCGACCGGTGCGATCGTGGCCGTGCCATAGGCAAGGGCCGCGATGGCCTGCGCGCCGCCGATCCGGTAGATCTCGGACACGCCGGCCATGCGGGCTGCGGCGAGAACGGCGGGATTGATGTTGCCGGCAAGCGCCGGCACGACCATGACCACCCGCGGAACGCCGGCGACCTTCGCCGGCAAGGCGTTCATCAGCACGGAGCTGGGATAGCTCGCCGTGCCCCCGGGAACGTAGAGGCCGACCGCATCGATCGGCGTCCATCGCGAGCCGAGGCCGACGCCCATCGCATCGGTATAGATGTCGTCCTTCGGCAGCTGGCGGGCATGGTGCGCCTCGATCCGCACGGCGGCGACCTTCAGCGCGCCCAGCACCTCGGACGGCACGGCTTCGATCGCGGCATCCACTTCCTCGGCCGAGACGGCCATGGCGGTCGTGGCGTGGTCGAGCTTGTCCCATTTCAGCGTATATTCGGACAGGGCAGCGTCACCCCGCTCGCGCACGTCGGCGATGATCCGGCGCACGGCAAGGTCGACATCCTCGGAGACCTCCCGCTTGGTGGTGAGAAAGGCCGCGAATGCGGCCTCGAAATCGGAAGCGCGGTGGTCGAGGCGAATGGCCACTGTGTCGGGATCCTTCGTGTCGGCGGACGTCATAGGGAATTCGGGCATGCCAGGCGGAATAGCGCCTTTGGGGTTGCCGGCGTCACTGGCCTCTCCCCGTCAAGCGCCGGCCGGCACCGTCTCAGCTTTCCGGATGGTGAGGCCTGAAAGCGGTTTCCCACGCCCCGCCCGTATCCGCAAGCTGTACCTCGATACATTCCACATTCAGCGCGATCGTCGCATCGCCGGCCAGCACCAGTTCCAGCACGCCGTCCGGGCCCTCGCCCTTGGGCTCGAACCGCAGGGCCAGCAGCGACAGCACGGCGTCCGTGTCCGTCCTCGAAAAGCCGATGGAGCGCACGGCCGTCACGCGGTGGAAGCCGATCACGGCGCGGCGGCGCTCGTTGGTCTTCTTCTTGGCGGCGGCCGCATCGCCGCCCACCGTCTTTTCCCAGACGAAGCGGTTGACCACCAACGCGAAGCTGCCGGTCCGGGGCGTGTAGGAGATGCCCTCGACCTTGAAGACCGCATCCTGCACATGTGCGGAGATGATCTCCAGGTCCTGCGCGTCCAGCGCCATGAGCTTCAATGTGTCCATGAGGTCCTGCCTGTGAGATCTGGCCCTTCGGGTTCCGGGGTCCAGAGCAGAGATAGGTCGCGGCGGCGGCTTGCGCAACGGGCCGCGACCCGCCGCGCATCAGTCGGTCACGCGCTCGACGATCGCGCCGCAGCGTGTCAGCTTCTCTTCCAGCCGCTCGAAGCCGCGATCCAGATGATAGACGCGCGACACCATCGTATCGCCTTCGGCCACGAGGCCCGCGATGACCAGCGACACGGAAGCGCGAAGGTCGGTCGCCATGACCGGCGCACCTTTCAGGCGCGGTACGCCCTCGATCTTCGCCGTCTGGCCGGACAGGGTGATGCGCGCGCCGAGCCGGGCGAGCTCCTGCACGTGCATGAAGCGGTTTTCGAAGATCGTCTCGGTGATGTGCGAAACGCCGCTGGAACGCGTCATCAGGCCCATGAACTGCGCCTGCAGGTCGGTCGGGAAACCCGGGAAGGGATCGGTGACCACATCGACCGGCTTGATGCCGCCGCCATTGCGATAGACCCGGATGCCGGTTTCCGTCGGCGTGATCTCGGCGCCCGCACGGCGGATCGCTTCGAGCGCCGTATCGAGCAGGCTCGCATCGGTGCCTTCGAGGATGACATCGCCGCCGGTCATGGCCACGGCCATGGCATAGGTGCCGGTTTCGATGCGATCGGGCAGGACGCGGTGGCGCGCGCCCGAAAGCGAGGTGACGCCCTCGATGGTGATGGTGGAGGTGCCGGCGCCGGTGACCTTCGCGCCCATGGCGTTGAGGCAGTTCGCGAGATCGACCACTTCCGGCTCGCGCGCGGCATTGCCGATCGTGGTCGTGCCATTGGCCAGCGTCGCCGCCATCATCATGACATGCGTCGCGCCGACGGAGACTTTCGGAAACACGTAGCGCGCGCCGATCAGCCCGCCTGCGGGGGCCGTCGCATTGATATAGCCGCTGTCGATCTCGATATTCGCGCCGAGCGCCGCAAGGCCCTCGATGAAGAGATCGACCGGCCGCGTCCCGATGGCGCAGCCGCCGGGCAGCGACACGCGCGCCTTGCCCTCGCGCGCCAGAAGCGGTCCGATGACCCAGAAGCTCGCGCGCATCTTCGAGACCAGCTCATAGGGCGCCGTGGTATCGACGATGTTGCGGCAGGTGAAGTGGATCGTGCGCGCATAGCTCTCGCCCTGCCGCTCGCGCCGGCCGTTGACCGAGATGTCGGCGCCGTGATTGCCGAGGATGCGGATGAGCTGCTCGACATCGGCGAGATGCGGCACGTTTTCCAGCGTCAGCGTGTCGTCGGTAAGGAGCGATGCGATCATCAGCGGCAGGGCGGCGTTCTTGGCGCCGGAAATCGGGATGATCCCGTGAAGCTCGTTGCCACCGGTAATTCTGATGCGATCCATGATCAGTCCTCGTCGGGGCTGAAACGCCCCTGCATGATAGATATGCCGTTCGTCGGCAGGAAAGCGGCTTCCATAAAGCAAGCCAGGGCAAATGAGAAGCGATCCGCAGGACGCGGCGGCGCGAGCGGTGGGCGTGGGCGATGCTGGCACCCCGAAAGAGGGGCGCCGCGCCGCATTATCTTGAGGATTGGTCCGGATTTGCGGCAGGATGCCGATCGACACCGCCTGCGGGATCGATCTCGCCATCGCTGCGATGCGCGCGCTCGGTGTCCGCAGCCGATTCGGCCTCTGCAGGTTCGGGGTCCGCGAGAAGGCGCGCATCGCCACCGACGTCGACAAGCGCCTCGCCGCTGGCCGCCGGCAATCCCACGGCCTCGTCGGCATCGCCGGCCCGTCGCGCGCGTCCCTGCTGCTTGCGCCGCTGGAGGTTCTCCCGCAACGTCCGTGCCGCCCGTTCCCGCCGCGCCTGTGCCTGCCGTTCCGCCTCGCTCATTCGCCGCTCCCGTCCCTTTCGACCATGGCCGCACCCAAACGATCGCGTGCATCCGACCGTCCGCACCGCACCGCCACGCCGCCTTCCTACAAAATCGCCGCGCCGCGCGAAACCCGAGCCGTGCCCTCGGGCCGCCTCCAAATGCCCCAAACACAAGAAAACCGCTCCCCCTGCCTTGCGCTCCCCGAAAACCTATGGCAATAGGCCCTCGCTACGACACGGTCGCCTCTGCGCCGCCGCTGTCATCAGTGCTGCTATAGCTCAGGGGTAGAGCACTCCCTTGGTAAGGGAGAGGCCGAGAGTTCAAATCTCTCTAGCAGCACCATTCTTCTCTCCCTTTTTTCGAAAACGATCCGGGAAAACCGGGATCTCGACCGCGTCTGTCGGACTGTCTCGCGCGTGCGATGGACGACCGGTGGTTTCCGCCATCCGCCATCACGAAAAAGAGCCGGCTTTTGGCCGACTCTCGCTTTTCGTTCGATGCTTCGGGCGATCAGAAATCCATATCGCCCATATCGTCGCCACCCATGTCGTCGGCGCCCATATCCTCCGCCGGAGCTTCGGCGGGCGTTTCCGCCGCGTTGGCTTCGCCGCCGGAGAACATGCTGCCGATAGCGCTGCCGAGGAGCATGCCGCCGGCGACGCCCATGGCGGTCTGGGCCGCACCTTGCAGAAAGCCGCCACCGGCCCGTTGCCCTTGCTGAACGCCACCCTGGTTACCCCAGGGGCTGTTGGATGGGCTGTTGGGCTGGCCGCCCGGCTGGCCTGCCGGCTGTTGGCCCATGGCTGGGCTGGCCTGAGCATAGCCGCCTTGCGGGGGCTGCTGCCCATAGCTGTTTGCCGGTGCCGCATGGCGGGCAGGGGAGGGCTGGCTTCCGCCACCGAACAGGCTGGAGAACAGCCCGCCGGAAGAGCGACCGGACGACTGGCGCTCCAGTTCCTGGATCCGCTGCTCGGCTGCCGCCAGAGCCTGGTCCTGGACCACGATGGTCTGCGCCATCAGGTAGGGGGCCGTCGGCTGGGCGGCGATTTTCTGGCCGATGAAGGCATTGGCCTCCTGATCGAGCGGGCCGGATTGGCGCTCGACCTCGGCAATGCGGGAAAAGAGCCCGTCGATCGCCTGCCGGTCATTGCTGTCCATGGTGATGTGTCTCCGTGATCTCATACGCAACGCGACTGTTGCAGGAACGGCTTGGAAAGATCCCCCCGGCCCGCGGGCCGGAAGGAGAAGGACGGGACGTCGGACGCGACTATTCGCGCTCGCCGGTGAAGTTCAGCAGGAGCTGGAAGATGTTGACGAAGTTCAGGTACAGCGACAGGGCGCCGAACACGGCAAGCTTCTGCTGCGATTCCTGGTCCATGTTCTCGGCAAACTGTTCCTTGATGTTCTGCGTGTCGTAGGCCGTCAGGCCGACGAACACGACGATGCCGATGACCGAGATGGCGAACTGCAGGGCGGACGAGCCGAGGAAGATGTTGACGACCGAGGCGATGACCACGCCGATCAGGCCCATCATCAGGAACGAGCCCATCTTCGACAGGTCGGCCTTGGTCACGTAGCCGTAAAGGCTGGTCGCGCCGAACATGGTCGCGGCGATGAAGAAGGTGCGCGCGATGCTCGTTCCGGTGAACACGAGGAAGACGGAGGCGAGCGACAGGCCCATCACGGCGCAGAACGCCCAGAACATGGCCTGTGCCATGCCCGCCGACATGGTCTGCAGGCGGAACGACATGAACAGCACGAAGCCGATCGGCGCGAGCATGACGACCCACTTCAGCGGCGACTGGAAGATCGGAACGTAGAGCGCCGGCGTCGTGCCGACGATGAAGGCGACGAGGCCGGTGACCACGAGGCCGAGACCCATGTAGTTGTAGACGCGCAGCATGTGCTGGCGCAGCGCCTGGTCGAGGAAGGCGCCGCTCTGTGCCGTTGCGCCGTAGCGGGGGCCGGGATTGCTGAAACTCATCGGGGGTCTCCTTTTGGATGAGAAAGTGGGGATGGTTGGATCAGAAAGTGTGAAGGACGTCGGCACCGGAAGGCCCAGGGGCCGATCCGGGTCAGTCCGGTCCGGGGTCAGTAAAGGGTTTTGGAAAGGCGCTCCGCCGTCTGGGTCAGCTTCGCCTCGCCTGTCGCGGAAACCAGTGCATAGGCGACGTCGCCGATCTGCCAGTCCGCCGCCTCGATACCGTCGATCGCGTAGGTCTTCACCGGCCGCACCGAAAAAGCGCCCGGTCGAACGGCGAACAGCGACATCTGCGCCTTGTCCGGCGTGCGGATGGCGAGTTCGACGCTGGGGCCGAAGCGCGACGGGAACACCTGCACATCGACCACGGTCCAGCTGTCCGGCAGCGCCGGCATGACGATCGCGGTCGCGGCGCGGATGTCCTCGCGGTCGTAGGTGTGCACCTCCGGCTGCGACGACATGGTTTCGCGGATCTCCGCCGTCCGGTGTGCCCGGACGGCTTCCTCGACATGGGCCGGCGGCGGCTCGGAGGCCACGACCTCCGTCACCTGGAAGGGGCCGAAGCTCGTGCTGGCGACCCAGCCGGCACCGACGAGCAGGCCGACGGCGGCCACGCGCTGCAGTTGCTGGCCGAACCGGGGGAAACGCAGACCGCTTTCCAGCCGCCGCGCCGCATCGCGGGTCTGGCGCGTGCCGCCGGGATCGACGGTCGCCTGCAGCGACAGGCGCAGTTCGCCGCGCATGTGCAGATCGCCCATGACGCGGGCGGCGGCCTCCGGGTTCTGCGCCAGATGCGCTTCGACCTGCAGGCGCCGCTTCGGCGTCAGCTGGTTGTCGACATAGGCATCGAGGTCGCTGTCGAGGATCGGGTCAGCCACGGTCATTGTCGGTACCTCCAACGATCTTGAGATGCGTCGGCGCGCGACCTTCCTCGAAGGCGCGCAGGCGAGCCCGCGCGCGGGAAAGGCGCGACATCAGCGTCCCCACGGGAATATCGAGGACGCGCGCGGCATCCTGGTAGGACATGTCGTCGATGGCGACGAGATGAAGCGCTGCACGTTGCTCTTCCGGAAGGCTGAAGAAGGCCTCGCGCAGCTGTGCGAGACGAACCACATCTTCCGCGTCGCCATGATGCAGCCCTTCCGACAGCAGCGCTGCCTCCTCCACGCGCCGCGCCTGCGAGCGCTTGCGGCGCAGGCTGTCGATATGCGTGTTGTGAAGGACGGACATCAGCCATGTCCGCAGGTTCGCACCCTGGCGAAAGGTCGGCCGGCGTTCATAGGCGCGCATCAGCGCGTCCTGCACCAGATCCTCCGCATCGTGCGGATTGCGCACGAGCGATCGGGCATAGCGCCGAAGAGCGCCAAGCTGGCCGATGACATCGAAAGGGCTTTTCCTGTCGTCCATGCCTCATATACGCACGGCGACGATGGTTTATTCCCGCACCCCGGAAAAGAATCTTTCTTCACACGAGCGCTTTAGAAATGGTATTAGGAATATCTAATATGTACTGATCCGGTGCAGGTGCCGCGAACTGTTAACGGATGGACGATATGCTCGTTAACGCAAGGGTGAAGACCCCTGACGACGGACCGGCCTTGGAGGAGGCGATCCGCAGATGAGGGGCGATCGGGAACGACGGGGCCGTCCGGTGCCGGCACCGGACGCACGCGGGGAGGAAGTTGATATGGCCGCACATATGATGCGCACGCTGTTGACCACCATGGCATTCCTGACGGTCTCGATGGGTCTCGTGCTCTGGGCTGCCAATTAGGCAGGTCGGTCGGCTTGGCGTGACCCTCGAAAGATCCTGCGTCAGGGATAGAGATAATGCCGTTCCCAGGCGTCATGCGGGATCTGGCTGCCGATCTCGTACTTGAAGGATTCCACATCGATGTGATCCGGGCCGGTCGTGCAGCGGAATTTCAGCCGATACCACTCGCCTTGGCTCCGAAACACCGCCCCCGGTGCAGTGATCGTATTCGTGCCCGTCACCGGATCGCCGAAGGCATAGGCGATCACCTTGTCGGGACGGTAATGGTTCTTGTCCTTGTTGATCCGTTCCATCGCTTCGGTATCGCAGCGCTGCTCCAGCCGCGTGGCCGGGTCGAGTTTCTCGAACTGGCGAACGAGCCTCTGATCCATGGCGGCCGTCGAGGTGGCGGCGCCTGCCGCCAGCAAAGCCGACAAGGCTATCCTGTTCATGCGTTGATTCTTTCACTATCGGTCGAAGCTCTGCTTCAAGGCGATTTTCTTGTCCATTCAATGGCTGAAAAGAGGCGAGGGCGCCTGAGGCCGAAAAAGTGCGTGTAAACTTACGCCTTCGTTCCGGTCTATCGCCCTGAAAAGAAAGACCGTTTTGAAACGACAGCCGATCAGCGGATTTATGACGCTGCCGTAACGTCGATCCACGTCGCACCGGTGATCTCCGCCATGCGCTCGGGCGAAATCCGCACCGCCGCGTTGATCGCCCCGGCTGCGGGCACCACGATGTCGAAGGCGCGCAGCGACACGTCGCAATAGACCGCGAGCGGCCGCGGCAGGCCGAAGGGGCAGACGCCGCCGACCGGGTGGCCCGTCTCGGCTTCGACATCGGCAAGGTCGAGCATCCGGGCCTTGGTGCCGAACTGTGCCTTGAACCTCTTGTTGTCGAGGCGCGCTTCGCCGCCGGTGACGATCAGGATCACCTCCTCGCCCGCCCGCAGCGCCAGGGTCTTGGCGATCTGCGCCGGCGCGACGCCATGGGCTGCCGCCGCCATCGCGACGGTTGCCGTGCTCTCGTCGAGAACGATCACGTGAAGATCGGGCGCCGTCTCGGCAAGGAAGGCGGTCACGGAGGAGAGGCTCATCAGGCTATCCGCTTTTCCAATGTTGGTTCGTCCCGCGTGCCGACCCCAAGGCCGGTCCCTGCAGACAGGAAAGGCGGATCGTTCGACCCCCCTTCACACGTCCGGATGCCGATTGTTTCAATCGTCGTTCGTGGCGTCAAGATCTTCGGGACGCGTGCCCGTCTGGCCGTGCGGCAGGTAGCCATGGCTCGTGAACCAGTTCTCGAGAATGGCGGCAATCGCCGCGTCCCGGCTGTCGATCTCCGGATGGTCGGAGATGAACGAGGCGAGTGCGGCTTCGATCTTGGGATCTGTCGTGCTGGTCATGGATGTCGCGTCCTCAGGCTCGCTTGATCACGCGAATGAGCACGAGCAGAATGATCGCGCCGAGGGTGGCATGGATGATCGCGGCGAGAATGCCGCCGCCGATCACGAAGCCGAGACGAGGAAACAGCCAGCCCGCGATGAAGGCGCCGAGAATGCCGACGATGATGTTGCCGAACAGGCCGAAGCCGAAGCCCGAGACGATGAGCCCGGCAAGCCAGCCGGCGACGGCCCCGATCAGCAGAAAGATGAGGATGCTTTCGATACCCATGGATGGTTCCTTTCCGAATGGATGAACCATGAGATAGGGCGGAGCGGGCCCGGGGTTAGATCGTCAGCGACACGAAATATGCCGGAAAGGATCGGTCCCGCAGGACGTCAGAGCACCCGGGACGGGAGCGTGACGCGGCCGTCCTCGATATTGAGAAGAACGGAGACGGCAACGAGCGTCAGGCATGCGATGAGGGTGGCGCTCAGTCCGAGAACAATCATTGCCCGTTTCCTTTTCGCGTCATCGTCATGATGCCCGCTGGATCCTTCCCGTAAGACACGCGACGGTGCCGGAACGACCGGATTGCGTCTCTCATGACGCGGGTCGCTCGGGGCCGGACGTCGTGCCGGAAGCGTCCTCTTTCTATGCGCGCGTGACCACCGCCACAATTGCAAGGAATGGGGGGTGAAAACCTGTATTCACAGGCGTTTGCGGCTTTTGTCCCGGGATCGTTCAGCATTCTGTGGAATAGGGGTCGGCCGTTAACCTTCAAGCAACGAATTAACCATAAACATGGTCCCTACACGTCGAAGTGGGGACCCTTGTCCTCTCCCGGGCATGATGCCGATCCGACGAGCCGGTTCCAACCCGGTATGGGACGTTAACGGGCTTTGTACCGTTTTCGGCCAAATTGGCATCATCGTGCGCCACAGGCGCACATTCTCATATCGTTCGGCAGGCGGTGATGGTCACCGATCCTGACGGGAGACCTACGGGACCGGGGACAAGCGTGGCACAGGAAGCGGTGGCGGACCAGAATCGGAGGGCGCAGGCGGGAAGCCTGGTCGAGCGCCTGCGGTTTGCCGGGCTGGATTCCGGCGAAACGGACATCCTGCGTCGTCACCGCCAGGCCCTTCAGCCCCAGGTCGATCTCGCTTTGCGCGATCTTTTCCAGCGCCTTCAGACTTTCCCGGAAGCCGCGCGCCATTTCTCCAGCGACCGCCAGATCGATCGCCTGCATGACCTCCACGCCTCCCATTGGGGTGTGTTGACGGATGCGCGGTTCGACAGTCTCTATGCCGAGCGCGTCAAGGTTCTGGCCGATGCGGAAAGTCGCATGGGCCTTGATCCCCGCTGGCAGATCGCCGGCCACGGCATCATTCTCGAACGGCTCATCGTCGCTGCCGTCGAGGCCTTCTGGCCGAAATCCATGCTGTCGACCGGCAAGGGCAAACAGCAGGAACTGACGGAGCTCGTCTCCGCCTTGGTGCGAACCGTCTTCGTCGATACGGAGATCGGCGTCACGCTGCGCTTCAACGAACAGCGCCAGGCCCATCAGCGGCAGATTGCGGAAACGCGCACCGCGTCCGAAACCGAACTTCTCGCAGCCTTCGCCGGCATTGCCGATGCCTTGTCGCTGGGCGATGTCTCGGCCCGCACGCCGGCCGATGTTCCGGATGCGGCCGTTCCGCTCGCCCGCTCGCTGGATGCGGCTCTCGACACGATCGAGGCAAATCTTCGCACGCTCGATGCGGGCATATCCTCCTCCGCCACGGCCGGTGCCGCGCTGGCCGAAGGCACCGAACGCCTGGGATCGTCCGCGCAATCCGAGGCGGCGGCTCTGGACTCGGTTGCGCAACGGCTCGAGGCCCTGGTCGCCCGCGTTCGCGAAAGCGCGCGCGAGAGTGCCGAGGCCGAAAAGGCCGTCGCGGCCACCGGCCATTCGGTCGAGCGCAGCGGCGAGATCGCCGGCCTTGCCATCGCGGCGATGGCCGACATCGAGACCTCCGCCGAAAAGATCGGCCAGATCATCGGCGTCATCGACGAAATCGCCTTCCAGACCAATCTTCTCGCCTTGAATGCCGGGATCGAGGCCGCGCGTGCAGGCGAAAGCGGTCGCGGTTTCGCGGTCGTCGCCCAGGAAGTGCGGGCACTCGCCCAGCGCTCCGGCGATGCGGCCCGGGAAATCAAGCAGCTGGTCACGGGCACCAAGGCCCAGGTCGATGCCGGCGTCGAACGCGTCGGCCGCACCCAGGCCGCAATCGGCAGCATCGTCGAACAGGTCCACGGCATCCAGTCCGCCATCACCGGCATCGCCCGGCAGTCGGGCGAGGATCTGTTGAGCCTTGAGGATCTGCGCACCGAGATCGGCCGTTCCGGCCGCGCGCTCGCCGGCCTCACCAGCGACGCGGAGCGCACCAGCGCCGCTGGCCAGACGGCCCGGCTGGTGACGATCGAGCTCGGTGAAACCATTCGCCGCTTCACGCTGCGCCCCGAAGGCACGGGCGCACGTGCGGCAGCCAATACGACGGCCGCCGCCACGCAACCGCGACAGGCCCTGGCCGCGCGGGTGACGAAGGCGGAGGCCTTTCTCGATGACGAGGACGACATGGCCTTCGGGCGTGTGTCGGCATGGGGGCGATCATGATGATGCTCCCGGCTCTGCGTCCATGCCCGTGCCGCCTGCGTGACACCGCCCTTGCGGGCGTTGGCAGACGGGACGGTTTCGTTCGACAGGTCAATCTCCTCCAGGTGACACAAGGAAAGGCGCCGTGATGGCCCCAAAGAAAGCCGCATCGAAGACGCTCAATCTCGCGCCGGTCCTCGACCTCAATGAGGCAAGCGCGCTTCACAGCAAGCTGACGGAGATGCGTGGCAGCAACATCGTCATCGATGCATCGGCCGTCGAGCGGGTCGGAGCACTCTGCGTGCAGGTCCTGATGGCCGGTGCCAAGAGCTGGGAACAGGACAAACACGCCTTCACCATTTCCAAGGTGTCGGACGCTTTTACCAAAACGACGCAGCTCATCGGGGTCAATGTCGACCACCTGATGGCCAAGGAGATCTGAAAATGAAGAAGAAGGTTCTCACAGTGGACGATAGCCGGACCATCCGGAATATGCTCCTCGTGACGCTCAACAATGCCGGTTTCGAAACCATTCAGGCCGAAGATGGCATCGAAGGTCTCGAAGTCCTCGAAGACTGTAACCCCGACGTCATCGTCACCGACATCAACATGCCCCGCCTGGATGGCTTCGGCTTTATCGAAGGCGTCCGTCGCAACGAGAAGTACCGCGCCATTCCGATCCTGGTCCTGACCACGGAGAGCGATGCGGAAAAGAAGAACCGCGCCCGCCAGGCCGGAGCGACAGGCTGGATCGTCAAGCCCTTCGATCCGACCAAGCTGATCGACGCCATCGAGCGCGTAACCGCTTAAAAAAACACCCTCGCCAGGATTCCAGCTATGGATATGAATGAAATCAAAGAGATCTTCTTCCAGGAATGTGAAGAACAGCTCGCAGAACTGGAATCCGGTCTCCTCCGTTTGAATGACGGGGATCGCGATCCGGAAACGGTCAATGCGGTCTTCCGGGCCGTTCACTCCATCAAGGGCGGTGCAGGCGCCTTCGGACTGGATGATCTGGTCTCGTTCGCCCACGTGTTCGAAACGACACTGGATTGCGTGCGCTCCAACAAGCTGGAACCGACGCAGGAGGTTCTGAAGGTCATGCTCAAGTCGGCCGACGTCCTGGCCGACCTGACCAACTGTGCCCGCGACGGCGGCAGCGTGGATGAAGCGCGTTCCAAGCAGCTGATCCGCGAACTCGAAGCTCTGGCGCACGGCACGCCGCTCCCGGGTGCTGCCGAAGCGCCGGCTGCAAAGGCTGCCCCGGCCAAGCCCGCGGCGCCCGCCAAGCCGGCTGCTCCGGCACCCGTCGCTGCGGCGCCGAACGATCAGGGCTTCGTCCCCGTCGCCTTCTCCTTCGACGACTTCGGTGGCGACGCCGCCGCCGAGACGTCCGCGATGCCGACCTTCGAAATCTCCTTCAAGCCGAATGCGGACCTCTACCGCAAGGGCAACGAGGCGACGCTGCTTCTGCGCGACCTCTCGCGCCTTGGTGAGATGAGCATCCTCTGCGACATGGACAGCCTGCCGTCGCTGGAGGCCCTGAACCCGGAAGACGCCTATTTCTCCTGGAAGATCTCGCTGCGCACCGACAAGGGCGAAGATGCGATCCGCGGCGTGTTCGAATTTGCCGAGTGGGATTGCGAACTCGAGATTGCCGAGCTTGCAGAGGGCGAGCAGCCCGTTGCCGTCGACGGCGAAGCCCCGATGCAGGCCGTTCCCTTCGATCTGTCCATTCTCGACGATGAACCAGCGCAGGCCCTCGGCGTGGTCGAGGAAGAGGAACAGATCGCGGCTGCCACCGCTTTGGAAACCGCCAGCAACGTTCTCAATCTCGCCAGCGCCGCTGCCAAGGCGGCGGAAGCAAAGCAGGCGCCGGCCAGTGCCGCCAATGCCGCCAGCGCGCAGCAGGCCGCAGCGGCAGGCCAGACGATCCGTGTCGATCTCGACCGCGTCGACCGCCTGATCAACCTCGTCGGCGAGCTCGTCATCAACCAGGCGATGCTCTCCCAGAGCGTCATCGAAAACGATACCAACGGCACGTCGTCGATCAATATGGGCCTCGAGGAGCTGCAGCAGCTCACCCGCGAGATCCAGGATTCGGTCATGGCCATCCGCGCCCAGCCGGTGAAGCCCGTCTTCCAGCGCATGGCCCGCACGGTGCGCGAAATCGCCGATATCACCGGCAAGTCGGTTCGCCTCATCACCGAGGGTGAAAACACCGAAGTCGACAAGACCGTCATCGACAAGCTCGCCGAGCCGCTGACCCACATGATCCGCAACGCGGTCGATCACGGCCTCGAAATGCCGGAAAAGCGCATCGCCCTCGGCAAGAACCCGGAAGGCACGGTCCGCCTGACCGCCAAGCACCGCTCGGGCCGCATCATCATCGAACTTGCGGACGACGGCGCCGGCATCAACCGCGAGCGTGTTCGCCAGAAGGCGATCGACAACGACCTGATCGCGGCCGATGCCAACCTGTCGGACGAGGAAATCGACAACCTGATCTTCCATGCCGGTTTCTCGACGGCCGAGAAGGTCTCCGACCTTTCCGGCCGCGGCGTGGGCATGGACGTGGTCAAGCGCTCCATCCAGGCGCTCGGCGGACGCATCAACATCTCCTCGAAGCCCGGCCAAGGCTCCGTCTTCACCATGAGCCTGCCGCTGACGCTCGCCGTCCTCGACGGCATGGTCGTCACGGTGGCCAGCCAGACGCTGGTGGTGCCGCTGACCGCCATCGTCGAAACCCTGCAGCCGGATGCCGCCTCGATCCATTCCTTCGGTGCGACGCAGCGTCTGATCTCGATCCGCAACTCCTTCTGCCCGCTGGTCGATGTCGGCCGGATCCTCAACTTCCGCGCCACCCAGGCCAACCCGGTCGAAGGCGTGGCCCTGCTGGTGGAATCCGAAGGCGGCGGTCAGCGCGCGCTGATGGTCGATGCGATCCAGGGCCAGCGCCAGGTGGTCATCAAGAGCCTCGAGGCCAACTACACCCACGTGCCCGGCATCGCCGCGGCGACCATTCTGGGTGACGGCCGCGTGGCGCTCATCCTGGATGTCGACGCCGTCGTTGCCGCCTCCCGCGGCCAGCCCCTCAGGCTGGAATCAGCTCTGGCCGCTGTGGGATAAGCCATGACGACGCTCGCAAACACCATGACCAGCGGTGCCCGCGAACTGATCGCCTTCAGGATCGGCGACCAGGAGTTCTGCGTCGATATAATGTCCGTCCGCGAGATCCGCGGGTGGACGCCTGCGACGCAGATGCCACACACGCCGAGCTACATGCTCGGCGTCATCAACCTGCGGGGCGCCGTCCTGCCGATCGTCGATCTGGCAGCGCGCCTCGGAATGAACCCGGCCGAACCCACCGTTCGGCATGTCATCATCGTCGCACAGTCCGGACAGACGATCGTCGGACTGCTGGTCGAGGCGGTGTCCGACATTCTGAGCGTGACGAACGACAACATACAGCCGACGCCCGATGTCAGTTCCGATTTCGAGCGAACCTTTGCCCGCGGCGTCCTTGCCATCGAGAAGCGCATGATCTGCCTGATCGAACTGGACGCCGTCTTTCCTCATACCGAAAGCGAAGCCGCATGAGCAGAATGGCCGCATTCGACACGAAAGCGTCGCCCGACGAGTGCCTGGCCAGCGGCGAATACCCGCTGACGCGCCGCGATCTTTCCGAGATCGCAGCGATGATCTACGCCGATGCCGGCATCTACCTGAACGAGTCCAAGGCCTCGCTCGTCTATTCGCGCCTGTCGAAACACATCCGCAATCTCGGCCTCGGGGGCTTCCGCGAGTACTGCAGCCTCGTCTCGTCTCCGGCCGGTGCCGCCGAGCGCCGGGACATGCTGTCGCATCTCACGACCAATTTCACGCGCTTCTTCCGCGAGAACCACCATTTCGAGCACCTGCGCGATGCGGTCCTGCCGGGCCTGATCGCCCGTGCCAAGGCCGGCGGTCGCGTCCGCATCTGGTCCGCCGCCTGCTCCGACGGGCAGGAGCCCTATTCGATCGCGCTGACCATTCTGTCGGTCCTGCCCAATGCGGCGGATTTCGACATCCGGATCCTCGCGACCGATATCGATCCGAAGATCCTCGCGATCGCCCGCGCCGGCGCCTATGACGTCAACGCGCTGGAAACGGTCACGCCGCAGATGCGCAAGCAGCATTTCCAGCAGACCTCGATCAACGGTCGCGAGAAGTGGCAGATCGACGACAAGGTCAAGCGTCTGATCACCTTCAACGAGCTGAACCTCATGGCGCAGTGGCCGTTCAAGGGGCCGTTCGACGTGATCTTCTGCCGCAACGTCGTCATCTATTTCGACGAGCCAACCCAGATGAAGATCTGGTCGCGCTTCGCCACGATGCTGGACGGCGGCGGGCACCTCTATATCGGTCACTCCGAGCGGGTGTCCGGCGATGCGAAGGCCGTGTTCGACAATATCGGCATTACCGCCTATCGCTATACCGGCAAGCACGGGGGAGGCCGCTGATGACCGCGCCCGCTCGCGTCCTCGTCGTCGATGACAGCGCCACGATGCGCGGTCTCATCACGGCCATTCTCAATGCCGATCCCGCCGTCAGCGTGGTCGGTCAGGCGGCCGATGCGCTGCAGGCGCGCCAGGCGATCAAGGATCTCGATCCCGACGTCATCACGCTCGACATCGAGATGCCCAACATGAACGGTCTCGATTTTCTCGAGAAGATAATGCGGCTGCGCCCGATGCCCGTCATCATGGTCTCGACGCTGACGCACAAGGGTGCCGAGGCCTCGGTGGCGGCGCTCGAGATCGGCGCGTTCGATTGCGTCGGCAAGCCTCTGCCGGGCGATCCGCACCCCTTCAGCGATCTCGCCGAGAAGGTGAAGGCCGCGGCGCGCTCGCAGCGCAAGTTCATCCTGTCCGGCAACAAGGTTGCGGCACCCAGCGCTGCCAACACCAATGCCACGGCCGTCGACTACCGGGCGGCCCGCCGGATCATCGCCATCGGGTCTTCCACCGGGGGGGTGGAGGCCTTGATCAACGTCTTGCAGAAGTTTCCGAAGAACTGCCCGCCGACGGTGATCACCCAGCACATGCCGGTCACCTTTACGAAAAGCTTCTCGGAGCGGCTCAACCGGCTTTGCGCCCCAACGGTCGAAGAGGCCTTCGACGGGGCAAAGCTCGAGATCGGCAAGATCTATCTCGCCCCCGGGGGAGATCGTCACCTCCAGATCGTCAATCCGTCCGCACCCACGTGCCGGCTGATCGATCGGGAGCCCGTCAACGGACATCGCCCGTCCGTGGACGTTCTGTTCGACTCTGTTGCCGAACTCGCCGGCCGCAATGGCATTGGCGTCATCCTGACGGGCATGGGGCGCGATGGCGCCTCCGGCCTTCTGCGGATGCGCCAGGCCGGAGCCCGGACGTTCGGCCAGAATGAAAAGACCTGCGTGGTCTATGGAATGCCGAGGGTGGCCTACGAGATAGGCGCCGTCGAAATGCAACTGCCCCTCAACTCCATCGGGGAAGAAGTTCTGAAATGCGCTGCGACCCGAAGGGAAGGATCTGAATAATGTCTATCGCCGAAAAAATCAAAGTGCTGATCGTCGACGATCAGGTTACCAGCCGGCTTTTGCTGGGCGAAGCTCTGCAGCAGCTGGGCTTCAAGCAGATCACCGTTGCCGCCGATGGCGAGCAGGGGGCCAAGATCATGGCACAGCAGCCGCATCACCTCGTGATCTCCGACTTCAACATGCCGAAGATGGACGGTCTCGGTCTGCTGCAGGCCGTTCGCACCAACCCGGCAACCAAGAAGGCCGCCTTCATCATGTTGACGGCCCAGGGCGACCGGGCACTCGTCACCAAAGCGGCAGCGCTGGGCGCCAACAACGTCCTGGCAAAGCCCTTCACCATCGAAAAGATGCGGGCGGCGATCGAAGCCGTGTTCGGAGCGCTCAAATGACCTTAGACGCTGCGGTTAAGCGCGTGCATGTTATCCAGGGCGAGTACAAGGTCGTAACGGATCCGGACGTGGTTCTCTCGACCATTCTCGGCTCCTGCGTTGCTGCCTGCATGCGTGATCCCGTGGCAGGCGTGGGCGGCATCAACCATTTCCTGCTGCCCGGTTCCGCCGAAGCGATGTCATCGGGAGGGGACGCCACGCGATATGGCGTCCATCTCATGGAATTGCTGATCAACGGTCTTCTCAAGAAAGGCGCGCGGCGCGACCGGCTCGAGGCCAAGATCTTCGGCGGCGCCAAGACCATTGCGCGCTTTTCCAATGTCGGCGAGCAGAATGCCCTGTTTGCCCGCCGGTTTCTGCAGGACGAAGGCATCCCCATCGTCGGCGAGAGCACCGGCGGCGAGCATGGCCGCAAGCTGGAATACTGGCCGGTGACCGGCCGGGCCCGTCAATACGCCCTGACCGGCGTCGAGACGCAGAAGACCGTGGCCCAGGAGCAGCGCCCGGTTCCGGCTCCCAAGCCCGCAGACAATTCGATCGAGTTCTTTTAATCAGCAACCGCGCCGTCCGGCGCGCGGTCAGGGGACACCATATGCAGAGCGAGCGAAAAGAGATCCCCCGGGATATGGACGAGGCCCTTCCGGACGTCATGATGCGTGTCGTTTCGGAATTGCATGACGTCGCCTACCTGATCGAGCGGATCGAGCCGATGCTGGGCGAGCTTGCGGGCGAACCGCAGGCCAATTCGGCCCACCGCATCCAGGTTCTGCAGGGCATCGACCTTGCGGTCCAGAAGACGCGCGGGCTCGCCGAGTTCATCGACACGATCACGGCAGCGCTACCGGAGTCGTGGCTGGTGGATATCTCCACCGCCCTGAACCTCGTGAAGCTGGCGGACATGCAGAAGTCGCTCGCAAACGGCCTGCGCCATGGCCATTCGCAGCCTCTGACCGAGGCCGCTGGCGACTTCGAGGCCTTCTAGCCCACGTCCGTCTTCGAAAGCAGGAATGCACCCCAAAAAACGCACCTCCGGTTTCAGCGGCAGGTGCGTTTTCGCGTGTCGCGACAGGGATCGAGACCGGGGCCGGGCGGGAAACGACAAGTTCGCGCAAGCTTCGCATCCTATTCTCCAAACGGGTCAGATGGATCTGTGCCCGCATGTGCGAAGGTTTTCGCCCAGAGCGGCCGGATCGGACCCTGATGTTGGGACTGCGCAATGAAGCTTTGTCCGTGCAATCTCGCGCGGTGAAGTGCGCTACTGGGTGCGAAACAGAATGAATCTGTTAGATCAACTTTCGTCGGTCACGAAAAATTTGACGAGCCTGGGGCAGGGCAAGCTGATCGCCATGGCGGCGGCGGCCCTCGTAACCATCGGGCTCGTTCTGGCAGCCGGGTTCTATGTCAACAAGCCGGCCTTCGAGACCCTGTACGTCAATCTGGAGTCGGGAGACCTTAACCAGGTCACCATGGCGCTGGCCGAGGGCGGTATCGCCTTCGAGGTCGGCACCGACGGCAAGAGCGTTCAGGTCCCGGTCGGCAATACAAGCAAGGCACGCCTGTTCCTCGCCGAGCGCGGCCTCCCCAACAGCGCCAATGCCGGCTATGAGCTCTTCGACAATGTCGGCTCGCTCGGCCTGACCTCCTTCATGCAGGAAGTCACGCGGGTCCGCGCTCTGGAAGGCGAAATCGCCCGCACCATCCAGCAGATCTCCGGCATCACCTCCGCCCGCGTCCACATCGTCATGGCCGACCGCGGAAGCTTCCGCAAAACGGAGCAGAAGCCGACCGCATCCGTCATGATCCGCGCCAGCTCGACCATCGGTCGCGGTGCTGCCGCCTCGATCCGCCATCTCGTCGGCTCCTCCGTTCCGGGCCTGTCCATCGACGACGTGACCATTCTCGACAGCGCCGGCCAGCTCCTGGCTTCGGGCGACGATCCGCAGAACGGCGCGATGAACCAGTCGCTCTCCATCGTCCAGTCCGTCCAGGGCGAAATCGAAAAGAACATCGACAAGGCTCTCTCGCCCTTCCTCGGCGTCGACAACTTCCGCTCCAGCGTCACCGCCCAGCTCAACACCGACACGCAGCAGGTTCAGGAAACCACCTACGATCCGGAATCGCGTGTCGAACGCTCGACGCGGGTCACCAAGGAAGAACAGAAGTCGAGCCAGCAGCAGGCCGACAACGCGACGACCGTTCAGCAGAACGTGCCCCAGGCCGCCCCCAAGAGCGGTGGCGCCGGTCCGCAGTCGAACGACCAGGCCGAGAAGAAGGAAGAACAGACCAACTACGAGATCAACTCGAAGACGATCGCGACCACCAAGAACAGCTTCAAGGTCGAGAAACTCTCCGTCGCCGTCGTCGTCAATCGGGGCCGGGTTGCCGCCATGATCGGCGAAGGCGCCGACCAGGCCAAGATCGACACCTATCTCGCCGAGATGCAGAAGATCGTCGCCTCCGCCGTCGGCATCGACGCTGCCCGGGGAGACGTGGTGACCCTGACCGCCATGGACTTCGTCAACACCGAGCTGCTCGATGCGCCGGTCGAAGGCCCGGGCATCATGGAAACGCTGACGCGCAATCTCGGTGGCATCATCAATGCACTCGCCTTCATCACGGTCGCCGTCCTCGTCGTCTGGATGGGCCTGCGTCCCCTGGCACGGTCCATGGGCTTCGGCGGCCCGGGCACCCTGACGGAGACCGAGGCTGTCGGCCTCGAACTGCCGGACTTCTCGCCGGCCCCTGCAGGTGCCGCGGGTGGTGCCCTGATGGAAGGCTTCGGTTCGGATTTCGGCTTCGACAGCACCGACGACCTCCTCAGCCTCGGCGAAGACGGCGGCGATTTCAACCGCCGCGTCAAGGAAGGTCCCGAGCGGCGCCTGGCCCGCATGGTCGAGATCAACGAGGAACGCGCGGCCAAGATCCTGCGCAAATGGGTCGCAGAAAAAGCCGCCTGACCTCGAAAGACGCCGCCAACGAAAAAATCCGCCCCTCCGGCGGATTTTTTTTGTGCAAGCCTTCCGACCGTGCGCGGCAGAGCGATCAAGAAACGGTGCCTGACGGGGTGGGTTCTTTCAGGCTTGGAGAGGTCACGGACGGCACCGAGCGGAGTCTTCGTGTCATTTGGCACAGTCCTCTCCGTATCGCGACGGTCGACGCGACACGTGCACGATTCCTCTATTTAACCAATTGGTCACTTTTTTATGTGGAAAGGTCGATTTGCTTGCTTGCGGATGCGGCTCGACTCCGGGTGCGTCAAAAATGATTGTGTCAGCGCAAGAAAATATCTTTCGAAAACTGGTATAGTTCTTCGTTTAATCAAAAGTGTGCTTCACAACGAACGCTATTGTGCTCGAAACCATTCTGATGCAATTGCGCAACATGGACTTCGCAAATACAAATCCGATTCGAAACATGACTCAGGCCGGCGTCGATTTTCGTATGGTTGCAACGCCGGAAAACGCGATTAACCGCCGTTATCGCCCGCGACGGCCAATATGGTTTCCAGAAAAATGGATGAATATCAATTATTTAAGAGGACGGTTCCCGTTTGTTCACGGTGAACGACAGATTTGTAATGTCTTTCGGCCGAATCACTTCAGGTTATTAACAAAAAGTAAATCCCGATAAGCCGGCAGTAGTTTTTTGAGTTCGGGCCTGTATAGTTTTGATAGTGATTCGCATGGTGATGTGTGCTCGTCGGGGAAAGCGGATCCCCGGCCGTGTTGCTGCCCTTGGCGGCGCGCGTGCACAGGTTGCATGACCGGATCCGTCACGGGGAAAATGTCATGGAAGCTCTTCACACGGAGATTGCGGGACGACCGATGCCGGTCGCCTCGATGCGAGCAGCGCTGGCGGGTTCGAGCCCGGCAGTTCACGCAGGCCCAGCAGTTCACGCAGGCCAATCGGTTCCGATCAGTCCGGTCGGCCATCCCGCAGCCAAGCGCCAGCTTCTGGAGAAGCTCGGAGATTACGCTGCGCGCGGTCAGCTCAACAAGGCGCTTGCGGCGCTGACGGATTATGTCGGTGCCAGCCACTATCTGCTGGCGCGCTACGACCTGTCGCAGGACAGCGGCCTCGACTTCGTCATGGTCTCGGATTGGCCCTTCGATGTGGTCAAGCGGCTGGGCCAGGTCATGCAGGGCCTCCACGCCAAGACCAACGAGCAGGAAAAGTGCCTCTCGCTGCTGCACCCTGTCTTCATGCGCCTTCCCGAAGAGGTCGTCCTCGGTCGCGGCATCAGCCGCGAATATTGCGCCATCACCTTCTCCATCGGCCGGCTTCGCCTGTCGCTGATGCTGCTCTTTCCGCAGGACCTGATCCTGTCGCGGGAAGGCCTGCGCGACGTCGGCCTCCTCACGGGCTATTTCGCCAGCCTCGCGCGGGACGTCTCGCTGCGCTCGGAGCGCGATTTCGACCTGACGGAACGCGAACTCGAATGCCTCTCCTGGATCGCGGAAGGCAAGACGAGCGAGGAGATCGCCCTTATTCTCGGCATCTCGCGCAATACCATCAACAACTACATCACCAGTGTCATGCGTAAGACGGCGACCAAGACGCGCTCGGAAGCGATTGCCTGCGCGGTTCGAAACAACCTGGTATAGGAACGCGGATGGTCATCTATATTCCAGGAGGACGGAGCGGCGATGAGAGCCGCAACGGCCGCCAGACACGGGCCTCGCGCACGGCCCTGCTCGTTGCCCGCCTGCAGGTGATGCAAAAGGATATCGAGGCTCGAAACTTCGCCGTCTTCCGAATGAACGGAAACGGTCTGCCCGCTTCGCGCAAACTGACCTGCGTCCTCGACAACTGGGGAACGGCAGCGGAAGAGATGACGCAGGACGTGGTCTCGACCTATGGCGACGAGATGAAGCAGCATCTCGACACGTCGCTCCTGCCGCTCCTCTGGAACGGCGCGGACAACCGGCAGACGGCAGAGACGATCGATTTCGATCGCTTCGTTCTCCGCATGAAGCCGCGGACGCTGTCCTATGCGGGGATCGCCTTCCCCGTCCGCCTCGGTGCGCAGGGAAACGGCTATGTCGCCTTCATGGCGCCGTCGCTCGACCTGACAAGCGAGATCATTCTCGATCTCCACGGCCGAAGCTGCCACCTGATGACGGACCTGTTTGCCGCCGACGAGCGACGGCTGCAGCCCGCCGAAGCGCTCAGCGAACGCGAGATCGGTTGCCTGCAGATGGCGGGCGATGGTTATATCAGCGAAGAGATTGCCGAAAAGATGGGTCTCTCGGTGCACACCGTGAACGCCTATCTGGGCGCGGCCACCGCCAAGCTCGACTCCGTCAACCGGATCCAGGCGATCGCCAAGGCGATCCGCCTTGGCTATATCAGCTGAAAAGCCTTTTTAATTGGCGAGTGCCGTTGGGAAGGTTTTCATGAATTTGGCCGCATTCAAGCTGCGGGCGAGAAACGCCGTGTTCTCGTCCGGATCGACCGACGGCTTCTTGAAGGCGATATGGTTGATCTCGATCGCCGCGGAATCGTCCCGCAGGGCAAGCTGCGCATAGACGGTCACGCCGTCGGGCTTCAGCTCCAGGTCGAGCACGATTTCCGGGCTGCGGTTCCAGTCGAGCATGTAGTTGCCGCCAATGCCGAAATTCACCGTACCCGGAACGAAATAGAGCTCGGCCGCCGACGACACGAGGTCGGCCAGGCTGCCATGCGATTCATAGCGCAGCAGCGCGATGAAGTCCGCGGCATCGATGAGACGGAGTTCGGTTGCGACCGGACGGATGGCATCCGCAACGATCTTTTCGCGCTGTTCGGAATATTCGCATTTTTTCATCGCAATCAGTTCATCCGTGTCGGGTTCGATTTCGTTGCGTAGACCCGGTGGATGAGTTCGGCGACCGCCTTGTAAAACACCGGTGGAATGACACTATCCACCGAGACTTGCGCAAACATTGAGCGAGCGAGGGGCGGGTCCTCGAAGACCGGTATGTTGTTTTCCTCCGCAAGGGCGCGAATGCGCAGCGCAACGAGGTCCTGCCCCTTGGCCACCACGACCGGGGCGTCGCCTTCTTCCCGCACATAGCGCAGCGCCACGGCAAAGTGGGTGGGGTTCGCGATGACAAGCGTTGCGCGCGGAACCGACGAAATCATCCGGCGCCGCGCACGGTCGCGGGCGATGGAGCGTAAGCGTGCCTTGACGATGGGGTCGCCCTGCGTCTGCTTCATTTCCTCCTTCACTTCCTGCTTGGTCATGCGCAGCTCGCTGTACCAGTGGTGCCGCGTCCAGAAGAAGTCGGCAATGGCGATGACGGCCGTGGAGAACAGGACGACGTTCATGATCTTGTTGAAGTCGCGGCCGATGATCTCGAAGATCGTGAACGGATCGGAGAACATGGCATCGAGCGTCGCGTAGAAGTCGTCCGACAGGGTGAGCGCGACGATGCCGGAGATGACGGCGATCTTGAAGAAGGACTTTGCGAACTCGACGAGGCCGGGAACGCTGTAAATCCGGGAGACGCCGGCAATCGGCGAGATCCGGTTGAGCTTCGGCGCGATCCGGTCGAGCACGGGGCTCGGAAGGTTCTGCAGGATCGACGAGCCCACGCCGAACGCGATCATCAGCACGAAGATCGGCACGACCAGGGAGCCCGACGCCCAGAGGAGTTTCGAGATCAGCGCCGACGCATCGTTCGACGTCGTGATTCGCCAGGCATCCGGTTGCTCGAAAACATCCTTCAGCGCTTCGGCCATGCTCCGAAATCCATCCGGCAGAAAGAAGACCACATAGATGTAGATGGCGAGCGTGGAAGCGAACATCGTGACTTCGCGGGAGAAGGGAACGTTGCCCTTCTCCACGGCATCGCTGAGCTTTTTCTCGGACGGCGATTCGGTTTTGCTGTCTTTATCCTGATCGTCCGACATGGAAACGGCCCTTCACGACGTCGCGCCTGCCGGGTCGGATCATCCCGGGCCGGCGGGCGCTGTTCGCCATGTTGTGGGCCGACGGGCCGCATCTGGCAAGGGCCTCGTCCGGGCCGGCCGGGTATGGGTTCAGCCCCGTTGAACGCGAAAAGCCCGCCGCGACGCAGGTCGCAGGCGGACTTCCGATGTCTTGGTACTGAAAGGCTCGACAGCCTTAAGCGGCGACCGATTCCTTCGGCTTCAGTTCGATCTGGCCGCTGGCGGCGAGCCGGATGGCTTCCTGCGTGACGGAGCGGCGGGCAACGGCGATGTCGCGCGGATTGATGCCGGCATCGCCGGAGCCCAGATCCGACTCGATCATGCGGCGCTGGCGGGCGCCGATCGAGGCGAGCACGCATTCGCGCAGTTCCATGCTCGATCCACGCAGCGCCATCGTGATGATGTCGCCCGAGATGTCGTTGAAGAGCGCGACGCGGCTCCTCTGCGGCATGAGGAGGATGTCGTCGAAGAGGAAGATCTTCGGCCGGACTTTCTTGACCGATTCGGTGCTGATCGATTCGAGCGAGGCGAGCAGCGTGTCGACGTCGTTCTTCTCCATCTCGTTCATGACTTCGGCGATCTTGACCGAACCGGCGGAGTTGCGGTCGGCATCCATCTCGCGCAGCAGTTCCACGACCCGCGTCTCGATGATCGCGGCAGCCTTCGGCGCCACGTTCTTCATGTTGACGGTTCGGTTGATGATGTCGGCGCGTCCGCTTTCCGGCAGCTGCAGCAGAACCTTGGCGCCGAAGGTCGAGGGCATCATGGAGAGGATATAGGCGATGGTCTGGGGGTGTTCGCGCGAAAGATGCTGCGAGACGAAGGTCGGATCGGCATCCTGCAGCCTGTCCCAGATGCTGGTCTCGTAGGACTGGAACGCGGTGCGGCGACCGAGCAGGCCGTCGACCTCGTCGGGCGTCAGGCCTTCTTCCAGAATGGCCTCGATGGCCTTGGCATTGTCCATCAGGCCCGCACCTTCGGTGAACAGGTCTTCGAACTCGTTGACGAGGATTTCCAGCTCGTGCGGCGGAATGGACCGCAGCGTCTGCGCGGAGGCGATGATGCCCTGCAGCTCGCTCTGCGTGAAGAACTTCAACAGTTTCCCGGCAATCGGCTTGCCCATGCTCAGGAGCACGGCGGCAGCCTTGTCCATCTGGGTCAGGGGGCGCGTCAGCGCCGATGCTTCGAAATCATCGTAATCCATCATGGATCCTTCCTTGACGGCGTCGCGCTCAGTCGCGACGTCGAAACGCTCTCACTCGGCTGCCGTGGTCTCCGGGCCCTGATGGTCCGGACGGCGTGCAGTCGCCCTTGCAGGATCTGAAAGCCGGCCGTCATGACCGCCTTTCACACGTTCTCGCGGCCCTCAGGCCTTCTTTCCGCTGTTCACCTCGATCAGCCTGACGCCGAACCGGGTGTCGTCTTCTTCCAGGACCGTGATCTCGCCACGGCCGATCACCCGGCCGTTGACCATGATCTCGACCGGCTCGCCGATCTTGCGGTCGAGCGCGATGGTCGCGCCTTCCGTCAGACCCATCAGGCCGGAAACCTGCATGCGGCTGGAGCCGAGCACGATCTGGACGTCGATCGGGATGTCCATGATCAGGTCGAGATTGCCATGCATCGTCGCGCCGGCGGTGGCCGAGGGCGTCGCAAAGCTGTCCTCGAACGCATCTTCACCGCCGCCGAAAGCCGTATCGGCAAAGGCCGTCGGCTCGGAGAAGGTGCCCGCGAAAGGATCTTCGTCCTGCGAGACCGCGCCGAAGTCGCTCATGAAATCGGGTTCTGCCGCAGGGGCCGCGCCGAAATCCATGTCGAAGCCGGTATCGGGAAGTCCGCCCTCGGCATCCGTCTTCAGAACGCCGCGCAGGTCATCGATCGCCTGGTCGAGCTCAGCATCGCCCGCTCCCGCGCTCATGTCTTCTGTAATGGGTGCTTTTCTGGGTGCCATGTCGAGAGTATTCCAGTTGAAACTTGCCCCAAGCCTGTCGCGGGCCGGGGGAGCGGCGGATTAGCGCGTGAGATGCTCGAGCAGCTCGTCTTCGGACCCGTAGGTGTCCTTGACCCGCACGGTGTAGCGTGTGCCGGAGCGTCCGAATTCACAAACATAGAGATCGCGGCCGTTCGCCTTCACGTCGACGCGCACATCCTTGGGGTCGTGGAAGGGAATGACGTCGCCCGGCTTCAGCTTTGTAATCGCGGCAAGCGTCAGCTCCTCGAGCCGGATATGCGCCTGCAGCTCGACCATGGAGCGGCGAACCTGCTGTTCGACCTGTTCGGCCCAGGCCGACTTCTGGCGGCGGGCCTGTCCGATGCCCTTGGGAAACACGATCGTCGTCTTCAGCAGCGTCTGCTGCGGCACGAGGATCGAGAAGGTCGAGAGCACGGGTCCGACGCCGAGCGAAATGTTGACGCAGGCGGCAAAGACGTCCTCGGCCTCCTTGTCGGCCGCCGGCCGGTTCTCGGCATTATAGGCCTTGCCGACATTCGGCTCGAAGCCGCCTGCCGCGTTCACGGCGGACTTCAGAACCCCCGCCACCTTTTCGAACACGATGGCCGCGACATCGAGCTCGATGCCCGACAGATTGCGCGGACGCGGTTCCTCGATCGATTCGGCCGGAGACCCCAGCAGCATTTCCATCATGGCGATGATCGCCGGGCTGTCGCAGCTGATGGTGAAATCGTTGCACCAGTTGCGCAGCAGACAATCCGACAGCGCGACCCCGTCGCCAAGCTTGCGGATCAGCTCGCTCTTCAGGCCGGTGTCGAAGCCGGCATAGCCGATGGTCAGGTCGAGCCCGGTTTCGCTCTGCAGCAGGTCGGGCAGGAACTCGCCGAACACCTGGCCGAGATCGGCGCAGATCTTGCCGATCGTCTTGTCGTCGCCCAGCGCACCCGTCATGCGCGCCAGCAGTCTGCGATCGAAGGAGTAGATGTTTTCGCTGGTCATGGATCAGGCCGCCTTGCTCTCGCCGCCACCGCCCGGGTTCATCATTTCCTGCTCCACGGCGTCGATCGACGGACGCTCGTAGGAGGAGATCGTCTTGCGGCCGTATTCGAGCGCCACCTGCGGCACGGAGCCGTTCATGTAGGCGAGCAGCGTCTGCTTGACGATGATGTAGAGGCGGTTCTGCTTTTCGCGCACATGCTTCACGTTGGCGATCAGCGGGCTGACGATGCAGTAGGACAGGAAGATGCCGAGCATGGTGCCGACGAGCGCGGCTGCGATCTTGCCGCCGAGAACTTCCGGGCTTTCCGTGATGGCGCCCATGGCCTTGATGACCCCGAGAACGGCCGCGACGATGCCGATGGCGGGGAAGGCGTCGCCCATCGTCGCCAGCGAGTTGTAGGAGTGCATCTTGTCGTGGGTGATCGTGTTGATCTCCTCGTCCATCAGCGCCTCGATCTCGTGGCTGCGGGCATTGCCGATGATGATGAGGCGGACATAGTCGCAGATGAAGGCCGTCAGGTCCTTGTTCTTCAGGACGGTCGGGGCCTGCTGGAAGATCGCGGATTCGTCGGGATTGTCGATATGGCTTTCGATCTCGTTGCGCGACTTGGTGCGCAGGTCGCGCATCAGGCTGTAGAGAACGCCGAGCGTATCGAGATATTCCCGCTGCTTGGGCACCTTGTGCTTGAAGGCCTCGACGAGCGCCTTTCCGGCGTCCTTCACGGTCTTCATGGAGTTGCCCATGATGAAGCCGCCGATACCCGCGCCGCCGATGATGACAAGCTCGAAAGGCTGGTTGAGAACGGCCATGTGCCCGCCCATCGCAATGAAGCCGCCGAGAATACAGCCCATTGTCATGACGAGCCCGATGATGATGTTCATGTCTCTACCTGCCGCAGTGGTGGATTGTGGTGTCCATCCCTAGGGTTCGTTGCTTGCGTGAGGCTGGCTGCAACCCCGGCGAAAGCGCGGGCGAAAGCACGATGGAAAAGTGCAGGTCGCCCCATCAGGTTCGCGCAAGCCGTAAGGTCCAGCTTGTCGAGCGAACAGGAGCCGGGCCCGAGCCATGCGCTTCGCCATCGAGGACATGCCTTGACCACCACCTTCACCAGCTACAGGCAGATCACCGCGGACCTCACGACGTCGCTGAAGCGCGTCACGGAGAAGCCCGACGTCGCCCGGGAAACCGAGTATTATCTCGCCCATATCGGCAATGTGAAATCGATTGACGACTTCTTTGCCGACAGCCGTCTCTATGACTACGCGCTGAAGGCGCACGGGCTGGAGGACATGGGTTACGCCAAGGCCTTCATGCGCAAGGTGCTGACCGAAGGCGTGGCCAGCGACGACGCGTTCGCCAACAAGCTGTCCGACAGCCGCTACACGGAGCTCGTCAAGTCGCTCAACTTCGCCGCGGACGGCGCTGCCGCCACCGCGTCCGACAAGGCTCGCAAGGGCGTGACGGACAAATATGCGCGCCAGACGCTGGAGCAGGATGCGGGCGAGGACAATGCCGGCGTTCGCCTCGCGCTCTATTTCGAACGCATGGCGCCCGGCGTCAGCAATGCCTACGGGCTCCTGGCCGACGAGGCCATGGGGCAGGTCGTTCGCACGCTCATGCAGGTGCCCGAGGCTTTCGCGGCGGCCGACATCGACAAGCAGGCCGATGCCGTTTCCAAGGCGATCGACCTCAAGGATCTGAAGGATCCGCAGAAGCTGTCGAAGCTGATGGAGCGCTTTACCGCGCTCTGGGAGCTGGACAATGCCACGAGCAGCTACGACCCCCTCGCGCTGTTCGGCACGCAGAGCGGCTTCGGCATCTCGTCCGACCTGCTCCTGTCCATCAACACCCTGAAGCTCGGAGGTCGATGAGCATGCAAACCGGTCTGTACGTCGGCGTTTCCTCGCAGATTGCGCTCGAAAAGCGCATGAACACCCTGGCCGACAATGTCGCCAATTCCACCACCGTCGGCTTTCGCGCCACGGAAGTGAAGTTCAACACGGTGCTCGGCGACACCAAGCCGAACAAGGTCGCCTTCGTCGGCGAGGGTGCGGAGTTTCTGAACACCAAGTCGGGTGGCCTCTCCCACACGGGCAACACGCTCGACGTCGCCATCAAGGGCGATGCCTGGCTGTCCATCGAGACGCCCGCCGGTCCCGCTTTGACGCGGGACGGACGCTTCTCGCTGACGGAGACCGGCGATCTCGTCACCCTGCGCGGCTATCCGGTTCTCGATGCCGGCGGCGCGCCCATCCAGCTGAACGCCAATGCCGGCGAGATCTCCATCGCCAATGACGGCGCCATTCGCCAGAACGGCAACCAGGTCGCCGCGCTCGGCCTCTATGAGGCCAATTTCGCCAATGGCTTCAGCCGCTACGACAATTCCGCCATTCTTCCCAATGCCGCCTCGGAGCCGGTCGTCGACCGCATGGATGTCGGCGTGATGCAGGGATATGTCGAGGAATCCAACGTCAATCCCGTTCAGGAAATGTCGCAGCTGATCACCGTCTCGCGCGCCTTCGAGAGCATCGCCTCCCTGCTGCGCGACAGCGAGACCTCGCTGGATGAGGCGATCAAGACGCTCGGTGGCAGCAAGTGACGGTCATCAACGATCAGCCGCTGGATGTCCGGCAGGCCTCGACCGCGCTGTCGGCGCTCGCCGGTCTCGTCGATCGGTATTCCCGGCCCGAGCATGCCGTGGCGCCCGGCGGGCATGTCCAGACCATCTCGCCCGGCCACTACACGGTCAGCGGCCTGTCCCGCCATGTTCGCCTCGGCGAGTTCGTCGCCCACAAGAGCGCGACCGGCATCCATCTCGGCGAGGTCGTCAAGGTCGAGCCCGAAACCGTCGTCGTCTGCCCGATCGAGCCGGGCGAGCCGATCGGCATTCACGACACGGTCATCCGCAAGGGCGCCTTCCGCGTCGCGCCCACCGCCAGCTGGTGCGGCCGCACCATCAATTCGCTCGGCGAGCCGATCGACGGTCGCGGGCCTATGATGCAGGGCGACGTCCGCCGGGCGATCTCCACCTCCGCGCCGCCTTCCATGACGCGCCAGCGCGTCGAGCACGGCTTTCGCACCGGCGTCCGCGCGGTCGATATCTTCTCGCCGCTCTGCCTTGGCCAGCGTCTCGGCGTCTTCGCCGGCTCCGGCGTCGGCAAATCGACGCTGCTGTCCATGCTCGCGCGCGCCGACGCCTTCGACCGGGTGGTCATCGCGCTTGTGGGCGAACGCGGTCGCGAAGTGCGCGAATTCATCGAGGACACCCTCGGCGACAACCTGAAGAAGTCGGTCGCCGTGGTCGCGACCAGCGACGAGAGCCCGATGCTGCGCAAGATGGCGCCGCTGACGGCCATCACCATTGCCGAGCATTTCCGCGACCAGGGCGACAACGTCCTCCTCATCATCGACAGCGTGACCCGCTTCGCGCACGCCATCCGCGAAGTCGCGACCGCATCCGGCGAGCCGCCGATCGCGCGCGGCTATCCCGCGTCCGTCTTTACGGAGCTGCCGCGCCTTCTGGAACGCGCCGGCCCCGGTCCCGAGGGAACGGGCACGATCACCGCCATCATCTCGATCCTCGTCGATGGCGACAATCACAACGACCCGATCGCGGACTCGACGCGCGGCATTCTCGACGGCCATATCGTCATGGACCGCAGCCTTGCGGAAGAGGGGCGTTATCCCCCGATCAACCCGCTGTCCTCCGTCTCGCGTCTCGCGCGCAAGGCCTGGACGCCGGATCAGGAAATGCTGGTATCGCGGCTGAAGTCGCTGATCCATCGTTTCGAGGAGACCCGCGATCTGCGCCTCATCGGCGGCTATCGTCCAGGCTCGGATCCCGATCTCGACATGGCCATCAAGCAGGTGCCGGTCATCTACGACATCCTGAAACAGACACCGGGCGAACGCCCTGCCTTCGACGCCTTCACCGACCTCGCCAATGCGCTGAAGGCCGGAGCGGGCGCGCAGCAGGCGCGTCGCTGACAAGGAGAGGGGCCGCTATGAACGACACGGACGCAGACGAAATCGTCCGGCAGCGCAAGCTCGCCGATCGCATGCCCGTCATCGACAAGGCTTTGGCCGGCACGGGCATCGCCCTTGCGGGTCTCGCCATGTTCTTTCCGTGGTACGCCTTCCTGCACCAGGAGAAATTCGCGCTTCCCGCCCTTTGGACCGGTGCCACCCGCGATCTGCCGCAAAAGATCGGCACGCCGGGCATGGCCTCCGCTCCCCAGGCCTCCCCGTTGGAGCCGGCAGGTTCGCTGACGGCGGAAACCCAGGCTGCCGTCGACCGGCTCACCACGGCAACCGTCCCCGCACCGCCGTCGAAACCGGGCGAAGCCGACGCGCCGATGCTCGACCAGCCTTTCCCGGGATCGAGCACCTTCAAGCTCATCCACGTCGCCGGCGGTCGCGCCCTGATCGAGGACGTCAGCGGCATGTATATCGTCCGGGTTGGCTCGCCCCTGCCGGACAACAGTCGGCTCGCCACGCTCGAAGAGCGTGACGGCAACTGGGTGATGATCACGTCAAAGGGAGACGTCTTCAAGGCGGAATGACACGTTCCGCCTGTCCCTTTCTTCCGCTTGCATGATGCTTGCGCGGGCTCGCCATCTCCAGGGATGGCCGCGGCACCCTTCGCGTTCTCGTGACGCCGGGTCCGACACGCCCCGGAGGCCAGCCTTGAGTTTAGCTCCCGCTCCCCGCCATGACGGCCCGCCCACATCTTGGTCGAAGGCCGATTTTCGCGCGTTTTTCACGCGCCGAAAGCCTGCAAATCTGCGCCAGTCCCACGCAAGTTTACGCGCCTAGTGTCTCCATCAACAAGCATGGAGTCGCATGATGCAACCTATTCAGCTGTTCGAACTGGCATCGAGGCAAGCACAATGGCTCGCCGTCCGCCAGAATGTCGTCGCAGGCAACATCGCCAACGCCAATACGCCGCACTACGCATCGAAGGACATCAAGCCGTTCGATAGCGTCATGAAGGAAACCGGCTTCCAGCTGGCGGCCACCAATCCCGCGCATTTCACCAGCGGCCCCTTGAGCAACCAGGTCACGGAGACGTCGCTGGTCGAGGATGGCGAAGTCCAGCAGTCGGGCAACAGCGTCGAGATCGAGAAAGAGCTCATGAAGTCCGGCGAGGTGAAGCGGGATTACGAACTCAACACCGGTCTGGTGAAGTCCTTCCATCGCATGATGCTGATGGTCGTCAGGAAGTAATGGTCATGGATCCTCTCGTCTCCGCTCTCAAAGTCGCAGCCTCCGGTCTCGAAGCCGAGTCCACGCGCCTGCGCATCGTGTCCGAAAACATCGCCAACGCCCGTTCGACCGGCGATACCGCCGGTGCCGACCCCTACCGTCGCAAGACGGTCAGCTTCTCCGCCGAGGTGGACCGCGTCAGCGGCGCGTCGAGCGTCGAGGTCCAGAAACTGGGCGTCGATCAGTCCGACTTCACCGTCGAGTTCGATCCGGGCAATCCGGCCGCCGACTCCAAGGGCATGGTCAAGCTGCCCAATGTCAACGTGCTGATCGAAATGGCCGACATGCGCGAAGCCAACCGTTCCTACGAGGCCAACCTGCAGACCACCAAGCAGGCCCGCGACCTCATTTCCCAGACAATCGACCTCCTGAGGGCCTCGCAATAATGATCGACGCAATCAAGACCATCGGTGCGGCACTCTCCACCGCCACCGAAAGCACCACCAACGCCACGGGCTCCGCGGCCTCCATCGCCTCCCAGGCTCTGGGCGGCGCAGCGCCGGCCGGGCAGAGCTTCTCGGACGTCTTCAGCGGCATGGCATCGGAGATGACCAATTCGCTGCGCTCCGCGGAAACCTCGTCCATCCAGGGGATCAGCGGCAAGGCCAACACCCGAGACGTCATCGATGCCGTCATGAGCGCCGAACAGTCGCTCCAGACCGCCATCGCCATCCGCGACAAGATCGTCACGGCCTATCTCGAAATTGCCCGTACACCGATCTGAGGCGCGGATCTAAAGGAATAGTACCATGAAGGCTCTCTCCATTGCCGCCACCGGCATGAACGCCCAGCAGCTGAACCTCGAAGTGATCGCGAACAATATCGCGAACATCAACACGACGGGCTACAAGCGGGCACGCGCCGAGTTCTCCGACCTTCTCTACCAGACCGAGCGCGCGGCCGGCGTCGCCAACCGCTCCAACCAGGCGATCGTGCCCGAAGGCGCCAAGGTCGGTCTCGGTGTCCAGACGTCCGCCGTGCGCAACCTGCACATTCAGGGCAGCCCCGTTCAGACGGGCAACGACCTCGACGTGATGCTGATGGGCAAGGGCTGGTTTCAGATCGAAATGCCCGACGGTGAGATGGCCTATACCCGGGCTGGCGCCTTCAACACCAACGAGACGGGACAGCTCGTCACCATCGACGGATATACCGTCTCTCCCGGCGTCACCATTCCGCAAGGCTCGACCGATATCACCATTTCCGGGTCCGGCCAGATCATGGCCCGTCTGAACGGCGCCTCCATCCCCGCCCAGGTCGGCCAGCTGACGATCGCGAACTTCATCAACGAAACGGGTCTCGATCCCCAGGGCGACAACCTCTTCAAGGAAAGCCCTGCATCCGGCCCTCCGGTCGTCGGCACGCCGGCGGATCCGGGCTACGCCTCCATCAAGCAGAAATATCTCGAGGCGTCGAACGTCGATCCGGTCAAGGAAATCACCGACCTCATCTCAGCGCAGCGTGCCTATGAGATGAACTCCAAGATCATCCAGGCCGCCGACGAGATGGCCTCCACCGTCAGCAAGAACCTGAGATAAGCGGCCAGAGCCCGGAAGACACGGAAGGAGCGGCAGACATGATGTTTCGCCCGATGAACAGGTTGAGAACGGTGGGGTCGGCGGCGCGCATCGTGCAGCCCGCACTCCGGCGCCTGATGGCCACGATGCTGTGCGCTGCCGCCCTTTCGACGATGACGATCACCGGCGCCAACGGCCAGGCCGGCAGCCAGACGGGTGTCCGGGACGGGGCACAGCCCGCGTCGAAGACGGCCGTCATCCCCACGGAAACCATCTATCCCGGCCAGACCATCGAGGAAGGCCACCTGCAGGTGGTCGCCGTGACCAATCCGGACCTGTCCGGCGATTACGCCTCCGGGCTTGAGGAAGTCGTCGGCAAGATCACGAACCGGACGCTTCTCGCCGGCCGCGTCATCTTCGTCGCCGGACTGCGCGAACCCTATGCCGTGGAACGCGGCAAGGCCGTGCGGATCGTCTATTCGAACGGCTCGCTGACGATCAGCGCCGGCGGCTCGCCGCTCGACAATGCCGCCGTCGGCGACCTCATTCGCATTCGCAACACCGATTCCGGCATGATCGTATCGGGCACCGTCATGGCAGACGGAACAGTTCACGTGGTGGCAAAATGATCGTTTCCATGGCACGGCGCCTCATTGCAGTGGTTGCGGCGCTCGCTCTCAGCCTGCCGCTTAACCTGACCCTCGGCGTCGAAACCGCATCCGCGGCAGCCCGCATCAAGGATGTGGCCTCGCTGCAGTCGGGTCGCGACAACCAGTTGATCGGCTACGGCCTCGTCGTCGGCCTGCAGGGAACGGGCGACAGCCTGCGCTCCTCGCCCTTCACCGAGCAGTCGCTGCGCGCCATGCTGCAGAACCTCGGCATCTCCACGCAGGGCGGCGAGTCGCGGTCGAAGAATATTGCGGCCGTGCTCGTCACCGCCAACCTTCCCCCCTTCGCCAGTCCCGGCAGCCGCATCGACGTCACCGTCGGGTCGCTCGGCGACAGCACGTCGCTGCGCGGCGGCACGCTGGTCATGACCTCGCTCTCGGGCGCGGACGGACAGATCTATGCGGTGGCCCAGGGCTCCGTCGTCGTGACCGGCTTCAGTGCCCAGGGGGATGCCGCAACCCTGCAGCAGGGCATCACGACGGCCGGCCGCGTGCCGAACGGCGCGATCATCGAGCGCGAGCTTCCGGCAAAGTTCAAGGATGCGATCAATCTCGTCCTGCAGCTTCGCAACCCCGACTTTTCCACTTCCGTCGGCATGGCCGCGGCCATCAACCGCTATGGGCGCGAGCAGTTCGGCGGCCAGATCGCCGAGGCCCGCGACAGCCAGACCGTCATCATCGACAAGCCGAAGATGGCCGATCTCGCGCGCCTGATGGCCGATATCGAAAACCTCGTCATCGAAACGGACGTCCCCGCCCGTGTCGTCGTCAACGAGCGCACCGGCACGATCGTCATCGGGCAGGATGTGCAGATCTCGCCGGTCGCGGTCAGCTTCGGCACGCTGACGGTGCAGGTCACGGAGACGCCGACGGTCGTCCAGCCCGAACCCTTCTCTCGTGGCGAGACCGCCATCGAGCCGAACACGCAGATCGATGCCAGCCAGGCAGGCGGCAAGGTCGCGATCCTCAACGGGTCCAATCTGCGCACGCTCGTCTCGGGCCTGAATTCGATCGGCGTGAAGCCGGACGGCATCATTTCCATTCTTCAAGGCATCAAATCGGCCGGTGCCCTCCAGGCGGAGCTCGTTCTGCAATGATCGCGAACCACATGTCATCCGCGCGCCTGCGCCAGCTGCTCATCGGCGCCGCGACGAGCCTTGTCCTGACGATCCCGGGTGCATTCGCCCAGGAGGTCGCATCCCCGTCCGGCACGGGCGCCCCCGAGGGCGGCGAGATCCAGCAGTTCTGCACCAACATTGCAGATGCCGCCCGCGACCAGCGTTATCTGCTGCAGAAGCAGCAGATCGAGCAGCTGCAGGCCGGCGTCGACGAGCGCATCGCCCTTCTGGAAAAGCGGCGCGCGGAATACGAGGACTGGCGCAAGCGCCGCGACGAATTCCTGAAGCAGGCCGAGCTCAACCTCGTCGACATCTACAAGACCATGAAGCCGGATGCGGCGGCGAGCAAGCTGTCGCTGGTGCGCGCCGAAATCGCTGCCGCGGTCATCATGAAGCTGCCGCCCCGCCAGTCCAGCCTCATCCTCAGCGAGATGAGCGACGAGAAGGCGGCCGTCCTGACCAACATCATCTCCAGTGCCGCCGATCCGAACACATCGAAGGAACCGTCATGAAAATTCGCCTTTCGGCCGCCCTGGCCGCAAGTCTTCTGACCGGTTGCCAGTCGTCCCTGCACGATGTCGGCCGCGCCCCCGCCATGAGCCCCATCGGCAGCGGCCTGCAATACACGCAGACGCCGCAGCTCGCGATGTATCCCAAGGAGCCGCATCAGGTGGCCAGCGGCTACTCGCTGTGGAGCGACCAGCAGTCGGCGCTCTTCAAGGACGCCCGCGCCATGAAGATCGGCGACATCATCACCGTCGATATCCGCATCGACGACAAGGCGAGCTTCGACAACAAGACCGACCGCAAGCGGACCAACGACAGCGGCTACAATCTCGGCGCGGCCGGCAATTCCCAGACGAGCGATTTCGCCTGGAAGGGCAATCTCGATTACGGCTCCAACACCTCGACGAAGGGGGAGGGGACGACGGAGCGATCCGAAAAGCTCGTCCTTCTCGTCGCCGCCGTGGTCACGGGCGTGCTGGAAAACGGCAACCTCTTGATCAGCGGCTCGCAGGAGGTTCGCGTCAATCACGAGCTCCGGATCCTCAATGTCGCGGGTATCGTGCGGCCGCAGGACGTCGATGCGAAGAACATGATCTCCTACGACAAGATCGCCGAGGCCCGCATCTCCTATGGCGGCCGTGGCCGCCTGACCGAAGTGCAGCAGCCGCCCTGGGGTCAGCAGGTCATGGACATCATATCGCCGCTCTGATCGCGCTTCGACCGGCAGGTGCCGGCGGACGGAACGGAACGGACATCTGGAAGGCTTGAGCGAGGCGAGATGGACGAGATCGAAAACGGCACACCGCCGAAAAAGAAAAGCGGCATGGTCATGACCATCGCGGCGGTCGCCATCGTCTCCGTGCTCGGTGCCGGCGGCGGCTGGTTCCTCGGCAGCATGCTGGCGCCGGAGCCGCTGACCTCCGACGAGGCCCGCGTGCTTGAGGAAGCCAAGGCGACCATCAGGACGCGGGAAGCCGCAGAAGCCGCCAACGAGGCCGCGCCTCCGGGCGGCGGGCACGGCGAGGCCAGTAAGGAAGACAAGGACGGCCTGCCGAAGGCCTCGACCGAAGCCAACGGCGTCCTGCAGCTCGACCCGATCACCACCAACCTGTCCTATCCCACGGAGAACTGGATCCGGCTGGAGCTGGCGCTTCTTTTCAAGGGCGCGCCGGACGTCGCCATGGCCCAGCAGATCCACGAGGATATCGCAACCTACCTGCGGACCGTCTCGCTGCAGCAGATCCAGGGCCCCCGCGGCTTCCAGTATCTGAAGGACGATATTCAGGAACGGGTTGACCTGCGCTCCGAAGGGCGCGTAACGAATGTGATCTTCAGAACATTCGTGGTCCAATGATTCGTCTGGTCGCATTCATAGCCGCCATGGTCGCCATGACGGGGATCGCAGGGGCGCAGGGCTTCCCCTCGCAGATCTTCAACCAGCCGATCGACGGCTCCGCGGCCTCGTGGATCATTCGCACGTTCGGGCTTCTGACGATCCTGTCGGTCGCGCCCGGCATCCTCATCATGGTCACGAGCTTCCCACGCTTCGTCATCGCCTTTGCGATCCTGCGCACAGGCATGGGTCTCGCCACCACCCCCTCGAACATGATCATGGTCAGCCTCGCGCTGTTCATGACCTTCTACGTCATGGCACCCACATTCGACCGGGCGTGGCGGGAGGGCGTCGATCCGCTCATCCAGAACCAGATCACCGAGACCGAGGCGCTCACGCGCATCAGCGAGCCCTTCCGCGAGTTCATGCTCGCCAACACGCGCGACCGGGATCTCCAGCTCTTCGTCGAGATCGCCCAGGAGAAGAACCAGACCGTCGTCGTGGATGGTCGCGTCGACCTGCGTGCCGTCATCCCCGCCTTCATGATCTCCGAGATCCGGCGCGGATTCGAGATCGGCTTCCTGATCATGCTGCCCTTCCTCGTCATCGACCTGATCGTGGCGACCATCACGATGGCGATGGGCATGATGATGCTGCCGCCGACCTCCATCTCGCTGCCGTTCAAGATTCTCTTCTTCGTGCTGATCGACGGCTGGAACCTGCTCGTCGGCAGTTTGGTGCGCTCGTTCAACTGACCTTGCGGGCGTGGTTAACCAAGTACTGTTCGGCACGGTATATTTAGTCTTAATCCGTTTTCTAAGTCATTGTTATAAAACGAATATTCTGCGGCGAGATGGGAATCCGCCGCGGACGGAGCTGCCCTGCGCCAAAGGTCGATTTAAGCAAATCGCAAGCTTTGAATGCGATATTACGCTTACATGACGGGTTTGGTTCTCCTGAGGAATAGCAGGCACCGAGTGGCATGATGCCGAACCGTTATCACCGGTAAGTTAGTCCGGTATGTCCCTAAGTTTTTTGTTTTGTGTACCTTAGAGGGACAGTCTAAATGTCAAGCATCAATACCAACGTTTCCGCAATGGCGGCACTCTCCACGCTGCGCACCATCAGCAACGAAATGGAGACCACCCAGTCGCGCATCTCCTCCGGCCTCAAGGTCGGTTCGGCTTCCGACAACGCCGCCTACTGGTCGATCTCCACGACCATGAAGTCGGACAACAAGGCTCTGGCCACGGTTCAGGACGCCCTCGGCCTCGGCGCTGCAAAGACCGACGTCGCCTACACGGCGGTCGATGCCTCCATCAAGGTCGTCGATGAAATCAAGGCCAAGCTGGTTGCCGCCAGCGAGCCAGGCGTCGATAAGGGTAAGGTGCAGAAGGACATCACGGAACTTCAGAACCAGCTTAAGTCGATTGCAAAGTCGGCATCTTTCTCCGGCGAGAACTGGGTTCAGGGCGCCGCAGGCGGCGCAGTCAAGAACGTTGTCGGCGGCTTCAACCGTGACTCCAGCAATGCCGTCAGCCTGACGACTCTGGATTTCGACACGAACAAGAGCCTTCTGATCGCGGTCGACGGCACGGGTGCCGCGGTTACGGGCGGAAAGCTAACGACCGACCTTACCGGCGCAAACATGACCGGCAAGACGGTTCTGAACCTTGATATCACAAGCCTGTCCAATGTCGATCTTGCCACGGCCCTCTCCGGCGTTGACGCCGTCCTGCAGAGCATGACGGATGCCGGCGCTGATCTGGGTGCACTCAACAAACGGATCACGCTCCAGACCGATTTCGTCAGCGATCTGACGGCTTCGTTTTCGAAGGGCATCGGCCGTCTGGTGGACGCCGACATGAACGAGGAATCGACCCGCCTCAAGGCTCTGCAGACGCAGCAGCAGCTCGGCATCCAGGCGCTTTCGATCGCCAACTCGGACTCGCAGAACATTCTGTCGCTCTTCCGTTAATTGCGGCGGGCTCAGCCCGACACGAACGAACTCGACCAAAGGCCGCGTCTCGCAAGAGACGCGGCCTTTTCTCGTCTGATCGAAAATGTTTTCTGGCCTTAGCTGTTCTTTAACTCTGATAGTGTTTTCTATGGTTATCGAGACAGCGGGTTAACCAAGAGAATTAACACGTTAGCAGGCATGAAGCTGGCCGCTGTCTCCCGGTATAGGCCGGAATGTCCCTTCCATTTTTCCTGTTCAAGAGGGGCAGATCACGATGACGAGCATTCTGACGAATTCTTCCGCAATGGCGGCACTCTCCACGCTGCGCCAGATCGGCGCTGACATGGAAACCACCCAGGGCCGCGTGTCCTCGGGCCTCAAGGTTGGCGTTGCCGCCGATAACGCCGCCTACTGGTCGATCGCAACGACCATGAAGTCGGACAACAAGGCGCTCGGCACGGTCCAGGACGCCCTCGGCCTCGGCGCTGCAAAGACCGACGTCGCCTACACCGCCATGGACTCTTCCATCAGCGTCGTTGACGAAATCAAGGCAAAGCTCGTTGCCGCCAGCGAGCCGGGTGTCGACAAGGGCAAAGTCCAGAAGGAAATCGACGAACTTCAGAACCAGTTGGTCTCGATCGCCAAATCGGCTTCTTTCTCGGGCGAAAACTGGGTTCAGGGTACGGCTGGTGCCTTAAAGAACATCGTCGGCGGCTTCAACCGCGATTCCGCCAACGCCGTCAGCCTGACAACGCTGGATTTCGATACGTCGAAGAGCATGCTGATCGAAGTCGATGCCTCGGGCAATCCTGCGGCAGGCGGTACCGCCGGAAAGCTGACGACCGATCTGGCTGGCCTGACCAACATGAGCGTTCTGACTCTTGATATCTCCGCCCTGACACCCGCTCTGCTGTCAGCCGCTATTTCGGGCGTCGATGGCGTTCTGCAGACCATGACCGACGCCGGTGCAGACCTCGGTGCCCTCAACAAGCGCATCGATATGCAGGCCGACTTCGTCAAAGACCTCAGCTCGTCCTTCGAAAAGGGTATCGGCCGTCTGGTGGATGCCGACATGAACGAAGAATCGACCCGCCTCAAGGCTCTGCAGACGCAGCAGCAGCTCGGCGTCCAGTCGCTCTCGATCGCCAACTCCAACTCCGAAAACATCCTGTCGCTCTTCCGTTAAGAGAAGTAGGAACGCGGGACAGCGTTTCATGCTCCCCGAACAAAGGACCGTCTCGCAAGAGGCGGTCTTTTTTTGTTTGTATTCAACATATTAATGCGCTGGCAATATGGATTGAGATCTGTTCATAAAGATTGACGGCCAAGCGTCGCGCTTAAATCTTTGTTAACCATAACACGATTAAATCATCCTTAAGACGAAGCGCTGCCGATCGGGTAAATCGGGCAGCTGCATGACGCTCCTTCGTCGTCGCGGGCCATCGGCCGCATGCTTTCGATCTTCCAAAAAAGGGTGAACCCCAATGACCAGCATCATGACCAATGCCGCAGCTATGGCTGCGCTGCAGACGCTCCGCACGATCAGTACTGCCATGGAAGAGACCCAGGCGCGCGTTTCCTCCGGCTACCGTGTCGAAACGGCGTCCGACAACGCGGCCTACTGGTCGATCGCAACGACCATGCGCTCCGACAACATGGCGCTCTCCACGGTCCAGGACGCGCTTGGTCTGGGTGCCGCCAAGGTGGACACGTCCTATTCCGCCATGAGCTCCTCGATCGACGTCATCACCGAGATCCAGTCCAAGCTCGTTGCGGCCAGCGAGCCGGGCGTCGACAAGTCCAAGATCAACAAGGAACTCTCCGAGCTGAAGAACCAGCTCGCCGCCGCCGCACAGTCGGCCTCCTTCTCCGGTGAAAACTGGCTCTACAATGCGGGCTCGACCGCTGTCGGCATCAAGTCGATCGTCGGCTCCTTCAACCGTTCGTCGGACGGTTCCGTTTCGGTGACGACGCTGGATTACGACACGTCCACCTCGATCATGATCGATCTTCAGGACCCGACCCGCGGTCAGCTGACCAAGGACATCACGGTCGATCAGCCCGACGGCACAGGCGGCACCGTTCCGACCGAATACCACTTGATCAACGCGCTGGGCGGCACGAGTGCCGCCGGGGCGGTGATCGAATTGTCGCAGGCGACGACGCCGCAGCAGATTGCCGGCATGCTGTCCGCCGTTAACGAGATCCTGTCCGGCCTGACGGATGCAGCCTCCACGCTCGGCGCCATCACCAAGCGCATCGACCTGCAGGAAGGCTTCGTCGCCAACCTGATCGACGTGATCGACAAGGGCGTCGGCCGTCTGGTCGATGCCGACATGAACGAGGAATCGACCCGCCTGAAGGCTCTGCAGACGCAGCAGCAGCTCGGCGTGCAGTCGCTCTCCATCGCCAACACCAACTCCGAAAACATCCTGCGCCTCTTCCAGCAGTAAGCCCGGACAAGGCCTCGCCTCCGCCATCGTCGGGGGGCTAGGCCGTCATTCGCCGGAGCCGCGGTCATCGGCTTCGGTGGATCGGTTGGACCGCGTTATTGCCCGAGCGCGGTCCAACACCCTTCAACCCTCGCACAAGTTTGACCCGCTACTCTCCTCTCGCAGCCCCGTCTCCGGCCCGTGCTCGCCACCCAGGCGCGCCGTCCGGACCGAAGATCCCGCACAGTGCGGGGCAGGGCCGCCGGTGCATCCTGTCCTTGTACCGCCGCTTGCAGCCTTCCGGATTCCGTTCCGCCTGTCTGCTCAACGAGATGTCCGGGCTCTGCCGACACGGCACGGGCCCAGAAGGAGACGGTCGGACGTGCCCATGACCCGTTGTTTCGGCCCCGAAAGCCTGTTGTCCCCAGCCCGCAAACCCTGTGTCCGCAACGATGCGGGACGGGCGATGCCGGAGATGCAACGATGACGGCGCCACTCTCCCGATATCTCAAGGATTTCAGCGCGCCGAAGGTGGACCTGACGCGCGTGCCGAAAACCTATTTTCCCGACATCGAAGAACCCGTCTCGCGCGACACGCGCCCGGTCGTCAAGGCGCCGCCGGAGCCGGTCATCGATATCGAGGCCGAACGCCAGAGCGCCTACGGGCGCGGCCGCGAACATGCCGAAATGGAGATGCGTGCCCGCCACCAGGCCGAGATTGCCGCCTTGCGCGCACAACACGAGGCCGAGTGCGAAAACATCCGCGAGCGCCTCGAGAACCAGGCCGCCGCGATGATCCATCAGCGCTTCAGCGAGATCGGTTCGCTGCTCGCCGGCATGATCTGCGAGCAGACGGCCCAGGTTCTCGCGCCGATCCTGCAGGAAACGCTGACCGAAAAGGCCGTGGAGTCGCTTGCGGCCGCCATCCGCCATTCCATCGACGGCGACGCCGTGAAGATCACCGTGCGCGGCCCGGCCCGGATGTTCCAGGCGCTCGAGACGCGTCTTTCGGACACGGAAGTGACCTTCCGCCATGTGGAAACCGATGACATCGACCTCTCCGCCGAATTCGGCGATTCGATCCTGATGACCCGGCTGTCGGCCTGGGCTGATACCGTACGGAAAGTGATAGCATGAGCGAGAGCAACAGCCATCACGGCAAGAACGAAATCATCATCATCAAGCGACATGCGGCCGCGCATGGCGGCAGCCATGGCGGTGCGTGGAAGATCGCCTATGCCGACTTCATGACCGCCATGATGGCCTTTTTCCTGGTCATGTGGCTGATCAATGCCTCCAATCCGAAGACGAAGGCCGCCATCGCCTCCTATTTCAATCCGGTCCAGCTGACGCAGCAGGAGCCTTCGGAAAAGGGTGTGAAGGAGCCGGCCAAGGACGCCCAGGGCGAAGAGACGCAGGCGCGGTCCAAGGTCGATGGCAACCAGCCGAAGAGCGGCGGATCGGCGAAATCCGGCGAGGACGAATCCGCGACCTCCGGCGAGGAAACGAAATATTCCGACGCCGACTTTTTCGAAAACCCCTATTCCGTGCTCTCCGAAATCGCCAGCGAAGTCGGGCGCGAAACCAATATCAGCTCCAAGGGCGATGGCGGTGCATCCACATCGGGTCCGGCCACCGGCGCCTCCGGCGGCGAAGCCTATCGCGACCCGTTCGATCCCGATTTCTGGGCGAAGCAGGTTGAGCTGAAGAAGGTCGCCGAGACCGGATCGGCGGCCGGCGACAAGACCGGCAACGGTACGGCTGACAATGTCGGGGACGGCAAGAGCGAAGCCAAGGGCGATGCGATGGTCGCGGCCAACGACCCGGCAACGCCGAAACCCGCGCCGTCGGTCGCCGAGACCAAGGCGGCATCCGAACTGAAGGAAGCGATCGAGAAGGAAATCGGCGGGGCGGCCGGCAAGCTTGCCGAGGGCCTCCTGGTGACGCCGACCGAAGGTGGATTGCTGGTCTCGATCAGCGAGCAGAGCAATACCCCGATGTTCGGCCTCGGCTCGGCCGTTCCGGAGCGCGAGACGGTTCTTGCCATGGAGAAGATCGGCAAGCTGCTCTCGACCCGGTCCGGCGCCATTGCCATCCGCGGTCATACCGATGCACGTCCGTTCAAGGCCGGCGGCTACGACAATTGGCGCCTGTCGGCCGATCGGGCGCAGAGCGCCTATTACATGCTGATCCATGGCGGCCTTGCGGAAGACCGCGTCAGCCAGATCAGCGGCTTTGCCGACCGGCGCCTGCAGGTTCCCGAGGATCCGAACGCCGCCGCCAACCGGCGCATCGAAATCCTCATCCAGTCGAACCAGGGCTGAGCCATGACGAAGGCCCTCCGTTTCCTCTTTCTCGGTGCCTGCGCATCGGCCGCGTGGCTCGCAACGCTGTCGAACGTCCGTGCGGCCGGGGAGCAGGACGAAAATCTCCCGCCCTACAAGATGATCCGCTCGCTGCAGCTCGTGCAGGACGGCATCGTGCATGGCGATCTCTCCGCCGCCGATATGCAGCAGTTCATGCTGGGCGCCATCGACAAGCGCCTGATGGCGGCCGACCGCAGCGTCTTTGCCGATCCCCGCAACGTCGATGCGGCGCTGATCTACGCGATGAGCGGCGGCAATCCGAAGACGCTCGCCTATCTCGCCAGGCGCGACATCGACGGCAACTTCGACAATCGCATCACAGATTCTCTCGGCCAGTATCTGAACGGCAAGGGCGGTCTGGTCGTGGAAACGCTGTCGAAGACCATCGACGAGTACAAGAACGCGCCGATCGGTCCCTATCTCTTTCTCGTCTATGGCAATGCGGTGTCCCAGCAGGATCCGCGCAAGGCCGTGAAGGCCTATGACTGGGCCCGTCTGGTCGCGCCCGGCACGAATATCGAGGAAGCAGCTCTCCGCCGATCCCTCATGCTCAGCACACGCGCCGGCAAGATCGACGAGGCGTTGCGCTATTCGCTTTCCTACACGCGCCGTTTCATGACATCGCCCTATGCCGGCCAGTTCGCCGATATCTTCGTGGAGCTTGCGGTTGCAAGCTATGGCGATCGCACGCGGGAGAGGATCGAGGAGATCCTGTCCTTCATGGACAGGCCGCGCCAGCGCGAAGTCTTCCTGCGCCTCGCACGCAATGCGGCGATCGCGGGTCTGAAGCCGTTGACGAAGCTTGCCTCCGAGCGGGCCGCGGCCCTGTCCGCGCCGGCGGATACCGAGCCGAACGCGCTTGCAAGCTTCTATTCGAACCTTGTGGACGTGCCGACGACCGGCATTCTCGACGCGGTCAAGGACATCGAGTCCATCCCCGATGCCGAACTCTCGGCGCGTGACCGCAGCCTGAAAGAGGCCGCCCAGATGGTCGCTCGGGAGGTCCTGCGCGCTCCGGTTCCAGAGGTCGAGGCGTCGATCGACAGTTCAGCACAAGCTCAGGCTGATACACCGTCGTCACAATCATTGTCTCCCGAAGTCCTTTCGGGATCCGGCAGCAACGACAGCCCCTTTGCAGCCCCGGCGGTACCCACGGCGTCCCAGACGGCGCAAGCCGAGGCCGGGCCATCGGTTGCGGCGGAAGCCGATCCGGCGCTGGCGACATTTCTGACGAGCGGAAAGAACAAGCTGGGCGAGATCGACGCCTTGCTTCGGGAGGATATGTAGAATGAATTCCCTTGATGAAGCGCTGCCGGCAGCAAGAACGCCACGCGCCAGCGTTTCCGCCGTCAAGAGCCGCCAGGGCGATGCCGAAGGCGGCGCGGCTTTTCAGAAGGCCTTTGCCGATCTCAAGAACGGACGCGACACGACGGGAACTGCAGACACATCCGCAAACCAGATCGCGGACACACGGGATGAGCCCCTGAAGGAGACATCCGCCGAAAGCGCTGGCAGCCGGAAAGGGCTGCTGACGGAAGCATCGACCGCGAATGTCTTCGGGAACGCCGAGGGCGCCGATCGGAAGAGGCCGCAGGCAGCCTCCGCACCGTCGGTGCGGCTGTCGGCCGCGGCCACACTCTCTGCCACCCTCGCTTTGAAGGCCATCAAAAACGAGACGGCGTCGAATGCCGCTGCAACGTCCTTCGATGATGCGAAAGCGCCGAGCACCGACACGGCTGCAGCACCGGAGCGTCTTTCCGAGAAGGCCGATCGCCTGCAGGCTGCCGCTTCCCGAACGGCGAAAGCATTGCTGGCTGCGAACGAGGCGGCATCGATCGTCACAGTGAAAGACGCCACGCCGGAGCCGGACTCCCAGCTGAAGGACGCCGCACTCTCGGCGATCAAAACCGCAGAGATAACGTCTGTCGTAACACCTCTGCCGACCGTGCCATTGCAGACGAAGGTCGACACGTTCGGCGAGACCGCCGACGCTGGCACCGACATTGATCGGGAAACGGCTCACGAATCGAAGGCCTCGGGCACCGATCAGCGTGCCGTGAATGAGACCAAGCCGGAGGCTACGACCATGGCGGCGGATGCCGCAGCGGCGACGCCGGCGGCAGAGGCCGATATTCGCAGCCTCATGGCCATTCTCGGTCCGGTCACGCCGCCGCCTGCGCAGACTGCGCCGGACGAGAAGAAAATCCCAGCGTCGGAGACCGGCCCGAGAAGCGCGAAGCTCGCGGGCGAGAAGACGAACCAGCCGATGCCGGCGGCATCCGCGCATGCCACAACCCTGCCGACATCGACGGAGGGCGCCGACCAGGTGTTCCGGTTCGCGCGTGCGGATGGCAAGGTCGTACCGATGTCGCTGCGGCCGGATGCCGAACGGACAGTGTCCACCCCGGCAAACGAACAGGCAAGCGCCAAGGCCGATACCGTCACCGTGCTGGATGCCCGCCGCTATCTCGGGATCGCGCCGACGCTCGGCAGCTCCCTGCCGATGACCGCCAATGCCCAGGCCGTTGCCGCGGCCATTACCGGCAATGGCGACCCCACGCAGTCGCTCCAGGCCAATACGGGCCTTCCGGGTGCCGATGGCGCAACGGGCAAGGTGGTCAACACCCTCAAGATCCAGATGCATCCGATCGACCTCGGCCTCGTCACGGCGACGCTGCGTCTCCGAGACGACGAGCTGCAGATCGATCTTCGCGTCCAGACGGGCGAGGCCTACCGCCAGCTCACCGACGACCAGGATGCGATGATCAAGGCGCTGCGCGCACAGGGCTTCCAGGTCGATCAGGTCAACGTCATCTTCACGCCATCCGACAGCGCGAGCGGCAATGACGGCTCTTCCCAGCCGCAGGGCAACCAGCAGCAGCCGTCACAGAACGGACGCGACACCCAGGGCGGCCTTGCGGCCGGCAATGGCGGAGAAGGCCGGAATGGCACGGGACAACGGAATGCGGATGACGGCCGGACAAGACAAGACGCGCTTCGCGAAGCCTCTGCTGCGCCTCAGCCTGGCCCTTCTGACGAGCTTTATTTCTAGCGCTCCAGTCTCCGTGCAGGCGGCATCCGGCTCCGGGGCGGGCTCGGATGCCGGCTTGTGCGAAGGCCAGATCATCGCGGCGGCGGCCAAGTACGGAATTCCCGAGGGCATACTTTATTCGGTGGGGCTGACGGAGACGGGCCGCAAGGGGTCGCTGCAGCCTTATGCCATGAATATCGACGGCAAGGCGGTGTTCGCCTCCAGCGCGGCCGAGGTGCTGCAACGGTTCCAGACGGCGAGGGCGGAGGGCGCAAAGCTCATCGATCTCGGTTGTATGCAGATCAATTATCGCTACCACGGAGAGAATTTCGCGTCGCCCGAGGCGATGCTCGACCCTCGCTCGAACGTCGAATATGCGGCTCGCTTTCTGGCAAATCTGCATGCGCGACACGAGACATGGACCATGGCTGTCGCCCGATATCACGCCGGGCCCAACAACGATCCCGCGCAGAAGCGATATGTCTGCCGGGTGATCGCCAATCTGGTCGCGACAGGCTATGGGAAATGGACCCCCAACGCGTCGTCGTTTTGTCAGTAGCGTGCTTCATAGAACAACCTATGCGATTTCAAACCTGTCATTTCTTGGAGTGCTCCGGCGCAGATTTTTTGGCGCAATTGCGGCGCGTGCAATGGCTGACATTAACACGCGTTAACCTTTCCACAGGATTTCTAGTCGTTGTGCCGAAATGAGCCACTATATCTTGATCAAATCGGTGCGAGACCCCGCAGCTAGTACCATTTCTACCCACCCAAACCCTCTAATTGTGACAAGACGCCACGATTCGTACCAATGACGTATTGGAAAACACCATACTGATTCGGAGCGGACGAATGATCGTAGTGGTTGATGAACGTGAACTTGTAAAAGACGGATATACCTCTCTCTTCGGACGGGAAGGTGTACCCTCCACCGGGTTTGATCCCAAGGAATTCGGCGACTGGGTTTCCACCGCCGCCGACAGCGATATCGACGCTGTCGAAGCGTTCCTGATCGGTCAGGGCGAACGGGCCATGACCCTTCCCCGGGCTATCCGCGATCGGTCCACGGCACCGGTCATCGCCATCAGCGACACCCCGTCGCTGGAAGCCACGCTCGCCTTCTTCGACTGCGGTGTCGATGATGTCGTGCGCAAGCCGGTCCATCCCCGCGAGATCCTCGCCCGTGCAGCGGCGATCCGCCGCCGCCTGAAGTCCCTCTCCAACTTCACCGATATCGGTGCGATCCGCGTCTTCTCCGACGGTCGTGATCCCGAAATCGAAGGCGACACCTTCGCCTTGCCGCGCCGCGAGCGCCGCATCCTGGAATATCTGGTCGCAAACCGCGGCCGTCGCGTCTCGAAGTCGCAGATCTTCAACGCGATCTACGGCATCTTCGACGAGGACGTCGAAGAGAACGTCGTCGAAAGCCACATCAGCAAGCTGCGCAAGAAGCTGCGCAAGAAGCTCGGCTTCGACCCGATCGATAGCAAGCGCTTCCTGGGCTACTGCATCGACTGGAGCTGAGCCTCCAAACTCTGCCCGGTTTCCAAAGGGAGCCATGGCATCTTTCGAAAGCGAACGACGAGGGTTCGCAATCGGAGGACGCCATGGCTCCCTTTCTGTTTCAAGATCTTGTTTCTGTTTGAAAAAAATAAGCACAAACCGTTGCTCGGCGGCGCGGGCGGACAGCCTGAACAGGTTCACGCAAGGCTTGCTTCCTAGTGTCACTAGGACGAACGAAACGAGGATTGGACATGAGTCTCTACGGAATGATGCGGACCGGCGGATCCGGCATGAATGCACAGGCTAACCGCCTGAGCACCGTCGCGGAGAACATCGCGAATGCCAGCACCACCGGCTACAAGCGCACCTCGACGGAATTCTCCTCGTTGATCCTGCCGACCACCGGCGGGAGCTACAATTCGGGTGGCGTCGAGACCAAGATCCGTCGCAGCATCGACGACGAAGGCGCAACGACGGCCACCACCTCCGGCTCCGACATGCGCATCAAGGGCGAGGGCTTCTTCGTTGTCGCCGATGCAACCGGCAAGAATTTCATGACCCGCGCCGGCGCCTTCACCAAGGACGATGCCGGCAATCTGGTCAACGCGGCCGGCTACAAGCTGCAGGGCTATGCCTATGAGAACGGTCAGGCGCCGACCGCCGTTGCCAACGGTTTTGGCGGTCTGACCGACATCAACCTCCAGGCGGGTGGGCTCGTGGCCACGGGCACGACCAAGGTCGCTCTGGGGGCGAACCTCGACATGCGGACGCTCGACAATGCTCCGGCATCGGCGACGTCCATCGAAGTCTTCGACACGCAGGGCAACAAGCGGATCCTCGATGTCGCCTACACGAAGACGGCGACCAACACCTGGCGGGCCGACGTGACGGATCGCGTCTTAGGCACGCAGATCGGCACGACGGCGTTGACCTTCGATGACCGCGGGACCCTGACCTCGACGCCCCTTACCGTGGCGACCACATCGATACCGGTCGGCGGCGCCACGCTGGAGTCGATCGAGATCGACCTGTCCAACACGACGCAGCTCGGCGCCAACTTCACGCCGGTGCCCGGGAATAAGAACGGCAACGCGCCGAGCGCCGTCGCCGGCTTCGAGATCGACGACGAAGGCATCGTCTACGTCCGCTACGCAAACAACGATCTGGACCCGCGCTATCGCCTTGCGCTCGCGACGGTTCAGAGCGTCAACAATCTCGAGCCGCAGGCGGGCAACGTCTATCTGGCGGGTTCCGCATCCGGTGAGGTTTCCCTCGGCTATGCAGGCACGGGCCAGTTCGGCGGCGTCCAGACCAACGCCCTCGAAAGCTCCAACGTCGATATCGCCGACGAACTGACGTCGATGATCGAATCCCAGCGCAGCTACACAGCCAATTCCAAGGTGTTCCAGACGGGTGCAGACCTCCTGGACGTCCTGGTCAACCTCAAGCGCTGATCTAGAAAAGGACGGGCTCCGTCATGTCTCTTGCTTCCGCCATCACCACGGCTCAGACGATCTTCAGCAATACCGGCAAGCAGACGGCCATCGTATCGCAGAACATCGCGAATGTCGGCAATGCCGACTACTCGCGTCGTCTCGCCATGATGGGCGTAGACAACGACGGCCAGCCTTTCCTGAAGGTGCAGCGCGCCCAGAACGAGGCGCTGTCGAAGCAGAACATCGCCAGCATCTCGGACAATTCGGGCCAGTCGCGATTGCTCTACGGCCTGCAGCAGATTCAGTCTGCCTTCGGCGGCGCGGATTATCCGACCGCGCCGGCGACCTACATGACCTCTTTTCGCAGCAGCCTTCAGACGCTTGCGTCATCCCCGAGCAGCATCACCATTGCCCGATCCGCCGTTTCGGAAGCGCGGGACGTGGCGAACGCGTTGAACTCCGCCACCACGGTGCTCAACGATGTGAAGGCGACGACGGACAAGGAAATCGGCGAGCAGGTCACCCAACTCAACGAATATCTCGCAGCCTTCGAAAAGACCAACAACACCGTCGTCAGCCTGGTCGCCAATGGCAAGGATGCAGGCGACGCGCTCGACAAGCGGGATTCGCTCCTGAAGTCGATCGCCGCAATCGTCGGGATCTCCACCACCACCCGTGCCAGCATGGATACCGTCATCTACACGAGCGACGGAAGCGTGCTGTTTGAATCCTCGGCGCGCAAGGTCGAACTGGTCGGCGAGGATGGCAGTTCTTCTCCGCCCTTCCATGTCGAGGTCGACAACGAAGTGCTGAAGGCCGGCACCGGTGGCAACACGACGGCGCAGGGAACGCTCGCCGCTCTCTTCCAGCTTCGCGACGAGGTCGCGCCGATGATGCAGAAGCAGCTGGACGAGATCGCGCGCGGCCTCATCGTCGCCTTCCGCGAAACGGACCAGACGCTTCCCGTTGCAGACCGGGAACCGGGATTGCCGGGTCTCTTCCTGGACGGGACCAGCACGGACATGCCCGCAGCGGCAACGATTTCGCCCGGTCTCGCCGGACGCATCTCGCTCAACGCGGCAATCGACGATAACCCGATGCTGCTGCGCGACGGCGGTTTCAACAATACGGGAACCGCGACGAACTACACCTACAACACGGAAAATGTCGCAGCTTTTACCGGTCGCCTCAACGGCCTCATCGAGGAAATGGGGAAGCCGCAGGCTTTCGACGCGACAGCCGAAATCGGCAGCACTGCAACGCTCATGGGCTATTCCTCAAGCTCGATCGGCTGGATCGAGCAGCTGCGCAAGGCAGCGACGTCTGCCGACGAAATCAAGAGCGCCATGCTGGCGCAGACGTCGCAGACGCTCAGCAACGAGACCGGTGTCAGTCTCGACGAGGAGCTGTCGCTCATGCTCGACCTCGAGCAGTCCTACAAGGCGTCGGCAAAGCTGATGACCACCGTGGACGAAATGCTCAAATCCCTGCTGGACATGGTGAGATAATATGAAGACGTCGTTCATTTCCAACCTGGCGGTGCAGAACGCCATGCGGCTCAGCGTCCAGCGCGGCCAGCAGGAAGTCGTGAAGCTTCAGCAGGAAGCGACGACCGGCGTTCATGCCGATCCCGGCGCCTCGCTCGGCTCAAGCGCTGCGCGCCTGGTCAGCCTCAAGGACGAGCTGCAGCGTCTCGCCAACATCAAGGATACCAACGCTCTCGTCACGCAGCGCCTGTCGACGTCGCAGCTGGCCGTCGAATCGATGCGCAAGGCAGGCGAAGAGATGAACACGACGCTGGTCGGCGCCATGGGCGTGGAAGATGCGTCCCGCCTCGGAAACACCAAGACGGCGGTGATCTCGACATTCAACGCCTTCTTCGTGGCGGCGAACTCGCAGTCGAACGGTGAGTACCTTCTCTCGGGCGTCAATTCCGACGCCCGTCCGCTGCTGCCCTATGCCGAGAACGAGGCCGCCAAGAAGACGTTCTACGATGCGTTCGAAAGCTTCAAGCTGGAAAACAACGGCGACCCGGCCAATACCCCGATTGCGACCCTCAAGGATCTGTCGGCCGCACAGATGCGGGATTTCATCGATCGCAAGGTCGTGCCGCTCTATGTCGGCGATACGAGTGCCGGCGAAAAGGCCGTTCCCGATCAGTGGATGGCGGACTGGTCGAAGGCCTCGGACAGCAATGTCCAGAGCCGCATTTCCGGATCCGAAGTCGTCGCGTCGAACACGAATGCCAACGAGGCGGGCGTGCGCAAGATGGTGCTGGCCTCCGTGCTGGCCACCGAACTCATCGCGGCGGACCTCACCAGCGAGGCGCGCCTGGTCGCCAACCAGAAGGCGCAGAATTACACCCAGCAGGCCATTTCCGGCATGATCAGCATGGGCAGCGATCTAGGCACCTCCGAAGGTCGCGTCTCCAAGGCCAATACGCTGCTGGATTCCCAGACGAAGCTGCTCATCACCCATGTCAGCGATCTCGAGGGGGTCGATCCCTACGAGGCCACCACGCGGATGAAGGCCCTGATGACGCAGATCGAGACGTCCTACACACTCACGTCGCGGATGCAGCAACTGAGCTTGATCAATTTCCTCTGATGCGAAGAGGCTTAGACAAACATGAGGGATGTCTGAATGTATCAGTTTTCGTATGCCGAGATCATGGAGGATGGCGTTGTCGACTCCAAGGATCGTGAGCGACAGGTCCTCGACCGTTCGATAGCGCTTCTCGCATCTGCCGGCCGGCAGAAGGGATACTCCCGGGAAGCGATCGAGGCGGTCTACTACACGCGGCGCCTCTGGATCCGTTTTATCGAGGACCTGCGCGCGCCCGACAACCAGCTGGACGAGTCGCTGCGCGCCAACCTCATCTCCATCGCCATCTGGATTTTGAGCGAGACCGAGAAGATCCGCAAACGCGAATCCTCGAACTTCCAGGGCATCATCGACATCACAACCATCATCAGGGATGGACTGAAATGAAAAGCACACTGCGCATCTCGCTGAAGTCGGGCGAACGGATCTTTGTGAATGGCGCCGTTCTGCGGGTCGATCGCAAGGTTGCCGTCGAGTTCCTGAACGATGTCACCTTCCTGCTCGAAAATCACGTCCTCCAGCCGGAGGAGGCGACCACCCCGCTGCGTCAGCTCTATTTCATCGCCCAGATGATCCTGATCAATCCGGAAGGGGCCGAGCAGTCGACGATCATGTTCCGCAAGTCGATCGTCATGCTCCTCAACTGCTTCAAGAACGACGAGATCCTTTCCGAGCTGAAGCGCGTCGACGGTCTCGTCATGCAGGGCCGCGCCTTCGACGCCCTGAAGGCGATCCGCGGCCTCTATCCCATCGAGGACAAGATCCTCAACGCACAGGAAATGGCACCCGCCATGATCGAACATATCCGCAAGGAGATCGCACCATGGCGGTAGGCAGTCTGATCGGCGCGACGGCCGCCACGAGCACGACCACCACGACGACGTCGACGGCAAAGGACGCGGCCGCCGCGTCCTCCAAAGCCAACCTCAACTATGACAGCTTTCTGAAGCTGCTCGTCGCCCAGATGAAGAATCAGGATCCGACGCAGCCGATGGACAGCACGCAGCAGATCGCCCAGCTCGCGACCTTCTCCCAGGTCGAGCAGACCATCCAGACGAACACCAATCTGGAAAGCCTGCTGCAGCGCACCTCGCTCTCGGAAGCCAATGCCGTCATCGGCAAGACGGTGACGAGTGCGGACGGCAAGACGACTGGCGTGGTGAAAGAGGTCACGCTATACTCCGACGGAATCGTTGCGCTTCTGGAAAACGGCACCAAGCTTGCCATCGGTCCCGGCGTTTCGGTAAAGTAAACGTTTAGGCAAAATAGCCGCGTCGGGCGGAACACCGCCCGATCCTCCGTCGCGAAGTGACATTGCAATGAATGAGGCCGACGCTCTCGACATGGTTCAGACGGCGATGTGGACGGTCGTCGTGGCGTCCGGTCCGCCCGTTCTCGCCGCCATGATCGTCGGTCTCGTCGTCGCACTGATCCAGGCGCTGACGCAGGTGCAGGAAATGACCCTGACCTTCGTCCCGAAGATCCTGGCGGTTCTCGTGACCGTCGCCATCGCCGCGCCGTTCATCGGCTCGCAGGTGTCGATCTTCACGGACATCGTTTTTTCCCGCATCCAGACCGGCTTCTGATCCCCCTGTAACGCGCTGACGCGGCTCGGCGCGCATCGGCCGAACCGGATCGCCAGCCATCCCCGCGCAAGCTTGAGCGCCTAGAACGGTCGTCACAGGGGCGACAGGTATGAATGTCGCCCGCCTCTCATGACGAGACGGACATTCCGATGGCGCAACCTCCTGCAATTGTCATTCCCAAGATCGCCCCGAAAGGGCGCGATATCGGCTTCGCGCTCGGTATCGTCGCGATCCTGTCGATCCTCTTCCTGCCGATTCCGCCCTTCCTGATCGACATGGGCCTGGCCTTCTCCATCGCCTTTTCCATCCTCATCCTGATGGTATCGCTCTGGATCCAGCGGCCGCTCGATTTCTCGTCCTTCCCGGTCATTCTGCTGATCTCCACCATGATCCGCCTCGCGCTGAACATCGCGACGACGCGCGTGATCCTGTCGCACGGCCACCAGGGGCACGACGCGGCCGGCAGCGTCATCGCGGGCTTTGCCAGCCTCGTGATGTCGGGCGATTTCGTCATCGGTCTGATCGTCTTCCTCATCCTGATCACGGTAAACTTCATCGTCATCACCAAGGGTGCCACGCGTATCGCGGAAGTCGGCGCCCGCTTCACCCTCGATGCCATTCCCGGCAAGCAGATGTCGATCGACGCCGATCTATCGGCCGGCCTGATCAACGAGAAGGAAGCGCAGCACCGCCGGCGCGAGCTGGAGGAGGAAAGCTCCTTCTTCGGCTCCATGGACGGTGCCTCGAAATTCGTGCGCGGCGATGCGGTCGCGGGCCTGCTCATCACCGGCATCAACGTGTTCGGCGGCATCATCATCGGCTATTTCCGCCACGGCATGTCGATCGGCGAAGCGGCCGACGTGTTCGTCAAGCTCTCGGTCGGCGACGGCCTTGTGTCGCAGATCCCGGCCCTGATCGTCTCGCTCGCGGCCGGCCTTCTCGTGTCGCGCGGCGGCACCTCCGGCTCCACCGACCAGGCGGTCGTCGGCCAGCTCAGCAACTATCCCCGCGCCCTGATGGTCGCCGCAGGCCTGCTCGGCATGCTGGCCATCATTCCCGGTCTGCCCTTCATTCCCTTCGCCACGCTCGCCGTCGGCATGGCCGCCATGGCCTATATCATTCCACGCCGTGCCGCCGCCGCCAGCCAGCTGAAGCGCGAGCAGGACCTGCAGACGGCAGCCCAGGTGAAGGACAGCGAGAAGGACAGCGTCAAGTCGGTCCTGAAGACCGCGGAAATCGAGCTGCTGCTCGGCAAGCAGGTCTCGACCCGACTGCTCGGCGCCCACCAGGAACTCGCCTTCCGCGTCGGCAAGATGCGCCGCAAGTTCGCCAGCCAGTACGGCCTCATCGTGCCCGAGATCAAGGTCTCCGACGATATCGCCGTTCCGGACAAGGCCTACCATATCCGCGTCCACGGCACGACGATCGCCTCGAACACGGTCCGTGTCGGCGAAGTCATCGTCGTCACCGGCGGCGGCCGGCGGCCGACGGTTCCCGGCGACGACATCCGCGAGCCCGCCTTCGGCATGCCCGCCGTGTCGATCCTCGAAACCTTTACCGAAGACCTGAAGCGCGAAGGCTTCCACCCGATCGACAACGTGTCCGTCGTTCTCACGCACCTGTCGGAAGTCATCCGCAACAACCTGCCGCAGCTTCTGTCCTACAAGGACGTGAAGATCCTCATCGAGCGTCTCGATCCGGAATATCGCAAGCTGGCCGACGAGATCTGCACGTCGCACATGTCCTATTCGGGCCTGCAGGCCGTCTTGAAGCTGCTGCTCGCCGAGCGCGTCTCCATCCGCAACCTGCACCTGATCCTCGAAGCGGTGGCCGAACTCGCCCCGCATGTCCGCAAGACCGAGCATATCGTCGAGCATGTCCGCGTGCGCATGTCGCAGCAGCTCTGCGGCGATCTGTCCGACAACGGCACGCTGCGCGTCCTGCGCCTCGGCAACAAATGGGACATGGTGTTCCACCAGGCGCTCAAGCGCGATGCGAAGGGCGATATCGTCGAGTTCGACATCGATCCGCGCCACCTCGAAGAGTTCAGCGAGGAGGCGACGCGGGTCATCCGCGAGCATCTCGACCGCGGCATGCCGTTCGTGCTGGTATCTTCGCCCGAATCCCGCTCTTATGTCCGCATGATCATCGAACGCCTGTTTGCCACGCTGCCGGTCCTCAGCCATGTCGAGCTTGCAAAGGGGCTCGAGATCAAGATCATCGGCTCCATCTCATGATAACCGACCCGGAGGGCACGGTGCTCGCGCTGTTTGCGGCATTCTGCCGGATCGGCGCCTGCATCATGGTCATGCCGGGTTTTTCCTCGGCGCGCGTCTCCGTTCAGATCCGCCTCTTTACCGCGGTCGCGATCTCGATGGCGATCCTGCCGATCATGTGGAACGACATCTACCCGCAGATCGCCGGCAAGGGGCACACCTATATCTACATCATCACCACCGAGATCGTCATCGGCAGCGTGATCGGCCTGATCGCGCGCTACTACGCGCTCGGCCTGCAATTCGTCGGCTCGGTGCTCACGATGATGATCGGCTTCACGGCACCACCCGCCAGCGACGTTCTCGAAGACACCGCGGAAAACCAGGTGACCAACCTGATCTCGTTCGGCGGATTGATGGTGCTCTTCATGCTGGATTTCCATCACGTGATCTTCGAGTCGATCTTCGACAGCTACAAGGCCATGCCGCTCGGCGTGGGCTTCGATCCGCAGGGCATCCTGATCACGATGACCAATGCGCTCGAAATGACCTTCATGATCATGCTGCGCCTGTCGAGCCCGTTCATCATCTACGGCCTGCTGTTCAACGTCGCCCTCGGCATGGTCAACAAGCTGGCGCCGCAGATGCCGCTCTACTTCATCTCGGCGCCCTACCTCATCATGGGCGGCATGTTCCTTCTCTATCTGGGCATCGCCGCCATGCTGCGGCTCTTCGCCGACGGATTTGCCGTCGTCATGCAGGGAATCTAGCCATGGCCGGAAACCGTTCCGACAAGCTGAAGCGCCTCGTCGCCGTCCAGCGTCATCTCGAGCAGATGGCGGAAAACGAGCTTTCCGAAACCGCGCGGCAGCGCCGGGAGCTTGCGACCACGATCGACGTCGTGGCGGATGCCATGGGCTCGGCCAAGCCCCTTCACGCGATGTTTTCGGGTCATTACGCTTCGCAGCTCGGACGGCTCGCCCAGAAGGACCAGATGCTCGAAGGCATCCAGCAGGTGCACGAGGCGCGCGTGCTGAAGGAGCGGGCCAAGGGCGACCGGCTGGCCGAGCACATGAAGGATGCCCGCGCGCTCGAAGAGCGGGCCGCCGCGGACGATGCGATCTATGATCTGATCGACCAGCACGTCATGCAGGGCGCGCCAGCTTCCGGTAAGCTTGACCACTCATAGTGGCCGTATCGACTGGACGCGGCTTTCATCGCTCCGTTCACCCAAATACGGATTTTCATTGCAGATTTCGCGCCCATGTCAGGGATTGCGGACGGCATGACGAAGGAAGCAACCGGATGGCCATTTCTCCTCCGACCGATCTGGTGATGGATGTCCTGCGGGCGGCCGATCCGACGCAGGTCAAGGAAGCGCAGGCGCGTCTGCAGTCCAACCGGGCCGCCTTCCGCGCCTCGAGCCTTGCGGAAACGGGCAACGGCTTTTCCAACACGGTTGCCATTCTCAACCAGAACCAGGGCGGCTCCGGCCTCGGGGATATCAACAATCGCGCCGAGCCGAAAAAGGTGCCGGAAACCTACCGCAAGTTCGAGGCCATGGTGCTGCAGAATTTCGTCAAGTCGATGATGCCGAGCAACAGCGAGGACGTCTACGGCAAGGGTACGGCCGGCGACATCTGGAAGAGCATGATGGCCGAGCAGATCGGCAACGTCATGGCAAAGGGCAACGGCGTCGGCATTGCCGCCAGCATGGTTGCCGATGGTGCCGGCGGCACGAGCATGACCAATCGCGTCAGCGCTCAACTCGACGGCAACAGCGCCAACATGGCCCAGAGCATGGTGCAGGAATATCAGCGCAAGGCGCTGGAAGGCTTCCGGGCAGGCGACGCTCTGTCGGCGACGGACAGCAGGGACTGAATGGACGCCCGGCCCTGAAGGGGCGGGCGCTAAAATTCGGCGACCGGCATCATCGGATGTTCGGGCGCCGGCAGAGGTTCATGTTCCGCACGCGACGGCAGGGGGCTGGCCCCTAGGCGGTGAGACGCGCGGACAATCAGGAATGCAGGCGGCAGGGTGAGCGGCGATGTTCACGCGAGCGCCATGCCAAGACGGGAGACGTTCTATGGAAATTCATGCTTCGGGCGACGTGCGGATCCGCAATATTCTGGGTCGGCTCGAGATGATTCTCGACAATGAGAATGCCCGCATCGGCGTCGATCCGACCTTCGACCTCAAGGCCTCCAACCTGCGCAAGAGCCGGTGCCTCTACGAGCTGACCATGCTCAACCGCAAGGAGACGCCGGCCGACGCGACGCCGTCCTACGTGTCGCAGGCAAAGCATATCCGCAACAAGCTCGCGACCAATTCCGAAAAGGTCGAGGCGCATCTCGACGCGTGCCGTTCCGTGGTCGAGCTTCTGAAGACCGCTGCGCAGGATGCGGATGCCGATGGCATCTACTCCGAAGAGCAGTTCCGTTACGGCGCGATGTAATGATCAAGCTTCTTCTCGTCGGCGTCTGGGTCGCAGGCATCACGCTCGGATCGGTCTATGCCTCGATGCGCTACACATCCGCACCGGTGGAATCCAGTGAGGAGCAGGCGCGGCTGGCCGTGCAGGAATATCTTCCCGGCGAGATGATCACGGTTCCCGTCCTGCGCGATGGCGGCGTTCAGGGGTACTTCCTGACGAAGCTCTCGTTTGCCGTCGACAAGACGAAGGTGAAGGCGTTGCAGGTTCCCTTCAAGGAAACCGTCACCAATGCGCTGTTCGACATTCTCGTCGGCAAGCAGCTGATCAATGTCGAGGACAGCAAGTCCTTCGATCTTGCGAACTTCAAGTCCGCCGTGAAGGCGGGCCTGAACGAGCAGATGAAGAATGAGGTCGTCTTCGAGGTTCTGGTCGAGCAGCTCGAATATCTCTCCAAGGCGGACGTCGCGCGTGTCGCCAACCCCGACACCCGCAAGCAGCCCGAGCCCGTCGCCCTCGTCGATCGCAACGGCAACACCGCACACGACGTCATTCCCGGTGCCAAGGAAAAGATTGCCGCCGGTCACTGAATCCCGTTTCTTTCGCTTAATGTTCGTAAGCAAAGTCTTAACGCGCGAAAACGCTTTTGATTGAATGGTTTAAACGCGATTTCAGACCGCTTTGCTAGTGTGCCGTCATTGATCCGAGGATCGTGACCGCACTTGCACCGGGGAATGTTCGTATTCGCTGGCCACGTCGATATCGCGCAGAGCGATGGCATACGAAGGCCGTGAAAGACGAATGAGGGACGATGCTGTGTGCGTGCGTGATGCTCCTTGATGGAGGATTGCCTGCATGAAGTATTTTCCGCCTGTCTCGCTGCAGCCGTCCCATCGCGATATCCTCGACCTTGCGGTCTGCGATTTCGGATGGGAGGAAGCCTTCACCTTCGTGGACGAAGTCGCTTCGCTGCCGATCGGGCAGACGATCATTTCCTTTCTGAATGCCAACAATGCGAACTACATGATGACGGATCCGGACTACCGTTCGATCCTCGACCGGCACGTCGTCCTGCCGGACGGCCATGGCATCGACATCGCCTCCAAGATCTTTCACGGCAAGCCGTTCCCCGCCAATCTGAACGGCACCGATTTCGTGCCGGCGATGCTCACCTACATGCGCGCGCCGCGACGGGTGGCCATGATCGGCGCGCGATCCGACGTCCTGCAGCGGGCGGCCGAGAATTTTGCTAGGCACACACCCTGGCACACCTTCCTTCCGGTCTCGGATGGCTATTTCGATGTATCGGAATCGGACGCCGTGATGGCGCGGGTGCGCGAGACGAAGCCGGACATCCTGCTGATCGCCATGGGCACGCCGCGCCAGGAAAAATGGATCGACCGCTATGTCGGCCCGGGTCACGCCCGGCTGGTGCTGGGCGTCGGCGCGCTGTTCGATTTCGTCGCCGGCGAGGTGCCGCGCGCGCCCGAATCGATCCGCCGCATGCGGCTGGAATGGCTCTACCGCATGACGATCGAACCGCACCGCCTGTGGAAGCGCTACGTCATCGGCATTCCGCTCTTCCTGCGCTATGTTCTCTGGCGCAAGTTTGCCGGCCCGCAGACGGCGCGGTCCCAGCCGGTGCATCGGCTGACATCGCAGTAGGGCGTGTCCCGGCCCTGCGCGCCGCGCCGAAAACGGTGCACCGGGGAGCGATCTTCCGGCGCAGCGGCCATGTCGGCCTTGAAATCCCCGCGAAGAACAGCTTAGGACGCATTGAGGCGATCTGCCGGCGTCCCCGCCCTGTATGTCCCTCAGCTTGAACCAGATGCGCGAGGGCCCGATGAGCACCGTTATTGATGGAAAGACTGTAGCCGCGTCCGTTCTCGAGCGGGTCAAGACATCGGCGCGCGCGCTGGAAGAGCGCCAGGGCGTCAAGACCGGTCTGGCCGTCGTCATCGTCGGCAACGACCCGGCCAGCCACACCTATGTCTCGTCCAAAAGCCGCATGGCCAAGGAATGCGGATTTCTCTCGGTGCAGCACACGCTGCCGGAGGAAACGACCCAGGAAGACCTCGCCGCCATCGTCGATCGCCTCAATGCCGATCCATCGATCCACGGCATTCTCGTGCAACTGCCGCTGCCCGAACATTTCGATTCCGATGCCATCATCCAGTCGATCAAGCCGGAGAAGGACGTAGATGGCCTCAACGTCGTCAATGCCGGCAAGCTTGCGACGGGCGACCTGAAGGGCGGTCTCGTTTCCTGCACGCCGGCCGGTGCCATGGTTTTCGTTCGTCAGACGCACGGCGCCGATCTCTCGGGCCTGAATGCGGTCGTCATCGGGCGCTCGAACCTGTTCGGCAAGCCGATGGCGGCGCTGCTGCTGGCCGCCAACGCCACCGTCACGGTCGCGCATTCGCGCACCCGCGACCTGCCCGCCGTCTGCCGCAACGCGGATATTCTGGTCGCCGCCGTCGGTCGGCCGGAAATGGTGAAAGCCGCATGGGTCAAGCCGGGCGCGACCGTCATCGATGTCGGCATCAACCGCATCGCGGCACCGGAACGCGGGGAGGGCAAGACCCGCCTCGTCGGCGATGTGGCCTTTGCCGAATGCAAGGATGTCGCCGCGACCATCACCCCGGTTCCCGGCGGCGTTGGGCCGATGACCATCGCCATGCTGATGGCCAACACCGTCATCGCCGCCCACCGCACGGCTGGCGTGGAAGCCCCGACGTTCTAACAATGACGTTCTAACAATGACGTTCTAGCAATATCGACAGAAACTCGCCCGAGGCACAAAACGAGACGATCTCAGCGCCGCGGTGCCGGCTTGGTCGAGTCGCGCAGGATCAGCTCCGCCTGCCAGATCTCGCGTTCCAGCGCGTCCTCCGGATTGAGCACATGGGTGATCAGGCGCTCGGCGACCCGCGCGCCCGCCGCCCGCAGCGACGATTGCGTCGTCGTCAGCGGCACGTTGAAATGCTCGGGTTTGAGCAGCGGCAGCACGTCGTCATGCGCAATCAATGAGACGTCATCGCCGACCTTCAGCCCGGCGCGGTTCAGCGCCCGGACGACGCCAAGCGCCATGACCGTGCTCGAGCAGAGAATGGCGGTCGGCGGCCGGGCGTCGGCCAGGAAGCCGGTCGTCGCCCGAAACCCGTATTCGTCCGTCATGAAGTCATGGGCGATCAGCACGTCCCGCGTCTCCAGCCCGGCCTCTTTCAGCGCAGCCAGCATGCCGGCCTTCCGGCGCATGGCGAAGGTCAGGTGCTCCTGCCCGTTGATGAGCGCGATGCGGCGATGCCCGAGCGAGATCAGCAATTGCGTCGCCTCGTAGAAGGCGCCCTCGTTGTCGATGTCGAGAAAGGGGTAGTCCTCGGTCTGGCCGATGGCCCGGCCGTGCACGAGATAGGGGATCGGCAGCGACCGCAGCATGTCGATCCGCGGATCGTCCCGGCGGACGGAGGCGATGAACAGCGCATCGACATTGCCGCTGGCGGCCAGCCGGCGAAAGGTCGTCTCTTCCTCCTCCGGCGCGCTCGGATTGATGACGAAATGAAAATCATGGCGAACCGAAGCCTCGCCCAGACCCGTTAGGAAGGCGCTGAAATGCACGTCCGCGTCGATATCGGGAGCAACCGTCATGACGAGCCCGATCGAGGCGGCGCGGCCCGTCGCAAGCCTCTGGGCCGCCCGGTTCGGCCGGTAGCCGGTGTCGCGAACCGCCTGCAGCACACGCTCGCGTGTTTCCGCGTTCACTTCGGGATAGCCGTTCAGCGCCCGGCTGACCGTCGTCTGCGAAAGCCCCAGCATTTCGGCAAGCTGCTTGAGATTGACGACCATCCTCCAAACTCCTGCCAAAGCGCTTTGATCTCCTCCTCAAAGCGGTATGATTGGTCAGTATCACCAAAGACTTGTCCGTGCAAAAGAGTTTCCCGATGCGGCATTGCAAACCTGTGCTGCACTGCGAGTTAACAACTTGCGATGGACGGTGACGCAAATTCTCTTGACTTGCAGCCTCGACCAATGATTTCTTACGCTTCTCAAAGCGCTTTGAAAGCGGGTGTCGATGGAGGATGCCGGCAGAGTGCAGCGGATTTTCGGGAGGAATCACGTGAAGACCAAATTGATCCTGGGCGCAGCCGCGCTTGCTCTGATTGCAGGAACGGCCTCGGCCGCGGAACTGAAGTTCAAGCCGGGCGAAGACGCCAAGTTCAACTGGAAGAGCTACGAGGACTTCAAGTCCGGGCACGACCTCAAGGGTCAGTCGCTGACCATCTTTGGCCCCTGGCGCGGCGAAGACCAGGTACTGTTCGAAAGCGTGCTCGACTATTTCCGGGACGTAACCGGCGCCGATGTGAAATACTCGTCGTCTGAGAACTACGAACAGCAGATCGTCATCGACACGCAGGCAGGTTCGCCGCCGGACGTGGCGATCCTGCCCCAGCCTGGCCTCATCGCCGATCTCGCCTCCAAGGGCTATCTGTCGCCCTTGAGCGAAGGCACCGACAAGTGGCTGCTCGACAATTACGCTGCCGGCCAGTCCTGGGTGGATCTCTCCACCTATGCCGGCAAGGACGGCCAGAAGGCGCTCTATGCTTTCCCCTACAAGATCGACGTCAAGTCGCTCGTCTGGTACGTGCCCGAAAACTTCGAGGATGCGGGCTATGAAGTGCCCAAGACCATGGAAGAGCTGAAGGCGCTCACCGACAAGATCGTCGCCGATGGCGGCACGCCCTGGTGCATCGGTCTCGGTTCGGGCGGCGCGACCGGCTGGCCGGCGACCGACTGGGTCGAGGACATGATGCTGCGCACGCAGCCGGCCGACACCTATGACAAGTGGGTCACCAACGCCATTCCGTTCACCGATCCCGCCGTCATCGGTGCGATCGACGAATTCGGCTTCTTTGCTAAGAACCCGAAATATGTCGATGGCGGCACGCAGGCCGTCTCGTCCACCGACTTCCGCGACAGCCCGAAGGGTCTCTTCGCCTCTCCGCCGAAGTGCTACCTGCACCACCAGGCCTCCTTCATCCCGTCCTTCTTCCCGGAGGGCACGAAGGTCGGCGAAGACGCGGACTTCTTCTACATGCCGCCTTATGCCAGCAAGCCGGATCTCGGCAACCCGGTTCTCGGTGCCGGCACGCTCGCCATGATCACCAAGGACACGCCGGCATCGCGCGCCTTCCTCGACTTCCTGAAGACGCCGATCGCACACGAGGTCTGGATGGCCCAGTCGAGCTTCCTCACCCCCTACAAGGGTGTGAACCTCGACACCTATGCCAATGCGCCGATGAAGAAGCAGGGTGACATTCTCCTCAACGCGACCACCTTCCGCTTCGATGGCTCCGACCTGATGCCCGGCAAGATCGGCGCCGGCGCCTTCTGGACCGGCATGATCGACTATGTCGGCGGCAAGCCGGCAGCCGACGTGGCGGCCGACATCCAGAAGTCCTGGGACAGCATCAAGTAAACACCGTTTCGCAACGTCGCGCGCCGCCCGTCATCATGGCAGGCGGCGCGCACGAGTTGGATCTTGTGGGTGGAAGACTGTCGGCCGCGACGCGGCTCCTGCATATTTCCTTAAATCGGAATCGATTTCGGGATAAAATTATGCAGCCGGTAGAGAGCGTTACAGCGAACCTGATGGCGCTGTAAAAAGGGGGGAACATGCAGCAATTGTTGATGGCCGTCGTAACGATGGTGGCCGGCGTTCTCGCCTGCGCCGCTTACTTCTACGGAACGAACTTCCTCCTCGACCTCATCTTCCCGTCGAAGGGTCGATCCGGCGCCAAGGCATCGCGCAACCTGCGCATCAGCAATGCCATCCGCCCCTGGCTCTTCCTGTTTCCCGCACTCTTCGCCATGACGATCTACCTGATCTATCCGGTCATCGAATCCGTCTGGCTCTCGTTCCACGACCGTGCCGGGCAGAATTTCGTCGGCGGCGCCAATTATGCCTGGATGATCAATGACGGCGAATTCCGCCAGTCGATCTTCAACAATTTCCTCTGGCTGTTGGTCGTCCCGGCGCTCGCCACCTTCTTCGGCCTGATCATCGCCGCACTGACCGATCGCATCTGGTGGGGCAATATCGCCAAGACTCTGATCTTCATGCCGATGGCGATCTCCTTCGTCGGTGCATCCGTCATCTGGAAGTTCATCTACGACTATCGTGCCGCGGGCACCGAGCAGATCGGCCTTCTCAACGCGATCGTCACGGCCTTCGGCTTCGAGCCGCAGGCCTGGGTGACCATTCCGCTGTGGAATAACTTCTTTCTGATGGCGATCCTCGTCTGGATCCAGACCGGCTTTGCGATGGTCATCCTGTCGGCGGCGCTGCGCGGGATCCCTGAGGAAACCGTGGAGGCGGCGGTGATCGACGGCGCCAACGGTTTTCAGATCTTCTTCAAGATCATGATCCCGCAGATCTGGGGCACCATTGCCGTCGTCTGGACCACCATCACCATTCTCGTTCTGAAAGTGTTCGATATCGTCCTCGCCATGACCAACGGGCAGTGGCAGACGCAGGTTCTGGCCAATCTCATGTTCGACTGGATGTTCCGGGGCGGCGGCGACTTCGGCCGTGGCGCGGCGATTGCCGTCGTCATCATGCTCCTCGTCGTGCCGATCATGATCTGGAACATCCGCAATGCCGCCAAAGAGATGAAGGGACACTGAGATGATCGCATCGAAACGCTCCCCGCTCGTTCTTCTCGTCCATCTCTCCGTCCTGCTGCTCGTCGTCCTCTGGACGATCCCGACGGCCGGCCTCCTCATCTCGTCGCTGCGCGACAAGGACCAGTTGGCCGTGTCCGGCTGGTGGACGGCGCTCTCCACCTCCAGCCAGAACCTGACGGTGCGCGCGCCCGGCCCCGAAACGCAGCAGCAGCGCGACGGCAAGTTCGTCATTTCAGGCAACGTGCTCGAAAATGCCGGCGCCAAGGTCTCCGCCTTCGGCTTCCGCACCCAGGAGCCCGCGGCCTTCGCGCCCGGCCAGACCGCGACGCTGAACGATGGCGAGCGCCTGACGGTGCAGGAAGACGGGACGTTCGAGATCGTTTCCGACGTCGCCATGGAAGGCTCGCGCGGCCAGCGTATCTTCGTGCAGGCCGCCGTTCCCTCGCGCTTCACCTTCGACAATTACCGGGAAGTCCTGAATGCGGAAGGCATCGGCGCGTCTTTCATCAACTCGCTCACCGTCTCCATTCCCTCGACCATCATCCCGATCTTGGTTGCGGCCTTTGCGGCCTACGCACTCGCCTGGATGCCGTTTCCCGGACGCACCGTGCTCATCGCCATCGTCGTCGGCCTGCTGGTCGTGCCGCTGCAGATGTCGCTCATCCCGCTCCTGAAGCTCTATAACGGCGTCGGTGCGTTTCTCGGCGTGCCCGCTAAGACCTATGTCGGCATCTGGCTGGCGCATATGGGCTTCGGCCTGCCGCTCGCCATCTATCTCCTGCGCAACTACATGGCCGGCCTGCCGCGCGAGATCATGGAATCCGCCCGGGTCGATGGCGCGAGCGATTTCGATATCTTCGTCAAGATTATCCTGCCGTTGTCCTTCCCCGCGCTCGCCTCCTTCGCCATCTTCCAGTTCCTGTGGACCTGGAACGACCTTCTCGTCGCCATGGTCTTCCTCGGCACCGGCAACAACGAGCTCGTGCTCACCGGCCGCCTCGTCAACCTGCTCGGCTCGCGCGGCGGCAACTGGGAGATCCTGACGGCCTCGGCCTTCATCACCATCATCATTCCGCTGATCGTGTTCTTCAGCCTGCAGCGCTATCTCGTGCGCGGCCTGCTGGCCGGATCCGTCAAAGGCGGCTGATGGCCGGAAGGACGGCCGAATCCCCGTCCTCCCATGCCCACCCGTCTTCCCGAACCCATCCGTCCCCGAACGCCCCGTCCAAGGACTTGCCCCTTCCCATGAGCCTGCCCCTCTCCAAGAGCCAGACCGAACAGACGTCCACATTGCCGGCCGCCGATCGCGACTGGTGGCGTGGCGCGGTGATCTACCAGATCTATCCGCGCTCCTATCAGGACAGCAACGACGACGGCATCGGCGACCTCAAGGGGATCACGCGCCGGCTTCCCTATATCGCTTCGCTGAATGTCGATGCCATCTGGATCTCGCCCTTCTTCACCTCGCCGATGAAGGATTTCGGCTACGACGTCTCCAACTACAACGGCGTCGATCCGATCTTCGGCCTGCTGTCGGATTTCGACGACCTGATCGCCGAGGCGCATCGCCTGGGAATCCGGGTCATGATCGACCTCGTGCTGTCCCACACCTCCGATCAGCATCCCTGGTTTGCCGAAAGCCGCTCCAGCCGCTTCAACCCGAAGGCGGACTGGTATGTCTGGTCGGACTCCAAGCCCGACGGCACGCCGCCCAACAACTGGATGTCGATCTTCGGCGGCTCCGCCTGGGCCTGGGATCCGACGCGCCTGCAATATTACATGCACAACTTCCTGACCTCGCAGCCGGACCTGAACCTGCACAATCCCGAGGTCCAGGACGCGCTGATCGCCGTCGAGCGCTTCTGGCTGGAGCGCGGTGTCGATGGCTTCCGGCTGGACACGATCAACTTCTACTTCCATGACCTGCAACTGCGCGACAACCCGGCGCTGGCGCCGGAGCGGCGCAACGCCAACACGGCCCCGGCGGTCAACCCCTACAATTATCAGGAACACATCTACGACAAGAACCGGCCGGAAAACATCGCCTTCCTTCAGCGGTTTCGCGCCGTCATGGACGAGTACCCGGCGATCGCCGCGGTGGGCGAGGTCGGCGACAGCCAGATCGGTCTCGAGATCGCCGGCGAGTACACGTCGGGCGGCGACAAGATGCATATGTGCTACGCCTTCGAGTTCCTGGCGCCCGATCCCTTGACCCCGGCCCGCGTCGCCGAGGTGCAGCATGCCTTCGAGCGGGCGGCACCCGAAGGCTGGGCCTGCTGGGCGTTCTCCAACCATGACGTCGTGCGCCATATCTCCCGCTGGGGGCAGGGCGTCGCGGATCACGATGCGCACGCGAAATTTCTGGCCAGCATGCTGATGTCACTGCGCGGCTCGGTCTGCATCTACCAGGGCGAGGAACTGGCGCTGACCGAGGCTGACCTCGCCTTCGAGGACCTGCAGGACCCCTATGGCATCCAGTTCTGGCCCGACTTCAAGGGCCGCGACGGCTGCCGCACCCCGATGGTCTGGGAGGTCGAGGCGCTAAACGGCGGCTTTGGCGACGGCCGCCCCTGGCTGCCGGTGCCACCCGAGCATCTGCCCCGCGCCGTCTCGGTGCAGGAGCAGGACATGCGCTCCGTCCTTCATCACTACCGCCGCTTCCTCGCCTTCCGCCGTCAATACACGGCGCTGTCGAAGGGCGAGATCGCCTTCAGGGCCTATGCCGCGCCGGTCCTTGGCTTCGAACGCAGCCATGGCAACGAAACGCTGCTCTGCCTCTTCAACATGAGCGGCGAAACGGCTTCGGTCGAACGGCCGGCCGAGCGCCTCGAGGTTCTCGCTGGTCACGGCTTTGCCTCGGAACTGGGCGACAACAGCATTACACTGCCCGCCTGGAGCGGATTTTTCGCGCGGATCGTCTGACGATCATCATTCGAGTGAACGGGGAGGGACCCATGTCCGGACTGGAACTACGCAAGATCCGCAAATCCTATGGTGCCGTCGATGTCATCCACGGCATCGATCTCACGATCGAGAAGGGCGAGTTCATCGTCTTCGTCGGCCCGTCCGGCTGCGGAAAATCGACGCTGCTGCGCATGATCGCCGGGCTTGAGGAGATCACCGGCGGCGAGATGTTCATCGAGGGGGAGAAGGTCAACGACACCCCGCCGTCCAAACGCGGCATCGCCATGGTGTTTCAGTCCTATGCGCTGTACCCGCATATGACGGTCTACGACAACATGGCCTTCGGCATGCGCATCGCCAAGGAAAGCAAGGAGGAGATCGATCGCCGCGTGCGCGCCGCGGCCGACATCCTGCAGCTCACCCAATATCTCGACCGCCTGCCGAAAGCCCTTTCGGGTGGCCAGCGCCAGCGCGTCGCCATCGGCCGGGCCATCTGCCGCGACCCCAAGGTCTTCCTGTTCGACGAACCGTTGTCGAACCTCGATGCGGCCCTGCGCGTCGCCACCCGCATCGAGATCGCCCGCCTGAACGAGCAGATGGCCGACACGACCATGATCTACGTTACCCACGACCAGGTGGAGGCGATGACGCTCGCCGACCGGATCGTCGTTCTCTCCGGTGGCCATATCGAGCAGGTCGGTCCGCCGCTCGAACTCTACGAGCGCCCCGCCAACCTCTTCGTCGCCCAGTTCATCGGCTCGCCCGCCATGAACATCATCCCCGCCAAGATCGTCGCCACCGGCGTCCAGACGACGGTCGAACTCGTCGGCGGCAAGCGCGACATCCTCGACATCCCGACGCCCGAGACAGAAATGGGCCGACAGGCAAGCTTCGGCGTCCGCCCGGAAGACCTCCAGATCACCACCGGCGACAGCTTCCTCTTCGAAGGCACAGTCTCCATCGTCGAGGCGCTCGGAGAAGTCACCCTCCTCTACATCGAAGGCCTCGTCCCCGACGAACCCATCATCGCCAAACTCGCCGGCATCCAGCCGATCAAACGCGGCGACCGCGTCCGCTTCACCGCCGACCGCGCAAAGCTGCATCTGTTCGACGGGGAGGGGAAGACGTATCGGCGGTAAGTCGGCTCGGCATCGGACCTCCAGCGCTTCGCCCGGAACCAAACCCGGTCTCCCGGAATTGGGTGAGGCGAGACAGCAAAGGAGTTCCGCATGGCGTATATCGACGCAAAAGACGGCACGAAACTACATGTGAAGGATATGGGGCAGGGCCGTCCCGTCGTCTTGATCCATGGCTGGCCCCTGACCGGCGATATGTTCGAGTATCAGACCGTGGCGTTGCTGGAAGCAGGCTACCGCGTCATCACCTACGACCGCCGCGGCTTTGGCCAGTCGGGCCACCCGGCGACCGGCTATACCTACGATACCTTCGCCGACGATCTGGCGAGCGTCATCGAGGGCCTGGACCTCCAGGACGTCTCGCTCGTCGGCTTCTCCATGGGCGGCGGCGAAATTGCGCGCTATCTCTCCCGTCACGGCGCGTCGCGCATCGCCAAGGCCGTGCTCGTCGCCTCCGTCGCCCCCTATCTCTTGAAGGACGAGAGCAACCCGGATGGCGTCGACGGCAGCGTGTTCGAGGACATGAAGAAACAGATCCGCGAGGATCGTTTCGCCTTCCTGCAGAGCTTCGCGAAGACGTTCTACGGCGTCGGCCTGGTCAGCCGCCAGGTCAGCCAGGGCGTGCTCGACTGGTCCTTCGTGCTCGGCGTCATGGCAAGCCCCAAGGCGACGATCGATTGCGTGACGGCCTTCGGCACGACCGACTTCCGCCCGGACCTCGCAGCCTTCACCATCCCCACGCTCGTCATTCACGGAACGGCCGACAAGACGGTTCCCATCGACCCCTCAGGCCGTGCTGCGGCCAAGGGCATCGCCGGGGCAAAAATGATCGAGTACGACGGCGAGCCCCACGGCCTATTCGCCACCGTTCCGGACCGGCTGAACAAGGATCTGCTGGAGTTTCTGGCCTAAACGAAAAGAGCGCGCGTCGATATGTCGGCGCGCGCTTTGTTCATGAGAAGCCCAGTTTGTCGTTCAGTGAAACAACACGCTCGCCCCGTGGTCCGCGGTACCCGTCAACGCCCGGAACGGGGCGAACAACTCGCGGCCCATTCCGAACTCGTTGCCGGAGAGATCGGCTTCGGCGGGTGCGCGTGCGGCCAACTCCACGTCGGAGACGAGCACATTGATCTCCCCCGTCGTCGCATCCAGGCGAATGATGTCGCCTTCGCGGATCTTGGAGATCGGGCCGCCGTCCTTGGCTTCGGGCGTCATGTGGATGGCGGACGGCACCTTGCCGGACGCGCCGGACATGCGGCCGTCGGTGATGAGCGCCACCATCTGGCCCCGGTCCTGCAGAATGCCGAGCACCGTCGTCAATTTGTGGAGTTCCGGCATGCCGTTCGCCTTCGGGCCCTGGAACCGGACCACGGCAACGAAATTGCCTTCGAGCTTGCCTTCCTTGAAGGCGTCGTTGAGGCTGGCCTGATCGTGGAAGATCTTGGCCGGGGCCTCGATGATGTGGCGCTCCGGCTTGACGGCCGAGATCTTGATGACGGCCTTGCCGAGATTGCCGGTGAGCATCTTGAGCCCGCCCGTCGCCTGGAAGGGCTTGTCGATGGTGGCCAGCACCTTCGGGTCGTGGCTGACCTCGGGTGCGCGCTCGCGGGCGACCGTGCCCTTCTCGCCGAGCTTGACGTCGATCGCATAGGCCTGAAGCCCGTGGCCGAAGACGGTGCGGACATCCTCGTGGATCATGCCGGTCTTCAGCAACTGGCCGATGAGATAGCCGATGCCGCCGGCCGCGTGAAAATGGTTCACGTCGGCAAGGCCGTTCGGGTAGACGCGGGCGAGCAGCGGAATGATGTCCGAAAGCTCGGAAATATCCTGCCATGTCAGCTGGATGCCGGCCGCGCGCGCCATGGCGACGAGGTGCATCGTGTGGTTGGTCGAGCCGCCGGTCGCGTGCAGGCCGATGACGCCGTTGACGATCGAGCGTTCGTCGATCATCTCGCCGGCCGGGGTGAACTCGTTGCCGAGCGCGGTGATGGCCAGTGCCCGCTTCGTCGCCTCGCGCGTCAGCGCGTCGCGCAGCGGCGTGCCGGGGTTGACGAAGGACGCGCCGGGCATGTGGAAGCCCATGATCTCCATGACCATCTGGTTGGAGTTGGCCGTGCCGTAGAAGGTGCAGGTGCCGGGGCCGTGATAGGATTTGGACTCCGCTTCGAGCAGCTCGTCGCGGCCGATCTTGCCTTCGGCATAGAGCTGGCGCACGCGGGCCTTTTCGTCGTTCGGCAGGCCTGTGGTCATGGGACCGGCGGGAATGAACACGGCCGGCAGGTGACCGAATGTCATGGCGGCGATCATCAGGCCGGGCACGATCTTGTCGCAGACGCCGAGATAGACCGTGCTGTCGAACATGTTGTGCGACAGGCCGATGCCCGCGGCCATGGCGATGAGGTCGCGCGAAAACAGCGACAGCTCCATGCCGGGCTGGCCCTGCGTCACGCCATCGCACATGGCGGGCACGCCGCCGGCGACCTGCGCGATCCCGCCGGCTTCCGCCGCCGCTTCCCGGATCATCGCCGGATAGGTTTCGAACGGCTGATGCGCCGAGAGCATGTCGTTGTAGGAGGTGATGATCCCGAGATTGGGCACGGTGTCTCCCGACAGCGCCACCTTCTCGGAGGGGGAACAGACCGCAAAGCCATGGGCGAGGTTGCCGCAGCCGAGCACGGAACGATGCACGCCCTTGGCGGCGGCGTTGCGCACGCGGTGCAGATACAGGTCGCGCGAGGGCTTGGAGCGCTCGACGATGCGGGCGGTGATGGCTGCGATGCGGGGATCGACGGTCATGGCCTATCCTTCCGGGGCCCTCCGGGCCCCTGTCTCAGATGTGGATCATCGGTATCGGCGCTGGTCTAAGCGCCGGTTGTGTCAGGTTTCACGCCACAGGCCGGTGACCGGAACGGCGTACCTCTTTTACGAGGCCCAGTAGATCTCGACCGGCGAGGCGGCGCGGCGCAGGATGGCGCGCACCGGCATGTCCGTCTCCGGCCCGTCGCCTTGCGCCGTTTCCAGCACCGTCTTCTTGGCGTCGCCCTCGATATGCAGCACCAGGAGCCGCGCATCCGCAAGGCTCGTAAAGGTATAGGTCAGCCGCGGCTCGCCGGCGCCGTCCGCCTGCATGGTCATCACGCCGCGCGGCGTCTGGGGGTCGAGCGCTTCGGCAAGGCGCGATCCGCCGGGAAAGAACGAGGCCGTGTGCCCGTCGCCGCCCATGCCCAGCACCACGACGTCGAAGGGGCGGCCGATCCGGGCCGTCTCCTTGGTGGCGGTGGCAGCGGCTTCCTCGGCCGTGGCCGTGGGGTAGTAGAGCGGCTGGAAGGCGGCAGCGGCGGCAGCACCCGTGAGCAGATTGTCGCGCACCAGCTTTTCGTTGGAGCGGTCGCTCTCCGGCGGCACGAACCGCTCGTCCACAAGCGTCACCGTCACCTTGCTCCAGTCGAGCGCGGCGTTGGACAGCGCCTTGAAGAACGCCTTGGGCGTCGAGCCGCCTGAAACGGCGATGGAAGCGGACCCCGTCGCGGCGATGCCGGTGGCAAGGGCGTCGGCAACGGCCGCCGCCAGCTTTTCGGCCAGGATCGCCGGTGTCTCGAACGTGTGGAGCTGGACCGTCATGGCTCAGACCACTTCGTGCCAGGTGCGGCCGTCCCGCTCGATGAGCGCGATGGCCTGGCTCGGGCCCCAGGTGCCGGCCGTGTAGGATTGCGGCTTCTGGCCCACTTCGTCCCAGGCCTTGAGGATCGGATCGACCCAGCGCCATGCGGCTTCCACCTCGTCGCGGCGCATGAACAGGGTCTGGTTGTTGCGGATCACGTCGAGCAGCAGGCGCTCATAGGCATCGGCGCTGCGCGCCTTGAACGATTCGGCAAAGGTCATGTCCAGCGACACGTTGCGCAGGCGCATGCCGCCCGGGCCCGGATCCTTGATCATCAGCGACTGCTTGACGCCTTCGTCCGGCTGCAGGCGGATGATCAGCTGGTTGGCCTCCACGCGCCCGGCCGCCTCGTCGAAGATCGAATGCGGGATCGGCTTGAAGGAAATGACGATTTCCGACATGCGGGTGGCCATGCGCTTGCCGGTGCGGATGTAGAACGGCACGCCCGCCCAGCGCCAGTTGTTGATCTCGGCCTTGATGCCGACGAAGGTCTCGGTGTTCGACACGCCGCCTTCGAGCTCTTCGAGATAGCCCTTGACCGGGCCTCCGGCCGATGCCCCGGCCTTGTACTGGCCGCGCACGGTCATCTTCTCGACATTGGCGGCGGTGATCGGCTTCAGCGCCCGCAGCACCTTGAGCTTTTCGTCGCGCACGGCCTCCGCGTTCATCGACGGCGGAACCTCCATGGCGACGAGGCAGAGCAGCTGGAGGATGTGGTTCTGCACCATATCGCGCAGCGCACCGGCCGTGTCGTAGTAGCCGGCCCGGCTTTCGAGCCCGACGGCTTCCGCCACCGTGATCTGGATATGGTCGATATAGGACGCGTTCCACAGCGGTTCGTACAGCGTGTTGGCAAAGCGCAGCGCCATCAGGTTCTGCACGGTTTCCTTGCCGAGATAATGGTCGATGCGGAAGATCTGCTCTTCCTTGAACACCTTGCCGATCGTGTCGTTCAGCTCCAGCGCAGAGGCGAGGTCGCGACCGATCGGCTTTTCCACCACGATGCGGGTCGTCTTGGTGATCAGCTTGTGGTCGCGGATCTTTTCGGAAATGGCGCCGAAGATGCCGGGGGCGACGGCGAGATAGAAGGCGCGCACGCGCTCCTTGGCCTCGTCCAGGAGCGCCTTCAGCTTGTCCCAGCCCTGGTCGGTCTTGGCGTCCACGGAAATGTAGAACAGGCGGTCGGTGAATGTCTTGACCTGCGCCTCGTCGTATTCGCCGGCCTTCAGATGTTCCTTGAGCGCATCGCGGCCGAACTGGCGGTATTCCTCATGCGTCATCGCGGTGCGCGAGGCACCGATGATGCGTGTCGGGTCGGTCAGCTGGCCATCGAGCTGGCGGTGATAGAGGGCTGGAAGGAGCTTCCGCTCGGCAAGATCGCCGGTGCCGCCGAAGACGACGTAGTCAAAGGGTTCGACGGGAATGATCTGGCTGCTCATGGGATATCGATCTCTCTCAGGTCGGGCGTTTTATAATCTAATCGATTTAAAGGCGCTAGTGCTGCGTTGCAAAAAATGCGCCGGGGGAGGGTCAGAGCTTGTCGCGGAGAGCATACCAAGTGAGCGCCAGGAACAAAAGCGGCGATCGAAACCGGCGCCCGCCGGGGAAGGCGGGGATGCGCAGCGCCTTCAACAGGTCGAGATCCGAACCGCGTCCGAGAACGAGATCGGCATAGAGCTTGCCGCAATGGTTGGACAGCATGACGCCGTGGCCGGAGAACCCGCCAATGGTGGTAACGCCGGGCATGACCTCGCGCACGAAGGGCTGGCGCGGCAGGGTGATGCCGACGGATCCGCCCCAGGCATGCGTCATCTCGACGTCGGCAAGGTCCGGATAGATCTCGGCGATCTGCCGCCGGATATGCGTGGATATGTCGCGCGGATTGTCCGCCGTATAGGCCTCGCGACCGCCGAAGAGCAGCCGCCCGTCCCGCGACCGGCGAAAATAGCGCACCACGAAGCGGCTGTCGGCCACGGACTCGCCACCCGGAAGGACAGGAGAGGTCTCCCCGAGCGGCGCCGTCGCGCCGATGAAGGAGCGGATCGGCATGACATGCGAGGCGGTCACCGGCTCGAGACTGCCGATATGGGCATTGCAGGCGATGAGGGCCCGATCGGCGCGGATGGTGCCGCGCGCGGTTTCCACCAGCACCTTGCCCTGGGAGATCCGGATATCCGTCGCGTTGGTGTTCTCGAACAGCTGCGCGCCGGCTGCCTGTGCGGCGCGGGCAAGCCCCACCAGCAGCTTCATCGGCTGGATATGGCCGGTGCCGGTATCGCGAATGCCGAGCACGTAGTGCCGGGACCCGAGCCGTTCCGCCGTCTCCGCGGCATTCATCACCTGCATGTGCGGATAGCCGTAATCGCGGGCCATGCTGTCCACATAGGCCCGATAGTCCGTCTCGGACGAGGCCTTGTGCGTCACCGAGAGGTGGCCCGGTCGGTACTCCATATCGATATCGTGACGCGCGGCAAAATCGAGGAGGCCGCGCTTGGCATTCTCCGCCATGTCGAAGAGGGCCTTCGCCCGCTCCCGGCCGTATTGCTTTTCGAGTTCGTCCACCTCGGCGCGCTGTCCGGTGCCGAACTGGCCGCCATTGCGCCCCGATGCCCCGTCGCCGAAGCGGCAGGCATCGATCAGCACGACCCGCACGCCGCCGGCGGCAAGGTTATAGGCCGCCTGCAGGCCGGTGAAGCCGCCGCCGATCACGGCGACATCGGCGGTCATGTCACCGTCGAGCGTCGGATAGGCAGGTCGCTCGCCGACGGCATCCTCGTACCACGAGATCCCGGGGGAGATCGGGCTCTGCCACTTTTCCGGAGAGGTCATGTCCCGGCTCACACGTTGAGAAGCAGATATTCCCGCTCCCAGGGGCTGATCACCTGCATGAACGTCTCGAACTCGCCGCGCTTCACGCCGGCATAGATGGCGATGAATTCGGCCGAGAACACATCATGGAAGGCAGGTTCCGCTTCCAGTGCCGCGACCGCTTCCAGAAGACCGCGCGGCAGCTCGATCGCCTTGGTGTTGACGCTGTCGTCGGCCGGTGCCGTCGGCTCCAGGCCCTGTGTCAGGCCGAGATAGCCGCAGCCGAGCGAGGCCGCGAGGGCGAGATAGGGGTTGGCATCCGAACTCGGCAACCGGTTTTCCACCCGCCGCGCGGCCGGCTCGGAATCCGGCACACGAAAGGCCGTCGTCCGGTTGTCGTAGCCCCAGGCATTGTTGACCGGTGCCGACATGTCGGGCGTCAGCCGGCGATAGGAGTTGACATAGGGCGCCATCATCGACAGCGCCTTCGGAATGTAGGTCTGCATGCCCCCGATGAAGTGGAAGAACTCCTTGGAGGCCGTGCCGTCCGCATTCGAAAACAGGTTGCGGCCGGTGTTCACCTCGACGATCGACTGGTGAATGTGCATGGCCGAGCCCGCCTGGCTCTGCATCGGCTTCGCCATGAAGGTCGCGTAGATCCCGTGCTTCAGCGCGGCTTCGCGGATCGTGCGCTTGAACAGAAACACCTGGTCGGCCAGCTCAATCGGGTCGCCGTGCCGCAGGTTGATCTCGAGCTGCGCCGGTCCCTCTTCGTGGATCAGCGTATCGATCTCCAGGCCCTGCTTTTCGGAGAAGTGATAGATGTCGTCGATCAGCTCGTCGAACTCGTTGACGCCTGCGATCGAATAGGCCTGTCCCCCCTGGATCGAGCGGCCGGAGCGGCCTTTCGGCGGATGCAGCGGATAGTCGGGATCGTCGTTCTTGGCGACGAGGTAGAACTCGATCTCGGGCGCGACCACCGGCTTCCAGCCTTTCAGCCGGTAAAGCTCCAGCACGTGTTTCAGCACGTTGCGCGGCGTATAGGGCACGTTCTCGCCTTTGGAACCGGCGATGTCGCAGATCACCTGCGCGGTCGGGTCGGTCTCCCAGGGCACGATCGAAAGTGTTGAGAGGTCCGGCACGAGCTTGATGTCGCTGTCGCGGCTGTCATAGCGGAAATCGCCGGTCTCCTCGGGATACTCGCCCGAAATCGTGTGCCGGTAGATGGCGGAGGGCAGAGCGAGCGAGGTGTTGGAGGTGAACTTGGAAGACGGCATCATCTTGCCGCGGGGAACACCGGCGATATCGGGGGTGATGCACTCCACGTCCTCGATGCCGCGAACCTTCAGCCAGTCGGCGGCTTCCTTCCAGGTCTTCACGCCGCGCGGCGCCTGGAGGGCGGATGGGATCTTGTTGCTTTTGCTGGATTTCGTCGTCGTGTTGGCGATGGTTTTCTTCGCAGGCATAAATCACCGGGGTTCTTTCGGATATCTCTATCATAGACGGTGTTTAAGGATTGGCCAGCTTGCACGCGCCGAAATCGCTGGCGACGACGTCGCATTGCCGTTATCCGGACGGGAAAGACGAAAAGGAGACGCGACGTGGCGAAAAGCTTCGACGTGGTGATCATCGGCGCAGGCGCTGCGGGAATGATGTGCGCAGCGGAAGCCGGTCGCCGGGGCCGCAGCGTGCTCGTCCTCGATCATGCCAAAGCGCCGGGAGAAAAGATCCGCATCTCCGGCGGCGGCCGGTGCAACTTCACCAATCTTCACACGGCGCCCGCCCATTTCCTCTCGCAGAACCCGCATTTCGCCAAATCGGCACTCGCCCGCTACACGCCGCGCGATTTCGTCGCTTTGGTCGAGCGGCACGGCATCGCCTGGCATGAAAAGACGCTCGGTCAGCTGTTTTGCGACGACACAGCCCGCGACATCGTCCGCATGCTTCTGGAGGAGATGCGGGCCGTCGGCGCGGTGCTCCGGCTGGAAACCGAGATTACCGGCGTCGAAGCCGCCGCCACCGGCTTTCGCGTCGTCCTTGCCGAGGAGACGATCGACGCCCGTGCGCTCGTCATCGCCACCGGCGGCAAATCGATCCCGAAGATGGGCGCGACCGGTTTTGCCTATCGTGTCGCCGAGCAGTTCGGTCTCGGCCTGGTCGAGACGCGCCCCGGCCTCGTGCCGCTGACGGTGGCCGATGCCGTGAAGGAAAGCCTCGGTGCGCTCGCGGGTCTCGCCGTCGATGTGCGTGCCGCCTGCGGCAAGACGACGTTTGATGAGGCGATGCTCTTCACCCATCGCGGCCTCAGCGGGCCGGCGATCCTGCAGATCTCGTCCTACTGGCGCGAGGGCGATGAAATCCGCTTGGCCTTCGAGCCCACAACGGACCTCGGCGGCGCGATGAAAGCGGCCCGCCGCACGCAAGGCCGGCAGGCGGTGCAGACCGTGCTCGGCGAACATCTGCCGAAACGCCTCGCCCAGCATCTCGCTTTGGAGGCCGGACTGCTCGACAAGCCGCTGGCCGACCTCTCCGACAAGACGATCGACCGGCTCGTGGCCCTCGTTTCCGGCTGGTCGCTGAAGCCGGCGGGGTCGGAAGGCTACCGGACGGCGGAGGTGACGCTTGGCGGCGTAGATACCCGCCATCTGGAGTCCCGGACCCTGATGGCGAAAGCCGTTCCCGGACTTTTCTTCATCGGCGAATGCGTCGATGTCACCGGTTGGCTCGGCGGCTATAACTTTCAATGGGCCTGGGCCTCCGGCTTCTGCTGCGGACAGGCCGTCTGAACGGCATGTATTCCGATCACATTTCCGTGATCGTCATTCGGCGATCACGATGATGCGACGACGGTGGGCCAGGACAGGCCGGGTCTGCCGGATATCGGGACGCAGCATTGTCGCGGCCGCCCGGCCACACGCACGCGCCGCTGCTGGCTATCCCCTTGTTTTTTATCATGATAAATCGCCGAGGCGATATCGCTCCCACCTAGGAGAATGCGGAATGCCGAAAGCGTGAGGGAGCGTCAGGTCTTGTTAACGAAACGCTCCGACACTAACTGACGAGTGGGAACGGATTGTCCCCGCAGTGGCGCGATTCTCGCATTTTTAACGGGTGCGGCAGAAAGTGTCTGGTGGATCGTCTCAACCGGGTCTATTCTCTTCGGACGGAAGGACATGATATCATGAACCAGCATAGCCGACGCAATGCCCGTGCCATCGCCATCGCAAAGGCCGATGACAGCCGTACACAGCGGATTCTCGCGCTGACCTACACGGCCGCCGCCATCCTGACCGCGGTCGCCATTCTCGGTCTCGCGGCGCTCGGCTCGTTCTGAGCCTACGCGCAGCGGCGATTTTCCTCTGGGCTGCATCGTGTCTGCAGCCCGATATCGCTCGACGTTCTCAAGTCGTGTCGGGAGCAGCGACGGTCTACCTCAAGCTGACGCGCAATTTTCCGACGACGTGGCCCCTCGCGGGCCTTTTTCTTTGACGTCCATCCGCCTCGCATGTGCAGGGCCGAAGAGCGCGTTGCTGCCTTCTGCCACGCCGACATGGCAGCGGCATGACAGGGTCAATTCCCGCTTACATGAAATTAACGCATCTGGTTCAAGCTGGCGCCATTGAGGAGCAGGCTTGGACGACGCGACCGGAGGGGCGCGGCGTCCTGCAATGATTGCGAAGCGGCTGGCGGCATCCCCGCATTCTTTCAGACCATGATGACGGCCTGACATGAAGCGCACCGATGAAGCCGATGACGGCCCTGGGGAGGCGTATGCAGGCCTGAAAGCCAGGACGCGCCCATGTTCATCGACAAGATCCTTGCCCGCTTCAAGATTCAGACGAAGGTTCTCTTCTTCATCCTGCCTTTCGTTGTCAGCATCTGCGCCGTCGGGCTGACGGGGCTTTACGCGTCCGGCCTGCTGCAGGGGCGCATGGAAATTTCCAACAGCGTGCTCCAGTCGCTGTCCGGCTTCCGCGACGTCTATGCCGGCATGAACGCCTTCCTCACGGACGCGAGCGAAAAGACCCGGGAAGACGTCGTCCTGAAAATCACCAATCAGGAGCAGGTGCTGAACGCGACGCGCGCCCAGATGGAAAACAGCGAGGGTGCGAGCCAGCTCGACAATGCGATCGCCGGTACGGCCAAGATCCGCGAGCGCGTCGGCGAACTCTGGAAGCTGCATGAAGGGGAAGTCGCGCTTCGCACATCGATCACCAAGAGCATCCGCCTTCTCCTCTCGACGCAGGGCAAGCTGGTCGAGGAGGCGACCTCCGTCGAACAGCGCGTGCGCGACGACGAGACGAAGGCGAAGTCGCTGCTGCGCGAGGCCGAACGCCTGACGGCATCCAGCGATCTTCTCACCGGCATCACCTCCGATTTTGCCCGCGCCGCGACGCCGGAGGCCAAGATCAAGGTGGCGCGTGACGGCCAGGCAGCCCTCGAACAGGTTCTCGTCCAGATCGGCACGGCGCTGCCGGCCAACCAGAAAGCCGTGGCCGATACGTTCAAGGCGACGATCGGCGAAATCCGCACGCTCGCCAGCAATGGTGACGTCAGCGACGAGAACGCCAAGGCGATCGGACGGCTGCTCGCACGCTTCCGCCAGGCCAGCATCCAGTTCCAGACGGCCGCCACCGCCACGATGCGCAACGCGACGGCAACCTTCGGCAAGCTCGACGCACCGCTGATCAAGGCCAACAAGATCCTCGAAAACGCGCGCGCCATCGTCAATGCCGTCTCCGGCATAAGGCTTGCGGCCAGCAGCTTCCTCGAAACGTCCCAGCAGACCGACCAGGCGCGGCTGGCCCGCGAGATCAACGTCCTCAACCAGGAAGTCCTCAAAATCGCCTATACCGCGCCGGAAATGCCGTTCTTCGCGGGCCTCGCCGCGAAGGTTCAGCCTGTCGCCGACAAGATCAAGGCCGACAGCATGTCGCTGATCGGTGTCAGCGCGGCGCGCCACAAGGAATTCGCCGATGCCGCTGCCGATATCGACCAGATCTGGCAGCAGCTCGTCGGCTTTGCCGAGGAGCAGAAGACCAATGCCGCCATCGAGCGCGAAAAGGCCAATCAGGTCTCGGTCTTCGCAACCGGCGGCGGCGTCGTCATCGCCCTTCTCGCCGGCATCGCTCTGGTGCTGACGCTGAAGGGGCCGATCGGCCAGATCACCGCGGCCATGCGGAGGCTGGCCGACGGCGCGCTCGACACGCGCATCGACGGCGATGCCCGGCAGGACGAGATCGGCGACATGGCCCGTGCGCTCGGCATCTTCAAGGAGAATGCCCTGTCGAAGGTGCGCATCGAGGCGGAAAGCGAGGAGCAGCGGCTTCAGGCCGATGCCGAGCGCAGCCGCAACGATGCCGAGAAGCGCGCGATGGACAGCCAGATCGATTTCGCGGTGAGCCAGCTCGCCGCCGGTCTCGGGCGGCTTGCCCAGGGCGACCTGTCGCAGCAGATCGAGACGCCCTTCAACGGCCGCCTCGAACAGCTGCGGGTGGATTTCAACGGCTCGCTCATCCGCCTGCAGGATACGCTCCTGCAGATCCGCAACAATGCCGTCCATATCCAGCGCAGCGGCAACGACCTGCACGCCTCCGCCGACAGCCTGTCGCGCCGCACCGAAGCGCAGGCCGCATCGCTCGAGGAAACCGCCGCCGCCGTCGACCAGATCACGGTGACGGTCCGCTCCTCGGCCGAGCGCGCCCATGAGGCCAACGTCGCCGTCTCGCACACGAAGAAGAGCGCCGACAGCTCGGGTATCGTGGTCAGCAATGCGATCTCGGCCATGAGCCGCATCGAGGAGGCCTCGCGCCAGATCGAGCAGATCATCGAGGTCATCGACGAAATCGCCTTCCAGACCAATCTTCTCGCGCTCAATGCCGGCATCGAGGCCGCGCGGGCGGGCGAAGCGGGACGGGGATTTGCGGTCGTGGCGCAGGAAGTGCGCGAACTCGCCCAGCGCTCGGCCGGTGCCGCCCGCGAGATCAAGGGTCTCATCAACAAATCCACGCTCGAAGTGACCGCAGGGTCTCAGGCTGTCCGGGAGACCGGCGCCGTGCTCGCCTCCATCAGCCAGCAGATCGTCACCGTCAGCAATCATGTCGACATGATCGCCACGGCCAGCCGCGACCAGGCCTCTGCGCTCCACGAGGTCAACGGCTCCGTCAACCAGATGGACCAGATGACCCAGCAGAACGCGACCATGGTCGACGAAGCCACCACCGCCAGCCGCAATCTCGCAGAACAGGCCGACACGCTGATGCAACTGGTCGAACAGTTCCGCCTGGAACCCGCAACCGGCCACCGGATGGGCCGGGCGGCCTGAGGGATCCGATGGTTTCCGGCGTGGCCTGTCTTTGATCGGGTGATTGGTGATCGCGTGATTGGTGATCGGGTTTCGGCCGCGGGTTTGGCGTCTAAGGCTTTGAGAAAAGCAAGCGAAGGCCCGCTGTGCCGAAGACTACGGCGAGCGTTCCCTCGACCCATCTTCGGCAGCGGAGAAAGGTCCGGGCCATAACCGATGTCGAGAAGAGAAGCGCATACCCGACAAAGACCAGAAGGCCGAGAAACGCACAGCCTGCAAGAATGGCAGCCAGTGTCATGTGCGACGCGCCGGGACCGAGACCCAGCGTCATGATCGCGATCCATCCGAGGATGGACTTTGGGTTCGTGAGGTGCAGCAGCAGGCCTCGGCGGTAGAGCACCATAGGCTTCGCCTGCTCGAACGTCCTTGTGGCACCATTGCCCGGTGCCAAGGCAGACCGGCCGGACTTTATGGCCAGGAACAGAAGATACAGGCCGCCGGCGATCTTGAGGGCAAGCATGCCGCCGGCAAAGGCCGTCAGCACCGTGGAGATCCCCGCTGCCGCCAGCAAGGCCCAGAACAAGCTCCCGGTTACGACACCGAGCGCAAGGACGACGGCCGGTCCGCGTCCCTGGTTCATGGCGACGCTCATGATGGCCATGGTACTCGGACCCGGACTGGCGACAGCGATGAGATAGGCTGCATAGACCAGACCCAGATGATGAAGCTGAACAGTATCCATCGGCGGTCTCCGTTTCGATCTCATCGCAACGTCACAGGATCGGTACCGGCCCCCGGCGATCGGAAGCAGATCATCACCCATCAATACCGCACCGGTACCCGACGCGAGAAAGGCCCCGCTCATCCCCCGGCAAACGCCGCGCGTTCGTCGCGTTCCCGCTGGATCTGCTGGCGGCGGGAGACGACAGAGGCGATGAGGACGCCGGTGGCGACGATGCCGATGAGGATGGTGCAGGCGGCGTTGATCTCGGGCGTGACGCCGAGGCGCACCTGGCTGTAGATCTTCATCGGCAGCGTCGTCGCACCGGGGCCGGAGGTAAAGCTCGAGATCACCAGGTCATCGAGCGACAGGGTGAAGGCCAGCACCCAGCCGGAGAACACGGCGGGCGCGATGACCGGCAGCGTCACCTGGAAGAAGGTGGCGGTGGGCGTGGCGCCGAGGTCGAGCGCTGCCTCCTCGATCGACCGGTCGAAGCTCGCCAGCCGCGACTGGATGACGACGGCGACGAAGCACATGGTGAAAGTGATATGCGCGATGGTCAGCGTCCAGAAGCCGCGATCGAAGCCGATGGCGACGAAGAGCAGCAGCATCGACAGGCCGGTGATGACCTCGGGCATGACGAGCGGCGCGTAGATCATGCCCGAAAACAGCACGCGGCCATGAAAGCGCTGATAGCGCGTCATCGCGAGCGCGGCCAGCGTGCCGAGAACGGTGGCGACCGTGGCGGAGAGCAGGCCGACGCGCACCGTCACCCAGGCGGCATCCATCAGCGCCTGGTTGCGGAAGAGCTGCGCGTACCATTGCGTCGAGAATCCGGCCCAGACGGTGACGAGCTTGGAGGCGTTGAAGGAGAAGACGACCAAAAGCACGATCGGCAGGTAGAGGAAGGCGAAGCCGATGATGATGGAGGCGATGTTGAAGCGGGACCAGCGGTTCATGTCATCGTCCCTCGCGGTCGAGGCGCGACTGCGCGTTCTGGAAGAACATGATCGGCACCACCAGGATCATCAGCAGGATGGCGGCAACGGCCGAGGAAACGGGCCAGTCGCGATTGGCATTGAACTCGTTCCAGAGCGTCTTGCCGATCATCAGCGTTTCCGAACCGCCGAGAAGATCGGGAATGACGAACTCGCCGACGGCGGGAATGAACACCAGCAGGCAGCCGGCGACGACGCCGGGCAGCGACAGCGGAAAGGTGATGCGCCAGAAGGCCGAAATCGGCGTGCAGCCGAGATCCTGCGCGGCCTCCGTCAGGCTGTGATCCATCTTTTCGAGCGCGGAGTACAGCGGCAGCACCATGAAGGGCAGGTAGGAGTAGACGATACCGATATAGATCGCCGTATTGGTGTTGAGGATGATCAGCGGCTCGCTGATGATCCCGGTCGAGAGAAGCAGCTGGTTGAGCAGGCCTTCCGGCTTCAGGATGGCGATCCAGGCATAGACGCGGATGAGGAAGCTCGTCCAGAACGGCAGGATCACCAGCATCAGCAGGGTCGGCCGCAGCGTGGCCGGCGCCTTCGCCATGCCATAGGCGATGGGATAGGCGATGAGCAGCGTCAGGACGGTCGAGATCAGCGCGATGGTGAGGCTTGAGAGATAGGCGTTGGTGTAGAGCGCGTCTTCCGTCAGCCAGACATAATTGTCGAAGGAGAACTGCCGGATGTTGTCGATGAAGCCCGAAAGGCCGTCCGCCCAGGCGAAGACCGGCAGATAGGGCGGCATGGCAACGGCGGCTTCCGACAGCGAGATGCGGAGGACGATGAAGAAGGGAACGAGGAAGAAGACCAGCAGCCACGCATAGGGGATGATGATCACGAGGCGGTTGACGAGGGCGGGGAGCAGCCTGTTCATCGGCTCAATCCTTCAGCACGACGCCGGCATCCCGGTCGAAGGAGATCCAGACCTTCTGGTCGTAGCCGAGCGGGTCCTCGACCGCGCGCACCGCGTTCAACGACGAGGCCTTGACGATCTTCCCGCCGTTCAGCTTGACGTGGTAGACGGTCATGTCGCCGAGATAGGCGATATCCCAGAGCTCGCCCTCGGCCGCATTGACGGGGCCGCCGGCCGGCACCTGCCGCCCGACGCGGATCTTTTCGGGCCGGATGGCAAAGCCTGCCTTGGCACCTTCGCCCGGATGTTCGCTGCTGGCCGCCTCGATGGCAAAGCCCGCATCCGCCTCGATGCGGATCTCGGAGGCCTGCGCCCGCGTGACGGTGCCGTCGAAAATGTTCACGTCGCCGATGAAGTCGGCCACGAAGCGGGAATTGGGCGCCTCATAGATCTCGGCCGGCGTTGCCACCTGGATGACCTTGCCATGCGCCATGACGGCGATACGGTCGGCCATGGTCATCGCCTCTTCCTGGTCGTGCGTCACGACGACGAAGGTGAGGCCGAGATCCTGCTGCAGGTCCATCAGTTCGAACTGGGTTTCCTCGCGCAGCTTCTTGTCGAGCGCGCCGAGCGGTTCGTCGAGCAGCAGCACCTTCGGCTGCTTGGCCAGCGACCGGGCGAGCGCCACGCGCTGGCACTGTCCGCCGGAGAGCTGGTGCGGCTTGCGCTTGGCGAACTGCTCCATCTTCACGAGTTTCAGCATCTGCGTCACGCGTTCGGCAATCGCCGGCTTCGGCATGCCGTCCTGCTTCAGGCCGAAGGCGATGTTGGTCTCCACCGTCATATGCGGGAACAGGGCGTAGGACTGGAACATCATGTTGACGGGGCGGCGATAGGGCGGAATGCCCGCCAGGTTCTGCCCGTCGAGGATGATCTCGCCCGAGGTCGGTTGTTCGAAGCCGGCGAGCATGCGCAGCAGCGTCGATTTTCCGCAGCCGGACGCGCCGAGCAGAGCGTGGAACTCGCGCGTGTAGATGTCGAGCGAGAGATCGTCCACCGCGACGAAATCGCCGAACCGTTTGGTGACGTTGCGAAACGAGATGAAGGGTTTGGACGAGGGGTCCGTCCAGGGCGAGAAGGAGCGGCGAATGCTGCCAAGTGACTTCATGAAGGGTTCCCGATGGGCCGAGGCCGCGTGAGCTGAAGGAAGGACGCCGCAGGATGGAAAATGCCCGGAACTGAGAAGAACCGGGCATTGGAAGAGAAGGCTTACTGGCCGGTGAGGACCCGGGTCCAGAGCCGTGTCGCCACGCGCTGGGTTTTCGGGTCCCAGGGTGAGATGGTGTAGAGCTTGGCCATGGTCGCGTCGTCCGGATAGACCGCCGGGTCCTCGCGAACCTCCTTGGACACGAACGGCTGCGAAGCCTTGTTGCCGTTGGCGTAGAAGACGAAATCGGACGCCTTCGCGATCACCTCGGGCTTCATCATGTAGTTGATGAAGGCGTGGGCCTCTTCGACATGCGGCGCATCGGCGGGGATCGCCATCATGTCGAACCACATCTGTGCGCCCTGGGACGGGATGGAATAATTGACCTCGACGCCGGCCTTGGCTTCCTCGGCGCGCGAGCGGGCCTGCAGCAGGTCGCCGGAATAGCCGAAGGCCAGGCAGATATCGCCATTGGCCAGCGCGTTGATGTACTCCGAGGAGTGGAACTTGCGGATGAAGGGCCGCGCCTTCAGCATCAGTTCGCCCGCCTTGTCGAGATCCGCCTGTTCGTGGCTGTCAGGGTTCAGCCCGAGATAGGTGAGGGCTGCCGGCAGCACGTCCTTCGGCGCGTCGAGCACGTAGATGCCGCAATCCTTGAACTTCGCGGCGATCGCCGGATCGAACAGGACTTCGAGGCCGGGACGCGCGTCGGAGCCGAGGATTTCCTTGGCCTTGGCGACATTGTAGCCGATGCCGTTGGTGCCCCACATGTAGTCCACGGCATATTCGTTGCCGGGATCGTACTTGGCGGTGCGCTGCATCACCATATCCCACATATTGGCGATGTTCGGCAGCTTCGACTTGTCGAGCTTCTGGAACACGCCCGCCTTGATCTGGCGCTGCAGGAAGTCGGCCGTGGGCACCACGACATCGTAGCCGGTGCCGCCGGCCAGAAGCTTCGTCTCCACGATCTCGTTGGAATCGAACACGTCGTAGACGACCTTGATGCCGGTTTCCTTGGTAAAGTCCTCCAGAATGCTGGCATCGATATAGTCGGACCAGTTGTAGACATTGACGACGCGCTCCTGCGCGCTCGCAAACTCTGCGGATCCTGCCAGGACAAGGCCGGTGACCAGGCCGACGATCTTCAACGACATGCTATTCCCCTTTATTGTTCGCGACCTGCGCCGCGATTGTTCGCGCCCTCGGGCGCGTAACGAAAGGTTAAGCAGCTTTCAGGCGAAGCTCAAGGCCTTTCGCACCTGCGAAGGTCATGCCGAAGCGCGATCCACGCCAAGCCGGTGGTGCCATGGTTCGCCTCGCCTTCACTGGAAGTCGAAGACGCTCAGTCCGGCCACCATTTCGTCCAGCCCGAGCGGGCGCGTGACCGGCGGTTCGGCCCGCGCGAGACAGCCCTGGCGCTCGCAGAGGCGACAGGCGGTGCCGATGGCAAGCGGGGGCTCACAGACCGCGGCATAGGCCGTCTCGGCGGCCTGGGCGCCCTCGCAGCCGAGCAGAAGTGCGGTGCGCCGCACCCGCTCGTTGAAGCCAGAACGCGGCCCGTCCGTCGTGCGCGCAACGAGCAGAAAGCCGGCACCGCCCGGCATCTCGGCGCGCTCGACCAGGATCTGCCCCGGCTGGGCAAAGGTCGCGTGCACGTTCAGCTTCACGCATCCGCCGCCGAAGGCCCGGTGCGGAAAGCCGGTCGCCCCCCGCGCGCGCAGCCGGTTGCCGGCATGGTCGATTTCCATGAGGAAAAAGGGAGGCCCGAGCGCACCGCTCCGCTGCAGCGTCACCATGCGGCTGGCCGCCTGCTCGAAGCTCACCCGCATCCGCACCCGCACGAGGTCGATGTCGAACCGGACGCGCCGACAGAGGTCGAGAAAGGTCGCATACGGCATCATCAGCGCCAGAGCCGCATAGCGGGCAAGCTCGAACCGGGCGATGCGCCGCGCCTCGCCGGAGGTGAGCGGCAGCCCCTCGAGCTCTTCGGCCAGCGCCTCCGGCATGGCGAAATGCGCGGCTTCCATGGCGATCTCGCAGAGCTGGTCCTCGGCCGAAAGCCGCTCCGACAGGAACAGGCGCAACGAATGCCGATCGAACCGGCGGCGAAGATCCGGCATGACATGGATCGGCAGCGTGCGCACGACGAGGCCGTGGTCACGCCGCAACCAGTCCTTCAGCGCCGTCTGCAGATCGTCGCCGGGGCTCAGCCGCTGATGGAACGCCTCGGCCGCGGCATCGATCTGCGGGAAATGATAGGGCCGGTTCTCGAAGATCTCGCGTACCTCGTCCATCGGCAGGCGGGCGCCGCTGAGCGCTGCGGCCTGGTCCTGCCCGGAGAGCAGGCGCGTCAGGTCCTTCAGCCGGGAACCCTGCTCCTGATAGGCCCGGTAGAGCTTGATCAACCCCATGGCCGCATTCGGCGCCGCTTCCGCGATCTCGATCAGCTCCTGATCCCCCGGCAGCTCGCCCGACAGCAGCGGATCTGAAAACACGGCACGAAGCTCGCCGAGACTGTCGTCCGCCTGTCCGCGCAACTCGGCAAGGTCGATCTGGTAGACGGCGGCGAGCTTCAGGAGGAGCTGAACCGTCAGCGGCCGCTGGTTTCGCTCGATCAGGTTGAGATAGGACGGCGAAATGCCAAGCGCCTCGGCCATCGCCGTCTGCGTCAGCGAGAGCCCGTTGCGGATACGGCGGACCCGCGGCCCGGCAAAGATCTTGTTTTCGGCCATTACACCTTTGACACCGCGCTGACCCTCAGGGCTTTGACTGTTTTTACAATATTACAGAGCCGTGATGTAAAAGACAAGACAGCATAACCTCTTTCGCCGTCGCAAACCTATGAAACTATTGGCGAAAGAAACCGCGCTCCGCTACATCTCCGAATATGGAACATGAGCGGGATGGAGACATCCTTCGCAGCGCTCCAGGAGAGAGGAGGATCTCATGACCAAATTTGACACGACGATGCCATCCGCCTTGAGCAGGAATGTCGGCGCCATCGTGAAACGCTTTCCGGTGAAAGATATGGCGCTCCTTCGTGGCCTCGTCGCCGATCGCTTCCTGCCGGCCTTCAACGGCGCGAACCGCCTCTGGAAGCACCTCCGCCAGAGAGACTTCGTTCCTGCCTTGGTTGCAAGGTCCGGCGACCAGGCAACGAAGCTGGTTCGCGCCCGCCTTCGCGTCAACGGCCACACGACGACCATCCACGCCCGGCCCATCACCTGAAACGATTCAAAACTCTCGATTCATAACGCCGATAAGAAAGGACGACGACGATGACGATCCAGACCCGCGTCAAGGAACGCGCAGACGAACAGGCATCCAGCATGACCACCGATCAGCAGGCTGCGATCCGCATGGTTGCCAATGATCTGCACCGCCTGAACCACACCATCATGAAGGCCGTCGAGGCCGGCGTTTCGGTCGAGCTCGTCCGCTCCGCCCGCCACCACGCCGGCGAAGGCAACTGGGGCGACCTGATGATCCCTGTCATCGTGACCCAGGGCCGCGGCTGATCCAGCCGCCGGTCGTGATCGAAAGCCCGGCAAGACCTCTGCCGGGCTTTCGTCATGTGGAGAGACGAGGCAGGCGAGACATCGCCGCACAGTCCCACGGACGGTCGAGGGAGCACAGGCCGCGCCGTGTGCACTTTCGAGGCGCGCGAACCGTCATTTTGCCGGCTACCGTTTCCGCTCTATCTTCTCTTTTCCCCGGGCATCACGGGCGTGCCGAAATGCATGGCGTATTCGGCCGGTGGCATGTCCGTCCAGTCCCTGAAGTGCCATGTCCTGCATTGCGGCCTGACGACCGGCGACCGGCTATTCGACTCCACCACCGTGGCTGGATTGATCGGAGCTGGCTGGCGTCGGGCCTCCCGCGAGATCGTGCACGGGCGTCTCGGGAAGAATAGGGAGGCTCTCGGCAATCCGGAGGTGCTGGACCTCGACGCGAACCTCTAAGATCTCAAGATATCTTGCCTGTCACGCAAATGTGTCCGACGGCCTTGCGGGACGTGGGGAAGGTCCTAGGAGCGCGCAAGGCCCGGTCCTGTCGGATTGCGACACGTTCTAGATGTTTCGGATCGTGTTTCAATCACAAGATTGCAGGGAGCCGGCGTTAAGACTTCGTTATGCCGCCATGCGCATTGTCGGGCTCTCGCGTGGCCATGATGCGCCATGTGCCGGCAAGGCCGGATCTCCGACATGATGTCGTCTGTACGTGTTCGAAAGCATTCAACTTGAGGCAGCCTTTCATGGCTGCCTCCCTTTCGAAATGCCTCCCTTTCGAAATACCTGTCTTAGCGAAGGCTTCGCAATCAGTTGGCCAGCACCCGCTGCGACGGGAAGGTGATCTCCACAAGCGTTCCCTCGTTCGGCGCCGAGTTGATGGAAAACAGCGCACGGTTGGCTTCGGCCATGGCCTTCGTCAGCGGCAGGCCGAGTCCGGTTCCTTCGCCCCGCTTGCGGGCGCCGGTCGTGACCTGGCGGAATGGCTTCATCGCCTGTTCGAGCTCGGTCCGCGTCATGCCGACCCCGGTATCGCGGATGCGCAGCATCACGCTCCCATTCGCCTCATAAGCGGTGGACACCACGATCTGCCCGCCGGCCGGCGTGAAGCGGATGGCGTTGGCGAGAATGTTGAGCGCGATCTGCTTGATCGACCGGTTGTCGGCAACGACGCTGGGGACCGAGGTCGACAGCGAGGTGCGGATGATGACACGCTGCGCATTGGCCTGCGGCTGCACCAGCGATACGGCTTCGGAAACCGCCTCGTTGATCTCGACGGCGGCAAAGTCCAGCTCCATTTCGCCGGCTTCGATCTTCGAGATATCCAGGAGATCGTTGACGATATCCAGCACATGGCGACCCGAGCGCCCGATGTCGCTCGCATATTCGATGTAGCGCGCGCTGCCGATCGGGCCGAAATGCTCGCTCGCCATCATGTCGGAAAAGCCAATGATCGCATTCAGCGGCGTGCGGATCTCGTGGCTGACGCGCGCCAGAAAATCGGTCTTGTGCGCATTGGCCGTTTCCGCCGCGCGCTTGGCGCTGCGCAGTTCTTCCTCCGTGCGCTTCCACTGCGTGATGTCGCGAATGACGGCGCAGTAGCCGTTGGAGGAGGAGAGGCGGCCCATGGTCATGAACAGCGGAATGAACCCACCGGAGGCCTCCCGGCCGATCACTTCGCGTCCGTCGTTGAGCACGCTGGCAACCCCATGGCCGGCGAGGCCCGCGAGATAATCCATCACCGCACGCTGGCTTTCATGGGCAAACAATGTAGCAAAAGGCTTACCAATGACATCCGCATCATTGTAGTTGAACAGCGCATTGGCCGAGCGGTTCAGCGAGCGGATATCGCCCTCCGCGCCCATCACCACCACGCCGTCCGTCGCCGTTTCCAGAATGGCGCGAAGCTCCTCGGTCTCGATCTGAAGCGCCTCGGCCCGCGCCTCCGCCGCCACGATGGCGTCGTTATTGGTAAGTATTGACGAACCTAAAGCGGTCGCCTCAACGGTCTCGGTCGTGCTGGCCTCAGGCTCGGCAACGGCCAATTCCTCGACCAGCGCTTCGCCCGCATCGGGGGTCGTCTCCGCCGGCGTTTCCGCCACGGCCAGCGACATCATCAGCGCAACGCCCTTGTCGTCGAACCGCATGGCCTGCAGCCGCGCCGTCACCGGCACGAGGCGTCCGTCGTTGCGGATCATCATCATGGCGCCCGGGGGCACGTCGAGAATGCCTTCATCCTCGCCGACGAACAACGCGTCGATGCCGCCCTCAACGCGCAGATCCTGCAGCGTCTGATAGCCGGTCAGCGCGAGAAAAGCGGCGTTCGCATGATAGAGCTCGTCGCCGCTATGGATCAGCACCGCGCTCTCCATGCGGTCGATCATCGCCGGGCTCAGCGCCACATCCCGATCATCCGTGGAGCCGGCCGCGGCCTCATCCCCGTCGATTGCTTCGTCGGCTACCGTCGTGTCGTCGGGCTCGGGCTCGGCCGCAGCTCCAGCCTCATGGAGGGGCGCGGCATCGTCCTTCTCGTCGGCCATCGACGTTTCACCGTCGTCGGCCATCTCGGTGCCGACCGCATCTCCCGATGTCGCCGCGTCACGGATTTCCAGCTCCGCCGCCACGGGCGCATCCTCGCCCTGCGTTTCGTCGCGAAGGCGTGTGCTGTCGTCGGCCCCGACATCCGGCGCGCCAGCATCCGTCCCGTCCTCGACCGGCGGGGCCGGCGGCTCCGTCCGCTTGCCGAAGGTCGTCGTCAATTGCCGCGCGATCTCGCGGAAGGCGGCCTGCTCGCTTCGCGTCAGGGTCTCGCTGCCCGCCGGGCGGGCGTTGTCGATCGGCACGACCTTGTCGGAATGCCGCCGCAAGGGCGTTTCCACCAGCTTGAGGGCCGGGCGCTCGCCCATGAAGGGATCGCGCGGCAGTCCGTCCTCGGCAGGGTCGGGGGCGTCAACCTCGGACGCAGCTGCATTGGCCTCTTCGGCCGACGACGTCGCATCGTCCGTTGCAAGGAAGAAAGATCCGTCATCCTCCAGCGTCTCGCGCCGCGCATCGCCTTCGGCATGTTCGTCCGGCACGGGCGCAGTCTCGTCCGTGCTCGTCAACTCTGCGTCTTCACCGGCAAGCGCCGGATGAACGATGGCCGGCAGCGCGGCAAGGTTGAGCCCACGGGCCGAAGGGTCTGCGACAGCGTCGGAAACCCGCACGATGCCGAAGCCGCGAAAACCGTCGAACTCCCGGTTGCGCGAGTATGTCGGCAGAGCCGCGAGGTCGACGGGAACGCACAGTGCCTCGCCCTCGACCGGCCACAGCACGGTCTTGCCCGACCAGGTATCGCGCCGGTTCAACAGATCGACGATGGTCCTGTCGGGGTCGAGCGCGAAGCGCGCGGCGAGATCCGCAAAACTCTGCCTCAGAACATCCGCGGCCTGCGGGCCGACGGCGCGCGCGAACTCGCGCGAAATTTCGCTGAAGCGCCCATCGGCCCCGATCTTCCAGACAAACCGGATGGAGCGCATGGCCGGATCGAACACGAAGCCCGCGGGCTCAAGACCGGCGACATCGTCACCTTCGTCCGCGCCGTCGGCACTGAGCGCGTCACTCGTCTCGGCGACCTCGACAGGCTCGTCGGCATGTTCATCATCCTGCTCGTCGGCATCGGCCGTATCGATGCTCGCGCCTTCCGCGTCATCGCTTTCGGTGGCAGCGAGCGGCGTGGCATCCGCGGGCTCTTCCACCGGCAGACGGTCGTCAACCATCTCCGTCACCGCATCGCCGGGCACCTCTTCCTCGGAGCCGTCAGCGATGCGTTCGTCCTCATTCCCAAGGATGGCGTCCGTAGCCTCTTCGTTACCCGCATCCACATCGTGCAAGGGCGCGATCGGCTCGACCAGATCGGCCACCGCCGTGTCGGGTTCAACATCGGTCGCAGTCGGCGTCGGCGCCGCAATCGTTTCCGGCGGCTCCGTCTCGCGCGGCTCTGCGATCGTATCCGGTACCAGAACCGCCTCTGGCACAGCCACGGCTTGCGCCGGCGCGCCAAAGTCGGTCGTCGCATCCATATGCCCGAGGATCGTCTCCACCGCGAAGAGCAGGTGCAGCGCCGGATCGGCCGAAACCTTGCCGATGGCTGCCGGCAGCGTGCCCTTGCCGGTCAGAACGGGACGCTTCAGCAGCCAGTCGCTATCGCGGCCGACGGCTTCGACCAGCGACAGAAGCGTCTGCTGCGTCATGCCGAGCGCCTGAAACTGCGGCGAGGCGGCAAGCACGGCCCCGTCGCCATCGAGCACCGCCATATGCGTGTCCGGGTCGTCGAAGCCGGAAATCATCCGCGCGGCGGTGTCCGAAACAGAGGCGGGGAGGCCGCCCCGTGTGGGGGCTGCGCGCGGCGCGGTAAAGAGGATGGCCCGTTCGCCCGCCCGCACATGGATCAGCGCCAGCGCGGCGGTCACGGTCGTGCTCCGGAAGCCTGAGGACAGGCGCATCATGAAGCGGCGCGTTTCCCCGATTTCCCGCAGCTGGCGCGCGGTCGCCTGCAACTGCCGGAAGGCGACGCCAGCGACGCCGGCCCCGCCGTCCAGTCCGCTATCGAGGAAATCATAGATCGACCCCAGCCCGAACAGCGCGGCACCTTCGCCATTCGACCACAGCACCCGCGAAAGATCCGGCGCAAACAGAATGGCCGCGTCGCCGCGCGCAAAATGCTCCCGCACGCGGTCATGCACGGCGATGTCGATGAAGGGGTAGGATTTCACGGGCATTCTTCTATCCGGCTCTTGCGGAGGTCTCGGGTCTCCGGATGCGTTAATAGACTATTAATACCCGCGCCCCCCGGAAGGGTCCAGTTTGCACGACGCTTTCGCAGTGAAAACCGGCCTCTTTCCTAATGCAAGGTTAATGTACCGAAACGACGCATGGTGCGATGCAAAATTATGTTGCACTGCAACATAAACGATGCTAGAGAGAGTGCAGAGACGAAAAACCGTTGTCGATCGACAGCGGGCAGCCACACCAGCCAGCCAGGACAAGCCGATGACCCAGGACATCTTCTCCACCGCAAATTTCGACCCGAACAAGGTCACCGAAACCTTCCGCGACTTCGCCGAAAAGGGCGCGACCCAGTCCCGCGAAGCCTATGCGAAGATGAAGACGGCCGCGGAAGAAGCCGGCAAGACGCTGGAAGCCACGGTCGAGAGCGCCCAGTCCGGAACGGTCGAGCTGAGCCTGAAGGCCATCGACGCCCTGCGCACCAATGCCGAAACGTCGCTCTCCCACATGGAAGCGCTGATCGCCTGCAAGTCGCTGTCGGAAGTCTTCGAACTGCAGACGGCCTTCATCCGCAAACAGGCCGAGCTTGCCATGGAGCAGGCCCGCGCCATGCAGGAAACCACCCGCAAGGTTGCCGAAAACCTCGTCAAGCCGACCAAGGACGCCGCCGAAAAGGCCATGTCGGGCATCACCCGCACCTGATCGAGCCGCCTTGAACGCTGCCTGAATCCAGAACCGGACGGGAAACCGCCCGGTTTTTTGGCGAATAATCGAAGTTCGGACTTGCCAAACCGAACCCATGGCCGTAATGACGCGGCCAAGCGACATGCTTGTTCGTGCGGTTGTAGCTCAGTTGGTTAGAGCGCAGGTTTGTGGCACCTGAGGTCGGAGGTTCGAGACCCCCCAACCGTACCATTTTTCCACAATTAAATTAGCCGATTAGCAATGACCCGTCTTTTGCAAGATCAGGGGTATGTTGCGATAACGCCGCTATGGAACACGTCTGAAACATTTTGGTGTGTTCCGGAAGGGCAGTTCGACGCTTTCTAAGCAGTCCGGTCTGCTGCGTCGCAATCCTGAAAAAGATGCTATTCTAGAAAATGAGCTGGGTAGCGCCGAGGAGCAGAACCTCACGGCGCAAGGCAGCTACACGATCCACGCATGCATTTTAGCGAGCGCGGCGATACTGCATCTCCCCGGCATCGGGAGACGGATGCCGGATCGAAGCATAGCAGCCCAGCCGCTTTTCCTCGGCAATCCATGTGGCGGCCTCCGACAGCGACGGGAAACGGCGGCCACGATGAACGAAAACGATTTCATCGACGATAACGATGCTGTAGCTCAGGTCGGCCGTGGAAATCTCCGTCAACAAGGTCTTGAGCTTCTTCCTCCGGGAGGCCCGCGTCGTCACCGGGACTTGGCGCGTATCCGTCCCGTCCCACAGGGCGGCGCTCAGTCGGTCCAGTTGGACAATACCTGCTGCGCGGCGGTCGAACGTCTCGTCAAGAATCCGGATGAGCTGCTGGCCGGTCTTCGACAGCTTGCGGATTCTCGCCTCACGGCGTGGGGCAATGCCCTGCCGCGACAGGTGACGGGCAACCGTGCTTTTTGACTGGCCGGTGATCCGCGCCGTATTGCGGATAGACGCCCGCCCGAAGTCTTCCTTTGATATCCGGAATGCTTCCGGTGTTATGAGAAACGCCGCCGCCCGTTCCTCCCGGGTGCGCTTCGGCCTGTAGCGCGGGCGGTTGTACCTGTTCAGCGTCCACCGAACGACCGTCTGGATCAGGACCCTGTCGTCCTTCGCACTCGTACCGGCCGCACCACGGGCCTCGCGCCACCGGCGCATGAAGTCCTCGCAGACACGCCGCAGGGCATCGCCATCCTTGCCGTGCTCGTTGACGAAGGAATAAGCCGTCTGCGCAGCGCGTGGAATGCTTCGGGGTTGTCGCTCACGTCTCTTGCCTGTTCTTGCGTTCGGAGTCCTGTAGGCAATGGTGTGGCGATCCTGTGCAGGGACCAAGCGGCGAATAAGTGGAGGTGCGACATATCTATAGGCGGCATTAGATGCAGATTATCGGCCTATCACCGCCGTATCCACGACACCGCGCACTTATTGGCATTCCGATAAACGAGTTGCGAAGTCCAAAGTATCTAACCCGTCAAAAGAAATATGAGAGAAACCCTATCGACTCCAACCCGCATACGTTGCAAGCTCTGCCTCTGAAAACTCTGAAAGGTTAAGGGAATGTCACCTATGGATGAAAATGCCTATCGATATTTGTCAGAGGTTGCCCTTTACTCCACTATATCACTTGCTCTGATTGTGCTTGGAGCAACTGTCGTCATCACGTTCGCATTTTATAAGACGAAAGCGGGCGGTGCTGTTACGCTTTCGAACATGATCGAACGAGCGGGCACGCTACAGATGATCACCGTTATTGTTATAGTAGTTGGTGCTTGCATTCTGGCTACCGTTGGCCGAATTCAATCAGAGGGCATTGTTTCAATTCTGAGTGGCATTGCCGGTTACGTTCTCGGAAATGCAACCAGAAGCCATGACCGGCCGAGCGGTGCTAACTCAGCACGCGAGGACCACGACGAATAAATTTTTTCCTATGTCTCAATAAAAGGATCACGTCTTTGCTTCTTGACAATTTCAGGGAGACAGCACACTTCGGCTACTTTTGGATTTGATCGCTTCTGTCGAGAATTCGTTGCCAGCCGCGTATGCTACTGATCGCAACTTAGCAATTGCCGTGGCCCTCTGAATATGCAGGTCACTTGTTGACGGGCTTTCGTTCCGACCTCATCCTCACGTATTCATCCAGAACCGCATCCGTCCAGATCGTCATGGCCTTCCGCTTCCGCTTCAGATGCAGGTGCTGCGCGCCGCCATAGGCGAGCCTCGTGATCCGGGCAATGCGCTGCTCGCGCGACTCGTCGTCTTCCACGTCCAATTTCTCGGTACGTCTCACTTCGTGAGCAAGCACCACCGATGCACCGCCGGGAATGCCGGCCTCATCGAGGACCTTGGTGATGGTCCGGCGCAGATCGTGCGGGGTCTACCATTTGATCCCGTTGGCCGCCAGAAGGTCGACGGACGTCGCGCGTTTCTTCGTGAGAGTGTCGCGGGCACCGAGCCGCTTAACGACGGCAAGCGTTGATGAACGGTGGACATGGATGTCGTCCTCGCCCCGTATCGATGGCAGCCGCCTACGGCTTCGCTGAAGTGTCTGCCGTCTTGTCCTCGATCGTTTTCTCGATACAGCGCCGCAAGGTCCACGTCCCCGCCTTCGGGCGCATGTCCCGGATGACTTTTGGTCGATGTCGAGGGTGGATGCTTGTGTCTTGAATTGACGGCGATTATCGAAAAATATCGATTTTTGTCAACAGTTTATCGATGAAATGAAAGACCTCGATCCTGATCGGAATCTTGCAATAACGATAGGCCTTAGGTTTGTGGCACCTGAGGTCGGAGGTTCGAGACCCCCCAACCGTACCATTTTTCCACATTTTAACGTCAGCTTCTGGATCGCGGCATAGCCGTGACGTTAGGACAGATGCTCGTGAGCATCCGTCACGACCGCCCGTCACCACTTTCGACCGTCGGCACGCAAATCCCCACCCCCGCGGATAGCCTCCACGAAACGTCGGCCTGATCCGCCCCCGCGACCGCCTCCCGTCAAACTGACCGACACGCCCCACAATGAAAAAACGCCACCCGCGATGTCTCGCGGATGGCGTCCTCGTGCTGTCGACCTTCGATCCGATGGATCAGAAGTCTTCCCAGGTCTGCTGCACGGCGGCGTTGCCGGCGAAGGAGCGGGCGATCTGGGTGTTCATCTTGCGGGCCGGGGAGGGGGCGGGGCGGTAGCTGGCATTGGCGGCGGCGACGGGCTCCCGGGTGGGGGTGCGTTTGATCTCGCCGAACTGGAAGCGGCTGATGAGGTCGCGCAGGCGTTCGGCTTCGCCGGCAAGCGTGGCGCTCGCCGCATTGCTTTCCTCCACCATGGCCGCGTTCTGCTGCGTCACCTGGTCCATCTGGTTGACCGCCGTGTTGACCTCCGACAGGCCGACCGACTGTTCGCGGGCCGATGTGGCAATCGCGTCCATATGCTGGTTGATGGTGACGATGTAGCCTTCGATGGTCTTCAGCGCCTCGCCCGTTTCGCTGACGAGCTTCACGCCGCCCTGCACCTCGACCGAGGAAATGCGGATCAGGTCCTTGATTTCCTTGGCAGCCTTGGCCGAGCGCTGGGCGAGTTCGCGCACTTCCTGGGCGACGACGGCGAAGCCCTTGCCGGCTTCCCCGGCGCGTGCCGCTTCGACGCCGGCGTTGAGCGCGAGCAGGTTGGTCTGGAAGGCGATCTCGTCGATGACGCTGATGATGTTGGCGACCTGGCTCGAGGACTGCTCGATCTTCTGCATGGCATCGACCGCGTCCGCCACGACCCGTCCGGAGTGTCCGGCGCTCGTGTTCGCCTGCACGGCGACCGAGCGGGCCTCTTCGGCGCGTTTCGACGAATTCGTGACGTTGACGGTGATTTCGTCGAGCGCCGCGGCGGTTTCCTCCAGCGATGCGGCCTGCTGTTCCGTCCGGCGGGAGAGATCGTCGGTGCTCTGGCTGATCTCGCGCGTGCCGTTGTCGATCTGCGTCGTCGCCTGGGCAACGGAGAGCAGTGTGGCGGACAGCTGGGCGATGGCGCCGTTCAGGTCGTGGCGAAGCGCCTCGAAATCCTGTGCGAAGGCCTGATCGAGCTGGAAGCCGAGATCGCCGCTCGCAAGACGGCGCAGGCCGGTGGCGAGGCCCGACGTCGCCTGCTGCATGCGCTCGCGGGCGGAGGCCTCGGCTTCGGCCGTCAGGCGCTCGCGTTCGGCTTCGGCGTGGGCGCGGGCGGCTTCCGCCTCCTGCTCAAGCCGCTTGTTGCTGATGGCGGACTGGCGGAACACCTCGACGGCGTCGGCCATCTCGCCAATCTCATCCTTGCGCGCGGTGTGGCCGAGCACGATGTCGGTCTGGCCGGCCGCCAGCTGGCGCATGGCCTGCGTCATCAGGCGGATCGGGCGGCCGACGCTGCGCACCAGAACGATGGCGGATGCGATGAGAAGGAGAATGATCGCCGCGTTGATGGCCAGCGAGATGGTGCGGGCCTGCGCGACCATCGCCTGCAGCGATGCCTTCGCTTCGGCGGTGATCTCGGTCGCATTCTTCACGGCGTCGTTGATGAGCTGGTTTGCGGTTTCCGCAACCTTCGTGTTGTCGGTCGCGGTGGTGGCGACGGCGGCCGCCATCTCCTCGAGCGTCAGCTTTCGGCCGCCAACCTTCTGAAACGCCGCCAGAATATCGCCGGTGCGCTTCTGCGAAATCGTCTGGTAATCCGTCAGCCGTGCGGCGATCTGTTTCAGCGTGTCGCGCTCCGGCGCCACCTCGAGCGGCTTTTGCAGCCCGGCGATCCCGTTGTCGAAATAGGTCTTGACGTCGGCCATCGCCTTCTGTGCTTCGGCGTCGCTGTTGACGAGACGCAGCCCGCGCGAGGCAAACCGCATATTGCTCAAGGCAAGCTTGGCATTGACGACGCCGTCGAGAACGATCTGCTCGCGCTCCAGGAGAGCGTTGCCCTCGGCCGTTTTCGCATCGCTGATCGTCTGGTTCGAGATCATGCCGATCACGAGCAGAATGCTCACGCCGGACGTGATCATCAACTTGGTGCCGACCTTGGCATTTTCAAAAAGGGACATGGGCTCTCTCGATGCGCGTTGCGGGCAAATTCGGGGCGTGGGGCATAAGGGGGATGCAAGAGGGGGCATGGGAAATGATGGCCGCACGAAGGCTTTGCCGGCCCCCGGCAGGGCGGCAGCAGGATCCAGTGCGTCATGGAATGCTGTCGGACCTGCCGGCATCATGCCTGCAGCCCGTTCGCTAAAACTTACAGCGACAAGCTAAAGAAAGTTTGAATTTTTTAGTACAACGTTAGGCAGTGAGAATCTTGCCGATTGTCTGCCGAAATGGCGCCCGCTCACTGTCTTGCGCTTATGGGGCTCCGCCTTTTAAGGCACTCGCAGACAGGGCACCCGCAGACATGGCATCGGCGTGCGAGGGGCGGCCGATCGGGCGCAAGCGTCCGGCCGGCAAACAGTCGGCCCATGCTGGTCGGCCCATGCTGGTCGGCCTGTGCTGGTCGATCCGTGCTGTCAGGCGCGGATCGGGAGAAATCTAGAGGGATCTGGCTGTGCGCGCCCCGGCACCTCGAGAAAACGGCGCCGCGAGGAAACGGCGCGCGCGGCGCCGTTTCGTTTTCGTCGCGTCCTGCCGTTATCGGCGGCGGAGATTAGCGGATGCAGGGATATTCGCAGATATCCACGGGACGGCGGGGCACGCGGCGGTCGTCGTCGCGGTCGCGGCGGTAGCCATTGTCACCGGCGTCGCGGTCTGCTGCTTCCCGGCGCACGCGGCGGTCGCTGCTGTAGCGGTCGCGGTTGTCGTCCCGTGTACGGTCATATCGGTCGGAGCGATCATACCGGTCATAGTTGGGACGGCGGTCGCGCTCGACATAGACGGGCGTGCGATAGGTGTCGTAGCGCGACTGGCGGATGTAAACGCCGCTCGACGAATAGCGCGGGCCGCTATCATAGCGAACGCCGTTGCCGACGGAGCCGTCATCGACGCAGCCGGCGAGAAGCGCGGTGGAGGAGAGAAGAAGGACAGAGAGCACGGCACGCATGGGATCAACCTTTCAAGGTGGCAATCGGCAAGACAACGAGCGCAAAACGGAACGACCCATATTGCCGCCTTCGGCAGAGAGATGTCGTCGTCCTGTGTGCGCCCTCGAATATGAACGGCAGCCGAACATCATCCTTGTCAGGACGGGGCAGGATTGCCAAACCCTCCAGGCTGATGCATGGAGCGTCTGAAGACGGATATGCATCACACCTTAAAAAGAGCAAGTCCGGCTGAAGGGCAAGTCCGCGGCAAGGGCACGTCCGCGGCAAGGGCAAGTCCGCGTCAAAGGCAAGTCCGGTGACGAAGCGGCGGTCTGCTTTGGCCGCACCAGATTCCGCTCGGTAACCGCGGGGGCGCAGTCCGGTTTCCGGAAGAACGATGAGAGTGGGTTTATGATCCAAGGCGACGCATCCATCGTCCGCAGGCGGATCGTCCTGCATTTCCCGGGCTTCGAGCCGCTGAACGCGCAGGCGCATCGGGCGCGCTATGCCCGGGCCGCAGCCCAGAGCGCGCGCGTCTGGGACCTGTCGTTCGACGTCGGGCCTCTCGTGGACGGCGCACATGTCCCCTTCTTCGATGTCACCGGCGCATTGCCGGGCGCCACGGGGACGAACGCCACGGGGACGGGCGCCACGGGGACGGCCGGTACGGAAAGCCGCGTCCACATCTTCGATCATCACCGACTGGTCGCCCTGCTGGCGGAGAAGCCGTTTCATCGGCGGCTGCTCGCAGGTTATGCCAGTGCGGCGCGGGTGGTCTGGCAGGGCGGGCTCAGCGGCTATTTCCGCCATGCCTGGCGCTTCGGTCTCTTCTTCGTCTTCCCGTTCCTGCTGGTCGCGCTGGCGGTCCTCGCGGCCCTCGGCGCGGCACTCGCTCCGCTGGTCTTCGGTTTCCCCGCCTGGAACCTCGCCTGGAGCGTGCCGGCCGCCGCCGTGCTGTTCCGCTACGGTCTCATGCCGCCCGCCGAGCGGCTGCACACGCTCCATCTCTTTGCCGATTGGGAGCTTGCCGTCGCCATGGCGTCGCTCGATCGTCCGGATGTCGACCGCTGGCTGGAAACAGCCATCGCGTCCGCGCGCGCGGTGCTTGTCGAGGCACGCGACACGGGCTGCGACGAGGTGCTGGTCACGTCTCACAGCATGGGCTCCACCGTCGCCGCCCATGTCATCGGCGCTCTGCTGGAGCGCGAGCCGGCTTTGATGCGCGGGCACCGCATCACCTTCGTCACGCTCGGCGGCGCCATCCTGCAATGCGCGCTGCTTCGCCCGGCCACCCGCCTGCGCGCCCGTGTCGGCCTTCTCGCGCGCGCCCCCGGGCTCGACTGGCTGGAGGTCCAATGCCTGACGGACTCGATCCATTTCTACAAGGCGCAGGTGGTCGCAGCCTCCGGCCATCCCGATGCACCGCCGGCGCGCATCGTGACGATCCGGCTGAAACACATCCTGACGGCCGAGCGCTACAAGCGCATCAAGCTCGATTTCCTGCGGGTGCACCGGCAATACGTGCTCGGCCCGGACCGAAGAGCCTCGTTCGATTTCACCCTGATGACGGCCGGCCCGCTGCCGGCCTTCGATTTCGCGACGTTTTCGCAGGCGACCTTGCCGCCGATCCCCGCCGTGGAGAGCCCCGCATCCTGAAGCCTAGCGCTGGCCACCGGACGCGATCATCGCTGTAAAATTTCTCTCTCGCGCCCTGCGCCGCGATATGGTTTATCCCTCTCTGCAGAGTGTGATGGGCCGTTGACGACCGGCACGCCATGACGCGCAAGCCGACGACCGGAAGGATTTTCCCATGACTGCCCGCTTCGATATCGCCATTGTCGGTCTCGGTGCCATGGGCAGCGCGGCCGCGGCCCATCTGGCCGCCCGCGGCGTTTCGGTCATCGGGTTCGATGCCTCTTATCCCGCCCATGGGCTCGGCTCCTCCCATGGCGATAGCCGCCTCATTCGCCTCGGCTATTTCGAAGATCCCTCCTACGTGCCGCTGCTGCAGCGCGCCTATGCCAATTGGCGGGCGATGGAGAGCCGGCTGCGCGAGGATATCTTGACGATCACCGGCGTGCTGCAGATCGGCCTGCCCGACAGCAAGATCGTCAGCGGCACGCGCAAGAGCAGCGAAATCTACGGCCTGGCGGCCGAAACGCTGGACGCGGCGACCCTGCGCGCGCGCCATCCCGCCTTTGCGATCGATGACGACGAGATCGCGGTGCTCGATCCGCAGGGCGGCTATCTCCGGCCCGAAGCGGCCGTCATGGGCTATGTGAAGCTCGCCGCGAGCGATGGCGCGGCCCTGCATTTCGGAGAGAAGGTCATCGCCATCCACCCGGAAGCCGATGGCATCGCGATCGAAACCGCCACCGGGCGCATCAGCGCCGGCAAGGTCATCGTCGCCACGGGATCGTGGATCGCCGACCTCGTTCCGGATCTCGCCGGCAAGGCCGTTCCGATCAAGCAGGTCGTCGCCTGGTACCAGCCGAAGGACGGCTTCGTCACCACCCCGCAGCGCATGCCCGCCTTCATTCGCGACGAGGGCGAGGGGGGCTCCTATTTCGGCTTCCCGGCCATCGGCGTCGATGGCATCAAGGTCGGGCGTCACGCGCATTTCATGGAGGAAATCGACCCGCATGCGCCCAATCCGCCGGTCGATGCGCGCGACACGGACCTGCTCGATGCGTTCGTCCGCCACCGGCTGCCGGTTGCGGCCGGCCTGCGCGTCCGCGCGACGACCTGCCGTTACACCATGCTGCCGAGCGAGGACTTCCTGATCGACCTCCTGCCGTCCGACCCGCGCATCGTCGTGGCGTCCCCCTGTTCCGGCCACGGCTTCAAGTTCACCAGCGTCGTCGGCGAAATCCTCGCCGACCTCGCCCTCGACGGCGGCACGCGCCTGCCCATCGAAGCGTTTTCGTTCGAAGCCATGAACCGCTTCATCGCCGCAAAGGGCACGCCAGCGGACCTCGAACATCCGTCGCTTTGAGCGGCGAGACGGATCCATTCTCGTCCCGTCTTTCGGATTCGATCCGGAACCCAGCCAACTCACGTCCTCGAGATGGAAAGATTCTTAAACCCGACCGCCGAAGCGCGCGGGATCAAACAGCCCACGGGAAATGACAGGGACGGGGCCACCCGTCATACCCCCTCCGCCGGATCGATCCCCACGAGAAAAACCGCCACCGGCTCAGCGGCCGCAACGGTGACGTCGCCCTCCAGCAGCATCGCATCGAGACGACCGAGCCGCACCGAACCCACACGGATCTCACCCATCGACAGCAGCATCAGCGTCCCGCCCCGGCGCGTCACCGTCGTCGCTCCGTCGATGATGCGCCGCTCGACGGTATGCCCGAACGCCCCGCGCCGTGTCATCACGTTGAGATCGGTGATCGCGCCATCCACCAGCGTCGCGTCGGTCGCGGCATCGGCGGGAAAGGCCAGCGGCGCATCCTGCACCGTCAGTGTTACGGGTTCGCGCCCCGCGATCTCCAGCACCATGCCCCGCCCGTCGAGGATCGACAGGGTCCGGTCCACACCCGAAAAGATCGAGAACGGCCCATCCGTCGCCACCGAAGCCATGCTGATCCGCCAGCCGAACGTCTCCAGCGAGGCGCTCGGCGGGAAGACGGCGATCTCCACGGTCTCGCCGCCGCCGTTCTTCCACGGCATGCGGCGATGGTCGCTGTTGCGAAGGACCTTCATGTGGAACCGTGTCCCGTCATCAGTTGCCGAGAATGCCCGGCAGGCGCAGGCCCTTGTCGCGGGCGCAATCGAGCGCGATGTCGTATCCGGCATCCGCATGGCGCATGACGCCGGTCGCAGGGTCGTTCCACAGCACCCGCTCGATGCGGCGGTCGGCATCCTCGGAGCCGTCGCAGCAGATGACGACGCCGGAATGCTGGCTGAAGCCCATGCCGACGCCGCCGCCGTGATGCAGCGACACCCAGGTCGCGCCCGAGGCGGTGTTGAGCAGCGCGTTGAGGAGCGGCCAGTCCGATACGGCATCCGAGCCGTCCTTCATCGCCTCGGTCTCGCGGTTGGGCGAGGCGACGGAGCCGCTGTCGAGATGGTCGCGGCCGATGACGATGGGGGCGGAAAGCTCGCCGGTGCGCACCATCTCGTTGAAGGCGAGGCCCAGCCGGTGGCGATCGCCAAGGCCCACCCAGCAGATGCGCGCAGGCAGGCCCTGGAAGGCGATGCGCTCGCCGGCCATGTCGAGCCAGTTGTGCAGATGCTTGTTGTCGGGCAGCAGTTCCTTCACCTTCGCGTCGGTCTTGCGGATATCCTCGGGATCGCCGGAGAGCGCCGCCCAGCGGAACGGGCCGATGCCGCGGCAGAACAGCGGACGGATATAGGCCGGTACGAAACCGGGGAAGTCGAAGGCGTTTTCGAGGCCTTCGTCCTTGGCGACCTGCCGGATATTGTTGCCGTAGTCGAAGGTCGGAATGCCCCTCTGCTGAAACGCGATCATCGCTTCCACATGGTCGCGCATCGAGGCGCGGGCGGCCTTTTCCACGGCTTTCGGATCGCTTTCGCGCGTCTCGCGCCATTGCGCCATGGTCCAGCCCTTCGGCAGGTAGCCGTTGATCGGATCGTGGGCGGAGGTCTGGTCGGTCACCATGTCGGGCCGGATGCCGCGACGGACCATCTCGGGGAAGATATCCGCCGCATTGCCGAGCAGGCCGACGGATTTCGCCTCGCCGGCAGCCGTCCAGCGCTCGATCATCTCCATCGCCTCGTCCAGCGTCTCGGCGCGGGCATCGACATAGCGGGTGCGAATGCGGAAATCGATGCTGTCGGGGTTGCACTCCACCGCCAAGCAGCAGGCGCCGGCCATGACGGCCGCCAGCGGCTGCGCGCCGCCCATGCCGCCGAGCCCGCCGGTCAGCACCCAGCGCCCGGTCAGATTGCCGTCATAATGCTGCCGCCCGGCTTCCACGAAGGTCTCGTAGGTGCCCTGCACGATGCCCTGGCTGCCGATATAGATCCACGATCCCGCGGTCATCTGTCCGTACATGGCCAGGCCCTTCTTATCGAGCTCGTTGAAATGATCCCAGGTCGCCCAATGCGGCACGAGATTGGAGTTGGCGATCAGCACGCGCGGTGCGTCCTTGTGCGTGCGGAAGATGCCGACCGGCTTGCCGGACTGCACCATCAGTGTTTCGTCTTCCTCCAGATCGCGCAGCGATGCGACGATCTGGTCGAAATCCGCCCAGGTGCGCGCCGCCCGGCCGATGCCGCCATAGACGACCAGCTCGTGCGGGTTCTCGGCGACATCGGGGTCGAGATTGTTCATCAGCATGCGCAGGGGCGCTTCGGTCATCCAGGATTTCGCGGTCAGCTCGGTGCCGCGGGCAGCGCGGATCTCGCGGATATTGTGGCGCGGGTTCGTCATCGGTTTTCCCCTTTTATGAGTGTGCGAGCGTGGGCGCGATGCGCGCGATGCGCTCGAGAATGTCTTTCAAATGGCGGCGAAGCGGCTCGGCCTTTTGCGGGTCATAGGCAAAGGGTGGCACTTCGGTCGCCAGATGCGTGGATTGCGCCAGCTCCATCTGGATCGCGTGGATGCCTTCGGTCGGCCGGCCGTAATGTCGCGTCGTCCAGCCGCCCTTGAAGCGGCCGTTGAGCACGCTGTCATAGCCTGTCGCCGCCTCGGCGATCTCGACAGTGGCCGTCTCGATCTCCGGCGCGCAGGTCCGGCCGTTGTCGGTGCCGATGTTGAAGTCCGGCAGCTTGCCTGAAAACAGGAAGGGGATATGCGATCGGATCGAGTGGCAGTCATAGAGGATCGCCACGCCATGCAGCGCCTTCACCCGCGCGATTTCGGCGGCAAGCGCCGCGTGATAGGGCTGGTGGAAGGCGTGCAGGCGCGCCGCGATGTCGTCGGTTGTCGGCTCCGAACCTTGCTGCCAGATCGGCGCGCCGTCGAAGTCCGTGTCCGGCACCAGCCCCGTCGTGTTCTGTCCGGGATAGAGGCTGCCGCCGTCCGGATCGCGATTGGCGTCGATCACGTAGCGGTGAAAGGTCGCGCGCACGGTGGTGACGTCGGCAAGCAAGCCGTCGTAGAGCTTGTGGATATGCCAGTCGGTATCGGCAAGGATCCGGCCATTGTCGTTCAGCCGCGCGGCGATGTCGGCCGGCACGTCCGTTCCCGTATGCGGAAAGGCGAGAATAACGGGCGAGGTGCCGCGGTCGATCTCGAAAACGGCCATCTCAGACCTCCAGAGCCGGCAGCAGGCCATCGGACACGGCAGCGTTCAGCCGTCCGTCGGCGACGATGTCGCGCGCGGCCTTGAGGTCGGTCGCCATGTAGCGGTCGGTCTCGAGCGTCGGCACCACGGTGCGGATCGCGGCGATGACGTTCGACAGTTCGGGGCTGGACACCAGCGGCGCGCGGAAATCGATGCCCTGTGCGGCCGTCAGCGCCTCGATGCCGATGATGGAGAACAGATTGTCCGTCATCTGCAACAGCCGCCGCGCGCCGTGGCAGGCCATGGAGACGTGGTCTTCCTGATTGGCGGAGGTCGGCGTCGAATCCACCGAGGCCGGGTGCGACATCTGCTTGTTTTCGCTCATCAGCGCCGCCGATGTCACCTCGGCGATCATCAGCCCGGAATTCAACCCCGGCGTCTTCGCGAGAAAGGCCGGCAGGCCGTAGGAGAGGGCGGGATCGACCAGAAGCGCGATGCGCCGCTGGGCGATCGCCCCGATCTCGCAGACCGCCAGAGCGATCTGGTCGGCGGCAAAGGCCACCGGCTCGGCATGGAAGTTGCCGCCGGAAACGACCGAATTGTCGGAGAGTACCAGCGGATTGTCGGTCACCGCATTGGCCTCGATCTCCAGCGTGCGGGCGACGGAGCGCAGCAGGTCGAGGCAGGCGCCGTCCACCTGCGGCTGGCAGCGGATGCAATAGGGGTCCTGCACGCGCTCGTCGCCCTCGATATGGCTTTGGCGGCAAGCACCACGGGCGCAAGGCCCGCCCGTTCCAGCGCCGTGCGCCCATCGAGCCGTGCGCCGTCGAAGAAGGCCTCCCCTTCGCCCATCATGACCGCGGTCATATGCGCGAGCGGCGCGAGATCGCCGGATGCGCCGACGGAGCCTTTTTCCGGGATGACGGGAATGACGCCCCGCTCCAGCATGGCCTCGATCAGCCGCACGAGTTCCAGCCGCACGCCGGAGGCGCCGCGGCCGAGCGAGACGAGCTTGAGCGCCATGATCAGTCGCACGATGGCGTCGGCCAGCGGCTCGCCGACGCCGCAGCAATGCGACAGGATGAGATTGCGCTGCAGCGTCGCGACATCGGCCGCATCGATGCGGATGCTCGCCAGTTTGCCGAAGCCGGTATTGATGCCGTAGACCGGGGCATTGCCGCCGGCGATCTCGGCGATCCGCGCCGCAGCCTTTTCGATGCCGGCATTGAACGACGGGTCGAGCCGGGCGGGCTCGCCGGTCCAGTAGAGCGTTTCGAGGGTGGAGAGGGGCACGGAGCCCGGCTGCAGAACAAGCGTCATGGCGAAGTCCTAAAGGTCTGGCGAGGCGGGGCCCGCGCGATCAATGTCCGTTGCGGATGCGGGCATGGAGCGGGTTGAACCCCATGCGGTAGACGAGTTCGGCGGGGCGGGTCACCGACCAGATCGCGAGATCGGCCTGCTTGCCCACCTCCAGCGTTCCCACCTCGTCGACGAGCCCCAGCGCCCGGGCCGCCTCGCGCGTCACCCCGGCGATGCACTCCGTCACGGTCATGCCGAAGAGCGTTGCGGCCATGTTCATGGTGAGGAGAAGCGAGGTCAGCGGCGACGTGCCCGGATTGTTGTCGGTCGCGATCGACATCGCGACGCCCGCCTGCCGGAAGAGATCGATCGGCGGCTTTTTCGTCTCGCGGATGAAGTAGAAGGCGCCGGGAAGGATGACGGCCACGGTGCCGCTCGCCGCCATGGCCTCCGCCCCGGCGGCATCGGTATATTCCAGATGATCGGCCGACAGCGCGCCATAGAAGGCGGCAAGGGCCGCGCCATGCAGGTTGGAAAGCTGGTCCGCATGCAGCTTGACCGGGATCCCCAAGGCCTTGGCGGCATCGAACACGCGCCGCATCTCGGCGGGCGAGAAGGCGATCCCCTCGCAGAACCCATCGACCGCATCCGCGAGCCCCTCGGCGACAAGCGCCGGCAGCATCTCGTCGGACACTTTGGCGATATAGCCCGTGCTGTCGCCCTTGAACTCCGGCGGCAGAGCATGCGCGCCGAGAAAAGTCGTGCGCACGGTGACGTCGCGAAGTTCGCCGAGCCGGCGCGCGGCCCGCAGCGTCTTGCGTTCATGGGGAAGGTCGAGCCCGTAGCCCGACTTGATCTCGACGGTGGTCACGCCCTCGGCCATCAGCGCGTCGAGCCGGGGCAGGGACTGCGCGACGAGATCGTCTTCGCTGGCCTCCCGGAGCGCCCGGACGGAGGAGACGATGCCGCCGCCGGCCCGCGCGACCTCTTCGTACGTTGCGCCGGCGAGCCGCATCTCGAACTCGTTCGCCCGGTCGCCGGCATGCACCAGATGCGTATGGCAATCGATCAGCCCCGGCGTGATCAACCGCCCGCCGCAATCGACGAGACGGCCGGCGGCCTCACGTGCAAAAGGAAGGTCCGCTTCCGGCCCGGCATAGACGATCCGCCCGTTTAAAACGGCGATCGCGCCCTGTTCGACAAGGCCGAGGCCGGGCAAGGTGGGGTCGAGCGTGGCGAGCTGGGCATTGTGCCAGAGCGTGTCGCAGGCCGAGGCGCCCGACGCTGCCGATGGGGACTTCATGGAAGACATCGCTTTTCCCGCCTTTCCTTTGCTCGTCATTATGTATATACAAATGATCACGGAGCGCAAGCCTCATTCTGGAGCTGCCGCGCGGTCGGGACCGGGAGCAGGACGATGGGAAGCCAGGCAATGGGACGGCAGGAAACGGGTCAGCCGAGAGACGGGGCGGCAGGAGAGACGACCACGGTTTTCGCGGCATCCGCCCTTTTGCCGAATGGCTGGCATGACAATGTCAGGATCTCGTTTGCCGACGGCCGCATCGTTTCCGTCGAGACCGAGGCAAAAGCCGATGCCAGGTTGGAGGCTCGCGAGGAGCGCCACGCCATCCTCGTCCCCGGCATGCCGAACCTCCACAGCCATGCCTTCCAGCGCGGCATGGCGGGCCTTGCCGAGGTGCGCGGCCCCGGCGCCGACAGTTTCTGGAGCTGGCGCACCGTCATGTACCGCTTCGCCCTGACGATGACGCCGGACCAGGTCGAGGCGGTCGCGGCCCAGCTCTACATGGAAATGCTCGAACAGGGCTTTTCCCGCGTCGGCGAATTCCACTATCTCCACCACGCCATCAACGGCCGCCCCTATGATGACAGCGCGGAAATGGCCGTCCGCATCGCTGCCGCCGCCTCTGACACCGGGATCGGCCTGACGCTCCTGCCGGTGTTCTACGCCCATTCCACCTTCGGTGGTGCTGCACCGAGCGACGGCCAGAGGCGGTTCATCAACACGCTCGACGGTTTTGCCCGCCTGCTGGAGGGCTGCCGCACCGCCGTGGCCGGCCTGCCGGCCGCCCGCGTCGGCGTTGCCCCGCACAGCCTGCGCGCCGCGACGCCGGAGGAGATCGCAGCCGTCGTCTCGATGGCCGGGCAGGGGCCAATCCACATCCATGTCGCCGAACAGGTGAAGGAGGTCGAGGACTGCATCGCTTGGTCCGGCGCCCGCCCGGTCGAATGGCTGCTCGATCATGTCGGGCTCGATCCGCGCTGGTGCCTCATCCACGCGACCCACATGACCGATGACGAAACGGTGCGCATGGCCGCAAGCGGCGCAATCGCCGGCCTTTGCCCGATCACCGAGGCCAATCTGGGAGACGGAACGTTCAACGCCACTTTGTTCACGAAGGCCGGCGGGCGGTTCGGCATCGGCTCGGACAGCAACATCCTGATCGGCCTGCCGGACGAACTCCGCCAGCTCGAATATTCGCAGCGCTTGGCGCATCGCTCGCGCAATGTCATGGCCGCTGCCGGACAGTCGACCGGGCGGGCGCTTTTCGAAGCTGCACGGGCCGGCGGCGCCATCGCGCTCGGTGCCGATCCGGCCGCACCTTCAGGCCTTGCGGTCGGTGCTGCGGCCGATCTCGTCGCCCTCATGATGCCCGAGAGCGGCGCGCGACATGACGCCGTGCTCGATGCCTGGCTGTTTGCCAACGGGACGCGGCCCGACAGCGTGTGGGTGGCCGGCAAACGACAGGTGACCGCCGGCCGGCATCATGCCCGTGCCCGCATCCTCGATCGCTTTTCGCGGGTGATGCGGGCTCTTGCGGCGCAACACGACCAGGTCTTGCCGGCAACCACCTAGAAATCAGTGCGCCGGCTTTACCGCGTATTAACCTTTCTGCCCGCACCGCGTGCCGGATAAGGGCATTTGTAAGGTCTCGTTAACGCCTTGCCGGCTAGACTTCGGCTGTTCGATGGAGAACCGAGGCGCATGATGCGCAGCTCGAAAACAATGGTGGATGATGTGCATGACGTGCAAAACGGGTCTGGCAATTCCGGCCGGCAAGGCCGGGATTGCCTGATAGACCGCCGTCTTCCCTGATCTCCCAACCCTCTCTCCTCAAACGAAGATCGCCGTCTCCGCGGTCACCAGCTCCTGCAGAAAATCCACGACCGTGCGCACCCGCAGCAGGTCCCGCGCGCTCTCGTGATAGGTCGTCCAATAGGCGCGCCGGATGGTCGCCTCGGGCAGGATGCGGCGCAGCTCGCCGTGCTGGCGGGCGATGTAATTGTGCAGGATGCCGATGCCGGCACCGGACCGTACGGCCTCCGTCTGCCCGGTGGCGCTCGAAATCTCGAAGCCCGCATCCCAGTTGCGCATCACCTCGCCGGTAAAATCGAGCGAGGCCGTCCAGAGAAGATCCTCGACATAGCCGATCCGCGGATGCCGCTTCAGCGCCTCGATGCTGTCGGGCGTGCCGTGCTCGCGCAGATAGGCGTCGGAAGCATAGATGCCGAGCGTGTAGTCGGTGAGCTTGGAGGAGACGAGGCGTCCCTGCTCGGGCCGCTCGAGCGTGATGGCGATATCCGCCTCGCGTTGCGACAGCGAGAAGGAGCGGGGAACCGGCACGAGCTGGATGCGCAGGGCCGGAAAACGAGCCGTCAGCCGGCCGAGCCGCGGTGCCAGAAAGGAGACGCCGAAACCGTCCGGCGCCCCGATCCGCACCGTCCCGGCGACGGCGGTATCGACCCGGCCGACATGCGCCTGCGCCGCCAGCATCTCCGTCTCCATCCGCTCGGCGGCGTGAAAGAACACCTCGCCCTCCGCCGTCAGCTCGCAGCCATTGGTCCGCCGCACCAGAAGCCGGGTCTTCAGCGCCTCCTCCAGCGCCGTCACCCGCCGGCTGAGCGTTGCATGGTTGACGCCGACGCGCTTCGACGCAGCCAGGATCTGCCCGGTGCGCGCGACCGCGAGAAACATCCGCACATCGTCCCAATTCACGCGACGAGACCTCTTTGTGTCGATTTCTGCACAACCGTTCCGGGTTTTCGCATGTTGATTTGTGCAGACTGTAGTGCGATCTTCGCGTCAACAGCAACGACAATCTGGAGGAGACAGCCATGTACGAGATCGGTCATTTCATCGGCGGCGCGAAAGTTGCCGGCACCAGCGGCCGCACGAGCAACATCTTCAATCCGGCAACGGGCGAAGTCCAGGGCAAGGTGGCGCTCGCCAGCGACGCCGAACTCGCAGCAGCGGTCGAAAACGCCAAGGCGGCACAGCCGAAATGGGCGGCCACCAATCCGCAGCGCCGTGCCCGCGTCTTCATGAAGTTCGTGCAGCTCCTCAACGACAACATGGACGACCTCGCCGAAATGCTCTCGCGCGAGCACGGCAAGACCATCGACGACGCCAAGGGCGATATCGTCCGCGGTCTCGAAGTCTGCGAATTCGTCATCGGCATCCCGCATCTGTCGAAGAGCGAGTTCACCGAAGGCGCCGGCCCGAACATCGACATGTATTCGATCCGCCAGCCGGTCGGCATCGGCGCCGGCATCACGCCGTTCAACTTCCCGGGCATGATCCCGATGTGGATGTTCGCCCCGGCCATCGCCTGCGGCAATGCCTTCATCCTGAAGCCGTCCGAGCGCGATCCGTCCGTGCCGATCCGCCTGGCCGAACTGATGATCGAAGCGGGCCTGCCCGCCGGCATCCTCAACGTCGTCAATGGCGACAAGGGCGCGGTCGATGCGATCCTGACGCATCCCGACATTTCCGCCGTCTCCTTCGTCGGTTCCACGCCGATCGCCCGCTATGTCTATGGCACCGCGGCGATGAACGGCAAGCGCGCCCAGTGCTTCGGCGGCGCCAAGAACCACATGATCATCATGCCGGATGCCGATCTCGACCAGGCCGCCAACGCCCTGATGGGCGCCGGCTACGGCTCGGCCGGCGAGCGCTGCATGGCGATCTCGGTGGCCGTGCCCGTCGGCGAGGAAACCGCCAACCGCCTGATCGAGAAGCTGACGCCGATGGTCGAATCCCTGCGCATTGGCCCCTATACCGACGACAAGGCCGATCTCGGCCCCGTCGTCACCCGGGAAGCGCGCGACCGCATTCTCGGCCTGATCGACAAGGGCGTGGAGGCTGGCGCCGATCTCGTGGTCGATGGCCGCGGCTTCAAGCTGCAGGGCTATGAGGACGGATATTTCGTCGGCGGCTGCCTGTTCGACAATGTCACGCCGGACATGGACATCTACAAGACCGAAATCTTCGGCCCCGTCCTCTCCGTCGTCCGCGCCAAGACCTATGAGGAAGCGCTCGACCTGCCGATGAAGCACGAATACGGCAACGGCGTCGCGATCTACACCCGCGACGGCGATGCGGCCCGCGACTTCGCCTCGCGCATCAACATCGGCATGGTCGGCGTCAACGTTCCGATCCCCGTTCCGCTCGCCTACCACTCCTTTGGCGGCTGGAAGTCCTCGTCCTTCGGCGATCTCAACCAGCACGGCACGGACTCGATCAGGTTCTGGACCCGCACCAAGACCATCACCAGCCGCTGGCCCTCGGGCATCAAGGACGGTGCCGAGTTCGTCATGCCGACGATGAAGTAGACGCAAGCCTTTTTACGCGGGCCGCACCGACCAGTGCAGCGGCTTTGCGAAAACGACGGCGTAAGACCAAGGCTCTGAAGCGCAAGGAGCAGATCTGAAAGATCGCGACGCGCTTCAGGCAATTTCGAGAAAAGGGCCTCGCAAGGGGCCCTTTTTTTCATGAGCATCTTTCTCGACATTCCGTCGTTTTGGAATTGTTCCAAACTGGCTGCCGTTCTATATGTAGCGGCGACAGGGAGTGGCGATCGATGGATTCGCCGGCGTCCGAGCATCGGAGTGAAGAATGCGCCTGACCAAGCAGACCAATTATGCCGTTCGCATGCTGATGTATTGTGCCGCAAACGAAGGCCGTCTGAGCCGCATTCCCGAGATTGCGCGCGCCTATGGCGTGTCCGAACTGTTTCTGTTCAAAATTCTCCAGCCGCTCAACAAGGCGGGTCTCGTGGAAACGGTCCGCGGCCGCAATGGCGGCGTCCGCCTGCCGAAGCCCGCCTCGCAGATCACGCTGTTCGATGTCGTCAAGGTGACGGAAGACAGCTTCTCGATGGCCGAATGCTTCGATGCGGGCGAAGTAGATTGCCCGCTGGTCGACAGCTGCGGCTTGAACACCGCGCTGCGCAAGGCGCTCAACGCCTTCTTCGACGTGCTCTCGCAATATTCGATCGACGATCTCGTCAAGTCCCGCCCGCAGATCAACTTCCTGCTGGGCCTCGATCCGCTTCCCTACGTCGCGCCGCCGGCCCAGCCGCAGACGGCTGCCTGAGCCTGCGCTCCAGACGATCGACATACGTGAAAGACGAGCGACGCGCCTGAAAAGACGCGTCGTTTTCGTGTCAGGATTTGACCAGATATTCCTGCAGCAGGAATTCGATGGCGGTCGGGTCCAGCTCGGCCTTGTCGAGCCGGAAATCGACGCCGTATTCCTGGAACGACTGAAAATAGGCGTCATCGAGCGAACCGGAGATCACGCCGACGGGGCCGATAAACCCCTTCTGGCGGATCAGGGGAACCGTCTCGCGGAAATCGCCATGCGGCGGCAGCCGATTGTCCACCAGCACCATGGCAATCGGGGTGCCGGAGCCGATGACATCGACCGCGGCTTCGATCGTATCGGAGTAATGCAGCTGGATGGTGAAGGACTGAACCTTCGTCATCAATCGCCGCAGGATAACATGTTCGGAAGGCTCGTCATCGATCAAAAGGATATGCAATATCGTCATCGGCTCAAATATTCCGGTTTCTAAAATGCCTAGTATAAGGTCGGATGTGGAGGTTCAGGCGATCGGGCTTTCAAAGACATTCATTGGATGATTTGTTCCCTGATAGCCTTGGCGACCATTTGCGTTCGATTGACGACATCGAGTTTTTTCAGGATCGTCGCCGTATGAGAGTTGATCGTGTGTTCCGACACCGAAACGATCAGCGCAATCTCGCTGGCCGTCTTCCCATGGGAGATCCATCTGAGAATCTCGGTTTCGCGGGCCGTCAGGCCCATGCCGACCCGCGTCGCCAGGACGAACCGGTAGAAATAGTCGAACGCCGTGATCGAATTGTAGCAGAGCTCGACATGGCTCGTGCGGTCGATGTCGTCATTGTCCCCGAAATAGAGCACGACATAGCGCGTACCGACGATGCTGTGAACCGGCACGCAGGCCACGAGGTCGAAGCCGATCTGTGCGAGAAAGTCCGTTCCCGCCTTTGACGGCGCGGCATCCTCGGATGCGGCCGACCAGACGGAGGGCACGGTGGAGGCGTGGAGGCTTTTGAGAAGCAGGCAATCGGAAAACCGGTATCGCCGGTCATATTCCTCGGTCAGCCCGCTCGGCAGGTCGTGCAGAACCAGACGCGTGGAGAGCAGGGCGGGCTCCGCCTCCTGGCCGAGCTGCAACACGCCGAAGTGATCGAACCCGGCGCCCAGAGCCAGCATGTGGAAAACGCGGAAGAAATCGACGCGGTTCAGCGCTTTTTCGAGATCCTTCTGGAAATCGTAGCGTCTATAAGTATCCAGCAACGCTCCCACGTCGATGTTGCCCCTCTGACTGCCGGAATACTAGTTTAGCGGGCATTTGCGGCTTGGCAACTCCCCTAAAAAAGGTAAGTCGTGCCCGAAACAGCGCACCGCCGCCCTTCCGCGGGCATCCTGCGCCCTCGATAACAGGCGCTTTCAGCCGACGACCGCGCCGCTGCGGTGGCTGTCTCGCTGCGGTCAGCGGCCTGCGCCGGCGCCAGGCGGTTGCTCTCTCAAAGCTGCAATCCGGAATGATATCGCTGTAATGTCTTATATATTGGATAAATTTTCCAACTGGACAAAAGAATGGAGCGGGTTATTGCAATGCCGCAGCAAATGTCGTTCCTTTCCGGTCTGACCGGTTGCGGCTGCGATCCGGATCATTTGCAGATAAGAATGTTTCAAGAGAACACAAGAAAACTGGGAAAAACGGTGATGAAAAAGCTCTCTACTCTTCTCGCGGCGACGGCTGTCGTAACGCTGATGGCTGGCAGCGCCTGGTCGAAGACGCTGGTTTATTGCTCCGAGGGCTCGCCCGAAGGTTTCGACTCCGCGCTCTACACGGCCGGCACCACGTTCGATGCCTCCTCGCGCACGGTTTACAACCGCCTCGTCGAATTCAAGAAAGGCAGCACGGAAATCGAGCCGGGCCTGGCCGAGAGCTGGGAAATGTCGGCTGACGGCACGCAATATACGTTCAAGCTGCGTCCGGGCGTCAAATTCCAGACCACCGACTTCTTCACGCCCACCCGCGAGCTGAACGCTGACGACGTGATCTTCTCGTTCGAGCGCCAGTACAAGGCCGACAATCCCTGGAACAAGTATGTCGCCGGTGCGAGCTACGAATATTTCAGCGGCATGGGCTTTCCCGAGCTGATCAAGTCGATCGAGAAGGTCGATGACCTCACCGTCAAGTTCGTTCTCAACAAGTCCGAAGCGCCGTTCCTCGCCAATCTCGGCATGGACTTCGCCTCCATCTATTCGAAAGAATATGCCGACAAGCTGCAGGCCGACGGCAAGATGGAGATGATGAACCAGCAGCCGCTCGGCACCGGTCCCTACACCTTCGTCGCCTACCAGGCCGACGCTGCCATCCGCTACAAGGCCAACCCGGATTATTGGGGCGGCAAGCAGAAGGTCGACGACCTCGTCTTCGCCATCACGACCGACGCGGCCGTACGGGCGCAGAAGCTGAAGGCCGGCGAATGCAACATCATGCCCTATCCGAATGCGGCCGACGTCGCCGAGCTGCAGAAGGATGAGAACCTCACGGTCCTCAAGGAAGAAGGCCTGAACGTCTCCTACCTCGCCTACAACACGCTGGTTGCCCCGTTCGACAAGCCGGAAGTGCGCAAGGCGCTGAACATGGCCGTCAACAAGCAGGCGATCGTCGATGCCGTCTTCCAGGGTGCGGCGACCGTCGCCAAGAACCCGATCCCGCCGACGATGTGGTCCTATAACGACGCCGTCGAGGACGACAAGTACGATCCGGACGCGGCCAAGAAGATGCTGGAAGCGGCCGGCGTCTCCAACCTCAAGATGAAGATCTGGGCCATGCCCGTATCGCGTCCCTACATGCTGAACGCCCGCCGCGCGGCCGAACTCATGCAGGCCGACCTGGCCAAGATCGGCGTCGAGGTCGAGATCGTCTCCTACGAATGGGCCGAATACCTGAAGCTCTCCTCCGACAAGGCCCGCGACGGCGCGGTCATCCTCGGCTGGACCGGCGACAATGGCGATCCGGACAACTTCCTCGACACGCTGCTCGGCTGCACCGCGGTCGGCGGCAACAACCGCGCGCAATGGTGCAACAAGGAGTTCGACGATCTCGTCAAGAAGGCCAAGCTGACGCCGGACCAGGCGGAGCGCACCAAGCTCTACCAGCAGGCCCAGCTCGTCTTCAAGAAAGAGGCGCCGTGGAACACCATCGACCATTCCCTGGTCTTCATGCCGATGAGCAAGAAGGTCTCGGGCTACGTGCAGGATCCGCTCGGCATCCACCGCTTCGACGGCGTTGATATCGCCGAGTAATATCGCCACCTCTCCCGCTGTCGCGGTGTCTCCGGCGGTCCGATCGTTTCGGGCCGCCGGTTTTGCAATCTTACGGAACGCTCATGCTGCGCTTCATTTTCGGGCGGCTCGCCGTCCTCATCCCGACCTTCGTCGGGGTTTCCATCATCGCCTTCTCCTTCATCCGCCTGCTTCCCGGCGATCCCGTCATGCTGCTCTCCGGCGAGCGCGTCATGGCGCCGGAGCGGCATGCGCAGATCATGGCCGAGCTTGGTCTCGACCGGCCGATGTACGTCCAGTATTTCGACTATCTTGTCGGTCTGCTGCAGGGCGATTTCGGACGCTCCATCATCTCCAAGCGCCCGGTCATCGATGATTTCATGACGCTGTTTCCGGCGACCATGGAGCTTGCGATCTGTGCCATCATCCTCGCGGTCTGTCTCGGGATCCCGGCTGGCGTGGTGGCGGCGGTCAAGCGCGGCACCTGGCTCGACCAGACCATCATGGGCACGGCGCTCGTCGGCTATTCCATGCCGATCTTCTGGTGGGGCCTGCTGCTCATCATCTTCTTTTCGGGCACGCTCGGCTGGACGCCGGTCTCCGGCCGCATCTCGTTCCTCTATTTCTTCCCGCCCGTGACCGGCTTCATGCTGATCGACAGCCTGCTCTCCGGCCAGAAGGGTGCCTTCGCCTCGGCGGTCAGCCATATGATCCTGCCGACCATCGTGCTGGCGACCATTCCGCTCGCCGTCATCGCCCGCCAGACCCGCTCCGCCATGCTCGAGGTGCTGAGCGAGGATTATGTGCGCACGGCCCGCTCCAAGGGCATGTCGCCCTTCCGCATCATCGGCGTCCACGCGCTGCGCAATGCCATGATCCCGGTCATCACCACGATCGGCCTGCAGATCGGCGTGCTGCTCGGCGGCGCGATCCTCACGGAAAGCATCTTCTCCTGGCCGGGCATCGGCAAGTGGATGGTCGATAGCGTCTTCAAGCGCGATTACGCCGTCGTCCAGGGCGGCCTCATGATGATCACGCTCGTGATCATGTTCGTCAATCTGATCGTCGACCTTCTCTACGGTTGGGCGAACCCCCGCATCCGGCGATAGGAGACGCGACCGATGTCATCTGTCGAAACCAAATCCGTATCACCCGCGGCAGCCGCCGCCACCCCGTCCGCGCCGCCGTCCGGCTTTGCCGAATTCTGGTTCTATTTTTCCGCCAATCGCGGCGCCGTTCTCGGGCTCGTGGTCTTCGTCGCCATCCTGCTGATGGCGATCTTCGCGCCGCTGCTCACCGCGCATGATCCGATCATCCAGAATCGCGACGTGCTGCTGCTGCCGCCGGCCTTTGCCGAAGGCGGACGCGCCGAATATCTGCTCGGCACCGATCCGGTCGGGCGCGATATCCTGACCCGCCTGATGTACGGCGCACGCTTCTCGCTGTTCGTCGGCCTCATCGTCGTCACGCTGTCCGTCGTTTCGGGCGTGCTCATCGGCCTTCTCGCCGGCTTCTTCCGCGGCACGGTCGATACGATCATCATGCGGCTGATGGACATCATCCTCGCATTCCCGTCGCTGCTTCTGGCGCTCGTTCTCGTCGCCGTGCTCGGCCCGGGCCTCGTCAATGCGATGATCGCCATCGCCCTCGTCAACCTGCCGCATTTCGTGCGCCTGACGCGCGCCTCCGTCATGACGGAGCGCAACAAGGACTATGTCATCGGCAGCCAGGTTGCCGGCGCCGGCACGCTGCGCATCATGTTCGTCACCATCCTGCCGAACTGTCTGGCGCCGCTGATCGTGCAGGCGACGCTTGCCTTCTCCGCGGCCATCCTCGATGCCGCGGCGCTCGGCTTCCTCGGCATGGGCGCCCAGCCGCCGACGCCGGAATGGGGCACGATGCTGGCCGAAGCGCGCGAATTCATCCAGCGCGCCTGGTGGGTCGTCACCTTCCCCGGCCTTGCCATTCTCATCACCGTGCTCGCCATCAACCTGATGGGCGACGGCCTGCGCGATGCGCTCGATCCCAAACTGAAGAGGTCCTGATGCCGCTTCTCGATATCCAGAACCTCACCGTCGAGTTCCAGACCTCGACCGGCACCTTCCGTGCGGTCGATGGCGTCTCGCTCACCTGCGACACCGGCGAAATCCTGTCGATCGTCGGCGAAAGCGGCTCCGGCAAGTCGGTCTCCATGCTCGCCGTCATGGGCCTTCTGCCCTGGACGGCGAAGATCACCGCCGACCGCATGGCCTTCAACGGCCAGGACCTCCTGAAACTCTCGCCCCGCAACCGGCGCAAGATCATCGGCAAGGACATGGCGATGATCTTCCAGGAGCCGATGTCGAGCCTCAACCCGTGCTTCACGGTCGGCTTCCAGCTCGGCGAGAGCCTGCGCATCCACATGGGCCTCGACCGTGCCGCCCGTCGCGCCCGCTCGATCGAACTCCTGCAGCTTGTCGGCATTCCCTCGCCGGAAGACCGGCTGTCGAACTTTCCGCACCAGATGTCCGGCGGCATGAGCCAGCGCGTCATGATCGCCATGGCGCTGTCCTGCAATCCGAAGCTCCTCATCGCCGACGAGCCGACGACGGCGCTCGACGTCACCATCCAGGCCCAGATCCTCGATCTGCTCGTTCGCCTGCAGAAGGAAAACGGCATGGCGCTGGTGCTCATCACCCATGATATGGGCGTGGTGGCGGAAACCGCCGAGCGCGTTCAGGTGCAGTATGCCGGCCAGAAGGTCGAGGAACAGCCGGTCAAGGCGCTCTTCCGCGATCCGCATCATCCCTACACCGCGGCCCTGCTCGCATCCCTGCCGGAGCGCGCCCGGATCGGCGAGCGTCTGCCGTCGATCCTCGGCGTCGTGCCGGGGCAGCATGATCGGCCGCAAGGCTGTCTGTTCTCGCCGCGCTGCGCTTTTGCCACCGACCTCTGTTCGCGCTCCGTCGTGCGCCAGGGGCCGGAGCTCGGCCGCGCGCTGTGCAATTACCCGCTGATCGAGGGTATTCCCCAGAACCACCCGACGATGACCGTCGAGCTTGCAGGAGAGGGCACGCGATGAGCGAGACCGCACTCAGCGAAACCTCGAACAAGGAAGCGCCGCCCGCATCGCGACCGGTGCTCGAAGGCCACGGCCTCCAGCGCTTCTATTCCGTCTCACGCGGCATGTTCAAGCCGGCGGCCACCGTGCGCGCGCTGAACGGCGTGTCCTTCTCGCTCCACTCCGGCCGCACGCTGGCCGTGGTCGGCGAAAGCGGCTGCGGCAAGTCCACGCTCGCCCGCCTCGTCACCATGATCGAGGATCCGAGCGGCGGCGAATTGCTGATCGACGGCAAGCCGGCCCGCGTCGGCGACGCCTCGTTGCGCAGCCTCGTGCAGATCGTCTTCCAGAACCCCTATGGCTCGCTCAACCCGCGCCAGAAGGTCGGGTCTCTGCTGGAAGAGCCGCTGAAGATCAACACCACCGACGATGCCGCGACCCGGAGGACCAAGGTCGAGGAGATGATGCGCAAGGTCGGCCTGCGGCCCGAGCATTACGACCGCTACCCGCATATGTTCTCCGGCGGCCAGCGCCAGCGCATCGCCATTGCCCGCGCCCTCATGCTGCGACCGAAGGTGCTGGTGCTGGACGAGCCGGTCTCGGCGCTCGATCTGTCGATCCAGGCGCAGGTGCTGAACCTCCTGATGGACCTGCAGAAGGAGATGGGGCTCGCCTATCTCTTCATCTCGCACGGCCTGTCCGTCGTGCGGCACATCGCCGACGATATCATGGTCATGTATCTCGGCCGGCCGGTGGAAACCGGCACGGCGGAAAGCGTGTTCACCAATCCGCAGCACCCCTATACCGCGGCCCTCCTGTCGGCGACCCCGGTTGCCAATCCGGAAGGCAAGCGCCAGCGCATCCAGCTCCAGGGCGAGCTGCCGTCGCCGCTGAAGCCGCCGAGCGGCTGTCCGTTCAACCCGCGCTGCTGGCGCGCGACGGATCTCTGCCGCGAAAAGATGCCGGCGCTCGACGGTCCGGCGGACCATCTGTTCGCCTGCTATCATCCGCTCGACGACGCCGCGCCATCCGCACCCGCGGACTGAGGTCCCGCAGCCGACGATTTTGCAACGCTTCGAGCAGTGTCCGACAGCCATATGACGGCTAGGGATCGGCATATGCCCAGGGTCCGGCTCTGGAGATTGCTGATGCGCCGCCTGTTCTGTCTCGTCGTTCTCGTCTCGCAGCTGGCACTGCCGGCCGGCCTGGTTTTCGCCGGCGATCGCACGGCGGATTGCACGCAGGAGCCGCAGGCGCGCTGGATGAGCCCCGCGGCCATTTCGCAGAAGGCGGTGGCTGCGGGCTATCCGGATATCCGCCATGTGGTGATCATCGGCTCCTGCTACGAGATCGAGGCACTGACCGCCCGCCGACGGCGGGCCGATGTCGTCATGGACCCGATCACCGGCGACGTCGTCGCGGCCTCCATGGGCAGCGATCCCGAATGATCGGGAAGAGGCGCTGTCGCACCGCGCGAAACCTGCTAGTTTCGCGTCGGTTCCGACGTTCCAACGTGTGAGACGAAATGCATGCGGCTGCTGCTGGTTGAAGACAGTCCCCGGCTCGCCGAGCTTCTGGGCGAAACCGTCCGGGAGGCCGGCTGGCGGCTCGATGTCGTGACGACGATCGCCGATGCCACGGTGACGCTGACCCTGCGGGAGCATGATCTGGTGCTTCTCGATCTCGGTCTGCCGGATGGCAACGGGCTCGAACTCCTGCGGCAGATCCGCAAGACCTACAAGGACCTGCCGGTCCTCGTCATCACGGCCCGCGGGTCGATCGAGGAGCGGATCGAGGGACTGGATGCCGGCGCGGACGACTATCTCGTCAAACCGTTCCATCACCGCGAGTTTCTCGCCCGCTGTCGCGCCATGCTCCGGCGCAGCCCGACCTCGCTGCAGCCGGTGCTCGAATGCGGGCACCTGCGTTACGATCCCGCCACGGCGGAACTCTCCTGCGACGGCAGCATCGTGGCGCTGCCGCCGCGCGAGCGCGCTTTGGCCGAGCTTCTGATGCGCGACGCCGGCCGGGTGGTGCAGAAGCGCAAGCTCGAACTGGCGCTGTCGGAATTCGGCGAGGAGATGACCGCCAACGCGCTGGAGCTGGCCGTCTCGCGCCTGCGCAAGAAGCTGCTGCCGTTCGAAACCGGCGCCGATCTCGTCACCGTGCGGGGCGTCGGCTACATGCTGCAGGCCGCATCATGAAGGCCGCCCGGGATCGCTCGCTGATCGGCATCGTCTCGCTGCGCATCGTCACCTTCACGGTGCTCGCCATGATGCTCGAATTCGGCATCGTGCTCACCGAATACTGGTCGAACGATGCGGATCTCGGCGGTTTCCTGATCGGGCAGGAGGCGGAGACGCTGGCCGAAGGCATCCACGTTTCGAAAGACCGCATCTCCTTCCAGATGCCGCCGGCGCTCGCCGAACGCTATACGATGCGCGACGACGAGCGCGATGGCGACATCTTCGTCCGGGTTCGCACCTCCACGGGCGAGGTGCTGTTTTCCAACTGCGAGGCGCTCTGCCAGCGCCATTTCCTGCCGATCGAGATCAACCCGCCCACCTTCTGGCAGCGCGAGATCGCGCCCGGCAAGCCGCTCAGCGTCGCGGGCGGGCGCTCCTTCCGCTTCGGCACGCAGGAGGTGTTCGTCGAGCTTGCCGTCCTGCGCGATCCCCATGGTTTCGTCACCAGCGTGCTTCTGCACGAGCTGCGCGACCATCTGATCATCCCCATGCCGCTGATGTTCGGCCTCGTTGCCGGCGCCACGATCCTCTCCGTCCGGCGCGCTTTGAAGCCCGTGGTCGAGGCCGGCAAGGCGGCGGATGCCATCGATCCGCGCGCGGCTTTCAGCCCGCTCTCGACCGAGGGCATGCCGCGCGAGATCGCCAATTTCGCCAATGCGGTCAACCGGCTGCTGGTTCGCGTCGCCGACCTCATCCAGGCGCAGAAGATCTTCTCCACCTCGATCGCCCATGAGATCCGCACGCCCGTCGCCGTCGTGCGCATGGAGCTCGAGCGGATCGACGATCCCCGCGCGCGCAAGGCCGAGAAGGATCTGGAGGCGCTGACCCATATGCTGGAGCAGCTGACCTCGCTTGCCAAGCTCGACGTGGTGGATGCCGCCTCGTTCAGGCCGGTCTCGCTGGCAGGGCTGGCCAGCGACGTCGTCGCCCAGCTCGCGCCCTTCGTCTTCAACAGCGGCCGGACACTCGAATTCGTGGAGGAGGGCGGCGGCGAGATCCGTGCCGTGCCGGCGCTGGTCGAAAACACCATCAGCAATCTCGTCGAAAACGCGGTGAAGCACACGCCGAAGGGAACGCGCATCTCCGTCCGCACGGCGGAAACCGGCCTGCTCGAGGTCGCCGATGACGGCCCCGGCTTCGGCCGGTCGCCGAGCCATATTCTCGACGGCGGGCGGATCAAGAGTTCGGACGCGCTCGGTGTCGGCCTGAAGATCGTGGAGCGCATCGCCGAACTGCACGATGCCGCGCTGACCGTGGACTCGCAGCCCGGGGAGGGAACGCGCGTGCGCCTCGAATTCCCGCCACTGCCGGAAGCGGCCTGAGACGGCGGTGATGACGTCTCGAACGGTGGAGTTTTCAGGCCGGCGGTTTTCCTCGGCAGCGTTCTCCTGTAAGCCCGCGGTGGTCTGCGCTTCGGCGCCACCCTATCCGAGCAAGAGGAACTTCACGATGGACATCACACGCTTCGAGACCGGCCCGCGCATGAGCCAGGCCGTCGTTCACAACGGCACCGTCTATCTCGCCGGCCAGGTCGGCAATGCCGGCGACGACGTCGCCACGCAGACGGCCCAGGCGCTGGCCTCGGTCGATCGCCTGCTGGAACAGGCCGGCACCGACAAGACGCGCATCCTGAACGCCACGATCTGGCTTGCCGACATGGTCGACTTCCCGAAGATGAACGCCGTCTGGGACAAGTGGGCGCCGCAGGGCAACACGCCGGCGCGCGCCACGGGCGAAGCCAAGCTCGCGACCCCGGACTATCTGGTCGAAGTCATCGTCATCGCCGCCCTCTGAGGGCGCGAGCACCGGGCGGCGATGTCGTCGCCCGGTCGCATTTCTCAGAGCGGAAGCCGTTCAGCCGAAACACCCCTGACGGGACGTCAGTTGCCAATCCGCGCGACGCCGGTCTCGCCATTGTCGCGCACCCATTTCACCTTGTCGGCGCCGGTCGGCGTCAGGTCGAAGCACATCTTCGCGCCCTTGTACCAGGTGTTGAACTGCTGGCAGAGCTTGTCGTCGGCAATCCACCATTTGCCGGTATCGCTCGGCTGGATCAGCTTGCCGATCCCGAGCGCCTTGCCATCCCCATCGACCACGCCGGATGTCCGGTAGTTCAGCGGAAACTCGCCGCCCATCGGCGCCGCGAGAAAGATCGTGCGCCCGATGATCTTTTCGCGAATCTCCGCCTCGGTCATCCCGGCCGCAAGGGCCGCACTGCTGGCGGAGACAAGAAAGACGCTGCCGATGGCCAGCAAGAGGCGCGTGGAGGCAAATCTGGTCATGGCGCGGGTTCTCTGTTGCTTTTGCAGAGACGTACGGAGCGCGAAATGCGCCGGATCACATGTCCATTGATCGCATATCGCAAGCTTCGCGAAAGCTTGGGAACAAATCGGCAAATCATGCCGTTGTTAGGCCAGAATTAACACTTCCGAACATCGAAGGACGCCACCATGCTTTACTGGCTGCCCAGGCTTGGCCTGATCCTGCTCGTCTGCGCCGCACTTGCCGTGGGCGTTGTCTCCGCAACATCCGACGACGTCGCCAACACGCTTCTGGTCGTTCTTCTCGGTCTCGGCCTGTTCTCGCTGACCCTGCGGATCTTCCCGCCCGAGAAGTATTGATCCGCGCGGACATCGTCGTCCGGCGCTGAAAAACACCATTTTTGGTGGAAACGTAAGCGCTTCCTGCCGCTCACGGGAACTTTTCGTCCCGAAATCGATTGAGCGGCGTCCCGGTCATCATAGTCTGCAAAAACATGTCTGCAGGGTGTGAGATCGAGGGACGTCATGCAGGACATCGCGGCAGCTTCTGGCCCGCGCTCATTGCGAGTGGAGGTCGGACGTGAACGCTGCCATACCGGAGCGAGCCTTGTTCAAGGCGAAGAAGAAAGCGCAGATCGAGAACCCGCCCGTTTCGGAGGCGACCGCACTGGTCGATCCGAAAAGCGGCCTCGATCTCGTCGTGGCCTGGAGTATCGTCGGGACCTTCGTCATTCTGATGTCCGGCGTGATCTATGCGCTTGAATCCATCCTGATGCCCGTCACGCTGGCGATCGTTGTCGGCATGGTTCTGGGCGTCGCCGCCGACAGATTGTCCCGCTTCGGCCTGCCGCCCGTGCTCGGTGGCCTGTTCTTCGGACTCGTCTTCGTCGTGCTGGTTTTCTTCCTCGTCAACGCGCTCATCGAGCCGGTCTCGATGCTGACCGAAAAGGCGCCGGCCCTGATCGAGGGGGCGACAGAGCGGTTTCTGCCGTTTTTCGAGCGGTTCGAGTGGGTCAAGAGAGCCATCAACGGCGCCAACGAGAAGGCGATCTCGGACATGGTCATGGCCAATGCCGGCGCCATGCTGGGCATCGTCGCCACGGGCCTGACGCCCGCTTTCGTCCAGACATTGATCTTTCTGGCTGCGCTGGGGCTCTTTCTCATCGGGCGCGCGCATCTGCGCAAGACCATCATCCTCGCCTTTGCCACGCACGAGCGCCGCCTCACCGCCATCCGCGTCATGAACGCGACCGAGAACGCGGTCGGCTTCTATTTCTCGACCGCCAGCCTGATCTACATCTCGCTCGGCACGATCACGGCGCTGATCGCCTTCGCCGGCGGCCTGTCGGGCGCCATCCTCTGGGGCCTCTTCGCCTTCGTGTCGAGCTTCATTCCCTATCTCGGCGTCACCGCCATGACGATCGCTCTCACCTGTGCCGGCCTGATGACGCATGACAGCATGATCATGGCGCTGCTGCCGGCGATCTGCTTCTTCCTGCTGCATCTCGTCATGGAAAATCTGGTGACGCCGGCGATCCTCGGCCATCGCCTCGAGATCAACCCGTTCCTGATCTTCATCGCCATCATCTTCTGGACATGGATGTGGGGCGCAGTCGGCGCGATGCTCGCCATGCCGCTCGCGCTGATCGGGCTCACCATCTTCAACGAGGTGCGCACCCGGCCGCCGGAACGCCAGTTGCCGGGCTGAACCGATTGTCTTAACTGAAGCCTCACGCCTCGCCGGCGTGAGCGTTCTCGTCGAAGAACAGCGCCTGGCTGATCAGGGCCTTGACCATATCCGGATTGAACGGCTTGGTCACAAGGAAGGCGGGCTCCGGCTTTTCGCCGGTCAGCAGGCGCTCGGGGAACGCCGTGATGAAGATCACCGGCACCGTCGCCGTCGACAGGATCTCGTTCACCGCGTCGATGCCGGAGCTGCCGTCCGCAAGCTGGATGTCGGCCAGCACCATTTTCGGCGAGGTCCGTTTGAACAGATCGACCGCCTCGCTATGCGTGCGCGCGATGCCCGCGACGCCATGGCCGAGGCTGCGCACCATGTCTTCGATATCCATGGCGATCAGCGGTTCATCCTCGATGATCAGGATGTCGGTGACGACCTGGCGGGCGATATCCTGCGAGGCCTGCTGGATCAGCCCGGCAACCGCCTCGGGCGTCACGTCGAGGATTTCGGCGGTCTCGTCCTGCGAAAACCCTTCGACGGAAACGAGCAGGAAGGCCTTGCGCGCGTCGGGCGAGATGCGTGCGAGGTTTGCGGCAGCCTTCTTTTCCCAGGCATAGGGCGAATTGACCGCATCTTCGTCGATCTTGATGGTGACCTTGTCGAACTGGGAGCAATAGAGCTTGAAGACGCTGACCCGATCGCTGGACGCCTTGGGGAAAAGCTCGATATTGGCGATCAGCGCTTCGAGAACGGCCGCGACATAGGCATCGCCCGATGTCTGCGATCCCGTGATGGCGCGGGAGAAGCGGCGCACATAGGGAAGGTGAGCGGCAATCCGCATGGAAAGTGACATGAAAGACGTCCTTCGATATATTGGCGCCGAAACCGGACAGAGTGTGATCGTTCGACGAGTCGAGACAGGGACGTTTGACCATGTTTCCCGCCGCGTGGAAAGTTTGATCGGTAAGAATTGCAAAGCATGAGGTCGATGTGATCGCCTCGAGGATGCTGAACGCGCGGACTGGCCTGGCCGCCGCCGGAATTGGGACTAAGCGGACCTGAACGCATGGCGGATATGACAGACCCCAAACCCCGCGCGGCCCCCAAGCCTGCGAAGACCACGCACCACAAGAGCTTGGACCGGAACAGCCAGATCGTCTCGAAACTGCGCGCGCTCTACAGTGCCGTGGAAGAAGAGCCGTTGCCGGACGCCTTTCTCGATCTGCTCCAGCAGCTCGACAGCGTCGAAAAGGCGCGCAAGGGCTGACCCACAGAAACCGAGACACAAAAAAACGGGCCGAGGCCCGTTTTTCCGTTTTCGTTCGTAACCGATCGGCCGATCAGCAAGCAGCCGTGTAGCGGCGGCCATAGCGGTCGCGATAGATGCAGCGGCCCGGCTCGTTGGCACGGCCGATCAGCGCGCCTGCAACGCCACCGACGGCTGCGCCGACAGCGGCACCACGGACGTTGCCGGTTGCCACGCCACCGATGATGGCGCCCGACGCTGCGCCGATGCCGGCGCCACGTTCGGTCTGCGTGCACGCTGCGAGCGGCATGATCAGGGCGACGGCGAGAATTGCTTTTTTCATGGTGATATCCTCCGGTTCAAGATGTGTTGATGGCCCTCTGGGAAAGCCTTTGGTCTTACTTAAATGCGTCCCATGAGGACCAAGACAAGAAGGATAACGACCACAAGGCCCAATCCACCGGACGGCCCATAACCCCAGCTGCGGCTGTGGCCCCACGTCGGCAGAGCGCCGATGAGCAGGAGAACAAGGACGATCACGAGAATTGTGCCGAGCATGGCGGTTCCTCTTTGGGTTCATTCGGAATGCGGAGCGTAAACGTGCCGTTTGCGAAATTGTTCCAGATCGCGATCACGCGATTTTGAGGTGTCTGTTGATCGCCGCTTGCGGTGGCGTCCTCTCTCCCACGCACTTACCTGCTTCTCAACTGACTGAAGTGCTCTTCTTAAGGACCCAGCCGGACGGGTTACGGAGCGGGCGTCGCGCCTGGAAGGCAGCAAAGACATCCGTGAGAACGCCGGAACATTTTCGGCCTCCACCGCGTTGATGGCGCTGTGTGGATGTGAGGATAGTAGGATGTGGCTGACCGGCTCGCGACCGCCGACATGTCCGACGTCGGCGAAAGCCTGATGGTCTGACCCGCGACATGAAGTCGGCCATGATGGCCGCCGGAACACGCCTGAGACGCTGTTCCGCCTCCCACATGTTTCCCTTCCTGCGTGACATAGCCCGGCGAACGCACCATCCCGTCGCGTCGCGGTGTCTCGCAACTTAACGCCTTTCGTTGCCTTTTGACCCGTCGCTTAAACCAATCACCTGTGTAAGGAGCAATCCGATGCTGAAGACCCTTCTGGCAAGCACCGTTCTTGCCGCAACGCTCGCCGGAACGGCCTTGGCGCAGCAGACGCCCGCAGCCCCTGAGGCCCCTGCAGCCTCAGGCGCAACCGCGCCCGCCGGCGCTGCGGCGACATCCCCCGGCGACGACATGCTGGCCTCCAACGTCATCGGCAAGACCGTCTATACCGGCGTCGATGAGGAGGGCGAGGCGATCGGCGAGGTCAAGGACGTCGTGATCAATGCGGCCGGCGCAACGGAAGCGCTGGTGATCGGCGTCGGTGGCTTTCTCGGCATCGGCGAAAAGGATGTCGCCGTCAATTTCGATAGGGCGTCCTGGTCGGATCGGGACGGAACGAAGATTCTCGTCGTCTCCATGACCAAGCAGGACCTCGAAAAAGCACCGGCCTTCCAGCGCAAGGCGGTGATGGATGGTGCGGTGACCAAGGACACGGCCGCCGCCGCGCCTGCCGCACCTTCGACCTCGACCGCCGCGACGCCTGCGACCCCGGCCGATGGCACCGCGACGCCGCTTGCGACACCTGAAAACACCGAGGTCCCCCTGGACGCCGCCGGTGCCGACCCGGCCCTGCCGCAGACGGGGACGACGCCGCAGATGACCGATCCGGATCTCGCACCCGATGCCGCGACCACGGCCGAGCCGACGGAAGAACTGAAGCCCGTCGATGCGGCCATGCTGTCGGCCGACAAGCTGATCGGCACGCCGGTCAAGGTGGCCGACGATACCAAGATCGGCGAAGTCGGCGATGTGATCCTCGGCAAGGAGGGCAAGCTCGAAGCCTATATCATCGATGTCGGCGGCTTCCTCGGCATCGCGCAGAAGCCGGTCGCCATGAGCGCCGCCAACATTCAGGTGATGGCCGACGCGAAGGGCGCGATGACGATCTATTCGCCCTACACCAAGGAACAGCTGGAAGCCCAGCCCGCCTATGATGCCGCCGCCTACAAGGCCAATCCGGGCAGCATCGTCCTGTCGAACCCAAAGCCGTGACGGCAGGACAGAAGCGCGAGGCACGCCGTCTCTCGGCGGCCTCGCTCTCGACCTGAACACACAACAAAAAAGGCGGCCCGATGGACCGCCTTTTTCTCAATGCGATGGAGATCGATCAATGGCGCTCGCGGCCGCCTTCGGAGGAATCGAGCTGCTCCAGCAATTGCTCGAACCGTCCATCTGTGGCCGGCATGTTGCCGTTGAAGTAGAGGTCCTTCAGTGTCTGCCCGATATGCAGGTTCTTTTCGTTCGATCGCGATGCAGGCCGCGCCGAGGCCGCAACGGACTTCCAGATATGTGCGTTCGATACAGTCATGATGATGTCTCGCCTCAATCAATTGTGAACTCAACGCCTCTTGCACGGTGAAGTTCCGCATTTGCTGTGGCGAGCGCGTGTCAAAATGAACCAGTGTTGCCGGTATGGTAAACGAAGACTGAATGGCGGCTATTTGGACGCGATGCTGAAGCGTGATCGACCTTTTCGGAACCGTCATCGTCCGGACCCCCGGCGGAACAATAAGACACGTCATGCGTTAATCGGCATGTTCTAATTGGAGGAGCGTGTTATGCTTTATTACGCACTTGTCTTTCTCGTCGTGGCCATCATCGCAGGTGTCCTTGGCTTCGGCGGTATTGCCGGCGCATCGGCCGGTATCGCGCAGATCCTGTTCTTCCTGTTCCTGGCCTTCCTCGTCATTTCGCTGGTTGCAAGCTTCATGCGTCGCCACACTTAAGCGCGGCGAGGACCAACGAACAGGAATTCATTGCAGAAGGGAGCGGTTCGCCGCTCCCTTTTTCGTTGTGCGAAGGCGTCGTTCAAGGTGTCGATTTGCACCGCGACCTGTTGCGGAACGCCGGGAAAATGCTGACAGTGGCAGACAGACGCAAAGCGCGCCGGGAGCAGGAGTTGATCAGCATGAAGACGGATGTGGCGGTTCTGGGTGCGGGGATTGTCGGCCTTTCCACGGCCATTCATCTGGCGCGGCGCGGAAAATCGGTCCTGCTCGTCGATCGCCGCGGGGCAGGGGAAGAGACGTCCTTCGGCAATGCCGGGCTCATCCAGCGCGAAGGCGTCGTGCCCTATGGCTTCCCGCATGATTTCGGCGCCCTGTTTCGCTATGCGCTCAACAACACGATCGATGCCCATTACCATCTGAAGGCCCTGCCGGGTCTCGTGCCCTTTCTGGTGCGCTACTGGTGGAATTCCGGTTTTACCCAACACCAGCACATCGCCCGGCTCTATGCGCCGCTGATCGAGAATTCGATCACCGAACATGCCGATCTCATCAAGGCGTCCGGCGCGGACAACCTGATCCAGCGGGATGGCTGGATGAAGGTGTTCCGCACCGATACCGCCCGCGATGCCGCCTACAAGGAGGCCGAGCGCCTGTCGGCCGGCTTCGGCGTCAACCATCAGAAACTGTCGCCCAGTGACATCAAGGCGCTGGAACCTTCCATCCGCATCGATCTCGCCGGCGGTCTCCGCTGGACGGACCCCTGGTCGATCCGCGATCCCCACAGCCTCAACAAGGCCTATCTCGCCTACTTCCAGTCGCTCGGCGGGCGTCTGGTCGCGGGCGATGCGGCAACGCTGGAGCATGTTCTGGAAGGTCCGGGCTGGCGGATCGCCTCGCCCGATGGGCCGATCGAGGCCGCGGAGGTGGTCGTGGCGCTCGGCCCCTGGGCGGATACCGTCACTCGCAAGCTCGGCTACCGCTTCCCGCTCGCGGTCAAGCGGGGCTATCACATGCATTACGGCACGCAGGAAGGCGAACGGCTGAACAACTGGGTGCTCGACGCGGAGAAGGGCTATTTCCTCGCGCCCATGCTGCGCGGAATCCGGCTGACGACCGGGGCGGAATTTGCCACGCGCGATGCGCCGAAGACCCCGGTGCAGCTTGCCCGTGCCGAGCGCGTGGCGCGGGAGTTCTTTCCCCTGGCCGAACGTCGCGACGAGGAGCCCTGGATGGGCGCGCGACCCTGCACGCCGGACATGATGCCCATCATCGGCAAGGCGCCGCGACACGAGGGCCTGTGGTTCGCTTTCGGTCATGCCCATCACGGCATGACGCTCGGTCCGGTGACTGGCCGCGCTTTGGCCGAGAAGATGACGGGCGAGCGAACCACCATCGTGGATCTCGGCCCCTACCGTCCGGAACGCTTCGTCGCCTGAGGCGGCGAAACACCTGGACGCGATCCGATCGAACCTGCCGCGAATGCGGACAAGTTTGTTTGATTTCGGACACGGAACGATGGGTCGCGCCTGCCGTTTCCCCGTCGCCGCACACGACACAATGGCGTGCCTGCGACGGGATAGGGCTGCCGGATGATGGCGGCAGGAGATATGCATGCAGAAACACATCGTTGAGATATCAGGCGAAGCCGTGGGCACCCTGATGCCGCACGCTCGCGGCCTGCGCTTCATGGCCGTGAAGTTCCATGTCTGGCCGCTCGACGGGGAAGTCTATGCCGATCCCGCAACCGCACATCAGGCGGTCTGCGACCATATCGCGGCGACCCGCAAGGCCATGGCGGAGCGGATGCATTAAGCCTCCGCAAGCCACGGAGAGCAGGACGTCTCAGGGATCGCTATAGCCGGATGCCCGGACATCCAGCCGGGAGGCGCCGGGATCGGCGGAAAACAGCAGGGCACCCTCCACCTGGGACTGGGCGGGAACGTAGTCGATCGTGACTTCCCGGGTTTCCACCGGCTGTTGCCCGTCGTTCAGAAGACGCCCGGTCACGGGCACCCCGGCCGCTGTTTTCTTGCCCGTATTGGAAACGATGAACGACACCTCGAAACCTTGCGCCGTCGGCCGCTGCGCCGTCACCGTGACGGCAAGCTCCGGTGCGGCGTCCGTCGCCGTAAAGCCGTGATAGAGGATCATGCCGGTCATTGTGGCGATCAGAGCGGTCGAGAGGAGACCTGTGGTCCACTCGATCCAGTGCGGATGGCGGCGGACGATCTTGCGGCGGGACGACGCCATTCAGCACCTCACAGGATGAGCCGGGCGGCGGCGGCGCCGATGGCACCGGGGAAGCCGAGCACGATGGTGGACATCAGCGCCGGCATGGAGCCGGCTCCGTCGAGCCTGCCGAAACTCCAGAGACAATAGAGGCTGACCAGCAGCGCGATCACATAGCCCGGCAGGGTGAAGCGGATCAGCGCATGCCAGCCCGGCGTATCCTCCAGCTCGTGCCCGCCCTTGAACGAGACGGCATAGACGAAGGCGTGCATGACGAGAATGGAAAGGACGATGGTCGCCAGCGCGTGCCACGGCGTCATCTTGTAGGAGATCAGGATCATCTCCTCGGTCGGCGCCATGTTGAGATTGAGGAACAGCGCGCCGACGGCCATCATGAAAAGTTCGGCACCATAGCCGCTGTGCGGATCGTCCTCGGCATCATCCGGATCGGCGCCGAGCTGGCTGCGGCCGAGAAGCGCGCCGATCCCCGCGGGAACGGCCTGTAGCGCGATCTTGCCCAGAAAATCCTGCTCCGACGTTTCCGGTGTCAGAAGCTTGAAAAGCGTCAGGATCATCGCGCTGGCGAGGATACCGATCGCATAGGCGATCATCGCGTCGCGGATATCCTCGCGCCAGGACACCGTTTTCTCGAAGCCGATGCGATGGGCGATGCCGATCAGCAGCGGCACGGTGAGAACGAGCAGCAGAGCGAGACGAAAGCGATCCATGGCAAAGCCCAGATCCCACATTTCCATCGTCATCTGCATCGGCAGGGCAAACAACAGGGCGCCGGCGATGCCGCGCGCAAGTCCCGTGACGAAATCCGTCGTGCGAAACGCGGTTTCACCTGCCGCCGCGCGTGTCTCCCCAGATCCCCCCATGATCCCTCCAGACATTTGACATAGGAACAGCGCGCAAAACAGGAACTGCAAACAAAACAGAAACTGCGCAGCCTTGTGGACCGCGCAGATATTGTAACCGATGACTGACGTTTTGGAAACGCGACCGGCGGTCGGGACGGACGACGCATTCTCCGACAAACCGCCTGTGCCGCGTGACCACGGTTCAGTCGTTCAGGCCGCTCGGCAGGTTCGCATCGACCGCCATGGTCGTCAGCGTGTTGCGCACCTTGGAGATGCCAGGAATGCGATAGGCGAGCTCCTCGATTGCCCGTCGATCGGCTGCGGTCTCGACCTCCCCGGAGAGTTCGGCCACGCCCCGCAGGACCTTGATCTCGACGGATGACGTGTCGATCTCATGCTCTTCGAGTGCATTGGACAGCGCTTCTTCCATGCCGTCATCATCGGTATCGGCCTCCGGATCGTCGCGCAGAATATCTGGGCCACCATGACCGACCCGCGCCGTCTCGTCCGACGTCTCGAAGCCGGGATTGCCGGACTCGTCGAAGCTTTCATCCGTCTCGCCATACGAGCGATTGGCGACGTCGGTCGGCGAACCCGAGACGTCATCGGCGTAGGGCCATCCGTCCTTCAGGTCGCGGTCTTCATAATCACGGTAGTCTTCTTCGCGGCGTGTGGTCTTCTCGATCATCGTCTGATCCTCGATCTTGTCGTTTCACAAGGGATAACCGCTGAGCCGCGCTTTGGTTCGACCGGGCAGGCGATAATGTCTGACCGGACCATTCGAACCGATCGTCATTCAAGGCGAACGGAACCACAAGGCAACAAAAAAGCGGGACCATCTGGCCCCGCTTTTCTCAGTAACGTCTCGTGGTCTTTCAGCCGAAATCAGCTTACGGAGCCGTGCCGGTTGCCGGAGCGGCGCCCGTTGCCGGAGCCGTCGTTGTCGGAGCCGTATCGGTGGCAGCCGGCGGTGTTACCGGGGTGGCCGGAGCGGTTTCAGCCGGTGCCGTTGCGGCAGGCGCGGTGGTGGACGGCGCCGTTGCGGCAGGAGCCTCGGCGGCCGGCGGCGTTGCCGTCTGGCTTGCCGGAGCCGGCTGCGTTGCCGTATCGGACGCGTCGTTCGACATTTCCGCGGGCAGCCAGACCAGAAGCGCCAGAACCAGGCCCGCAAGAAGAATGATCAGCACAGGCCAGTTGCTGCGGCGGGTCCGCGCCACCGGCGCTGTCGGATCCAGAGGACGCTGCGCCAGGGGATCCCCGAGCGGCGCCCCGGTCACCGGATCGATGCCGGCCGTTGGCCGCATCGTTGCCGGGTCGGTGCGGGCTGCCTGCTCGGCGCGCGCGGCATCGTCTGCAGGCCAGGACGTGGAATTGGCGGGGCGATTTTCGTTGGGATCAAAACGCTGGTTCATGGTGTGCTTCCTCCTTCTTGTTTCGCCGAATATCGGCACATGAAGAGCAAACGCACCGCTTGGCCTTAAGTTCCGGGATCATCTTGGGCCCGCATACAGTCGCCGAACGCGAAAAAGCGGATGGGGGCTCACCCGCCATCCGCTTTCTGCCAAACGCCTTTCGGCGAACGGGCTAACCCGGCTCGCGCAGGAAGAATCAGTCCTGCTCGCGCATGCCGGGCGTTGCCTCGCGCTGGTCTGCGTCTTCGAGATCGGAACGTACCAGGAAGACGTCGCCCTTCAGACGAGCGGCTTCACGACGCGCGGCAGCCGACATCATGTCGTCCGGCTCCACCTCCTCCGCATCCTTGCCCTTCAGCTCCGCCTCGCTCTCGATCGGCGTCACGTCCTCGTCACGAATATCGAGGGTCCCGTCGGTCTCGGCCCGCGGTGCGGATGTCTTGGTGTCGGCCATGTCGCTTCTCCTTGAATTCGCAAATCAACGTCCGCCACCGGCCAATGTTCCGGGCGTCGAGCATCGAAACAGCGTCGATTCAACTGTGCGAGGAGCGGCCGCTCTTTCTCAGGAATTCGATTTTAGAATTAGAAAAATCTTTAATAGCTTTTCCTTTTGCTCTATTTCGATGTTGAGCAAGCAGGAAGAGGTCCGTCATGACGATCGATATATGCGTTGTCGCCGGCCGCAGGCCGGACCTGCTGGAAGCGACCTTGACCGACTTTCAGGAGAGGTGCTTCCGCCACCTCGACGTCTCCCGCTGCCTCGTCAATATCGATCCGATCTTCGGCGATGCAGACGATGCGACGGCCTGCCTGTCCATCGTTCATCGTCTTTTTCCGCAAGCGACCGTCTTTCAACCGGAGACGCCGAATTTCTGTGCGGCCGTCAGGCGATTGTGGTCGAACACCTCGGCCGATTACATCTTTCACCTCGAGGACGACTGGCGCACGCTGACCGACCTCGATCAGGCCATCCTGGCGCCCTTCGCAGATCCGTCCATCCAGCAGGTTTCGCTGCACACGATCAATCAGAACTGGGACATCCGGCGAAAAGGGCATCTCTATCAGAGGCGCAGCTTCAAGCTCTTCGGCGTAAAGCTTCCCAGACTCCGCACGAAGCCCCTGTTCTCGACCTCGCCCTCCGTCCTGCGCGGTGATTTCGCCCGCCTCGCCGCAGGTCTCCTCGATCCGGCCCTGGATCCCGAAAAGCAGTTCTACTCCAACACCAACAGGGCCCTCCAGACCCGCGTCGCTCGATACAGGACCTATATCTACTCGCCGCGCCTGACCCCGGTCATCGAAGACACCGGCCGCAACTGGCGCGACGAGCGCCGGATCAGAAAGGATTTTGCCAACGGGCAATCCATCTGGACAAGCGATGGCGAGGGCGAGAGCGTCGGCTGAACGATGATGGTGCGGAACGTTCATCGGTGCCATCTCAGGCGATGAAAGGTCGCAGAAATCGGATTTTCGAAAGAGACATGATGGTGACCCCCGTGCAGACGACCGTCAGGAGGATGGCCGAAAGCACCGCCGCGACGTTATGCGGTGTACACGACGACAACGGATGGGTGGATCACCCTAGCGAACCAGACGGCGTTCTCCGCAGCATTTGCGCCAAGCGGTGTTCGAGCATTGATGAACGGGTGGCTTCGCGACAGCGCGCCAATCAACACAGGTGCAGCGGTCGCGACGGGTTCGAATGTTGCGGAAACCGTTCGCGCGGGTCAGGCGGGCCATCCGTTGTCGGGCGTCTTCGACGTCGCTGCACAGCTTGAGAGCAAGTCCGACCCGACGAAGCATGCGCCGATGGCATAGGGCACGGCAAATGTTTTCCGTGGCTTGACCGCAGACGGCATCCACCCGACGGATGTCTACCATGCGAAGGTCCGAGGCACGGTCTCGGCTCTGGCCGTCGTCGGTGGCTCGGGCTGGACCGTCGCGCCGCAGGTCGTGTTCTCCGGCCACGGCGTGCCGGTCGCAACGCCGGTCTTTTCTGGTGGCGCTTTGACGGGCATCACGCCGGTCAGCGATGGCGGGATCGATTACGACTATCCGCCTACCGTTGCCATTCTGCCGCTCAACAATGCGGGCTCAGGCGCATCCGCGACGGCGGTCCTTACGAACAAAAGGATCACCGGCTACACGAACATTGTGGGCGGCACAGGCTACACCAATGGCGCTCTCGTCTCGCATGCAGGCGCCGTTCCTCCACAGGCAACCGCGCGCATTGTTGGCGGGCAAGTCGCGCTTGCAGAGGCCGATTGGCGGGGCGGCTCCGATATCTCGTTGGTGCCCACAGTTTCGCTTGTGGGCGGCGATGAAACCGGCGCGTCCGTCGTCACATCGACGTCCAAGAGCATCGAACCGGAGCTACTGTCAGCGTAAGCTGCCAGCCCATCATTAAGGCTGTGTTTCATGTTAGACCCTATCGAAATACTAGCGGCAATTGAACCACTTGGAGCCTGGTCGAGGCACTTTGATCCGACGTTCAACGAAAACCTGAGCGAGACTATCTCTAATAAATTCGCCTTACAAAATTCTCTGGTTCCTGACGATCTGTGTGTATTCCACCTACGAGAAGTTGAAAGGCTTGGTGCGGCTTTGGAGGCTATTACAAAAAGCTGATAGTTCGCCTAGCTTCCACCGATTACCACGGGAGGCGAATTTGCGCATAGCGTTTGACTTGGTGTCACTGCAAGGGGTCCTCAAGAATTTGCCGAAATATAAGGATCTTAATAAGAATATTAAGCTATTCTTGAGCGCTAGGTCATTCCAGCTAGACTTAGAAAGCGCGCAGCGTTCGCTACAAGTCCTCACTGCTCTCAACGATTTGGACGGCGACTCCCGGTCTCGCTTAGGACAGCCCCTTATGTTGCACGCGGTAATGATGTACTGCCGCGCGGCTATCGAGGACGGGTCTGGGCGTCATCCAATGGGGGTCACCAGCCAATTCTCAAAGGAACAGAGGCAAAGGCACCAAGATGTCGTCAAGCTTCGGAACAAGACGATGGCCCACTTCGGAGTTGGGGAGGGGCTATACGGCGAACGGTGGACAAAAGAGTCTGCCGTGCTAGTATTTCAGAACGATAACGTCTTCGTGAAAAACGTTTGGACTCGGGCAAATTATTTAGCGCAACTGACATTCCACCTTGAGGATCTTTGCGAAGCTGCTCTCAAAACAGTGGTAAGCAAAGCGGATGAACGGCATAAAGTCCTCTTTTACACGCTGATGAAGCTTGTGCGAGAGGACGAGGAAATAGTTAGACTGCTGTATAAACATATGTTCAACCCAGAAAATTTTTTTGGAGATGCGGAGTCTGCAGCTGAATTTTGGGAAGTTGATGGCATGCGAGAGGTATTCACTCCTATGTTTGTATCAACAGATTTTGAGGCAACATGCGGACCTAAAGTCGTAAGTAAGCTTTAACGGTTTGGCGCATTTGCAATCTCCCCACCCCAACACCTTTTGGTGGGGTGGCTGGATAACCCCAAAGCAGGTCAGTCATATTCCCATCTAAAACGCTTGCGCCACGCTAAAAGGCACTCGTCCCAAGTGTCTCGTTCGCATGACTTCACTGTTCCTTCCAAGGCGACTTTCACAGCTGAGGTGTTGTATGCCAGAACCGTCATGAGGCTCTAGCCCTTTGAACGGCCCTCAGTGTTGCCCTCGCGCGAAGCGATGGACACCACCTTTGAGCATCAGTTCTGGGCATCAGGTCGCAGTTAATGCCAGTACAGGATCCAAAAAGGCCGAAAAAAAAGAACTTCAGGGAAAAATTAGAGAGCTGGCTGGGGAACCTGGATTCGAACCAGGACTAACGGAGTCAGAGTCCGTGGGTCTACCGTTAACCTATTCCCCAACACGCGGGCTGTGCCCGTCGGTGTGCCGGGCTTATAGACAAAACGGGGCGGGATGCAAAGGGGGTTTTTGAAAAACTTTGCCGAGGCCGGGGTTGGGTGTCTGGCCGGGCGCGTGTGCGGGGTGCGCTTGCGGGTGCAAAGCACGGATTGTCGTTCTGGAAAAAGCAGTTGGCGAAAGGCGGGCGCGCTGGTAGAGTTGGGGCAACGAAAATCGAAAGAGCGTCTTGAGCGACCGACAAGGCTTCGCGCGACGCGGTGGTAAGATCAGTGAAAGACCCCGAGCACGGCGATACGCCGTATGAGAGCGGGGCTTCGGCAGCGGCAGGAAACCAGGGGCACGCTATCCCCGGGTCCGGCAAAGCCAAGCGCAGGCGTCGCAAGACGGCGCGCAATGGCGCCGCGCATGCCAGCTCCCAAGACCTCTCCGCATCTGGAGGAGGCCATTCCGGACAGACTATTCTGGATGGCGAACCCGTGCGCAAACGCAAGCGGCGGCGCCGTACGAAGTCTGCATCGTCAGGCTTTCCGCACGGCCGTGTGTCCGCGCCAAACGACCATCCCCGCGACGACCATCCCGACGCAGAACCTGCGCATGCCGATCCGTTGCGCGGCCATCCCGCGCGCGGGGAGGGCACGGCGTCTGGCGGCGACGGCAGCGTGTCCGGCAACCGCGAGCACAGCGACGGCAGGACGCGCGATGGCAAGGGCCGGAATGTCGCGTCTTATGATTCGCGCGGCAGCGCCCTGACGTCTCGCGACGGATCGGGACGGGATCGTCGTGACGCGGTCTCGCCCAGTGGAGTCTTACCCGGTGCCGTCTGGCAAAGCGGGTCCGCTCAAGGTGGGGCCCCTGACGGGCGCGCAAGTGCTGCGGCATCAAGCTCTCCATCCGGCCGGCCGGCGGGTGAGGGTGCGGACGAGACGGACAGCCATGGCCTTTCGGGTCGCAATGGCCCTTCCGATGGTCGGGCCGATGGTTGGGCCGATGCGTCCGGTCCGGGGGATACGGGTTCCGGGGGCCCGGCACAGGGTGGTGGACACGGGCGCGCCAAGGGAGACGGGCGGGGCGGTGGACAGGGCCGCGGACAGGGGCATGCCGCAGAACCGGCCGGCAAGGGTCACCGGAACCACCGGCATCGTCATCGCCGGTCGGCGCAGGCGCGTCCGCTTCAGGGCACGGATGTCGTCCGGTCCGGGCGCGACCGCGCAGAGCCAGCCAATGCCGGCCCGACGAAGCGAGCAAACGAGCCGGCCGGCGGACGCCCCTCGGCGGGCCAGCGGCCGGGCCGTGGCGCCGGCACGCACGGCGCATCCGCGTCTGCATCCGCCTCGGCTGCGGGTCTGCCGACGGGGGCCCATGCTGCCCCGATCGGCGGAGCCTCCGGGCGGGCGGCATCGCAACAGAGCGGCCATTCCGGACATCAGCGTTTCGAGCAGGGCGGCGCGCAACCGGGCAGTCCGGCCGGCCGGGTGTCCGGGTCGTCCGGGAATTCTTCACACCCCGCGCAAAGCCATGGCCATGGCTATGGTCCGCAGGCGGGGTCGGCCGCCCGCGGTGCAGCTGGAAGCAATGCCGGTTATGCCGCTTCGAGCTTCGGCCGACGTGCGGATGCCTTCGAGGGGGATGATGCCGGTCCGATGCCGCTCTATGCGGCGCTCGATCTCGGCACCAACAATTGCCGGCTTCTGATCGCGCAGCCGACGCGGCCAGGGCAGTTCCGGGTCGTGGATGGCTTTTCGCGGATCGTTCGGCTGGGCGAGGGCCTGGCGGCGAGCGGCCGCCTGTCCGAGGATGCCATGAACCGCTCGGTCGAGGCGCTCAAGATCTGCGCCGCAAAGCTCGGGCATCGCAATATCCGGCGCGCCCGGCTGATCGCGACCGAGGCGGCCCGCGCCGCCGAAAACGGCGTGGTCTTCATGGAGCGCGTGTCGGCCGAAACCGGCCTCGAACTGGAGATCATCGACCGGGAAACCGAGGCGCGGCTCGCCGTGTCCGGTTGTGCGTCGCTGGTCGGGCGCGAGGCGCGCTCGGTGGTCCTGTTCGATATCGGCGGCGGCTCGTCGGAAATCGCCGTTCTGCGCATCGGCGACAACAGGTCGAGCCGGCTTGCCAACCATATCACCCACTGGACCTCGCTGCCGGTCGGCGTCGTCACCCTGTCGGAGCGGCATGGCGGCCGCGATGTCACGCCGGAAAGCTTCGAGGGCATGATCCGCGAAGTCTCCGGCATGCTCGATCGCTTCGATTGCCCGGATATCGAGGAGGTTCGGGCGGCCGAGGATTTCCACCTCATCGGCACCTCCGGCACGGTCACGACGCTGGCCGGCGTGCATCTCGATCTGCCGCGTTACGATCGCCGCCGGGTGGATGGCCTCTGGCTGTCGGATGACGAGGTGTCCGCGATGCAGGCGCGTCTTCTGTCCTGGGATTTCGCCGCGCGTGCGGCCAATCCCTGCATCGGGCCGGATCGGGCGGATCTCGTTCTCGCCGGCTGCGCCATTCTGGAGGCCATCCGCCGCCGCTGGCCGTCGACCCGCATGCGGGTCGCCGATCGCGGGCTGCGCGAAGGTCTTTTGACCGATATGATGGCCGATGACGGCGTCTGGCGTCGCGGCCGTGGCCGCCGCCCGTCGCGGTCCGGCCCGCAAACCGGCTCCGAGGAGGGCCGAAGCTCATGACCAAGCCTCCCATCGGCGGAAATCGGACCGGACGCAAGCTCGGACAGAAGGTGAAGAAGGGCAAGCTGAAGGCGTCCTCGCGGCGCTGGATCGAGCGCCACATCAACGACCCCTATGTGCAGCGCGCCCAGCTGGAAGGCTATCGCGCCCGCGCGGCCTTCAAGCTCCTGGAGATCGACGAAAAGCACAAGATCCTGGCCGGCGCCAAGCGCATCATCGATCTGGGAGCCGCCCCCGGCAGCTGGTCGCAGATCGCGGCCAAGGTCACCAGCTCGACGGATACGGACCCGCGCGTGGTGGCGATCGATTTCCTCGATGTCGATCCGCTGCCCGGCGTCGTCATCCTCAAGCTCGATTTCCTCGATCCCTCCGCGCCCGACGCGCTGATGGATGCGCTCGGCGGCACGCCGGATCTCGTGCTCTCCGACATGGCGGCCCCCACCACGGGCCACCGCCAGACGGACCACATCCGCACCATGCACCTCTGCGAGGTCGCGGCGCACTTCGCGATCGACGTTCTCGGCCCCGGCGGCCACTTCCTGGCCAAGACCTTCCAGGGCGGAACGGAGCGCGAGCTTCTCAACCTGCTGAAACAGAATTTTCGCCAGGTCCTGCACATCAAGCCGGCGTCGTCGCGTGCGGAATCGGTCGAGATGTTTCTGCTCGCCAAGGACTTCAAGGGCCGGCGCGACGGCATCTCGGACCACGCCGATCTCCGGGCGGAAGGCCAGGATTTCCGCGACGAGCGCGAGGATGTGACCGAACACGACGAAGATTGAGCGGATGCTGCTTTACGTCACCGTCGGTTCGAACGATCCGGCCCGCGCGGGCCCGTTCTACGATGCTGCGCTGGCGCTGCTCGGCCTCGTCCGCCGGCAGGAAAGCGGCTCGGATATCGGCTATGCACATCCCGATGACAGCCGCTGCCGCTTCTGGGTCGTCGCGCCTTACGACGGGCGGCTGGCGACCGTCGGAAACGGCGTGACGATCGCACTGGACGCTGCCAGCCGCGCCGCCGTGGACGCGTTTCACGCGGAAGGCCTCCGGATGGGTGGGACATGCGAGGGCGCACCCGGCCTTCGACCGTTCCATGCCGCGTTCTACGCAGCCTTCCTGCGCGATCCCGATGGCAACAAGATTGCCGCCGTCTGCGAACGCGCATGATCCCGTTGCAGGGTACGATACCGCCGGCTTCATGATGCCCATATCCGGGCGGCGGCCAGAATTTCGAGACGCGTTCGATGACGGGGCGAAGCACCCCCAAACTCCGTCATTCCGGGCTTGACCCGGAATCGATCGACCTGACGTCGGTCAGGTCAATGACCGTTTCTCGACTCAATGCGTTTCTTCGGCGCAGGGACGTGGGCTGGTTGGAGTCCGGATCAAGCCTGGAGTGACGGAGGGGAGCCCGTCCTTCGAAAACGCATCCGCCCGAAGCGCACCCCCCGCAGAGAGACGTCGACGGTGCTGCTTTTTGCAGGCAGCGCTCGGCCGGCATCACTTCCCTGCCAGCTGCTCCAGCTGCGCCTCGCCCTTCTCCCGCGGCGCGGCGCCGTGTCCCGAGACCGCGGCGCCGGCGGTTTTCGCCATGCCGAGGAAGGGGATGACGGAGACGAGGGTGATGGCGGAGATCAGCATGAAGGCGAGCTGGAAGTCGGCGAGTTCGAGCTGCGTGCCGGTCCAGCGGTTTTCCACCTCGAGAATGGCACCGGCCACGGCGACGCCCATCGCAAGGCTCATCTGCTGCAGCACGGCGCTCATCGCGGTCGCCTTGCTGGCCATCGCGTCGGGAATATCGGCGAAGGAGAGGGCGTTGATGCTGGTGAAGAAGAACGAGCGGGCGAACCCGGCCAGCAGCAGCACGAGGCACATGACGATGTAGGGCGTCGCCGGAGTGAAAAGCCCGTTGACGAAGGTCAGCACGGTGGCGATCAGCGCCGCGATGATCAGCGTGGTGCGGAAGCCGGCGAGAACGAGCACCCGTTTGGCGAAGAATTTCGTCGTCAGCGCGCCGATGGCGCCGACGAAGGTGATCATGCCCGACTGGAAGGGCGAAAGCCCGAACCCGACCTGCAGCATCAGCGGCATGAGGAAGGGGATGGCGCCGATCGAGATGCGGAACAGCGTGCCGCCGACGGCCGCGGCGCGAAAGGCGCTGTCCTTGAACAAAGCGAGATCGAGCAGCGGTGCCGGATGGTGGCGGGCGTGGCGTACATAGAGGATGCCGCAGAGAATGCCGATGCCGGCCGCGATCGCGCCGATGCTCGGCGGCAAAGCCGGCAGGCTCATCACCGACAGGCCGAACATCGTGCCGGAGGCGGCGATGGCGCTGAGAAAGAAGCCGGTGACGTCGATCGGCGGCGGCCGGTCGCTGATGACCTCGGGCAGGTAGATGCCGGACAGGATATAGCCGAGGATGCCGACAGGCACGTTGATGATGAAGATCCAGTGCCAGGAAAAATAGGTGGTGATGAAGCCGCCGAGCGGCGGGCCGGCCAGAGGCCCGGTCAGCGCGGGAATGCTGAGCAGGGCCATCGCGCTCACGAGGTCGCTGCGCTGCGTGCTGCGCACCAGCACCAGCCGCGCCACCGGCGTCATCATGGCGCCGCCCATGCCCTGCAGGAAGCGGGCGCCGACGAAGGAGACGAGGTCCCCGGAGATGGCGCAGAGGATCGAGCCGACGACGAAGACGAGGATCGCCGAGCGGAAGATGCGCTTGGCACCGAACCGGTCGGCCATCCAGCCGCTCAAGGGAATGAAGATGGCGAGCGACACCATGTAGGAGGTCAGCGCCAGCTTGAGCGTGATCGGGCCGACGCCGAGGTCGCGGGCGATCGCAGGCAGCGAGGTGGCGATGACGGTGGAGTCCATCTGCTCCATGAAGAGCGCGACGGCAAGGATCAGGGGAACGATGCGGTTCATGCGAAGGCAAGCCTTTTCGACGGCCTCTTGGGCTCCGGGGAAACGCCCGGGATGGTCGGCTGAGGTGGGAGGCGGATGTCCGTGCGCGGGCAGATGCGCAGGGCAAGCCGTCGGTCCTGGTTTATTGAACAGGAGATAGACACACAGCGGCGAAAGTCCCGTGTCCCGTCTCACGCAACAGTCAATTTCCTGTGAAGGGTGCGCGCCTCGTCTGTCAAGGCATCGATCTCGCGCTACCTCAGGGCCTCTTGCCGGCGCTCCCGCTTGCGACCCTGGGCCTCTGGGCTGCAGTTTCGAAGATACTTCGAAGACACCAAGACACAAGGAAACGATCGATGCACGGATTCACTCTCGGCCGACGCGCCCTCTTCGCCGCGACAGCGCTTGGCGCGCTGGCAGCGCCCCTGATCATGAAGCGCGCCGCGTTTGCGCAGGGTGCAGCGGGTGCGGCCGGGAAGGAAACCCCCAAAGCCTCGACCGGCGGCAAGAGCGCCAGCGTCAAGCTCGGCGATGTCACCGTCACCGTCGTCAGCGACGGTCTGCGGATCGCCGACAAGCCGAACGAAACCTTCGGGACCGACCAGCCGCCCGAGGCCGTCAAAGCGCTCCTTGAGAAAAACTTCCTGCCGACCGATCGTTTCGCCAATGGCTTTTCACCGGTCGTCGTCGATACGGGGTCGGAGGTCGTGCTGTTCGATACGGGCAATGGCGAGGCGGGTCGTCCGGCCGGCACCGGCTATTTGCTCGAAGGCCTGCGGGCCGCAGGCTATCCGCCCGAAAGCATCACGCTCGTGGTGCTCACGCATATGCATGGCGATCACATCAATGGCCTCATGGAAGGCGGCAAGCCGGCCTTCCCCAATGCGCGCTATGTCATGGGCGAGACGGAACTCGCCTTCTGGAAGGATCCGGCACGGATAGGAACTCCCGCCGAGGGCGGCCACAAGGCCGTGCTGAAGAACGTCGTGCCGCTGGTCGAAAAAGCGAAGCTTATCGGCGACGGGGCCGATGTCGCGTCCGGCATCATGGCGATGGCCGCATTCGGTCATTCGCCCGGCCACATGGTGTTCCGCATCTCCTCGCAGGGCAAGGATCTCATGCTCACGGCCGATACCGCCAACCACTATGTCTTCTCCCTCCAGCAGCCGGATTGGCAGGTGAAGTTCGATATGGACAAGGAAAAGGCCGCGGCGTCGCGCCGGAAGGTGTTCGATATGATCGCCACCGAACGGCTGCCCTTCATCGGCTACCACATGCCGTTTCCGGCCGTCGGCTATGTCGAGAAGCAGGATGCCGGCTACCGCTTCGTGCCGGCATCGTATCAGCTCTATCTCTGAGACGGATCGTGTTGCCTGCGCCGGATGGCGCGGGCGACACTCAGGCTGCGTACATCTCGTCGCGCAGCGCGCGGAGCATGGTCGTCATGCGGTCGCGAATGTCGTCTTCGAGAAAGATGACGCCGGCGGCTTCGAAATCGCTGTGCAGCCGGTCGATCACGCCGTCCGGATGGGTGACGCCGGCATCCACGATGTCGCGCGCATAGGATTCGGCATCCGGCCGGTCGATCAGGGCCGCGGCCCAGAGGCCGATCAGCGCATTGCGGCGCGCCTCCGCGCGAAAGGTCAGTTCCTCCTGGCGGACGAACCGCGTTTCCTCGGCTTGGGCGTTTTTGCGCAGTGCGGTCATGGTTTCGGTCCCTGTTCTCTCGGTTTCTGCCTGTATCGCCGGTCGCTCTTCTTCCGGAGCCCCGTGAGAAGCGGTTGTAGCGGACGTCGCTTAATTCCGTTCGAAAAGGAACGCCTAATAAAACCTAAAAACGCGGTCCCACGCGGTTCCCGTGGGACGGCTGCGGTCGGCCGGCTTTTTCTGTTCCCATCCCGTCACATCCGTGTTACGTGCCCTCGCCAACTTCCATGAAACACTTGCCGCCATTCCCCTCCCAGGATGTCCGGCAGGCGACGCTCCCGCCGGAACCCCGTCCGTCCGGGCGCCTTGCACATTTTTAAAGGAATTGGCCCATGGCGCGCATTATCGAAACGGCTACCGGTCTGGAGGCTCTGACCTTCGACGACGTCCTCCTGCAGCCCGGTCACTCCGAGGTCATGCCGGGCCAGACCAACATCGCCACCCGCATCGCCCAGGATATCGAGCTCAACCTGCCGATCCTCTCGTCTGCCATGGATACGGTCACGGAAGGCCGTCTCGCCATCGCCATGGCCCAGGCCGGCGGCATCGGCGTCATCCACCGCAATCTCTCCCCGGTCGAACAGGCCGAGCAGGTCCGCCAGGTCAAGAAGTTCGAAAGCGGCATGGTCGTCAACCCCGTGACGATCGGTCCGGACGCGACGCTGGCCGATGCGCTCGGCCTTATGAAGACCTATGGCATTTCGGGCATTCCGGTGGTCGAGAATGCCGGCAACGGCAAGACGCCCGGCCGCCTCGTCGGCATCGTCACCAACCGCGACGTCCGCTTCGCCTCCGATCCCAGCCAGCGCATCTACGAACTCATGACGCGCGAAAACCTGATCACGGTGAAGGAAAACGTCGATCAGCAGGAGGCCAAGCGCCTGCTGCACACGCACCGCATCGAGAAGCTGCTGGTGGTGGATGGCGACGGCCGCTGCGTCGGCCTGATCACGGTCAAGGACATCGAGAAGTCGCAGCTGAACCCCAATGCCTCCAAGGATGCGCAGGGTCGTCTGCGCGCCGCGGCCGCCATCTCGGTCGGCGATGACGGCATCGAGCGTGCCGAGCGCCTGATCGACGCGGGCATCGACCTCATCGTCATCGACACGGCGCATGGCCACTCCCAGCGCGTTCTCGACGCCGTCACCCGCGTCAAGACCATGTCGAATTCGGTGCGCATCATGGCCGGCAACGTCGCGACCGCCGAGGGCACCAGGGCGCTGATCGACGCGGGCGCCGATGCCGTCAAGGTCGGTATCGGTCCGGGCTCCATCTGCACCACGCGCATCGTCGCCGGCGTCGGCGTGCCGCAGCTGGCGGCCATCATGTCGGCCGTCGAGGCCGCGCGCGCCGCCGATATCCCCGTCATCGCCGATGGCGGCATCAAGTTCTCGGGCGACCTTGCGAAAGCCATCGCGGCCGGCGCCTCCGCCGTCATGATCGGCTCGCTGCTCGCCGGCACGGACGAAAGCCCGGGCGAGGTGTTCCTGCATCAGGGTCGTTCCTTCAAGGCCTATCGCGGCATGGGCTCGGTCGGCGCCATGGCGCGCGGCTCGGCGGATCGCTACTTCCAGGCGGAAGTGCGCGACACGCTGAAGCTCGTGCCGGAAGGCATCGAGGGTCAGGTGCCGTACAAGGGTCCGGTCTCCGGCGTCCTCCACCAGCTGGCCGGCGGTCTGAAAGCCTCCATGGGCTATGTCGGCGGCAAGACGCTGAAAGATTTCCAGGAGCGGGCCACCTTCGTGCGCATCTCCGGTGCCGGCCTGCGCGAAAGCCACGCCCACGACGTCACGATCACGCGCGAAAGCCCGAACTACCCGGGGGCGTGATCGCGGATCGGACCAAAATCGATCGGAACGAAGCGTTCAAGAGAGTCGCCATCCGCCGCGCGGCTCTCTTGTCTTTTGGTGAGGACGCATGACCCAGACCGCCATCATCTGGCCCGTGATCGCACAGGTCCTGCTCGTCACCATCGTCTATGGCGTGATGGGGAAACGGCGGTTCGGCGCCGTGCGGCAGGGAACGGCCCGCGCGCGCGACTTTCTCATCCCCTCGGTCGAACCGGAGGCGAGCGCCACCGTAGCCCGCAACCTGACCAACCAGTTCGAGCTTCCCGTCCTTTTCTACACGGTCTGCACGCTGCTGGCCGTCACCGACGGCGTCTCGATCCTGACGGTCTCTGCGGCCTGGCTCTTCGTTCTCTCCCGCTATGGTCATGCCTTCGTGCATATGACCTCCAACCGGCTGATGCTGCGTCACCGGCTGTTCGTCGCCGGCTTCTTCATCAATGCGCTGCTCTGGCTGCTGCTCGCCCTCCATATTCTCTGATCGGCAGCCCAAGATTTCGACGCCGGCCGGCTTTACCGCGGACGCGAAGCGGTTATCGTCCGCACAGTTGCCGCCAAGACCCGAGACACGCCAGGCGAAGACACGCCAGCCTGAGACCCGCCAGCCTGACACAACGGAGAGCATCATGAAACTGAAAGACAAGGTCTGCCTCGTCACCGGCGCTGCCAGCGGCATCGGCCGGGCGATTGCCGCTAGCTATGTTGCCGAAGGCGCGCGCGTCGCCATCGCCGACCTCAAGCTGGACGCCTCGCAAGCCACGGCCGCGGACCTCACCGCCGCCGGTCCCGGCGAAGCCCTCGGCCTTGCGATGGACGTGACCTCCGAGGATGCGGTCAATGCGGGTGTCGCAGCCGTCGTGGAAAAATGGGGCCGCGTCGATGTGCTCGTCTCCAATGCCGGCGTCCAGATCGTCCACAAGATCGAAGACTTTCCCTTCGAGGACTGGAAGAAGATGCTGTCGATCCATCTCGACGGCGCGTTCCTCACCACCAAGGCCTGCATGCCGCACATGAAACGCCAGGGCGGCGGCGCGCTGATCTATATGGGCTCGGTCCACTCCCACGAGGCCTCGCCGCTGAAATCCGCTTACGTCACGGCCAAACATGGCCTTCTCGGCCTTGCCCGCGTCGCGGCCAAGGAAGGCGGCCCGCATGGCGTGCGCTCCAACGTCATCTGCCCCGGCTTCGTCAAGACGCCGCTCGTGGAAAAGCAGATCCCCGAACAGGCAAAGGCGCTGGGCATTTCGGAGGACGAGGTGGTCAAGCGCGTCATGCTGGGCGGCACGGTCGACACCGAGTTCACCACCATCGAGGACGTCGCGAACGTCGCGCTGTTTCTCGCCGGCTTCGAGACCAATGCCCTGACCGGCCAGTCGCTGATGGTCAGCCACGGATGGGCGATGCGGTAGCCACGCTATCGGTTTCCGCGAGCAATTTTGCCGAGGCGTCGATGACGACCTCGGCAAGCGCCCGGTGATCCGCCGTCCGGCGCGACCGTCCCCGCCAGACGAGCCCGATCTGCCGCGAAGGCTGCGGATCGGCAAAAGGCACGATTCGCATGCGGCTGCGGCCGCGCTCCTCCTTCACGGCGATTTCGGGAATGAGCGTGATGCCCATGCCGTGGCTCACCATCTGCAGAAGCGTCGCCATGGAGGTCGCGCCATAATTGGCGACGCGGCGCCCGGCAGACGCGCCGCAGACGGCGAGCGCCTGATCGCGCAGGCAGTGGCCCTCCTCGAGCAGCAGCAACCGGTCGACATCCACCTGCGCCTCCGTCATCGGCGACATCAGCACGGTGCTTTCGTCCTCGGCCATCGCGATCAGGAATCGGTCCTGAAACAGCGGCAGAACCTCCAGCGTTTCCTCGCTCTGCGGCAGCGCCACGATGGCGCAGTCGAGCCGCCCGGCCTTCACGTCCTCGACGCAGCCCGAGGTCAGAAGCTCCCGCAGCTCGATCTCCAGCTTGGGAAACCGCGCGCGCAGCATCGGAATGAGCACCGGCACCAGATAGGGCGCCACCGTGGGGATGACGCCCAGCCGCAGCCGGCCCTCGAGAATGCCGGTGACCTGCCGGGCCCGATCGTAGAGCGCATCGACCGCCTGCAGGATCGCCCGCACCTCCGGCAGCAGGGCCTCGCCCTGCCGCGTCAGAAGCGCCCCGGCGCGATTGCGCTCGAACAGGGCGACGCCAAGATCCTTCTCCATTTCGGCGATCTGCGCGGAGAGCGCCGGCTGGCTGACCTTGACCATCTCCGCCGCCCGGCCGAAATGGCGCGTGGTGGCGAGGGCATCGAAATAGCGCATCTGTCGAATGGTGAGCATGATCGGTTTTTCCTATCGAACATCACAAGAAATACAATTGGAAATTATCGATGGGGAGTGCGAAAAGAGGTCGGACGCGCGTATTTCACCTGTGTCGCATTTTCGGCATGATGGACGTGGAAGATGCGCGGAGGCCCCGAGGCCTGGATAGGCCCTTGCGGCCTTGCAAGCGGAATTGGGTGGGCGGGATCTCGATGGAGAGACATGCGCACCGAACGTGCCGGAGCGCATAAGCGCGCCCGGCAATGAACAAGCGGACCGGCATGGCCGGAACCGACAAGGTGAGACAGGAGGACGAAATGACTGATCGCCCGACAATGACGACGACCGCCGGCGCGCCCGTGCCGGACAACCAGAACTCGCTGACGGCCGGCCCCAAGGGCGGCATCATGCTGCAGGATTACCAGCTGATCGAAAAGCTGGCCCACCAGAACCGCGAGCGCATCCCGGAACGCGCCGTCCACGCCAAGGGCTGGGGTGCTTTTGGCACGCTGAAAATCACCGGCGACATTTCCAAATACACCAAGGCCGCCGTTCTGCAGCCGGGTGCGGAAACGCCGATGCTCGCCCGCTTCTCCACCGTTGCCGGTGAGCAGGGGGCAGCCGATGCCGAGCGCGACGTGCGCGGCTTCGCGCTGAAGTTCTACACCTCCGAAGGCAACTGGGACCTCGTCGGCAACAACACGCCCGTGTTCTTCGTCCGCGACCCCTACAAGTTCCCGGACTTCATCCACACGCAGAAGCGCCACCCGAAGACCAACCTGCGGTCGGCAACCGCCATGTGGGACTTCTGGTCGCTCTCGCCGGAAAGCCTGCACCAGGTCACCATCCTGATGTCCGACCGCGGCTGTCCGACGTCGCCGCTGCACATGAACGGCTACGGCTCGCACACCTTCTCGTTCTGGAACGATGCCGGCGAGCGCTACTGGGTAAAATTCCACTTCAAGACCCAGCACGGCCACAAGTTCTACACCAACGAAGAGTCCGAACAGGTCATCGGCAAGACGCGCGAATCCTACCAGGAAGCGCTGTTCGGCTCGATCGAGGAAGGCAATTATCCGCGCTGGACCGTCCAGGTGCAGATTATGCCGGAACTGGATGCCGAGAAGACCTCCTACAACCCGTTCGACCTCACCAAGGTCTGGCCGCATAGCGAATATCCGCCGATCGAGATCGGCACGATGGAGCTGAACCGCAATCCGGAAAACTATTTCGCGGAAGTCGAGAACGCCGCGTTCTCGCCGTCGAACATCGTTCCCGGCATCGCGTTCTCGCCGGACAAGATGCTGCAGGCCCGCGTGTTCTCCTATGCCGATGCGCACCGTCATCGCCTCGGCACGCATTACGAACACATCCCGGTCAACCAGCCGAAGAACCCGGTCCATCACTATCATCGCGATGGCCAGATGAACACGTTCGGCGGCATTCGCACCGGTAACCCGGATGCCTATTACGAGCCCAACTCGTTCAACGGCCCGGTCGAGCAGCCCGCAGCCCTCGAGCCGCCGCTGCGGATCGATGGCGACATGGCTCGCTTCAACCATCGCGACGGCAACAACGACTACGTCCAGGTGACGGCGCTGTTCAACCTGTTCGATGCCGACCAGAAGGCGCGCCTGTTCTCCAACATCGCAGCCGCGATGGGCGGCGTCCCCGGCGAGATCGTCGAGCGCCAGCTTGCCCACTTCAAGCTGGTTCATCCCGACTACGAAGCCGGCGTCCGCGCCGCGCTGAACAAGGCGCACGGCTACCAGGCCGACACCATCAGCGCCGACCAGCCCGCCGCCGCCGAATAATCGACGTCAGGCATCGAGATGTGAAGAAACCGGGAGCAGCGATGCTTCCGGTTTTTTTGCCTCTGGGGGAGGGTGCTTTTTTCGCCGGGACCTCGGACTTCCTCAGGAATGCCCCTCAGCCGCGCTCTTCACGCGATCGAAAAACGCGTTCAGCGACACCCAAACCCGTAAGGTGAGGGATCGAGCGAAGTTAGCCTACCACCCCGCCAGCAACTGCCCCTGTCTCTGCCGCGCGAGGCGCGAGAGACCCTTGAGGTCGCCATCGATATCGTCGCCCGCGACCTGCGGCGTGATGTTGTCGAGGCAGGCGGTGATGTGGTTGCTGATGGCGGTGGAGAGCGAGGGGGAAAGGCCCGGCCGCTTCATAATGCCGATCTGCACGGGGGCGAGCGCGGGAAAGCCGTCGGCCTGGGTCAGCACCTTCATGCCGCTGCGCAGCGCCGATTCCGGCAGCACGGACACCGCCATGCCGGCGAGCACGGCGGCCGCAACCACCGTCGAGGACCAGCTGGTGAAAAGAATGTTGTAGTCCTTGCCCGTCGCATCTAGCGCCGAGCAGGCGGCCTGCCGCCACTGGCAATCGCGCTTGCCGACGGCGAGCGGTACGGGGGCATTCTCGGGCAGGGGATGGTTGATGGAGCTGACCCAGCAGAGCGGCTCCGTCCGCACGACATCCGAGGCGCGCGCGCGCGGATTGTGGGTGACGAGCGCGATATCGAGTTCGCCGCGCGCCATCTTCTCCGCAAGGTCCACCGAGGGTTCGCAGACGATGAACAGCTCGACATTCGGATGGGTCTTGGCAAACCGGACGATGATCTCCGGCATATAGCGGTCGGCATAGTCGTCGGGCGTGCCGATGCGCAGCGTTCCCTCCAGCCGGTTGTCGTCGAAGGCGGCGACCGCCTCGTTGTTGAGGCGAATCATGCGGCGCGCATAGTTGAGCAGCTTCTCGCCTTCGGTCGTCAGCCGGTTGCCGCGACCGTCCTTGGCAAACAGCGCCTTGCCGATTCGCTCCTCCAGCCGCCGCATCTGCATCGACACAGCCGATTGCGTCTTGAACACCCGCTCGGCGGCACGGGTAAAGCTCCCCGTATCGGCAATCGCGACGAAAGTCTGGAGCTGGTCGAGGTCGAGGGGAGAGGCCATCGGGGTGCCTATAAGTTTGTTTGATCAATACCATTAGAAACATTCGTTGGACTGATCAATATCGATTTGCGACTGTCGGGCTGCAAACAACGTCTTCCCAACCTCCGCTGCGCCAATGCCTCGGTCAAACCCCGCCCAACCTGCGCCCACTGGGCGTGGGATGTCCGACCCGTGCCTTTTCAGGAGCTAAGCCCATGCGCACGCCCGATACCGCCCTTGATGTCACCTTCGCCGGCAAACCGGCAGCACTGCGCCTGATCGCGCGGGTCCAGGGTCTCGTGATGGTATGGCGCCTCCTGAACAACCGTCGCGCCGCGGGCCATCTGCATGATCTGGACGACCGGCAGCTCGCCGATATCGGCCTCAGCCGCACCGATGTGCGCGACGCCACGACGTCGCCCTTCTTCGAGGATCCGAGCCGGCACCTGACGCGCGCCGCGCGCGAGCGCGCCAATCGCTATTACCGGGATGCCCGCAGCCGCTGACATCCGATGCCGCCGCTTTCCGCCTCGATATCTCGGAAAGCGGGGCAATTCCCTTGGCGTTCCCAGGCTCTCCCCGGGCCTGCGACGCCCGGATGGTGCGACCGCTCGCATCATCCGCGTTCCCCGCAGGGTCATAGCCAACGACCCTGCCGCTTGCCCGGCGCTCCGATTCGTTCGGCGCCGGGCTTTTTTCTGCGTTTTATGAGGGGGCGCCCTCTCAGCCCTTGGGCTGGAACTGTGCGAAAAGCCCGTCGATGGCCTTCTGATATTCCTTCTGCGCCTCGATGCCGCTGTCGAACATGGTGTTGAACATATCGACGACCGGCGCTTTCGGCGCCGGCGGGGCTTCGGCGGGCTTGGCTTGCGGCGAGCCCATGGCCATCATGTCCTGAAAGGCCTTCATGAAGGGATTGCCGGCAAACATGTCCGGTGCGGCCTGCGGCTTCTCCGGGGTTTTCGGCGGGGTGAAGAGGGCCTGCATGGTCTGCGTGAACGGGTTGTCGAAGGGGTTCGGCATGGCCGGCGGCTCCTTCTTGCGGGCAAGGCCGACGGCTTCCAGCCAGGTCTGCATCGCCGGGCCGAACGGATTGTCCGCAAAAGACGGCGGTGCGTGCATCTGGCCGGTCGCCTGCTTGAACAGCCCGCCCATGATGGCGCTTGCCACCACCGGCAGCATCTGCCGGTAGATGTCCTGCCCGATCCCCGTCAACTGCGCGGCCTGCGCCGCCACCGCGCCCGACATGTCGCGCGACCCGAAGATCTGCCCGAGGGCCGCCTGACCGTCGGCGAGCCCCTGCGGGGTGAAGGCCTTGGTCATGTCCTCGAAATATTTGGCATAGCCGCCGCTGCTCATCGACGCGAGAAACGTGCCGAAATCGTAAGGGTTGGCCGCATTGGTCTTCAGCCCGGCCGAAAAGGCCGGCATGAGGGCGGCCGTGGCCTTCGCCATCTGCTCCTGCGCCAGCCCGAACTGCTGTGCCATCACATCCATGGCGCGGCCGTTCTGTGCCTGCATCATCATGTCGAATAGGGGCATCATCGTCTTATCCTTGTTGCAGACAGCACGTCAGGCTGCACTATAACGGGAAAAAGACGTTGGCATATCGCTTTTTAGCGCGTGTCACCGGGGAGACGCACCTCTGAACGAGGACGCCTCAATAGGCATAGTCCTTGAAGACCGGCTCGACCGAGCCGTTCCAGCGGCCCTTGTAAAGCGACAGCATTTCCTGTGCCAGCGTCGTACCGCGGGCAACCACCTCGTCGAGCGGCGCAAGGAAGTGGCTTTCGTCGACGCCGTCGCCGTTCAGCCGGTTGCGCGCCTTCAGGCCGGCGCGCGAGATTGCGAGCACGTCGCGGGCGACCTCGCCGAGCTTGCGGCCACGAACCGTGGCATCCAGCCCTTCGGCCGGCACCCCATCGCGCAGCGCGATCACGTCCTCATAGGTCCAGTCGCGCACCAGTTCGGCAGCGCTCGCCAGCGCGGCATCGTCGTAGAGCAGGCCGACCCAGAAGGCCGGCAGGGCACAGATGCGCCGCCAGGGTCCACCGTCCGCGCCGCGCATTTCGAGAAACCGCTTCAGCCGCACATCGGGAAACAGCGTCGAGAGATGGTTGGTCCAGTCGCCCATGTTCGGCTCCCAGTCAGCCAGCGTGCCCTTCAGCGCGCCGCCCATGAACTGGCGGAAGGTCACATGCGTGCAGTCGTGGTAGCGCCCGTCGCGCACCACGAAATACATCGGCGCATCCAGCGCCCATTCCACATATTGCTCGAAGCGGAAATGGCCGGTCAGCGCTTCGGGCAACACGCCGGCGCGCTGGTTGTCGGTGTCGCGCCAGATCTCGCCGCGCCAGGACTGCAGCCCGTTCGGCTTGCCCTCGGTAAACGGCGAGCTTGCAAAGAGCGCGGTCGCCAGCGGCTGCAGCTTCAGCGAGACCTGCATCTTCGCCGCCATGTCGGCTTCCGACGAAAAGTCGAGGTTCACCTGGATCGTGCAGGTGCGGTACATCATGTCGAGGCCCTGGCTGCCGACCTTCGGCATGTAGCGGGTCATGATGTCGTAGCGCGACTTCGGCATGCGGGGGGTTTCGGCCAGCGTCCATTTCGGGCTGCCGCCGATGCCGAGGAAACGGATGCCGAGCGGCTCGGCGATGTCGCGCAGCACAGCCAGATGCGTGTTGGATTCCTTGCAGGTCTCGTGCAGCGTCTCGACCGGCGCGCCCGACAGCTCGAACTGCCCGCCCGGCTCGAGCGAAATCGCGCCGCGGCCCGTGGGCTCGACCAGGCCGATCAGATGCCCGGCATCGATGATCGGCTCCCAGCCGGTCTTCTGCTGCATGCCTTCCAGAAGTTTCAGGATTCCGGCATCGCCCGCATAGGGCACGGGGCTGTTGTCGGCGGTGTAGAACACGAATTTTTCGTGCTCCGTGCCGATGCGGAAGGCCTCTTTCGGCTTGTTGCCGTCCGCCAGATATTCGGTCAACTCGGAAACGGAAGTCACCGGGGTCTGGTCGGTGGTGTCGCGGGCCATGGGCATCGTCTCGATAACGGAGAAACCCGGCCGTCGAGCAGGGCATGAGATCAGCTGATATGAGGCTGATTGAACCGCTTTCAGATGCGGTGCAAGCAAAAATATTTCAACCTATGTTCCAAAATTTCGTGGCCGCTGTGGCCTTTCAGCGCCAGTCGCCCAGCGTCGCCTGGATGATCGCCATGGCGGCGACGGCGGCCGTGTCGGCGCGCAGGATGCGCGGCCCGAGCGGGATGGCCGTCACGATGTCGAGACCCCGCAGGCGAGCCCGCTCCGCGTCCGAGAAACCGCCCTCCGGCCCGACCAGCAGCGCATAGCGGGCGTCGGTCAGCCCCTGCAGCACGGGCAGCGGATTGTCGCCCGCATCCCCCTCGTCGCAGAAGAGGATGCGCCGGTCGCCCGGCCAGGCGTCCAGCAGGCCTTCCAGCCGCACCGGCTCGCGCACCTCGGGCACCGCCAGCACGCCGCATTGCTCGGCCGCCTCGATCACATTGGCCTGCAGCCGCTCGAGGCTGGAGATGCGCCCCTGCACATGCTGCGTCATCACCGGCTGCAAGAGCCCCGCGCCCATCTCCACCGCCTTCTGCACGAGATAGTCGAGCCTGCCCACCTTCAGCGGGGCAAAGAGATAATGGAGATCGGGCAGGGGGGACTGCGGCCGGGTCTGCTCCTGCGGGATCAGCGCCATTCGCTTGCGGGTCGGCATGGCAATCTCCGCCCGCCATTCGCCGTCGCGCCCGTTGAACAGCAGGAGGTCGCGACCCTCCTCCATGCGCAGCACATTGGCGAGGTAATTGAACTGGTCCTTGGTCGTCTCCACCGCGATGCCGGGTGCAAGATCCGGCGCGACGAACAGGCGCTGCATGCGAAAATTGGCTCTCATGACACGCTTCTACAGAAAGATCGCGGAGAAGAGAATGTAGAGGAGCGCGGAGAGCAGGGCGGAAGCGGGAACCGTGATGATCCAGGCGCCGACGATCGTCAGGAAATGCGAACGCCGCACGAGCTGCCGCCGCCGCGTCTCGTCCGCACCATGCTCGGCCCGCAGCTGGAAGTCCGACTGGCCGGTCTTCCGCCGGACATAGTCCAGCCGCAGCTTGGAATTGCGGGTGTACCATTCGCGGAAGAAGCCGATGCCGAACACGGCGCCGACGGCGATGTGGGTCGTGCTGACCGGCAGGCCGAGGGTCGAGGCGAGGATGACGGTGATGGCGGTGGCGAGCGCCACGCAGAAGGCGCGCACCGGATTGAGCTTGGTGATTTCCTCGCCGACCACGCGGATGAGCTTCGGCCCATAGAGCAGCAGCCCGGCCGAAATGCCGAGCGCGCCGATCAGCAACACCCAGAAGGCGACGGCCGCGGTTTCCCCCGGCACCGACCTGCCGACATTGGCGACGATGGCCGAGAGCGGCCCGACCGCGTTGGAGACGTCGTTGGAGCCGTGCGCGAAGGAGAGCAGGGCGGCCGAGACCACAAGCGGCAGGTGAAACAGCGGCCGAAGCGACTGGTTGCGGTTTTCGAGCCCCACCGCCCGGCGCGCGACCGTGCGGCGTGTGACGAGATAGACGAGCACGCCGGCGGCCAGGCCCGCGCCGAGGCCGTCAACGAGCGTCACCTCATAGACCCGGTCGAGGCCGATCAGCGCGAAATAGACGGTGAAGATGCCGCCCATGAAGGCCAGCAGGATCGGGATCCAGAACACCGCCCCGGCGATCTTGTCTTCCCGGTAGATGATGAACGTCTTGATGAAGAGCAGAAGGCCGGCTGCCACGCCGCCGCCGAGAAAGGGCGACAGCATCCAGCTGAGCGTGATGCCGCCGAGCGAGAGCCATTGCACCGACGAAAATCCGACGGCGGCAACGCCGGCGCCCAGAATGCTGCCGACGATGGCATGCGTGGTGGAAATCGGCGCGCTGCACCAAGTCGCGATGTTGATCCAGACCGCAGCGGAGATCAGCGCCGACATCATGACCCAGACCAGCGTCTGGCTGTCGGTAAAGGCTGCGGCATCGACCAGCCCGCCCTCGATGGTCGAGACCACCCGCCCGCCGGCAAAGAGCGCGCCGGCAATCTCGAAGATCGCGGCGATCACCAGGGCGCCGGTCATGGTCATCGCCCGAGCGCCGACGGCGGCACCCACATTGTTCGTCACGTCGTTCGCGCCGATGTTCATCGCCATGTAGCCGGCAATGGCGGCCGCCGCGATGACGATGATGGCACCGGGCGCCTGCGACACCGCGCTCGCCGCGACGATCATGACGAAGACGAGAAAGATGAAGCCGAGCCCGAGGCCGACCGAGCCCTTCAGGACGAATTGCGACGCCTCCTCGTTCAGCGTCAGCTTGTCGAGGTCCTTGTCGAGTGTCGATTTCTCAAGCGACGGTGCCGTCTTCCCCATCATCAGTCCTCATCGCCCGCCGCCGCCCGATCCCGCGTCGCTCCAGCATTTCCACCTGCATCATCGTTTCGTCCCGAAGTCTAATCCGATCTCGGGGACGACGCAGGAAAGCCGCGCTGTGGCAAGCGCCATCTCTTTCGTTCCGCTATCCGTAGAAAGTAAGGCTCGCGCGACGCTTGCCAACGGCCGGGACGCCGAAACGACGCCGGACACGCTGGGATGCCTTATTGCGCGGCGCTGCGGGCCGCTTCGAGCGGCGGCTGCAGGGTGGCGAGAAGCTGGGTCTGGTAGTCGAGGATGAGCTTGCGCAGGCCCGGTTCCGCGACGCGACCGGCGGCCTCCGTAAAGGTCACCCATTCCAGCGTGCGCGAACCTTTTTCGGGAAAACGCTTCGCCATGTCGAACACCACGACCGGATAGACATGCACGCGGCACTGGATCTTCAGGCCTTTGCTCATGCCCTTCTCGTAGGTGAAGCTGCCGACGGGGTCGGCCGACGGCTCGCCCTTCACGCCGGCCTCTTCCCAGGCCTCGCGCGCCGCAACCTCGTGGGACGCCTTGCCCTCCATCGGCCAGCCCTTCGGAATGACCCAGCGGCCGGTATCCCGGCTCGTGATCAGCAGCATTTCCGGCACAGCACTTTTCTTCCGGAACCGATAGCACAGCGCAGCAAACTGTATGCGCTCGGGTCGGCGGAACATCAGGCGGACTTCGGAAACGATGCTATCGAGTATGGTCAATGATCTGTAGCTCTTTCGTCGGAAGCGGTCTCGTCAGGAATTGCGCTTGCCGAAAACGGCATGTGAGGCCTGCCGGCGCTCGGTCTAACCCTGACGCGGGGAGATTGATCCGGACGCAGGGGGAAATTTCGATTCGCACCCTTCTCGGCACGTCAGAAATACAAATGAACGCGGACGTTGTCACAGTCCATCGCAAACTGGTGCAAATCGATAAGGAACACTATGCCTGCAATCTTGCGCCGACATGGTCGCACACCGGCATCTACTATCACATATGCGACGTCAAATGGCGCATTTCAATCCCGAGGCCTTTCCAGCAGGCGCAGCCTTGAAATTCTCGCCCGATCCTCGGCACGATGCGCATCCAGGCTTGCCGATATCACGAAATCGATATGCTGCTCTGCAGCGCGGCGCGCGCCGGCAGGGTCCGCCGCCAGAATGGCCGCATGGATCGCCTCATGCTGCTCCAGCAGCCGATCGGCGGCTCCGGGGGCCTGGAAAACCGTTGTCCGACTAAAGAAAATATCCTGCTCCAAAAGTCGGTAGCACGACCTGAGCGTGTGTAGCAGAATGACGTTGTGCGCGCTTTCGCCGACCGTCATGTGAAAATCGATATCGGCGCGCAGGCCGCTGTCGCGGTCGTCGGCATCGCGTGCCGCCCGCATGCGCGTCACGATCCGGGTCAGGCTCTCCCGGTCGGCCTCCGTCGCATGGCGCGCGGCGCGCTCGGCGGTCAGGCCTTCGATTTCGCGTCGGTAGTCGAGATAGTCGCGCGCCGCCTTTTCATGGCGCACGATCAGGGCGCGCATGGGCTGCGAAAAGATCTCGCCGATGATATCGGCGACGAAGGTGCCGCCGCCGTGCCGACTGACGAGCAGGCCGCGCGTCTCGAGCGTCTTCAGGGCCTCCCGCAGAATCGGTCGCGAGACGTCGAAGCGGGCGGCAAGGTCGCGCTCGCCCGGCAGCCGGTCGCCGTCGCGCAGCACGCCGTCGAGGATCAGCGTCTCGATGCGCTGGACGATCTCATCGGCCGCCCGGCTCTGGTGGATGGCGGAGAACATTTCGACCGGCTCGTCCGCCACGCGTTTCTCCTCATCGAGCATGTCCAGCCAAAACGTCCCGTTTTAACGTCGGACACGGCGACGGAACAAAACGAAACGGAACCGACCGGCGTCATGCCGGCCGGTCCCGATGATGTCCGGTCGGTCGATCAGCCGCCGAAAATGGTGCGCAGCAGGTCGATGCCGCGGTCGTCGTAGGAGACTTCGCCCTGCTTGTTGCCGGGGCCGACCACGATCACCTTGGCGCCGATCGAGGCGCGGTCGTAGAGATGCTCGACGTCCTGGTTCATCATGCGGATACAGCCGGAGGACATGTTCTGGCCGATGGTCCAGGGCTGGTTGGTGCCGTGAATGCGGAAGCCGCTGTCGTTCCGGCCCTTGTAGAGATAGAGGGCGCGGGCGCCGAGCGGGTTGTTGACGCCGCCTTCCATAAAGGCCGGCAGGATATGGCCGTTCTTGCGCTCGCGGGCGATCATTTCCGCCGGCGGCGTCCAGCCGGGCCATTCGGCCTTGCGCTGCACCTTCACCACGCCCGACCAGCCGAAGCCTTCGCGGCCGACGCCGATGCCGTAGCGGGTCGCCTTGTTGTTGCCTTCGACGTAGTAGAGATATTTGTGGTTGGTATCGACGATGATGGTGCCGGGGGCCTCGTCGGTGCGCAGCCGCACCTTGGTGCGCCAGAATTCGCGCGCCGGCTTGCGCTGCGACGCGGCGACCGTCGTCACGTCGCTCTGCCCGATGGTTGCCGCCGGCCGCTCGATCATCGTTGCCGATGCCGCGCCCGCGCCGCCGAAGAGCAGCGCTGCCGCAAGTGCCGCACCTGCCGCACGTCCCCGTTTCGTCGTCATGAATGTCTCTCCCTCTCAAGCCCGCCGGTCGCGCCGCCAACCCCTCTCGAAGGGCCGGCAGACGCGCAACGCATCGGGGAAACGCTATTCGATCGCACGCATCCCGCAAGATCGGACCGTGCGACATGGATCGAATGTGATCGTCCCCGAGGTCATGTCGAGGACGATTGTTGCTGAAAAAGCACGATGCGGCGTCGAAACCGGCTTACGCCCGTGGCCCCCCGCATCTGGCCTGCCTTACTGGACGATGACCCGCGTTCCCACGTCGACCCGCTCGTAAAGGTCGGTCACGTCCTCGTTGCGCATGCGGATGCAGCCGGAGGACACGGCATAGCCGATCGTCCAGGGCGCGTTGGTGCCGTGAATGCGGTAGAGGGTGGAGCCGAGATACATGGCGCGCGCGCCGAGCGGATTTGCCGGGCCGCCCTCCATGCTGGCGGGGAGATAGTGGCCCTTGGCAGCTTCGCGGGCGATCATTTCGGATGGCGGGCGCCAGGTCGGCCATTCCGCCTTGCGCGTCACCTTGTGCGCGCCCGCCCATTCGAAGCCCGGCTTGCCGACGCCGACGCCATAGCGCCGGGCCTCGCCCTTGCCGGTGACGAGATAGAGGAAGCGGCTGTTGGTATCGATGACGATCGTGCCGGGACGCTCGCGGGTCTCGTAGGCGACGGTCTGCGGCAGGAACTGCGGATCGATCGGCCGCACGGGGCGCTGCGGCGCCACCATGCCGGCGGAGCGCACCAGCGGCGCGGCCCGCTGGACGGCGGGTCGCTGGTAGATCACCTGCTGGCGCGGCGCGAAGATCCCGGAGCGTTCGCGGTAGACGACGCGCGGCTGGTCGCCGACGGCGCGCTGGCGCAGAACGCGCCGCTCGTCCACACGGCCCAGCACGGTCCGGGGCGCGGCCCCGAGCTGCATCAGCCAGGGGGCCGTCAGGTCCGGGCTGACGATGACCGGCGGGCGGTTGCCGTAGCGCTCCGCGGCCTGCGCGAAGCCGGCGCCGATATCGGTGACGGCAACGGAAAGGAGAGTGGTGAGGATCAGCAATGTCTTCATGACGGGGTGGCTCTCGTTCTGGCGCGCGGCGAAGGCTCGGCCGGTCCATCCGGCTTGTGGGGGAGAGCCTGACACCGGAGCGGGATAGGAAGCGTAAACGGACATTGCAGAACGGGTGGCCCGCCTGTGAAAGTCTTCGGTAGGGTTATTGCGTGCTTTCGAAAAATGGTTGACGAAGCGTGAAGCGTGCCGATTGCGGGCAGAAGAGGGGCGAATGCGATGAGCGAGATCGAGACACCCAAGGGCCTGATCGCCGGCCCGGACGGACAGACCCGCTGCGCCTGGCACGGCAATCTTCCGGATTATCTGCGCTACCACGACGCGGAATGGGGCCGCCCGGTGACGGAGGATATCAGGCTGTTCGAAAAGATCTGCCTTGAGGGCTTCCAGTCCGGCCTGTCCTGGCTGACGATCCTCAGGAAGCGCGACTCCTTCCGCGCCGCCTTTGCCGGCTTCGACATCGATGCCGTGGCCGATTTCGGCGAGGAGGACATCGCCCGCTGCGTCGCGGATGCCGGCATCGTGCGCCATCGCGGCAAGATCGTCTCGACCATCAACAATGCCCGCCGCGCACAGGACATGCGCGCCGAATTCGGCACGCTCGCCCGCTATTTCTGGCGTTTCGAGCCGGCCCTGCACGAGCGGCCCTCAAACGTCACCCACGCCGAAATCGCCGCCAACCCGACAACGCCGGTGTCGGTGCGGATCTCCAAGGACCTGAAGAAACGCGGCTGGACCTTCGTCGGCCCGACCACCGTCTATGCCTTCATGCAGGCCATGGGCCTCGTCAACGACCATATCGAAGGCTGCATCTGCCGGCAGCCGATCGAGGACCTGCGGGCCAGCTTCGTCCGGCCCTAACGGATGTCAGAGCGTGCGACCCCGCCGCCCGCTTGCCAGAAGCACGATGCCGACAAGGGCGACGACGATGCCGATGACCAGCCACTGCGTCTGGCCGGTCATGAAGCTTCCACCCATCAGATTGGCGCCCTGCAAAATCCAGATCAGTCCCACGAGCAGGCAGAGCACGCCGGCGATCGTCTTGAAACGCTTCATTCCCGTCTCCTCCTCAAGCGGCGTCCCCCATGGTGCGCTGCGCGGCGTGGGGCCAGGCATTGCCGGCCCCACGCCTCTCTCTGTTCCCGTTCAGCCGCCGTTTTTGGCAAGCCAGGTCTTCATCCGGGCGATCTCGGTTTCCTGCGCCGCGATCACCTCCTGCGCCAGCGCGCGAAGATCGGGATCGGTGCCGAATTCCAGCTCCACCTTCGCCATGTCGATGGCGCCCTGGTGATGCGCGATCATGCCCTTGGCAAAATCGACATCGGCCTTGCCCGTATAGGCGATGGCCATGCCCTCGTGCATCCTGGCGTTCGCCTTGGCAAAGGCCTGGCTCGAAGGCCCCTGGTCGCCCTTGGGCGTCGTCTTGTCGCCCGACATGGCCTCATGGTTCATCTGGCTGTGATCCATGGGTTTGGCCGCGTCCTGCGCGAAGGCGAGGGCGGGCGCGAGCGAGAGAAGCGCGATCGTGGCGGCGCCGACGGTCATCTTTTGAAACATGGTCTGTCCTTTCGATAGGATGGATATGCCGATCAGGTCGAAAGGGCGGATCTGGGTGGTGGCGCCGCGGGCTCCGGCGTTAGGGCGATCAGCGGAAGCTCGACGGCCGGGCGCAGGCGCTGCGGCGCCAGGGCAAGCCGGCCGATATCGCCGGCCTCGACTTCCAGCGCGAAACAGGCCGAACAGAGCATGGGATGCGTGCCCTTGGTTGAGGCGTGACAGCCGCTCGGGCAATCGGGCGATCCCGAATGCCGGTTGCCGTCGTCGTGAACGGCATGAGATCCGGCGATGCCGTCCCCATGGGCGAGCCCCTGCGCCTGCGCCATGGCGGAGGTCCATCCCGACAGGATGGCGCAAAGCACGGAAAGGGCGAGGACGAAGGCGCGCATCGCCTCAACATAAGCAGGATCTGCCCGAAGGGAAGCCCGCCTCGTCTGCCTTCGCGCCGTCTTCGGGCCGCCCGGCCAGCCTTGCCGCTCTGCCCGTGATCGGTTAGGGAAGGCGCCAAGCCAATGAACGGACTTTCCAACCGCAAACGAGACGGTCGAAACGCCATGAACGACAAGAAGAAGAAGCCTCAGAAGCTCAAGGCCCGCCTGCCGCGCGGCTTCGTCGATCGCTCCGCCGCCGACATCCGCGCCGTCGATGGCATGGTCGCCAAAATCCGCGAGGTCTACGAGCGCTACGGCTTCGATCCCGTGGAAACGCCGCTGTTCGAATATACCGATGCGCTCGGCAAGTTCCTGCCCGACAGCGACCGCCCCAACGAAGGCGTCTTCTCGCTGAAGGACGACGACGACCAGTGGATGTCGCTGCGCTACGACCTCACCGCGCCGCTCGCCCGCCATGTCGCGGAGAACTTCAACGAGATCCAGCTGCCCTATCGCACCTTCCGCGCCGGCTGGGTCTTCCGCAACGAAAAACCCGGCCCCGGCCGCTTCCGCCAGTTCATGCAGTTCGACGCCGACACGGTGGGCGCCGCCGGCGTCCAGGCGGATGCCGAGATGTGCATGATGATGGCGGATACGATGGAGGCGCTGGGCATTGCGCGCGAGAAATACAAGATCCGGATCAATAACCGAAAGGTGCTCGATGGGGTTCTTGAGCTTATTGGTCTTGGCAATGATGAAAGTGCTGATCGGCGACTTAGCGTCTTACGTGCTCTAGACAAGCTGGATAAGTTTGGTCGAGAAGGTGTGGAACTTTTGCTGGGGCAAGGGCGAAAGGATCAGTCTGGGGACTTTACCAAGGGGGTGGGGCTCGATGTCAATCAGATATCGACTCTAATGTGGTTCACTACTGCGAACGTCAATCGTATTGCCCCGAAGGATAGTTTTTCGCCAGAACTTGCCGGTGATATGTTGGATGCTCACAGTACGGATAATGTTCGGTGCAACTTGCAAATGTTGACTGACTGGAGTGAGGCTGCAGAAATTGAAACGAGGCAACCGTACTACCAAGATAGCCGTAACGCTACGTTGATTGAAGGAATCAAAGAACTTCGAGCTATGGCGGAGATTTTCTATTCATGCGGCTATGGGACAAAAAGGATTAGCATCGACCCCTCCGTGGTCCGCGGCCTCGAATACTACACCGGTCCCGTCTTCGAAGCTGAACTGACCTTCCCCGTGCCCAACGAAAAGGGCGAAAGCGTCGTCTTCGGCTCGGTCGGCGGCGGCGGTCGTTATGATGGCCTCGTCTCCCGCTTCATGGGCCAGCCCGTGCCCGCCACCGGCTTCTCCATCGGCGTCTCCCGCCTGATGACGGCGCTGAAGAACCTCGGCAAGCTGGGGGAGGACGAGATCCTCGCCCCGGTCGTCGTCTGCGTCATGGATCGCGACATCGAAGCGCTCGGCCGCTACCAGCGCTTCACCCAGGCGCTGCGTCACGCCGGCATCCGCGCCGAAATGTATCAGGGCAACAAGAAGAATTTCGGCGACCAGCTGAAATATGCCGACCGTCGCGGCGCGCCTCTGGCCATCATCCAGGGCGGCGACGAGCTCGAGAAGGAGGAAGTCGTGATCAAGGACCTGATCGAGGGCAAGCGCCTTTCCGGCGAGATCGAGGACAACGCCACCTGGCGCGAGGCCCGCGTCGCCCAGGTCTCGGTGCCGGAAGCCAAGCTTGTCGAAAAAGTCCGCGAGATGCTGGAGGCCCAGAAGCAGGACCGCGACCGGGCGGCAGGCTGACCCGCGTGTCCCCGATCGCCTCGACCGCAGAGCCCCTCACCCTAACCCTCTCCCCGCAAGCGGGGCGAGGGGACGCGGCACACACACCCGCCATGATCGCCGAAGAGCTCAGCCACACCGGCTCTTCACCTCGAAAGCAGGGCGCCTATCACACCCTATCTTCTCTCCGCCTGCGGGGAACCCGCACCGGCCTTCCTTCTCCCCGCTTGCGGGGAGAAGGTGCCGGCAGGCGGATGAGGGGCAGCATCCCCACGACGGCACCGCGCTTCCAGCCCTTCAACCTCGCCCGCACGCCCCCGGGAACCGCACATCCATGACCCTCTCCGACATGCCCGATTTCGCCCCGGACCTTCTCGCAGCCTTCACGGCCCGGCGGGCCGAGCGGGTGCATACGCCGGTCATCCAGCCGGCCGATCCCTTTCTCGACATGGCGGGCGAGGACCTGCGTCGGCGGATCTTTCTCACCGCGAGCGAGACCGGGACGAGCCTCTGCCTACGGCCGGAGTTCACCATTCCCGTCTGCCTGCGCCACATCGCCACGGCCACCGGCACGCCGAAGCGCTATGCCTATCTCGGCGAGGTCTTCCGCCAGCGCCGCGGCGGCGCGGAGGAGTTCTATCAGGCCGGCATCGAGGATCTCGGGGAGCGGGACGTGGCCAGTGCCGATGCGCGCGCCATTGTCGACGCAATGGAGATCCTGCGCCTCGTTCTGAAAGGCCGAAACCTTTCCCTGACACTCGGCGATCAGGCCGTGTTCGAGGCCGTGGTCGCCGCCCTCGGCCTGCCGGTCGGCTGGCAGAAACGGCTGATCCACGCCTTTGGCGACGCCGCGCATCTCGAAGCGCTGCTCGACCGGCTGGCCCGCCCGCAGCCCGTGGCCGGCCTCGATCCCGAGATCGAGGCCCTGCTGTCGGCAGACCGGGAGGACGATCTGATCGCCCGTCTCGAAAGCCGGATGGAGGAGACCGGATACTCCACCAATGCCAGCCGCTCGCCGGCCGAGATCGCCCGGCGGCTGAAGGAAAAGCGCGCGCTGGCCGAGACGCGGCTCGACGGTTCGGCCCTGCTGCTGCTGCGCGAATTCCTGACGCTGCGCCTGCCGCTCGCCGAGGCGTCCGCCGCACTCGCCGGCTTTGCCGATGCCGCGGATCTGAAACTCGGCCCGGCGATCGCCGCTTTCGACGCGCGTCTCGCCGCGCTCTCCAATGCCGGTGCCGATCTCTCCGCCATGACCTACCGCGCCGCCTTCGGCCGCCCGCTCGATTACTACACCGGCATGGTCTTCGAAATAACTGCCGCCGGCGGCGAGGTGCTTGCCGGCGGCGGGCGCTTCGACCGGCTGATGACGTTGCTGGGCGCCGAGAGCCACATCCCGGCCGTCGGCTTCTCGCTGTGGCTCGATCGCATCGACACGCTGCGCACGCGCAGATCGGGAGAGCCGGCATGACCATCACCATCGGGCTCCCCTCCAAGGGCCGCATGAAGGACGAGGCCTCCGCCATCTTCGAGCGCGCCGGGCTAAAAATATCCACCGTCGGCAACGACCGCTCCTATCGCGGTCGCGTCGAGGGCATGGACGATGTCGAGATCGCTTTCCTGTCGGCGTCGGAGATCTCCCGCGAGATCGGCGCTGGCGCCGTGGATTTCGGCGTGACGGGCGAAGACCTCGTGCGCGAGGGCCTTGCGGATGCCGACGAGCGCGTCGACTTCTGCGCCCGCCTCGGCTTCGGCCATGCCGATGTCGTCGTCGCCGTGCCGGATATCTGGCTCGACGTCGACACCATGGCCGATCTCGGCGATGTCGCGGCGGAGTTCCGCAGCCGCCACGGCCGCCGGCTTGCCATCGCCACCAAATACTGGCGCCTGACCCAGCAGCACTTTTCCGGCAGCCACGGCATCCAGCTTTATCGCATCGTCGAAAGCCTCGGCGCCACAGAAGGCGCGCCGGCCTCCGGCTCCGCCGATATCATCGTCGACATCACCTCCACCGGCTCGACCTTGAAGGCCAACCACCTCAAAATCCTCTCCGACGGCATCATCCTGCCCTCCCAAGCCTGCCTCGTCCGCGCCCGCAAGCCGGAGCATGATGGGGACGCGCGGATCAGGGAGATCGTGGAGCGGGTGCAGGCGGCTTTGCGGGGTTAAACGGGGCGAGGGGAGCGTGTCATGATGCGGACGCTGGAAGAGCGAATGATGGCAGAGGCGCTTGCCGAAGCGCGAGCGGCTTTGGACATCGGTATCTTTCCGGTCGGTGCGGTCTTGTGCGTCGGGGAAGAGATTGTCGGCCGTGCGCATAAGTCGATGCAGTCGAGCGAGCTCCATCATGCGGAGATGAACCTCTTCCACCGCGTCTTCGATGGCAGTCGCAGTTTCGCGCGAACGGACGGTTTGGCGCTCTATACCACGCTCGAGCCCTGCATCATGTGCTTTGGCACATTGCTGCATCTGCCCATTTCCCGGCTGGTCTTCGCCATGGAGGATGCCTATGGCGGATGCGCCGCCGTTCGCCTTGATCCATCTCCATCTCGACATGCCGCCCGCACGATCGAGATCGTCGGCGGAACCTGCCGGGAGGATGCCCGCAGCCTCTTCCGCGCCTTTCTGGACACGACGTCCGAAAACTTCTGGAAAAAGGGCGGCGCGCCGGAATTCCAGGCTGCCGTGCGGTCGATGCACGGCTGAGACGTCCGCTCGAAATCGGCATCTGCGGATAGGCTCGCGATCGATCTCGGCGGTATATTCCGGATCGCCCGCTGACATCCCGCCCCATCACACCTATGTGAAACCGCAACCCTTTCCAAGGAACCCGTTTCATATGGCCGATCTCTCTTCCTTCCCCATCACCACCCGCTGGCCCGCCACCCGTCCAGACGCCATCCAGCTCTATTCGCTGCCGACGCCGAATGGCGTGAAGGTCTCGATCGCGCTCGAAGAACTCGGGCTGGACTATGAGCCGCACCTCGTTTCCTTCGGCACCAACGACCAGAAGTCGTCGGAATTCCTGTCGCTGAACCCGAACGGCCGCATCCCCGCGATCATCGATCCGAACGGTCCCGAGGGAAAGCCGATCGGCCTGTTCGAGTCGGGTGCCGTCCTCATCTATCTCGCCGAGAAGACCGGAAAACTTTTCCCGACGTCTGCTGCCGGGCGTTACGAGACGCTGGCCTGGGTCATGTTCCAGATGGGCGGCGTCGGACCGATGTTCGGCCAGTTCGGTCATTTCTACAAGTTCGCCGCCGACAAGGTCGCCAACAATTCCTATCCGATGGAGCGCTACCGCGACGAATCCAAGCGGTTGCTGTCGGTGCTCGAAGCGCGCCTCGAAGGCCGCCAATGGCTGATGGGCGATGACTACACCATTGCCGATATCTCGACCTTCCCCTGGATCGACGGCGCCCGCAAATTCTATGGCGGCGATCAGGTGCTCGACTATGCGAGCTTCCCGAACGTTGTCGCCTGGGTCGATCGCGCGCTGCAGCGCCCGGCCGTCCAGAAGGGCATGGAGATCCCCAAGCGGGATTGATCAGAAGCGCTTTCTCTCCTGCATTGACGCTCCCGCTCGTGACGGGATAGGTCACGGGCGGAACGATGCGAAGGGAGGACGGCGTGGCGGAAGAGCTAGGCGGGATCGGAGTGCAGGACGACCGGCTCGTCGTGGTCGGCGGCGGGCAGGCGGCCTTCGCGCTGATCGCGCGGCTTCGGGCGCTGAAGGATAGCCGTCCGATCACGCTGATTTCGGACGAGCCGAGCCTGCCCTATCAGCGCCCGCCGCTGTCGAAGAAATATCTGCTTCGTGAGATGACGCTCGACCGCCTGCAATATCGGCCGGAAAGCTGGTATGCCGAGCAGGCGATCGACCTCCGGCTCGCCACCCGCGTGACCGCCATCGACCGCGCGGCGAAATCCGTGATCCTGAGCGACGGCACGAGGCTTTCCTACCACACGCTGGCGCTTGCGACCGGCGCCACGCCACGGCATCTGGCCGACAGCGTCGGCGGCGCGCTTGATGGCGTCTTCACCCTGCGCGATTTCGGCGATGCCGACCGGCTGGCCGAGGCGATGCGCCCCGGCCGTCGCGTGCTGATCATCGGCGGCGGCTATATCGGGCTGGAGGCGGCGGCCGTCGCCCGCACGCTGGGGCTCGAGGTCACGCTGATCGAAATGGCCGACCGCATCGTCCAGCGCGTCGCGGCCTCGGCAACGTCGGACATTTTGCGCGCGCTGCACCTCTCTCGCGGCGTGGATCTGCGGGAGGGCACCGGTCTGACGCATCTCGTGGAAAAAGACGGCCGCGTCGTCGGTGCCGAACTTTCGGACGGCACGACCATCGACGTCGATCTCGTCATCGTCGGCATCGGCGTGTCCGCCAACGATCGCATCGCCCACGACGCCGGTATCGAGACGGCAAACGGCGTTATCGTGGATATCCACGGCCGCTCGAGCGACCCCTCGGTCTTCGCGATGGGCGATTGCGCCGTGTTGCCCTTTGCCGACATGCTGATCCGCCTGGAATCGGTGCAGAACGCGGTGGATCAGGCGGAAGCGATTGCCGCGACCATCGGGGGCACGCCGACGCCGTATCATCCAAAGCCCTGGTTCTGGTCGGATCAATACGACGTCAAGCTGCAGATCGCCGGCTTCGGCCTCGGGCATGACGAAACGATCACGCGCGCCGGGCAAAGGCCGGGCAGCGCTTCCGTGTGGTATTACCGCCAGGGCAGGCTGATCGCGGTGGATGCGATCAACGATGCCAAAGCGTATGTCGTGGGGAAGAAACTGATCGAGATGGGGGCGACGCCGGACAAGGCCGCCATCGAAAACCCCGCCACCGACCTCAAGGCACTTCTCGTCGCCTGATCCTGTCTTATTCGCCGAGATCGAGCTTGCCGCGCAGCGCGTCGATCCGCTTGGACGCCTCCGCCTTGGTGATGTCCTCGGCAAACTGGTCCGGCTGGTGTGCCTGCTCCGACAGCGTCTGCAGATAGGACCGCTGCGCTCCCGTCATCGGCTCGTCGCCGCTGACCCAATCGTCGGGGTTTTTCTCAGTGTTGGAAGATGTGTCGTTGGCAATGGTCTTGTCGGACATGGACTGCTCCTGTGAACGTTCTGTTCGCTAAACGTTCACGCGGGGAGGAGGTTCCGCCGGGCGACAGCTATTGCCGGAGACGCGCGGTTATGTCGGCTGCCAGGGCGTCGATGGTCGATGCGTCCGCGTCCGTCGCCGGCACGCCGAGTGCGTCGAAACCGGCGCTCAAGGCATGATTGTCCAGAATCGATCGTTCGATGAAGCGATCGATGAGGTGCTTGCGTTCGGACGTTGCGTGGTCGTAATCGGAGGCGGTTTCCACACGCTGTCGCAAGACGGCATCGGGCGCCTGCAGGAAGACGATCCTGTACCGGGCAAGGTCGAGCGTCGAGAGATAGTCCGGCCGAAGGGCGGCACCTTCCAGGATGAAAGGCTCCTCCAGGGTCTCCTGCCATTCGATGGCCTGAAGCAGGCGCGGCCACATGTTCTCGTGATGGACCTTCAGGAACCAGTGGGCGGTCTCGGGCGAGAGACCGGTGTAGAACTCCGCGACCTGAGGCTTCACCTCCGGCCAGGGTCGCCCGGGGTGACGCCCGAGATCGTCGGTCGAGATGACCGTCCAGCCGAGGCTGCCCCCGAGCCGCGCCGCGAGAGACGACTTTCCGACATGAGACGTGCCGGCGATGAACAGTCCGGATGGCATCGGCATCATGGCAACCTTTCGATGGCGCGCGCGGGTCGATGGGGTAGCGAATATTAGCAAAAGAAGCGAAAGCCGAATACCCATCGACGAAAAAAGGGCGGCCCTCGCGGACCGCCCCTCATTCCATCGATCCGTTTCCGGATGGATTACATCATGCCGCCCATGCCGCCCATGTCGGGCATGCCGCCGCCCATCTGGGCGTCCTTCTTGGGGAGCTCGGCGATCATGGCTTCGGTGGTGATCAGGAGCGAGGCGACCGAGGCTGCGTTCTGCAGCGCCGTGCGCACGACCTTGACCGGGTCGACGATGCCCATGGCGATCATGTCGCCATATTCGGACGTCTGGGCGTTGTAGCCGTAGTTGTCGTCGTTCTTCTCGAGGATCTTGCCGACCACGATCGAGGCTTCGTCACCGGCATTGTCGGCGATCTGGCGAACGAGCGACTGGAGCGCGCGACGAACGATGGCAACGCCGGCGTCCTGGTCGGCATTCTCGCCCTTGACGTTGAGAACAGCCGAGCAACGCAGCAGGGCGACGCCGCCGCCGGGGACGATGCCTTCCTGAACGGCTGCACGCGTTGCGTTCAGCGCGTCGTCGATGCGGTCCTTGCGTTCCTTGACTTCGATTTCCGTCGAGCCGCCGACGCGGATGACGGCAACGCCACCGGCGAGCTTGGCCAGACGTTCCTGAAGCTTTTCGCGGTCGTAATCCGAAGAGGTCTCTTCGATCTGCGCCTTGATCTGGGCAACGCGGCCTTCGATCTCGTTCTTGGCGCCGGCACCGTCGACGATGGTCGTGTTCTCCTTGGAGATCGAGACCTTCTTGGTACGGCCGAGCATTTCGAGCGTGACGTTCTCGAGCTTGATGCCGATGTCTTCGGAGATGACCGTGCCACCCGTCAGGACGGCGATGTCTTCCAGCATGGCCTTGCGGCGGTCGCCGAAGCCCGGAGCCTTGACGGCAGCGATCTTGAGGCCGCCACGCAGCTTGTTGACGACGAGCGTTGCAAGAGCTTCGCCTTCGACGTCTTCAGCGATGATCAGGAGCGGCTTGCCGGTCTGGACGACGGCTTCGAGAACCGGAAGCATGGCCTGCAGGTTCGAAAGCTTCTTTTCGTGCAGGAGAACGTAGACGTCCTCAAGCTCGGCCAGCATCTTTTCCGGGTTGGTCACGAAGTAGGGGCTGAGGTAGCCGCGGTCGAACTGCATGCCTTCGACGACTTCGAGTTCGGTTTCCGCGGTTTTGGCTTCCTCGACGGTGATGACACCCTCGTTGCCGACCTTCTGCATGGCTTCGGCGATATCGGCGCCGACCTGCTTGTCGCCGTTTGCCGAGATCGTGCCGACCTGTGCGACTTCTTCCGACGTGGAGATCGGCTTTGCCTTGGCCTGCAGGTCCTTGACGACGGCGAGAACGGCGAGGTCGATGCCGCGCTTCAGGTCCATCGGGTTCATGCCGGCTGCAACGGCCTTGTTGCCTTCGCGAACGATCGCCTGGGCCAGAACGGTTGCGGTCGTGGTGCCGTCACCGGCGATGTCGTTGGTCTTGGATGCGACTTCGCGAACGAGCTGTGCGCCCATGTTCTCGAACTTGTCTTCCAGTTCGATTTCCTTGGCGACGGAAACGCCGTCCTTGGTGATGCGCGGTGCGCCGAAGGACTTGTCGATGACGACGTTGCGGCCCTTGGGGCCCAGCGTGACCTTGACGGCATCAGCGAGGACATCGACGCCGCGCAGCATCTTTTCGCGCGCGGTGCGGCCGAATTTTACTTCTTTAGCTGCCATTTTGAAAACTCCCGGGCAAAAGCCCAAATTTTAAGTGTCGTCGGATTGTACGAAGAAACTGCCGGAGGCAGGGCCGATATCAGGCGATAACGCCCATGATGTCGGATTCCTTCATGATCAGCAGGTCTTCGCCGTTAAGCTTGACTTCCGTGCCCGACCACTTGCCGAACAGGATGCGGTCGCCGGCCTTGACGTCCAAAGGAACGACCTTGCCGCTATCGTCACGCGCGCCGGAGCCGACGGCGACGATTTCGCCTTCCTGCGGCTTTTCCTTGGCGGTGTCGGGAATGATGATGCCGCCCTTGGTCTTGGCTTCGGATTCGACGCGACGGACGACGACGCGGTCGTGCAGGGGGCGGAATGTAGTGCTTGTCATTGTCTTTTCCCTCGATCAAATGACGCTGGGATCTCTCGGGATCCATCGATCTGTTAGCACTCCGGTATGTCGAGTGCTAGCAAGGCTGAGATAAGGGTGGTTTCTGCCGGAGTCAAGGTTGAGGCCGTCGTTTCTGTCGGCAGCCTGTCATGAGACCGTCGTAGGGACGGTGCGCGACATGGGGCCGGATGCGCGTCGCACGCAACGGTCGGCGCGCGGATCGGGAATCGCTGGGGCAACATGAACGATCAACACGGCACGAATGCGACAGCCCGGAAGTTCGGCCCGTCCCGGGATGGTCAAAACGATGTTTCCACAGAGCGGGAGGTGGCCATTCGCCCCGCTTTCGCAGAAGCCGCGCGTGTCTGGGCGCGCATCGGCTTCCTCAGTTTCGGCGGCCCCGCCGGGCAGATTGCCCTGATGCACCGCGAGGTGGTGGAGACCCGGCGCTGGGTGGATGAGGACCGTTTCCTGCATGCCCTGAACTATTGCATGCTGCTGCCGGGCCCGGAGGCGCAGCAGCTCGCCATCTATATCGGCTGGCTGCTGCACGGCACGCGCGGCGGCCTCGTGGCCGGCCTCTTCTTCGTGCTGCCCGGCCTTTGCGTTCTCCTCGGCCTTTCGACGCTCTACGCGCTCTACCACCAGACGGGCATGCTCTCGGCCGTCTTCTTCGGCCTGAAAGCCGCGGTCCTCGCGATCGTTGTCGAAGCCCTGCTGCGTCTGGCCCGAAGGGCACTGAAGACGACCGTGGCGCGCGTGATCGCGACGCTCGCCTTCGTCTGTCTGTTCGTCTTCTCCGTGCCGTTCCCGCTGGTCATTCTCGCGGCCGGCCTGTTCGGTCTCCTCACGGCCGGTCGCCAGGCGGCGAATGCATCAATGGGAGACGTGGCAGGCCCGGCCCGCACCTGGCCGCAGACGCTGGCGCTCGTCGCCGTCTGGGCCGGGCTCTGGGTCGCGCCGCTCGGTCTCATCGTTCTTCTCTGGGGTGAAGACAGCGTCTTTGCCGCCCTCCACATCTTCTTTTCCAAAATGGCCGTCGTCACCTTCGGCGGGGCCTATGCGGTGCTTGCCTATGTCGCCCAGCAGGCGGTGGAAACGCATCACTGGCTGCGTCCGGGCGAAATGCTGGACGGCCTGGCGCTGGCGGAAACCACGCCGGGGCCGCTGGTGCTGGTGCTCACCTTCGTCGGTTTCATGGCCGCCTTCCGCGTGCCGCCCATAGGCCTCGATCCCGTGGTCTCCGGTCTCATCGGCGGACTGGTCGCCACCTGGGTCACCTTCGTGCCCTGCTTTGCCCTCATCTTTCTCGGCGCCCCCTCGGTCGAGCGGCTGCGCGGCAACCGGATGGCGGTCGCGGCCATGGCGGCGATCTCGGCGGCCGTGGTGGGCGTCATCCTCAACCTCGCGGTCTGGTTCGCTTTGCATGTGCTGTTTGCGCGCGTGCAGCCGGTCCGGCTCGGACCCCTGGTCCTGTCCGTGCCCGACCTTGCCTCCTTCGATCCCCGGGCGGCCCTTCTCGCACTTCTGGCGGCCGGCCTGCTGTTCGTCGCGCGCCTGGGCGTGGTCGCCACGCTGAGCGTCTGCGCTGCCGGTGGCTTGCTCGTCTCGCTGCTGTGAGGCGGCAGAAGAGGGTATTTCCGCAGGAATGCGGCGGATAAGAGAGGCGATTGCCGCGTTTAGGCTTGTCTTTTGGTGACGTCCTTGCGATGTCAGCCGACAGAAGTCTCAATGGGAAGCCTGCATGGCCGTTCGCATCAACAGCTTTCGCGACATCGCAAACCGCTATGACGTGGTGCTATGCGACGTCTGGGGCGTGCTCCACAATGGCGTCGCGGCCTTTCGCTCGGCCTGCGAAGCCCTGACGGACGCCCGCAGTCGCGGCCTGACCGTGGTGCTCGTCACCAATTCGCCGCGCCCTCATCCCGGCGTCATTGTCCAGATCCGCGGCCTTGGCGTGCCCGATGCCGCCTATGACCGCATCGTCACCTCCGGCGACGTCACCCGCGCGCTGATCGCGGCCGGCCCGAAAAAGATCTACTTCATCGGCTCCGACCGCGACTTTCCGCTGCTGGCGGGCCTGGGCGTCGATATCGTCGCCTCCGAAGATGCCGAGATCATCGTCTGCGCCGGCTTCTTCGACGACGAGACCGAGACGCCCGACGATTACCGCGCCACGCTCTCGGCCCTCGTCAAGCGCAACCTGCCCTTCATCTGCGCCAATCCGGACCTCGTGGTCGAGCGCGGCGAGCGGCTGATCCCCTGCGCCGGCGCCATCGCCAAGCTTTACGAGGAACTGGGCGGCGAGGCGCGGATCGCCGGCAAGCCGCACAAGCCGATCTATCGCGCCGCGCTCGGCGAAGCCAGGGCCGTGCGCGGCGCGCTCGACGGCGCCCGCGTCATCGCCATCGGCGACGGCATGCCGACCGACGTTCGCGGCGCGCAGGACAGCGGCATCGACGTGCTCTATATCGGCGCCGGCATCCACAATGCCGAATACATGACCGGCGAAAAGACCGATGAAGCGAAGCTCGCCGCCTTCCTGAAAAAGGAGGGCGCGACGCCGAAATGGTGGATGCCGCGGCTCGCGTGACATGACAGTCTTTCACCGCAACGAGACCAGGAATCCTCTCCCTGCCACTCTCCACGGCGGCGTCATCGCCATTGGAAATTTCGACGGCGTCCATCGCGGTCACCAGTCGGTGCTCGATCGCGCGCTGGCCGAGGCCCGCACGCTCGGCGTGCCCGCGCTCGTTCTGACCTTCGAGCCGCACCCTCGCGCCGTGTTCCGGCCGGACGAGCCCGTCTTCCGCCTGACGCCGGCGCCGCTCAAGGCGCGCATCCTCGAAGGCATGGGCTTTGCCGCCGTCATCGAATATCCGTTCGATCGCAGCTTTTCGCAGATGTCGGCCCATGATTTCATTCGCGACGTGCTGATGGACTGGCTGAAAGCCGGCCATGTCGTCACCGGCTTCGATTTCCATTTCGGCAAGGGACGGGAAGGCGGACCCGCCTTCCTGATGAAGGCCGGCGCCGACAACGGCTTTGGCGTGACCCTGGTCGATGCCTTCCGCGACGAAAACGCCGACGTCGTCTCGTCGAGCCGCGTGCGCAGCCTTCTCGTCGAAGGCGACGTGGCGCAGGCCGCCGCCCTGCTGGGCTATCGCTACACGGTGGAGGCCGAGGTCATCGGCGGCAAGCGGCTCGGCCGCACGCTCGGCTATCCCACGGCCAACATGCGTCTCGACCCCGGCGTCTGCCTGAAGAACGGCATCTACGCCGTCCGTTTCCGCCGCGCCGACGGTTCCCTACACGACGCCGTCGCAAGCTTCGGCCGGCGCCCCACGGTCACCAGCGACGGCGAAGCGCTGCTCGAAACCTTCCTGTTCGATTTCTCCGGCGATCTCTACGGCGAAGTGGCCTCGGTCTCCTTCTTCGGCCACCTGCGCGACGAGCTGAAATTCGACGGCCTCGACCCGCTGATCGTCCAGATGAAACAGGACGACGCCGAAGCCCGCGCCCTCCTCTCGGGCGTCACGCCGCTCGGGCCGATCGATCTGGGGCTGTGTTTCTAGGGGGCGATCAGCCAAACGGACGATCAGAGTTTGCCGTCGTAGCCGGCATCAGGCCGCGACCGGCAGGACCGGTGCCTGCCAGACGATCGCGGGGATCAGGTCCTTCAGCGGCGTCGTCGCCAGTTCGGGCAGGGACATGTGGTTGTTGACGATCAACTCGATCGCGGTGTCCGCCGTGATGGCCTGAAAGGCGTCGAGATCGTCCGCTTCGATATGCAGGCCCTCGATGTCGCTCTCGGACACGAAAACCCCGGCCTCCGCATCCCAGACGGCTCTCACGAAGAACGTACGTTTCATGCCGATGATCCTCATTGCAGCGCGATCTCTTGTCTACATCCAAACGACTGCCCGTTAAAGGCGCAAGCGCCCACCCTCTCGGGCATCACGCCGATCGATCGGGGGCTGTGTTTTTGATCGAGCCTCAGCGGCTGCGGAGAGGAAATTGCGCGACGTCATCCTTCCAGGGGTTGAAGACCGCCGCACCGCTTCTTTCGACATCCCTGACATTGCGTGTCACGAGATAGAGATTTTTCTCTTGAGCCTGGGCTGCAAGCATTGTGTCGATGACCGGTGGGGTATGGCCGGTTATCTGTTTTACGCGCCCCGAGATGGCTCCCCAGCGGCGTATGGTTGCATCATCAAGCGAAAGAACTCTGCCTGAAAAGCGCATCTCCAATTCGTTGCGGGCAGCAGTATAACGATGCCGGTTCAAATTGTCGTCACGGAGGTTTTCGATGCCTTTGTCGTATTCGGCAAGCGTCAGGATGCTGATATAGAAGAAGTCCTCTTTCTGTGTGTCGGCCCAGGTCTGGACGGAGAGAGCGCCGTTGGGGCTGAGGAGAGAGGCGATGACGTTGGTATCCAGAAGCCAGCCGATCACAGCTCGACGTCCCGTCCCCGGTCGTCTTCCCGCTCAAGATCGAGGTCAAACCCGTGAAGACCAAGTCCTTCCATGAATTCCACGAAGCTTTGCCGTGGTTGAGATCCCGTCAGCCGCTCGTGCTCCTCGACGCTGATGATGACGACGCTGTCGCGCCCCCGCACGGTCACGCGTTGCGGACCTTCGCTTCGTGCCCGCCGGACGACTTCGCTGAAGCGCGCTTTTGCGTCCTCAAGTTTCCAGGTCCGGGGTTTCGCGAGATTGTTGGGCATGGAAAACCTCCCATCTGGTCAGATGGTCAGGATAGTCGCGCCGACCCGGAAAGTCCATTCGCCGCATGCGTGCGCCCCCTTCCATTCCGCTGCAAAACCCCTTAGACAACGGGCCATCATGACACCGAGGCGGCTTGCATCTTTCCTGCGAATTATCGGCCCGGCCTTCCGCGCGCGCTAAACGGCCGGAAGGTCCGGGTTTCAAGCATTTGCGCCGCCGCGGGGCTTGCAGCCCCGCGCGTCTGTTTCCTGCCCCGACATCGCGCTTCGAGCGCGCCAGAGAATGATGGCCGATATGACCGAAACCACCCAGCCTTCCGATACGCCAGCAGCGTTCGACTATTCCAAGACCCTCTATCTGCCCGAAACCGAATTCCCCATGCGCGCCGGCCTGCCGCAGAAGGAGCCGGAGATGGTGGCCCGCTGGCAGCAGATGGACCTCTACAGACAATTGCGCGCTTCCGCCGCCGGCCGCACCAAGTTCGTGCTGCATGACGGCCCGCCCTATGCCAACGGCAATATCCATATCGGCCATGCGCTCAACAAGATCCTGAAGGACGTCATCACCCGCTCGTTCCAGATGCGCGGCTTCGACAGCAACTACGTGCCCGGCTGGGATTGCCACGGCCTGCCGATCGAGTGGAAGATCGAGGAGGAGAACTATCGCGCCAAGGGCAAGGGCAAGCCGGACCTCTCCGAACCCGACGCCATGATCGAGTTCCGCCGCGAATGCCGCGCCTATGCCGAAAAGTGGATCAAGGTGCAGGCCGACGAGTTCAAGCGCCTCGGCATCACCGGCGATTTCGACAATCCCTATCTGACGATGAACTTTCACGCCGAAGCCCGCATCGCCGGCGAACTCCTGAAGATCGCGAAGAGCGGCCAGCTCTATCGCGGCTCGAAGCCGATCATGTGGTCGGTGGTGGAACGCACGGCGCTGGCCGAAGCCGAGGTGGAGTACCACGACGTCGACAGCGATATGATCTGGGTGAAGTTCCCGGTATCCAACGACGTGATCCGGATTGATCAAGATGGCGCCCCGGCGCCTGTCCATAATGGAAATATGACGGACTTGCGCGGTGCCTTCGTTGTCATCTGGACGACCACTCCCTGGACGATCCCCGGCAACCGGGCCATCGCCTTCTCGAACCGCGTCGCCTACGGCCTCTATGAGGTCACCGAAGCCGCCAACGATTTCGGTCCCCGTCCCGGCGAGCGCCTGATCTTTGCCGACAAACTCGCCGAGGAATCCTTCGCCAAGGCCAAGCTGCAATTCAAGCGTCTGCGCGACGTCGCCTCCGACGAACTCGCCGCCATTACCTGCGCCCACCCGCTGGCCGATCTCGGCTACACCTTCGATGTCCCTCTGATCGCCGGCGACCACGTCACCGACGAGGCGGGCACGGGCTTCGTGCACACCGCGCCCAGCCACGGCCGCGAAGACTTCGACGTCTGGATGGAAAACGTGCGCGCGCTGGACGCCCGTGGCATCGATACCGCCATCCCGTTCCCGGTGGACGATGCCGGCTACTACACCAAGGATGCGCCGGGCTTCGGCCCGGAGGCCGAGGGTGGCGCCGCGCGCGTCATGGACGACAACGGCAAGAAGGGCGATGCCAACGAGCGCGTCATCAAGGCGCTGATCGCGACGAACACGCTCTTTGCCCGCGGCCGCTTGAAGCACTCCTATCCGCATTCCTGGCGCTCCAAGAAGCCGGTCATCTTCCGCAACACGCCGCAATGGTTCGTCTATATGGACAAGGACCTTGCCGACGGCACGACGCTGCGCACCCGCGCGCTCACCGCCATCGACGACACGCGCTTCGTGCCGGCGGCCGGCCAGAATCGTCTGCGCGCCATGATCGAAGGCCGTCCGGACTGGGTTCTGTCGCGCCAGCGCGCCTGGGGCGTGCCCATCTGCGTCTTCGCCCGCGAAGACGGCACGATTCTGAACGACGAGGCCGTCAATGCCCGCATCCTCGAAGCCTTCGAGGCCGAGGGGGCGGACGCCTGGTTTGCGGCCGGCGCCAAGGAGCGCTTCCTCGGCAACGATAACGACCCGGCCGAATGGCACCAGGTCATGGACATCCTCGACGTCTGGTTCGACAGCGGCTCCACCCACGTCTTCACGCTGGAAGACCGGCCGGATCTCAAATGGCCGGCCGACGTCTACCTCGAAGGCTCCGACCAGCATCGCGGCTGGTTCCATTCGTCGCTGCTCGAAAGTGCGGCGACGCGCGGCCGCGCGCCTTACGACACCGTCGTCACCCACGGCTTCATCATGGATGAGAAGGGGGAGAAGATGTCGAAGTCGAAGGGCAACGTCACCGCCCCCCAGGAAGTGATGAAGGATGCGGGCGCCGATATCCTGCGCCTCTGGGTCATGACGTCCGATTATGCCGACGACCTGCGCGTCGGCAAGGCGATCATCCAGACCAATATCGATGCCTATCGCAAGCTGCGCAACACCATCCGCTGGATGCTGGGCACGCTGGCGCACGACACCGGCGAAGACGTCGCGCTGGCCGACATGCCGTCGCTGGAGCGGCTGATGCTGCACCGGCTGAGCGAGCTCGACGAGGTCGTGCGCAGCGGCTACGACGCGTTCGACTTCAAGCGGGTGACGCGCGCGCTGATCGATTTCTCCAATGTCGAGCTGTCGGCTTTCTACTTCGACATCCGCAAGGACGCGCTCTATTGCGACGCGCCGTCGAGCCTGCGCCGCCGCGCCAGCCTCTGCGTCATCCGCCGCATCTTCGAGTGCCTCGTCACCTGGCTGGCGCCCATGCTGCCCTTCACCACCGAGGAGGCCTGGTTGTCGCTGAAGCCCGATGCGGTCTCGATCCATCTGGAGCAGTTTCCGGAACTTCCGGCCGAGTGGCGCGACGAGGCCGTTGCCGAGAAGTGGCGCCTGATCCGCGATATCCGCCGCGTCGTCACCGGCGCGCTGGAGGTCGAGCGCCGCGAAAAGCGCATCGGATCCTCGCTGGAGGCCGCCCCCGTCGTCCACATCGCCGATGCCGCAACGGCGGACGCGCTGAGCGACGAGGATTTCGCCGAGATCTGCATCACCTCGGCCATCGAGATCGTCGTCGGCAAGGGGCCGGAAAACGCGTTCCGCCTGGACGGCGAGAGCCGCATCTCCGTCGAGCCGCAGCTGGCCAAGGGCCGCAAATGCGCCCGCTCGTGGAAGGTCACGACGGATGTCGGCTCCGACGCCGATTATCCCGATGTCACCGCCCGCGATGCGGCGGCCCTGCGGGAGCTCGGCGTTTCTCTCTGACGGGTCGTTACGTCGTGACCACCGGGTGAATTGCGCTTGCGCGGTTCATCCGGTAGAACCCTGCCTGAAAATGGGCGGATTCATCCGTCATGGGGCAGGAATTGGCGGGCAGATCGGCCGAAGCGCCTCCGGGGGGTCCGGGAGCGCCGGAGGGCCGCGGGGCAGGCCGCACGCGCTGGAAGGGTTTGAATGACAATGACGCGACAGTATGGTGCGAGCGCCGGCGTGCTCTCGATCATGGCCGCAAGCCTCGTGCTCACCGGTTGCATCGGCGGCCCGACCTACGGGACGGACAAGACCGCCGGCGAGCACCTGATGGATGACCTCGGCAGCGCGGTCAGCATGGGCGGCGACAAGGCCGCCAACGTCAAGTATCAGCCGCGCCCGGGCCTCGTGCTGCCGCCGACCGGCGAACGCACCGCTTTGGTCCAGCCGCAGGCTTCGCTGGCCAACAAGGACAATCCGGCCTGGGTCGAAAGCCCCGAGGAAACGCGCCAGCGCCTGCGCGAGGAAGCCGACGAGAATGCCGACCGGCCGGGCTATGTCTCGCCGCTCGCCAAGGCATCTGCGAACGGCCGCAAGCTGACCGCAAAAGAACAGCAGGAAGCCTACCGCGAAGCCCGTCGGATGCAGATGGGCGCCTATTCCGACAAGCGCCGCACGCTCAGCGATCCGCCGCTCGAATATCGCCGGGCGCCCGAGGCATCGCTGACCGATCTGGGCGAGGAGGAAAGCGTCAAGGAACGTCGCCGCAAGAAGGAAGCGCAGGTGCAGGGCACCGGCAAGAAGTGGTGGCAGGTGTTCTGAGCCGGTCATGACCGTCACGATCCGCGAGGCAAACATCGAGGATGCCGCCATCATCCTGCGCTTCGTGCGCGAACTGGCGGCCTATGAGAAGCTGGAACACGAAGTCGAAGCGACGGTGGACACCACCGCGCAGGCCCTGTTCGGCCCGCAAAGCGTCTCCAAAGCGGTCATCTGCGAGCGCGACGGCGCCCCCATCGGCTTTGCCGTCTGGTTCCTGATCTATTCCACCTGGCAGGCCCGCAACGGCCTCTACCTCGAAGATCTCTACGTCACCCCGGACGCCCGCGGCACCGGCGCCGGCCGCAGCCTTCTGCGCCACCTGGCCCGGATCGCGGTTGCGGCGAACTGCGGCCGCTTCGAATGGAGCGTCCTCGACTGGAACGAACCCGCTATCCGCGCCTATCGCGCCATCGGCGCCGAACCCATGGCCGGCTGGACCCGCTACCGCCTCACCGGCGACGCCCTGCAGGATTTCGCCGCCGGCTGACGGTTTCGCCGGTTATGAGCTTTCCGGGTCGGCGAACGCGGCTTCCGCAGACGCGCGCAGGCGCACGATGTCAGTCGCGGCCCCTCCATCTCCCCGTCATTCCGGGCTTGACCCGGAATTTTTTCCATCTCACGTCCGTGACGTGACAAAACGCCCCTGACCCGACAGACGTCCGGTCGCTGGAGGCTGGTGCCCCTACCGCCGCGCCTCGAAGAAGGTGCGCAGCAGGTTCGCCGCTTCCGTTTCCCCGAGCCCCGGATAGACGTCGGGGGCGTGGTGGCAGGTCGGTTGGGCGTAAAAACGTCCGCCATGCTCCACCCCGCCGCCCTTCGGGTCGGCGGCGCCGTAATAGAGCCGGCGGATGCGGGCAAACGAGATGGCGGCGGCGCACATGGCGCAGGGTTCGAGCGTCACATAGAGGTCGGCGCCGGTGAGGCGTTCGGCGTCCAGGAATCGGGATGCGTCGCGGATCGCCTCGATCTCGGCATGGGCCGTCACATCGCGGCGCTCGCGCGTCCGGTTGCCGCCGGTGCCGATGACGGTGCCCTCAAGCACGACCACGGCGCCGATCGGCACCTCGCCGCGGGCCTCCGCGGCCCGTGCCTCGGCCAGTGCCAGATCCATGAAGCCCGGTGATGCGGCCATTCGCGTCATTATTTCTCTTAACCCATCGGCTCCGACCTGATAGGAGAGCCTGAAAAGGCAGGCAACACAAATGACATCCAATGACAAGCCCCAGCGGCCGCGCGGCAAGCCCGCAAGCGGCGGCAAGACGACCGACCGGGCGCCGCGCGGAGCGGCAGCCGACGGCAAGCCGAAATTCGGCAAGAAGCCGTTCGATACCAAGGCTGGCGACAAGAAGCCCTTCGAGAAGAGGGACGGCGGCAAACCCGCGTTCGGCAAACCCGCGTTCGGAAAGCCAGCCTTCGGCAAGCCTGCCTTCGGAAAGACCAGCGGCCCGCCGCGCGGCAAGCCCGCCTTCGCCAAGCCCGCCTTCGCCAAGCGCGACGACGGCACGCCCGGCGAAACGCGCGCGACCGAGCGCCCCGCCTTCGACAAGCCCCGCAGCGATCAGGCACGCGCCGACAAGCGCTCCGACAAGCCCTGGGGCGAACAACCCCGGTTCGACAAACCGCGTTCGGACAAACCGCGCTCGGACAGGCCGCGTTCGGAGAAGCCACGCTTCGAGACGTCCGGTGCCGAAACGGCGCGTTCCGACAAGCCCAGATTCGACAAGCCCAAGTTCGACAAACCGAAATTCGACAAGCCCCGCGGTGATCGCCAGGAGGGTCGCTCCACCGAGGATCGTCCGGCCCGCGCACGCGCCGTCACGGCCACCGCGGTCTCCGACGAGGCCCCCCAGCGCATCTCGAAGATCCTCGCACGCGCCGGCATCGCCTCGCGTCGCGATATCGAGCGGATGATCATGGAAGGCCGGGTCAGTGTCAACGGCACCAAGCTGGAGACGCCGGTCGTCAACGTCACGCTGTCCGACAAGATCGAGGTCGATGGCCAGCCGATCCGCGGCATCGAGCGCACGCGCCTTTGGCTCTACCACAAGCCGACGGGCCTGGTGACCACGAACAACGATCCGGAAGGCCGGCCGACCGTGTTCGACCGCCTGCCGGAGGATCTGCCGCGCGTGCTTTCCATCGGCCGCCTCGACATCAACACCGAAGGCCTGCTGCTCCTCACCAATGACGGCGGTCTTGCCCGCGTGCTGGAACTGCCGGCCACCGGCTGGCTGCGGCGCTACCGCGTTCGCGCGCATGGCAAGATCGAACAGGCCGATCTCGACAAGCTGAAGGACGGCATCGCCGTCGACGGCGTGCTCTATGGCGCGATCGATGCGACACTCGACAAGGTTCAGGGCGCCAATGTCTGGATCACCATGGGCCTGCGCGAAGGCAAGAACCGCGAGATCAAGAACGTGCTCGGCGCGCTCGGCCTTGACGTGAACCGCCTGATCCGCATCTCCTACGGCCCGTTCCAGCTCGGCGAACTGCCGGAGGGTGCGGCCCAGGAAATTCGCGGCCGCACGCTGCGCGACCAGCTCGGCCCGCGCCTCATCGAGGATGCGAAAGCCAATTTCGACGCGCCGCTGTTCAATAATCCGGATGCCGACGACGAGGGGCCGCTGGTCTCCACCGAGCGCGGCGCGGAACGCAGCCACGATCGCGCGGGTGAACGTGGGCAGGCTGCCTACGAAAAGCCGGCCTTCCGCGAAAAGGCCGCAGACCGCAACGAGCGCCTGCGCGGTCGTCTCGATACGCGCCCGGCCGACAACGCCAAGCGGGGCGGCCGCGACGGCGCGCCGGCCGCGCGCAGCGACGATCGTCCGAAGCGCGAGCAGGTCGGCCGGCCCCGCAAGGCCAATGTCTGGATGGCGCCCGGCGCCCGTCCCATCGCCGAGAAGAAGACCGGACCCGAGGCGGCGGCTGCCGAAAAGCCGGTGCGTCGCGAGCGTCCGGAAGGCGCGCCCAAGGTCAAGCGCTACGGCCGGACCAAGGACGGGCAGGCGATCGCCGGCAAGCAGCGCTTCGACCCCGATCGCAAGAGCGCGGGCGCAGGCTTTTCAAGGCCCGATACCGGACCGCGCGTCATCGTCGAGCGCGACAAGGACGATCGCGACTGGATCAAGGCGAGCGAACCCCCGGTCCGCGAGGAACGCGGCGGCTTCAAAGCGCGCGACGGTGGGGATCGTGGCGATCGTGCACCCCGTGACGGCAAGAGCTTCGGCGCCAAAAGCTTCGGCGAAAAGAAGAGTTTTGGCGGCGATCGTCCGGCGGGCAAATCCTTCGCCAAGCCCGCCGGTGCGAAGTTCGGTGGCAAGCCCTCTTTCGGCGGCAAGCCTTCGGGCGGTCGTCCGGCTGGCGGCAAACCGGGCGGTTCCAAGCCGCGCGGCGGGAAGTAACGCCCGGTGCGCATCGTCGGTGGAGAGTTTCGCGGCCGGGCTCTGGCGAGCCCGGCAACGGCCGATATCAGGCCGACCTCCGACAGGACGCGCGAAAGCCTGTTCAATATTCTCGCCCATGCCTATCCGGACAAGCTGGCGGAGACCCGCATCCTCGATCTCTTCGCCGGAACCGGTGCCGTCGGGCTTGAGGCGCTGTCGCGCGGTTGCCGGCAGGCGCTGTTCGTCGAAAACAGCGCGGAGGGCAGGGGCCTGCTGCGCACCAATATCGAGACGCTGGGGCTGACAGGTCGCGCCAAGATTTTTCGGCGCGACGCCACCGATCTCGGCCCCGTCGGCACCGTCGAGCCCTTTCATCTCGTCTTTGCCGATCCGCCCTATGGCAAGGGCCTCGGCGAGCGGGCCATGGATGCGGCGTCGAACGGTGGCTGGATCCTGCCCGATGCGCTCGTCATCCTCGAAGAACGCGCCGATGTGACGCCGATGCCCGGTCCCGATTTCGAGCCGCTCGATATCCGCCAGTTCGGCGATACCCGCATGCATTTTTACCGCTTCCGCAAACGCGGCTGACCCGGCGATGTCGGAGATGCTCTCCACGCACACCGGATCGAGCGGCCCTTCGGTCGCTTTGGCGCTTGGCGGCGGCGGGGCGCGCGGTCTTGCCCATATCCATGTCATCGAGGCGCTGGACGAACTCGGGATCCGCCCGCGGGTGATCGCCGGCACCTCCATCGGCGCCATCATGGGCGCCGGCATGGCGGCGGGCATGCGCGGCAGCGATATCCGCGATTTCGCCCTGTCCACGGTCGGGCAGCGCAAGGAGATCGCCAATCGCCTCTGGCGGCTGCGGCCCTCGACCCTGCAGGCGATCGGCGGGAGCCTGCGCTTCGGCCCGTTCAATCTCGAACGCGTGCTGTCCGCTTTCCTGCCGGAAGCCATTCCCGCGGCGTTCGAGGCGCTGTCCATTCCCCTCAAGGTCATCGCCACCGACTACTACGCACAGGGCGAGACGGTGCTGGAAACCGGGGACCTGCGCGCGGCCATCGCCGCCTCCGCCGCGCTTCCCGGCATGTTCCAGCCGGTTCGGCTCGGCGGGCGGGTCATGATCGATGGCGGCTTCGTCAATCCGGTCCCCTTCGATCATCTCCACGGTCTGGCCGATATCGTTCTCGCCGTCGATGTCGTCGGCGGCCCGGAGGGCGACGGCACCACGCTGCCGACGCGGATGGATGCGATGTTCGGCGCGAGCCAGCTGATGATGCAGACCATCACCGCCATGAAGATAAAGGCGCGTGCGCCGGATCTTCTCGTGCGCCCCGCTGTCGGCCGCACCCGCGTCATGGATTTCCTGCGCGCGCAAGAGGTGCTCGCCATGAGCGCCGGCGTCAAGGACGAGGTCAAGGCACAGCTCGACCGTCTTCTCTCGGTGTAAGTCTGTCGATCGTTTCTACTTCGCCACCTGCGCCCGGTCCGCCGCGGCGATTTCCTCGTCCGGTCCGAGCGACGCCGCCGGTTCGCGCTTCGGCTTCATCAGCGGCTCGGGCTTGACCGGGCGGAAGTGCAGCATGTCGCGGCCGGCGGTCAGCCCATCCACGGCTTGCACCTCCAGCCGCGCCTCGTCGCGCCGGCGGATGTCCGTGGTGATCGCGATCGCCTGCGCATCCGGCACGCCGAGGCCCTCCAGCGTGCGCTGGCCGAACAGCAGGCCGGACTCGAGCGTTTCGCGCACTTCGTAATCGACGCCGCGCGCCCGCAGCTGCAGCGTATGCTGCCGGTCGTAGGAGCGTGCAAAAATGCGGGCATTGGGAAACTCCGACTGGACGAGATCGACGATCCGGTCGGTGATATCCTTGCGATGCGTGCAGATCGCGACGATCTTCGCCCGTTCGATGCCCGCGGCCCGCAACACGTCGAGCCGCATGCCGTCGCCGAAATAGATGCGGAAGCCGAAGGTCGAGGCCTGTTCCACGCGGGCGGCGGAATGATCGATGATGGTGACGTCGCGGCCGCCGGCCAGCAGGATCTGCGCGGCGATCTGCCCGAAGCGCGAGAAGCCGATCATCAGCACGTCGGCACCGGCGCCCTCGAAATCCTCCTCCATTTCGTCCTCGGCCTCTTCCTCCTCGTCCCGCACGAGAGCGCGCGACAGGGCGGAGGCCACCGGCGTGAGCGCCATGGAGAGCGTGACGATGACCACGAGCAGCGACCCGGTCGCGTCCGCAAACACGCCGGCCGCCGCCGCCGCGCTGAAGAGCACGAAGCCGAACTCGCCGCCCTGCGGCAACAGAAGCGCGATGCGCACCGCCTCGTTGTGGCCCGAGCCGAACAGCCGGCAGACGGCATAGAGGCTGACCGCCTTGATGACGACCAGCAGGGGAACGGCGATCAGCACCGTGAGCCAGTTGGAGAAGATCACGTCGATCTGCAGCGACAGGCCGACCGCCATGAAGAACAGCGCCAGCAGCAGGCCGCGAAACGGCTCGATGTCGGCTTCCAGCTCATGCCGGTAGGTCGATTCCGCGAGCAGCACGCCGGCGAGAAAGGCACCCATCGCCATGGACAGCTGCGCCATCTGCATCAGCGTCGCCGCACCGAGCACGATCAGCAGCGCCGCGGCGATCATGATCTCGCGCGCGCCGGTGCGCGCAAGGATGCGGAAGAACGGGTTGATCAGATACCGCCCTGCCAGCACCATCACGAGGATCGCGCCCAGCGCCACCGAGAAATCCTCGATCGGCGGCGTGGTGTCCTCCGGCGCCTGCAGCGCGAGCAGCGGGATCAGCGCCAGCAGCGGCACGATCGCGAGATCCTGAAGCAGGAGGATCGAAAAGGCGCGCTGGCCGGTGCGCGTATTGGTGTCGCCCTTCTCGTCGAGGATCTGCAGCGCGAAGGCGGTCGAGGACAGGGCCAGCCCGAAGCCGGCGATGAGGCTGCCGGAGGCGTCGAGCAGGCCGAGTTCGTAGATGATGAGGAACAGCAGCCCGCCCGTCACCAGCACCTGCGCGGAGCCCAGCCCGAAGATGTCCCGGCGCATGGCCCACAGCCGCGACATCTTCAGCTCCAGCCCGATCACGAACAGGAGGAAGACGACGCCGAGTTCGGCAAAGCCGAGGATTTCTTCCCCGTCGGTGATCTGGTGAAACACCGGGCCGATGATGACGCCGGCGGCGAGATAGCCGAGCACGGTCCCGAGCCCGAGCTTCTTGAAGATGGGGGCCGCCACCACGGCGCCGCCGAGCAGCAGGAGCGCCTGGGAGGTCAGGACAGGCGTTGTCGACATCGGCACGGTATCCTCAACCTTGGCCGTTTTCCGCGCGGGCGCAGCGGATCCGGGCCACCTTCGATCGAAGGCGTTCTGCAGAAAGGCTTTCTTCCCGGCCGGCGAGACGGAAATAAGGCGTGCTTGCCGTGAGAATCGTGCCACGCCCTTGATGCCCGGGCCAGTGCACAATAAATGGGACGGGAAGGAAAGGCCAATTCATGCCCCAGACGATTGATTCCGCCGCACTCGAAACGCGAGCCGCCGAGCTCGTGGACCTTGCGAGAAAGGCGGGAGCCGATCAGGCCGACGCCGTCGTGCTGCGCGGGCGCTCGCGCTCCGTTTCGGTGCGCCTCGGCAAGGTGGAAGCCACCGACAGTTCCGAGAGCGACGATTTCTCGCTGCGCGTCTTCGTCGGCCGCCGCGTCGCCAGCGTTTCCGCCAATCCCGGCTTCGACCTGAAGGTTCTGGCCGAGCGCGCCGTCGCCATGGCCAAGGCCTCGCCGGAAGATCCCTTTGCCACGCTCGCCGACGATGCCCGCATCGCCCGCGATTATCCCGATCTCGACCTGTTCGACCCGAGCGAGATCTCCACGGAAGAGCTGACCGAACGGGCGCTCGAGGCGGAAGCTGCAGCCCTTGCCGTGCCCGGCGTCACCAAGACCAGTGGGGCCGGCGGCTCCACCGGCATGGGCGGCCTCGTGCTCGTCACCTCCAACGGCTTTTCCGGCGCCTATATGGGCACCCGCTTCAGCCTGTCGGTCAGCGCCATTGCCGGCGAGGGCACGAAGATGGAGCGCGACTACGACTTCGACAGCGCCCTGTTCCTCGCAGACCTGCGGGGCGCCGCCGATATCGGCCGTCATGCCGGGGAACGGGCTGCGGCCCGCGTCAATCCGCGCCAGGTCGAGACGCAGAAGAACGTCACCGTCGTCTTCGATCCGCGCGTGTCCCGCGGCTTTGCCGGCCATATCGCCGGTGCCATCAACGGCGCCTCGGTCGCGCGCAAGACCACCTTCCTGCGGGACAAGATGGGCGAGCGCATTCTGAAGCCCGGCATCAACCTCACCGACGATCCGCTGATCGTGCGCGGCTCCGGCTCGCGGCCCTTCGACGGCGAAGGCGTGACCGGGCAGAAGATGACGATGATCGAGGACGGGGTCCTCAGAAACTGGTTCCTCTCCACCGCCACGGCCCGCGAACTCGGGCTGGAGACGAACGGCCGCGGCGCGCGCAGCGGCACGGCGGTCAACCCGTCGTCCACCAATTTCGCGCTGGAGCCGGGCGACATCTCGCGCGAGGAGCTGATCCGCAGCGTCGGCACCGGTTTCTACGTCACCGAACTCATCGGCCACGGCGTCAACATGCTGACGGGCGAATATTCCCGCGGCGCCTCGGGCTACTGGATCGAGAACGGCGAGATCGCCTTCCCCGTCTCCGAGGTCACCATCGCCTCGAACCTCAAGCAGATGTTCATGGCCCTGACGCTGGCAGACGACATCGACCGCACCTACTCGGTCGCCGCTCCGACGATCGCCGTGGAAGGCATGACGCTCGCCGGAAAATAGGGACGTCCCGGCGACAGCCGACGGCGAAAACCGAAAGCGCGGGATGACCGTGCGGCCACCATGTTTTGGCCGCACTTCGCCTGTCTGACGCGGGCTGTCTGACGCGCAGCAAAACCACACCGAAAGGACGCCCATGAACGCCGACCATCACCCGCCGGATCAGTGGACCAGGGATCTGGACCTGATCACAACGGCAGCGATGGCCGCCGGCGAGAAGGCCCTGACCTATTTCCGCAAGAATCCCGACGTTCGCTACAAGAACGAGGACCGCTCGCCGGTAAGCGAGGCGGATTACGCGGCAAACGACATCCTGAAGGAACGCCTGCTCTCGGCCCGGCCCAATTACGGCTGGCTGTCGGAGGAGACGGACGACGACGAGGCGCGGCTCGGCTGCGACACGGTGTTCGTGGTCGATCCGATCGACGGGACGCGCGGGTTCATCGCGGGCAAGGACGTCTGGTGCGTCAGCGTCGCCGTCGTCCACAAGGGCCGGCCGGTCGCGGGCGTCCTCTATGCGCCGGCCCTCATCGAGCTCTATCAGGCAAGGGACGGCGTGGAGGCCCGCCGCAACGGCGTCGCGATCCGGGTTTCCAAGCCGGTTGCCGGCCAGCCGCTGCGCTTCGCCATCGCCGAGGACCTGCTGCCCAAGCTCAAGGCCGGCTATGGCAAGGATGTCGCGCGGGTGTCCCACGTTCCTTCGCTGGCCTATCGCATCGCGATGATCGCCGACGGCCGGATCGACGGGACGGTGGTCAAGAAGAACGCCCACGACTGGGATCTTGCCGCAGCCGACCTGATCCTGCAACAGGCCGGCGGCGTGCTTGCGGGCCTCGATGGCCAGCCTCTGACCTACAACCGTCCGAGCGTGCGCCACGAGGTTCTCTGCGCCGCGGCGCTGCCCGCTCTGCCGGCCCTTCTGGAGGCCTCGGCCGGTCTGCACGGGCATTGACCTTTCCGGCGGGATGCCGCACATCACCAGTCGATGAGCGCGCGACAAGACGAAGACTTAGACACAAAGAGGCAAACATGACGGACAAGAAGCAGCTGTTGCACCTGGTTTTCGGTGGCGAGCTAAAGACGCTCAAGGACGTGGAGTTCCGCGATCTCGACAAGCTCGACGTGGTCGGCATCTTCCCGAACTACGAGAGCGCACTGCTTGCCTGGCGCGGCAAGGCACAGGCGACGGTCGACAACGCGCATATGCGCTACTTCATCGTCCACATGCACCGCCTGCTCGACCCAGGCCAGCTCTGATGGTTTCGGGCGGACGCGGCATGCGCGTGTCCGGGCCGTCGCGTCCCGCCCGTCGGGTTCCGGCCGGCAGAAACCGCGCCGCCAGAAACCGCGCCGCCAGTCCGGCCGGGCATGACGATCATATGATGGCCTGGTTCCCTGTGGATTGCGCCCCATGACGCGCGTCTTCGCGCGCATGGCTCTCTCGGGCTATCGCTGGGTCGGAACGGCCGTCTATCCGCTCGTCTGGTCGTATCTCGCTCTGCGCGCCGCGCGCGGCAAGGAAGACCGGGCGCGCCGTCAGGAGCGCTACGGCTTTCCCAGCGCGGCCCGGCCGCAAGGCCCGCTCGTCTGGTTTCATGCGGCAAGCGTCGGCGAAACCGTTTCCGTCGTGCCGTTGATCAAGGAAATCCACCGTCGCGGCATCGCCGTCGTGCTGACGAGCGGCACCACCACCTCGGCCCGCGTCGTGACCGAGCGGCTGGGCGATATCGCCATCCACCAATATGTGCCGCTCGATTTCAAGCCGTCCGTCTCCCGCTTTCTCGACTACTGGGAGCCGGACCTCGCCATCATCGCCGAAAGCGAGATCTGGCCGATGACCATCATGGAACTCGGCAAGCGCCACATTCCGCAGATTCTCGTCAATGGCCGCCTGTCCGATCGCAGCTTCGCGCGCTGGAAGAAGCGGCCGAACCTTGCCGACGCCATCTTCGAGAACCTCGCGCTCGTGATCGCCCAGTCCGAGGCCGATGCCGAGCGGTTCAGCACGCTCGGCGCCTTGCCCGTCATGGTCTCCGGCAACCTCAAGGTCGACACCGATGCGCCGCCGGTCGACACGGCCGTGCTGCGCCAGTATCGCCAGCAGATCGAGGGCCGCAAGACCTGGGCGGCGATCTCCACCTTCGAGGGCGAGGAGGCTGCGGCCGGCTCCGTGCATCTGGCGCTGAAGGAGCGCAACGCGCTTCTGACGATCATCGTGCCCCGCCATCCCGAGCGCTGCGATGCGATCGAGGCCATGCTGGTGGGCAAGGGGCTGACCGTCGCGCGCCGCACCCGCAACGATCCGGTGACGGCGGAAACCGACGTTCTGCTCGGCGATACCGTCGGCGAAATGGGTCTCTATCTCCGCCTCACCGATGTCGCCTTCGTCGGCCGGTCGCTGTTCGGCGAGGGCGGACAGAACCCGATCGAGCCGGCCATGCTCGGCTGCGCCATCCTGTCGGGCGGCAATGTCCAGAATTTCCGCGAGACCTACCAGGCGCTGGCCAAGAACGGCAGCGCCAAGATCGTCCGCGATCCCGAGATGCTGGCCAAGGGCGTGCACTATCTTCTGACCAATGACGAGGTCCGCCGCAAGATGATCGAGGCCGGCCAGGAGGCCGTGCACGAAATGCGCGGCGCGCTGTCGGCAACCATCCGCGGGCTGGAGCCCTACATCAACCCGCTGACGGTGAAGGCGCGCCTGTTGCCGCGCGACGATGTCTAGCCCGGACGTTGCCGTCATCCGCGTTTCGAAGCCTGCGCGTTTCAAATCCTGGGGAAGACCGCCGAGATGATCAAGGCACCGCATCCGATACCCATCGCCGGCATCCTCTTCGACAAGGACGGGACGCTGCTCGACTATGCCAAGAGCTGGGTGCCGGTGAACTATGAGATCGCCCGCATCGCCTCGCGGGATGACGCGGACCTCGGCGCGACGCTGCTGCGCGCCACCGGCATGGACCCGGAGACCGGCGTCGTCACCGCCGACAGCCTGCTTGCCGCGGGCAATACCGTCGAGATCGCCGAGGGCATGGTGGAGGCTGGCGCGGCCTGGACGCGCGAGGCCCTGACCTCGGCCCTCGACGAGCTTTTCTCCCGCTCCGCCGCCTATGCCGTGCCGGTCACCGATCTCGCCGCGCTGTTTGCGACGCTGCGCGTGCGCGGCTACAAGCTCGGCGTCGCCTCCAGCGACAACGAGGCCTCCATCCGCCGCACGGCCGAGCGTTTCGGCTTCGCGGACTGCCTCGATTATGTCGCGGGCTATGACAGCGGCTATGGCATCAAGCCGGAACCCGGCATGGTCTACGGCTTCTGCGCCGCCACCGGGCTCATTCCCGACGAGGTCGTCGTCGTCGGCGACAACAATCACGATATGCATATGGGGCGAAGCGCGGGCGCCGGCCTCACCGTCGCGGTCCTCACCGGCACCGGCTCGCGCCAGTCGCTCGCTGCGGCCAGCGACCATTGCCTTGCCGATATCACCGAGCTTCTCGCGCTCCTCGACCGGCATCCGCCTGCCGGCGCGGGCGAAGGCGAGCCGTTGAACGAAGCCGCAGTCTGATGGTCTCGGAGGCGCCGCCCTTCTGGTGGGAAAAGCCCGGCTGGGCCGCGCGGGCGCTGAGCCCCGTCGGCTGGGTCTATGGCCGCATCGCGGGCCGCCGCATGGACCGCGCCCGCCGCTGGGCCGCGCCCGTTCCCGTCCTCTGCGTCGGAAACTTCACCGTCGGCGGCGCCGGCAAGACGCCGACCGCGATCGCGATCGCCCGGGCCGCCATCGCCCGCGGCCTCAGGCCCGGCTTCCTCAGCCGCGGCTATGGCGGATCGCTGGATGTGACGACGCTGGTCGATCCCGATCATCACCGGGCGCAGGAGGTGGGCGACGAGCCGCTGCTGCTCGCCCGCGCCGCGCCCACCGTGATCTCGCGCAAGCGCGTCGAGGGCGCGCAGCGGCTGGCGGCGGCCGGCGTCGATCTCATCATCATGGATGACGGCTTCCAGAGCGCGCGCCTCGTGTTCGATTATGCGCTGCTCGTCATCGACAGCCGGCGCGGCATCGGCAATGGCCGCCTCGTGCCGGCAGGGCCGGTGCGCGCGCCGCTCGGCCACCAGCTGCGTCATGCGTCCGCGCTCCTGAAGATCGGCCGGGACGCGGCCGCCGACCCGGTGGTGCGAACCGCGGCGCGGGCCGGCAAGGCGGTGTTCGTGGCCGATATCGCGCACGAGGACGACGGATCGCTGAACGGCCGGCGCGTGCTTGCCTTCGCCGGCATCGCCGATCCCCAGAAATTCTACCGCACGGTCCGCGCGACCGGGGCGGAGATCGTGACGAGCCGGGATTTCCCGGATCATCATCATCTGGACGAAGACGAAATCGCAGCCCTGCTGGACGAGGCCGAAGCCGCCGGGCTCACTCTGGTGACGACGGCCAAGGACCGGGTGCGTCTGGACACGGGCCGTCTGGACGCGGGCCATGGTGCCGGCCATCCGGCAAGCCGCGTCGGCGACCTCGCGCGCGCGGTCCGCGTCATCGACGTCGAGATCGTCTTCGACGATCCCGCAGCCCCCGACAAGATGATCGACGCCGCCCTGGCCGCTGCCCGCAAGCGACTGCTCCGCCGCAGCGGCGGCTGAAGCCGGGCGTCCTTTTCGAACGGATCGGTCAGGGTGTAACGGACACCTGTGCGCCGGCCGTCTGGCCGGGGAGGATGCCCGCGCGCTTGTCGGCATCGAAGGCCGCCTGCGCATCGATATAGGGTTCCTGCCGCGCCACGCTCCAGTAACGCAGTTCCTCGACCGGGATCTCCCGCCCGGTGATGGCGCAGATGACGAAGGAGCCCGGCAGGATGACGTTGAAGTCGCCATCCAGATATCGGATCTTTGCGAGCCTGTTGCCGCTGCCTTCATACCGGTTCATCGTTTCTGATCCCTTGCTCGCTGCATCCTGGGGTGGTCCAACCCGCAATGCGCCGCTGTAAACCTTCGCCAACCGTTTTGCCAGCGGTCTTGCACCGGCCGGCCCTTGTCCGTCGATCTCATCCGCTGCGCCCGAACAGGCGCTCGATATCGGCGAGCTTGATCTCGATATAGGTGGGGCGCCCGTGATTGCACTGGCCGGAGCCGGGCGTCGCCTCCATCTGGCGCAGCAGCGCATTCATCTCCTCGGGCCGCAGGCGACGACCGGAGCGCACCGAGCCGTGGCAGGCCATGGTGGCCGCAAGCGCCTCCAGCCGGCCGGCGAGACCATTGGCCGTGTCCCATTCCGCCAGCTCGTCGGCCAATTGCCGGATGAGCCCCGCAGCATCGATTTCTCCGAGCATGGCGGGGGTTTCCCGCACCGCGACGGCACCCGGGCCGAAGCGCTCGATGGTCAGACCCAGCCGCGACAGTTCCTGCGCATGCACCATCAGCCGGTCGCAATCGTCCTCCGCGAGATCGACGATATCGGGGATCAGCAGCGCCTGCGCCGGAAGCGCCTTGGTCGAAAGACCCTTGCGCAGGTTCTCGTAGACCAGCCGTTCATGGGCGGCATGCTGATCGACGATGACGAGCCCGTCGTCCGTCTGCGCGACGATGTAGTTCTCGTGCAGCTGCGCCCGCGCCGCGCCCAGCGGATGGCGGGCCGAAGGGTTCTCCGTGCCGCCCGTCTCTGGCTCCACCGGCTCCGATGCCATCCGCGCGGACGGCGCGAACGCGGTGAAGGCCGCCTGTGCCGCCTCGCCGAAGCCGCGGCGGTCCGTCTCCAGCGGGCGATACGGCGAGCGCTCCGCGGCCCATGGCGCGGCGGGGGCGTTGCCATATCCACTTTGGCCACCATGGCCGGGGAAACCGCGCCCGGCGCCGGATGTAAATCCCATGCCGCCGGCCCCCTCCGGACGGAAGGCGTTCACCAGGCCGCGCGCCCCGAGCGTCGAGGACCGGTCACCCTCCGCCGCGAGCGCCTGGCGGATGGCCCCGACGATGAGGCCGCGCACGAGACCGGGGTCGCGGAAGCGGACGTCCGACTTCGCCGGATGCACGTTGACGTCCACCAGCGCCGGATCGATCGCGATCGACAGGACGGCGATCGGATAGCGCCCTTGCGGAATGGTCTCGGCATAGGCGCCGCGCAAAGCCGAGAAGATCAGCTTGTCCTGCACCGGCCGGCCGTTGACGAACACATATTGCTGCAGCGAATTGCCCCGGTTGAAGGTGGGCACGCCGGCAAACCCGGTCAGGCGCACCTCGTCGCGCTCCGCATCGATCTCGATGGCGTTGTCGCGGAAATCCCGGCCGAGCACCTGGGCGATGCGCTCCAGCCGATCGTCGCCGGTCGCGGGAAATTCGAGCGTCGTGCGGTCCGGGCCCGACAGCAGGAAGCGCACGCCCGGAAAGGCGATCGCCATGCGCCGGACCACCTCGGAAATCGCCGCCGCCTCGGCGCGCTCCGTCTTCATGAATTTGAGCCGGGCAGGGGTCGCGAAGAACAGGTCGCGCACCTCCACCACCGTGCCGTGGTTTGCCGGCGTCGGCCGCACGGCCTGCACCACGCCGCCATGCACGGCGATTTCGGCGCCGTGGTCGCTGCCGCTCGGGCGGCTTGCGATCGTCAGCCGCGCGACGGACCCGATCGAGGGCAGCGCCTCGCCGCGAAAGCCGAGCGTGCGGATGTCGAACAGGCCGCCGCCGAGCTTGGAGGTGCAGTGCCGGCGCACGGCGAGCGCCAGATCGTCCGCGCCCATGCCGCAGCCATTGTCGACGACGCGCAACAGCGTCTTGCCGCCGCCGGCGGTGGCGATCTCGAGGCGGGTCGCCCCGGCATCGAGCGCATTCTCGATCAGCTCCTTGGCGGCGCTCGCCGGCCGCTCGATGACTTCGCCGGCAGCGATCTGGTTGATGAGCGTTTCGGACAGAAGGGTAATGGCCATGGCGCATTCTCCGTCATTCGCAGCGTCCCGCCAAGGACCGGATGCCCGCGTCGCAACGATATCCCCCGCGCGATCCGCGACCGTGCCTTCACGGCTTCCTATTATGGAGGGTTAAGGGTGCATTAAGCCGGCTATGACATTCTGTGTCGGATCATGGCAGCCGCACCGTCGAATCAGGGGGCGCGGGGTGCCGATGTCGAAGGGGACTTGCCGCACCGGCACTGCCGGCGAACACGGACCTGACGCACTGGACGAAAAGATGTCGCAGCCCCGCCCGCTCGTCGGCCGTCGCTGCGCCGGAGCGATCGCGATGCTGACCGCGCGCATCCGGAACAAACGCCACGCCCGGTCAGGGTCGTGACGTCGGCATGTTCCCGTCAATGCCCGTCAAGGACTGTGAGGCCGTGAATGAATGATGTCGCGTCATCTGGCGCACCTGTCCAGCACGCTCTGCTGGAAGCGGTCACGGATGCGCTGGGCCTGGCGATCTTCATCTGCGACCGCAACGATGAATTGATCTTTGCCAGCAAGCCGATACAGCAGTTCTACCCCGTCGAGGACAGGCTTCTCGCCCGCGGCACGCGGCTGCGCGACTTTCTCGGTGCCGTCTTCGATCTCGGCGTCCGCGCCGGCACGGTGACGCAGAGCAGCCGCCGACGCGTCAATCGCGAGGAGTGGATTTCCGAACGCGTCTCCCTGCACTGGCGCGAGCGCTACGACGTGGTCGAGCGCATCGCCCAGCAGCGCTGGATCAGCGTGCGCAAGCGCCGGCTGGCAAGCGGCCTCTGCGTCGTCTCGATGACCGATGTTTCCGAACTGAAGAAGAAGGAGGAGCGGCTCGCGCTCGATCTGGAACGGGCGGAAATGACGGAGGGCATTCTCGACGGCCTGCCCAATCCGATCTGCGTGAAAGACCGCAGCCTGAAATATATCGGCGTCAACAAGGCCTTCTGCGACCTCCACGGCATGACCGCCGATCAGATTCTCGGGCGTTCCGTCTGGGATTTCATCGAGCCGGATCTGGCCGAAAAGTTCGAGAAATCCGATCGCATGGTGCTGGAGACCGGCCGCGACTACAGCCTGCCGGAGCAGATCGTTCGCGCGAACGGCGACGATTGCTGGGTGGTCACGCACAAATACCGCGTCGGCGACGCGCAGCGCGGCCTGCTCGTCACCTGCATGAACGACGTCACCGACGTCGTCGTCGGTTTCGAAGACGGCGCGATTTCGTCGGAGCTGGCACGGAGCCTCGCCGTCAAGCATTACGGCGCCTTCGAACCGGCGCAGAACTGTCATGATCCCTACCGGGCGCTCGACCTGCACGTCCTCGCCCATCCGGCGCGGGCCGTGCCTGAAACGCTCGCACTGCCAGCCGAGCCGCCGAAGGCCGCAAGCGCGGAGGCCTGCGGTCGCATTCTCGTGGTGACCCCGGACGTCTTCCGCGAGGCGCATCTCGTCGTGCTTCTCTCGGGTCTCGGCCACGAGGTCTGCGCCCTGCGGTCCGCGTTCGAAGTCACGGCCTTTCTCGATGAAATCCGCACGGAGAAACTCGGCCTCGATCTCGTGCTCCTCCATCCCGCCTTCGCGGCGCTTGCCGATTTGGTCGCGCCCGGCAAGGGCACCGGCGCCGCTTCAGGCCCGTCGGCTCTCGTTCTCGATCCGGCCTGGACCGACGAGGCGCTGGAAGAGGCTGTCCTTCAGGCCCTGCAGGCCGGTCCGGCACAAGCGGCACGCGCGATCGAAAACAACGATCCCGCCGACCTGCTGCAGTCGCCCGCCGACTGGGAAATCGTCCTGCCGGAAGCCGGACGCTCGACCTCCGACATCGATGTCCTCGTTGCCGAGGATAACGACATCAACCAGTTCGTCTTCTCGCAGATCCTCGAAGGGCTCGGCCTGTCCTACCGGATCGCCGCCAACGGCGAAGAGGCCGTACGGTTCTGGCAGCAGTATCACCCGCAGCTCATCCTCATGGATGTCTCGATGCCGGTCATGAACGGTTTCGATGCGGCCCGCACGATCCGGGCGGCCGAAGCGCGCCTCTCCGTCCGCACGCCGATCGTCGCGGTGACGACGCAGGCGCTCGATATCGATCTGGAACAGGCACGTGCCGCCGGCATGGACGATCACATCGTCAAGCCGATCAGCCCCGACATGATCGAGCGCGTCCGCAACCAGTATTTGAAAAACGGCGCTGACTATCGCCAGCAGCGCTGATGCGCTTTTCACGATAGTTGAAGATATACTGCACCCACAAGTACTTAGTCTCCGGATTTATTTGCCTTTATGCAAGTCTCACGAGAATTAGGGATCCCGGCTGTTGCAATTTCTTAATGGTCTGCCACCATGGTCCAAGCGGTCAGCGTGCCGACTGAGATGTGCAGGACCTCCGCGATGGATCAGGACGAAAAGACTTCGCGCCAGAAGGAGCGGTCACGGGTTGCCCCGCAGAGCCGGCCGGTGGTCTATGCGGCCATGTCCCCGCGCGCCGGCGACGTGCCGGCCGAGTACCATCCGTCCGCCATGCACGACCCCGCCGCGCGATCACGCTATCCCACCGATCTTCATGCCCTGGCCTTCGTCGATCCGCTGACGGGGCTCGGCAATGCCAACCGCCTGCGCGAGACGGTGCGCGAGATCGCGACGGAACGCGCCGCCGATCCCGCACCCTTTACCATCGGCCTTGCCAATCTCGACGGCTTCAAGCCGCTCAACGATCTCTTCGGTCACGATGCCGGCAACGAGATCCTCTGCCAGGTCGCCCGGCGCCTGGAAGCCTGCATGCCGGACGGCTCGACGGTCATCCGCATGGGCAATGACGAATTCGCCTTCGTGCTGCCGCTCGTCTTCGAGCGCAAGGGCGCCGAGCGGATCGGCCATATGCTGAAGGAGGTGCTGCAGGCGCCCTTCGATCTGGCCGAGCGCACCGTCCGTCTCTCCGCCTCCTTCGGCTTTGCGGTCTACCCCTTTGCCGGCGAGGCCTATGACGATCTGCTGAAAAGCGCCGATACCGCCCTCTATCGGTCGAAGCGCCGCGGGCGCGGGCAGATCACCGTCTATTCCCAGGAAATCGCCCAGGAGATGCGGCGCGCGACGCAGCTGGAGCAGGCCCTGCGCAACGCCATCATCGCCGACGAGATCGACGTGCATTTCCAGCCGATCGTCAGCCTCGATACGGACATGGTGGTCGGGTTCGAAGCCTTGGCGCGCTGGTGCGACAGGGACCTCGGCTATGTCTCGCCCGCCGTGTTCGTGCCGCTGGCCGAAGAGCGCGGCTTCATCGATGCCCTCTCGGAAACCCTGCTGCGCAAGGCGGCAGAAGCCGCACTGCTCTGGCCGAAGGAGCTGTTCCTCTCCTTCAACCTCTCCTCCGCGCAGCTGATGGACCTGTCGACCAGCAGCACCGTGCTCGCCATCATCCATCGCGTCGGCCTCGATCCGCGTCGCCTGGAACTCGAGATCACCGAGACGGCGATGATGAGCGATGCCGATATGGCGCAGAAGATCGTCAAGGAACTGCGGGACGCCGGCGTGCGCATCTCGCTGGATGATTTCGGCACCGGTCAGTCGAGCCTCGGGCGGCTGCGCGACTTCACCTTCGACAAGGTGAAGATCGACCGGTCCTTCGTCTGCCGCATCGTCAACGATCGGGCTTCCGAACACATCATCAAGGCGATCGTCACCATGTGCGACGGTCTCGGCCTTGAGGTCGTGGCGGAAGGCATCGAGGATTTCGCCGAGGCGCTGAAGCTCAAGGGTCTCGGCTGCGGCATGGGGCAGGGCTATTTCTACGGCAAGCCGGCCGATGCCACGGCGACGCTGCGCTATCTGCGCGAGCGCTATCTTCCCACGGACGCCAAGCGTCCCATCGCGATCTGAACGCGTCTCGTCTCTCATCCGAACAAACGAAAACGGCGGTGCTTTCGCACCGCCGCTCGATAATCCGAGTGAAGCGGATTACGGATTCGTCGTGGCCGGCTGGCCGGCAGGGGCAGCGCCACCGGCAGGCGCCATCGTGTTGTTGCCGGCCGGCGCCATCGGCGTCGTCGACGAGGTGGTGGAGCCGTCGACCGGGGTTGCCGAATTCTGCTCGGCCACCTGGGCGGCCTTCGTCTTGAACTCCGGTGCGGACTTCAGCGTGTCGGCCGTTTCGGTCGTGGTCAGCTTCAGATCGTCGGAGTTCGGAACTTCGGCGACCGTTACCTTATCAAGCGGTACGGCGACGTTCTTTTCGCCGATGCCGAGGAAGCCGCCAACGCCGATCACGGCTGCTTCGACTGAGCCATCCTTGGAGAAGATCACATCGTTGATTTCGCCGATGCTTTCATCCGAGGAGTTGTAGACCGACTGACCGAGATAGGTGCTGGCAGCGATCTGGTCTGCACCCTGTTCGGTGATGTAGTCACCGGACGAGGCCTGCGTGCCCATCGGGGCGGCTGCGGCCGGTGCCTTGTCAGTTGCCATCGGTGCGGCCGGTGCCGGCTGTGCGGCATCCTGCGCGGAGGCGAACGGTGCGAAGGCGACGATGCCGGCAAAGAGGGCGCCGGCGGCGACGGAAGTAACGAGCTTGTTGGTCATGATGTAACCTTCCTATTCGGTTTCTTCTCGGATCGTGGCGCGGGGTTCAAACACGCCGCACCGGTGATGCTCAGAGAACGGCTCGTCCCGGAAAGTGGTTCCGAAAAAAAATGGCCTGCGGAAAGCGGAACTTTCGGCAGACCATCTCGTCAATATCGACCGGCCAAAACCTGTGGCCGGTCGTCCAGCGCCCTCAAGCGCCCTCAAGCGATCAATCAGTGGCTCTCGCGGAACACCTCGCTGCCGCTGCCGCCGACGAGGAAATCGAGATCCGCGCCCTTGTCGGCCTGCAGAACCGTATCCTGGTAGAGCTTGTAGTAGCCGCGCGTCCATTTCGGCTCGGGCGCCACCCAGGCGGCCATGCGCGCGGCGAATTCCTCGTCCGGGATCATCAGGTTCAATTCGCCCTTCAGCGTGTCGAGACGGATGCGGTCGCCGGTCTTGACGATGGCGAGCGGCCCGCCCGCATGGGCTTCCGGACTGACATGCAGCACAACGGTGCCGAATGCCGTGCCGGACATGCGGGCGTCTGAGATGCGCACCATGTCGCGCACGCCCTTTTCCACCAGCCGTCGCGGGATCGGCATGTTGCCGACCTCCGCCATGCCGGGATAGCCCTTCGGGCCGCAGCCCTTCAGCACGAGGATCGTGTCTTCGGTGACGTCGAGGTCGGGATCGTCGATCTGCGCCTTCATGTCCTCGATGGTCTCGAACACATGCGCCGGGCCCTCGTGCACCAGCAGGTGCTCGCTGGCGGCCGACGGCTTGATGACGGCGCCGTTGGGCGACAGGTTGCCGCGCAGGATGCGGATGCCGCCGGCCTTGCGGAGCGGATTGTCGAGCGGCCGGATGACGTCGTCGTTGAAGACTTCGGCATCCTTGTAATAATCCGAGATGGGACAGCCGTAGACGGTCGGCGCATCGGCATGCAGCATGTCCTGGATGCGGTTCATCACGGCGGGCAGGCCGCCGGCATAGGCCAGATCCTCGATCAGGTACTGGCCGGACGGCATGCAGTTGACGATGCAGGGAACCTGCGCGCCGACGCGGTCGAAATCGTCGAGCGTCAGATCGACGCCGGCGCGTCCGGCGATCGCCAGCAGATGCACGACCGCATTGGTCGAGCCGCCGACGGCCGCATTGGCGACGATGCCGTTCTCGAAATTCTTCTTGGTGAGGATCTTCGACAGGCGCAGGTCTTCGTGCACCATGTCGACGATCCGCTTGCCGGTCATGTGGCTGAGCGCCATGCGGCGCGCGTCGACGGCGGGCAGCGCCGCGTTCAGCGGCAGCGACAGGCCCATGGCCTCCACCACCGAGGCCATGGTCGTGGCCGTGCCCATCGTCATGCAGACGCCGGGCGAACGCGACATGCCGCTTTCCGCCGCCATGAACTCCGCCAGACTCATCTTGCCGGCGCGCACATCCTCGGAGAATTTCCAGACGTCGGTGCCGGAGCCGATATCCTTGCCGCGCCATTTGCCGTTCAGCATGGGGCCGGAGGAGACGACGATGGTCGGCAGATCGACCGAGGCGGCGCCCATCAGCTGGCCGGGCGTGGTCTTGTCGCAGCCGCCGAGCAGCACGACGCCGTCGATGCCATAGGCGCGGATCGCCTCTTCCACGTCCATGGCCAGCAGGTTGCGGAACAGCATGGCCGTCGGCCGCATCTGGGTTTCGCCGAGCGAGGAGACCGGGAATTCGACCGGGAAGCCGCCGGCCTCCCAGACGCCGCGCTTCACGCCTTCGGCGAGAATCCGTAGATGGCTGTTGCAGGGCGTCAGTTCCGACCAGGTGTTGCAGATGCCGATGATCGGACGTCCGTCGAAAGCATGGTCCGGAAAGCCCTGGTTTTTCATCCAGGAGCGGTGGATGAACCCGTCCTTGTCGGTGCCGCCATACCAGTGGCGGCTTCTCAGTTCCCGTTTCTTCTCGTCGCTCATGGAAGCCTCCCTTTGGTGCGGCGCTTCGGCCGTTCCCAAATTGTCCTACTTTTTGTCGTCTCGACTGTAAATCGGCGATGACGCGCTCTCTGTCGAGAGGCGCGCATGCCGGAAGCGGTCAGAGCTTGTAGACGGGCTCGAACCGGCCCTTGACCGCGACGTCGAGCAGGAAGGTCTTGCCGGCATCCGCATCCGTGGAGCGGGCCGCAGCGTCCATTCCCTGCCACGCCGAGGTGAAGAGCACGCGGTCGGCGCTGCGCCCGACGAAGGCCGGGCAGCTCGGCTGCCTCACGGGCACGCTGTGCCGCGCCACGCGCTTGCCCTCGGGCGAATAGACGTCGATGGCGGAGGCGCCCCAGCGCGCGACCCAGATCAGGCCTTCGGCGTCGCACACGGCGCCGTCGAACCCGCCTTCGCTTTCCGGCTCCTCGGCCATCAGCACGGGCGCGCTCATTGGCAGGCCGGTTGCCGGATCGAGCGCGACGCGCATGAAACGGTTGAGGCCTGTGTCGGAGTAATAGCCGGTGCGGCCGTCCGGCGAAAAGCAGATGCCGTTCGGGATGGTGACGTCGCCCACGATGCGCGTCACGGTGCCCTTGGCGACATGATAGATCGCGCCGGCGTTCTTTTCGGCGTTCCGGCCCATCGTGCTGATCCACAGCGCGCCCGAGGCATGCACGCGGCCGTCATTGGACCGGTTGCCGGGCTTGTCCTCGATGTCGGCATATGTCTCGAATGCGCCCGTCTCGGCATCGCGCAGGAACAGGCCCTGATCGCTGGCGATCAGCTGGCGCTCGCCATCGACCAGCGCCATGACGCTGGCAAGGAAATTCAGCGGCTGGACGCTCTTCGCGCCGCTGTCGAGATGCAGCCCGTGCAGCTCGCGCCCGACGATGTTGAACCACCAGACCGTGCCGGTGGAGGGGTCGTAGACCGGTCCTTCGCCCAGTTCCGACGGATTGTCGCTGACGATCTTTGCAGAGGCGCTCATGCGGATGCTCCATAGCCCGATGTTCCATAGACGGCGTCGTAGGCCTTGGTGGTGATGCGGGCGCGGGCGCCGATCTCCGCGGCACTCATGCCGACCTTGTAGATGCTCGACCCGAGGCCAAAACTCTTGATGCCGATCTTGGCATATTCCGCGAAATTCGTCTCCGACACGCCGCCGACGGCCGCGATTTCCAGATCGGTCGGCAGCACCGCGCGGATGGCCGAAATGCCGGACGCGCCGAGCACGCTGGCCGGGAAGAATTTGAGCCCCGTCGCACCGGCGCCCGCCGCCGCCAGCGCTTCCGTCGGCGTGAACACGCCGGGCATGGTCACCATGCCCTTGGAGGCCGCATGCGCGATGACGTCCACATCGACGTTCGGGCTGACGAACAGCCGGCCGCCGGCCTGCTCCAGTTGCTCGACCTGATCCTTCGTCAGCACGGTACCGGCACCGATGAGGCAGTGGGCCGGCGCCGTCTTCACGGCGATCTCGATCGAGCGGAACGGGTCCGGTGAGTTCAGCGGGATCTCGATGGCCGTGAACTCGGCCTCGACGAGGGCCGCAATCGCGGCTTCCGTTTCCTCGGGCTTCAGCCCGCGCAGGATGGCGATCAGCGGATACTTCATGGTGGGAAAGGGAACGCGTGTCATGATGTCGTCTTTCTGGAAAGATCTCGAAATGGCTTGAAACAGCAGGGGCGGGGGCCGGTCACGCCGGCCACAGCGCGCGTGCCGCCGCCGCCAGCCCGTCGCGGACGGCCTCGTCGGCGTCGATCAGCTCGCTCGAGAGGCCGGCGGCCGTCAGCGCCTGCGTATAGAGGCCGGCGAGCGGGCCGGAGGCGACGAGGCTGACCGGCGCCCTGATCGCCCCTTGCGCATCGGCCGCGAGCGTCGTCGCGCCGGCGATCTCCAGGCCGATCATCAGGCCCGACAGCCGCGCCTTTGCCTCCGTCGGGCCGTGCCCGTGCAGCAACTGGCCGGAGCGAACGGTGAAGAGCAGGTTCGTCGCCATGCCGGGATTGGCCATGGCCTCGGCAACCGCCGCCACGAAGGCCGGATGCGTGCCGTCGAAGGCGCCGGCCTCCGCGACCGCATGGCTGAGGATCGACTGTCGCGACACGACCTCGAACAGTTCGCCGCTCATGAAGGTCGAGAACCGCTCGACCGTGCCGTCGGCCACGCGCACCCATTTGCTGTGCGTGCCCGGCATGCAGACGAGCCGCGTGCCGGCGAGCGCGCCGACGCTGCCGAGCAGCTGCGTCTCCTCGCCGCGCATCACATCGGGCATGGCGGCATCGCGCTGCGCGAGCCCCGGCAAGATACGGATGTCGCGCGCCGCATCGGGCACCACGACCGCATGCCGGACGATCTCGGACAGGGCGGCCGGCGTGTCGAGATAGCCTGCCTCCACCCAGCCCTGCCGCGCCCCGGCCATGCCGCAGATCACTACCGGCAGGTTTCGGCTGGCGCCCATCGCCTCCAGATGCTGTTCCAGCACGGCGGAAAAGCCGGTCTTTGCGGCCGACGTCATGCCCTCGGCACTGCGGCGCTCGGACAGGGCCTCCCCCTTCTCGCCGATCAGCCAGATCCGGAAACTCGACGTTCCCCAGTCTGCCGCCGCATAGCTTGCCGTTGTCGTCACAAGACACCTCCGTCGATGATCATCGTCTGGGCCGTCATCCGCGCCGAACAGTCGGAGGCGAGGAACAGGCAGGGGCCGACGAGGTCGTCGGCTTCAAGCGTTTCGGGAATGCACTGTCGCCGGCGCATCGCCTCGATCGTCTCCTCCGTCAGCCACAGCGCCTTCTGCCGCTCGGTCACCACCATGCCCGGCAGCAGCGCGTTGACCCGGACGCCCGAGGGGCCGAGCGCGCCGGCGAGCGATTTCGTCAGGCCGACGATCCCGGCCTTGGCGGTCGCATAGGCGGGAACCTCGCCCATATTGAGGAGATAGGCAATCGAGGAGAAATTGACGATGGCGCCACCGCCGCCGGCCGCAAGATGCGGTGCGGCGGCCTGGCTCATGAAGAAGAACGGCTTCAGGTTGATGGCGAGATTGCCATCCCAGTCGGCCTCAGTGATGGCGCCGAAGCGCTGGCGGTCGTCGCGGGCGGCATTGTTGACGAGAACCTTGAGACCGCCCAGCGCCGCGGCTGCGCGCTCGACGAGCGCCGGGATGGCGGCGATGTCGCGAAGATCGGCCTCGATGAACAGCGGCGCGTGCGGCCCGACATTCTTTAGCTGCCGTGAAACTTCCCGTCCCGTATCTGCGTCATTGTCGATATAAGCGACTCTTGCGCCCTGACGCAGGAAGCCCTCGACCAGGGCCGCACCGATACCCGAGGCTCCGCCGGTGACGAGAATGCCGCGATCGACCAGATCCGAAAACACTGCAGAGGGGCCGGGCATGCTGTCGACGCCCTCCCTCCAGGCAGCCATTGCAAATAGGAGTTCCAATATTCGGAACAAGCGTTTACTATGTGGAATATCGGCCAGTTCACCTGCGAGTGTCAAGGCGGAAAGCTGCGGCGCACGCAGGCTTCCCCGCGCGAAGCACGCTTCTGCGCAGCTTGAAAAGAGGGGCTGGAAGACGGGAGTCCGAATGACAGCGATCGGCGACATCGGCGGTGGAAGCGACAGGGGTGCCAGGGTCGAAAAGGGCGAAAGCGGCGATAGCCGCGCGGCGCCGCAGGATACGGGAACGCTGGGCAAGGCCCTGGCCGTGCTCGATCTGGTCGTCAATGCCGATGTGCCGCTTCGCTTCACCGACATTCATGCGCTCTCGCGCCAGCCGCGCGGCACCCTGCATCGCCATCTCTCGCATCTGGTTCAGGAAGGCCTTTTGTTCCAGCGCGCCGATCTTGCCTACGAGCCGGGCCTGCGCCTTCTCGCCTTCGCGCATCGGGCCTGGTCGCGCAACGATCTGAGACGGATCGCCCGCCCGCATCTCGATCGGTTGCATGCGGAAACCGGCGAAACGGTCCATCTGGGCGTCCTTCGTAAGACGGAGATTATCTATCTGGACAAGGTGGAGAGCCGCCAGACCGTTCGGATGGAGAGCCAGATCGGCCGCGTTTCGCCGGCCTACTGCACGGGCCTGGGGAAGGCCGCCCTGTCGGCGCTGTCGCCGGCCCGCCTCGAAGCCAGTCTTGCAGCGATGTCTTATCACCCTTTTACGGCGAACACGCACCGGTCGAAGGGCTCTCTGGTTGCCGATCTGGACCGGATCCGTGAGAAAGGCTATGCCATAGACGCGGAAGAACATGAGGTGGAAATCCGCTGCGTGGCCGCACCTGTCACCACGGGAGACGGCGGCGACAGCGCCGCGACAGGGAACAGGGCGTATCAGAGAGGCGTAATCGGCGGCATCTCTGTCACGGGACCCGCTTACCGTGTCACGCTGGGGCAATTGGAGGCCTGGTCGGGGCTTGTCAAGGACGTTGCGAACGCCATCGCACACGATGCGGCTGTTGGCTTAGGCCCGGTTTCAATCGGGGATATGTAAGAAAAATTTTTGTGATCAACCTTGTGTATTTATCAGACAAATTGGGACGTGACGGTAGACGTCTGACAGACTTCAATTATACTAGGACAACCGCCGCAAGGTGCGAAAAAGTATACCGGTATCGTTGCAGATGATGGAACTCGGGGCTCATTCTGTAATTGGTGGCGGTCTTTAGCGAAAGCATTCAGAGGAATTTTCATGGGTTCGAGATTTGTCTCGCCCGAGATTGTCGTGGCCGGCAACAGCTGGACGATCGGCAATCTGGAGGAGGAGAGCGACGTCCGCCGCGTATTCGAGAGCATCTGCGCGCATTACGCGTTCCAGGGCTTCGCCGTGATTGCCCTGCCGTCACGGTCGGTCCCGATGCTCCGCAAACTCGTGATGATGACGAACTGGTCGATGGAGATCGTCAGGCAGTATGACGATCTCGGCCTTCTGAAGACGAGCCCGGTTTTCGAGCAGCTTCGGGTCAGCACCGTGCCGTTCACGGTCGACAACAGCTCGCCGCTGGCCTTCGCCAGAATAGCGGTTCAGAGCGCCAGAGGCCTGTTCGCGCGGTCCGGTTTCGGCCGCATGGTGTTCATCCCGGTGCATGATGCCGACGGGCGTCGCAGCGCGGTGGCCTTCGGCGGCGACCGGCCGGAACTGAGCCAGCAGGAACTCAATGCCGTGACCTTCGTGGCCGGCCACGCGTTCAATCGCCTGAGCGAGATCTGGTCGGCCTCCCGCCGCGCGCCGGGCTCCCTGTCGCGTCGGGAGATCGAATGCCTCCGGCTGGCGGCCGGCGGCAAGACCACCGTGGAAATGGCCCGTTTGCTGAGCCTTTCGGAATACACCGTCAATCATTACCTCAACCGGGCGACCCGGAAGCTCGACAGCGTCAACCGCGTCCAGACCATCGCCAAGGCTCTAAGGGCCGGGTTGATCGCGTGAATGCGGTGCATCTGCAGGCTGGAGGAGGGACGCGCGCGGCTCGGTCTGCCGTGTTGCCCGAGCGCCTGAGCCATGGAGACCATGCCCGCATGGGGAACAGGGCCCTTATGGACGATACGACCCCTATGGAGGATGTGACCCGCCATGGGGATGTGACCTATGGAGGAAGGGTAGGGGCACTTCATGGCTGACGTGAGCGGTACGATCCCCGATCCCGAGATCTCGGCTGCGGTAAAGCAGGGCGGCGTGGCTGGAAGCCACCTTGCGGAGATCGCCCGGCTGGAAACGCGCGACGACATCGTCGCCTTCATGACGCGCATGACCGCAGAGCGCGGCTTTCCCTTCTATCTCCTCTGCACGCTTCCGACGATCGACCAGACGAATTTCGCGCACATCACCATTCTCTCCAACATCCCCGAAGATATCTTGCGGCGATACGACTCGACCGCCTCGCTTCTCGAGGACCAGGCCTTCCTCACCTTGCGAACCACTACCACGCCCTTCCGGATGGTGCCGAGCGAATGTGCCACGATGATCAATGGCGTGTCCCATCCCGAACGCGAGGCGGTGATCGAGGAAATGGGCTTTCGCGAAGCCTTCTTTTTCCCGGTGCACGATGCCGCCGGCGGACGCGCCGTCTTTATCCTTCTGAGCGGCCAGACCGATCTGGCCGTCGAGGTCATGACCGACCTGCACATGATCTGCCTGCATGTCTACAATCGCATGGTCAACATTCGCGGCACGATGAAGGAACGGCAGAAGATCGACCTGTCGGACCGCGAGATCCAGTGCCTGAACTGGACGGCGGCCGGCAAGACCAGCTCGGAAATCGCCGAGATTCTCGGCCTCTCCGAACACACCGTCAATCACTACCTCAACCATGTCGCCAAGAAGCTCGAGGCCGTGAACCGCATCCAGGCGGTGGTCAAGGCCATGCGCCTCGGCCTGATCAGCTGAGCGCCGCAGCGCCCGCATCGGCATGAGCGTCTGAATAAGATGCAGGCGCATGAAAATTTGCTCTCGAATCGAGCAAATGCCAAAGGATTTCAGCGTTTACGCCGTGAAAGCCGCCTGTTTAAAAACTGGCACGCTTCCTGCATCACCTTCAGCAAGGTCCAGAGGGGACCACACGATAAGAACTGCGCCCCAGAAGGTCGCGAACAAGGCCGTCTTTCGCTGGCGTGATCCCGGATGAACGGACACGGATGCAAAAGGCGGCCTTTGTCATGTCAGCGCCTCGGAGGCGGCCTGCCACATCCCGCCCCTTCATTCCGTCTTTTCCCAAGCCGATCCATTGGCGAAGCGGCCCGGCTCGATTATCTAACCGGCAGGAGATGCGCTTCTCGCGCGTCGTCGCGCAAGGAAGACGAGAATGGCCGCAGACAATGCCGAGCTGAGCAAGGACAAGGTCCTCGACGCCCTGAGGGCCGTGCGCGGGCCGGAGCTCGAAGGCAATATCGTCGATCTCGGCCTCGTCTCCGACGTCTTCATCTCGGATGCCAAGGTCTATTTTTCGATCACGGTGCCGGCCGAACGCGCCCGCGAACTCGATCCGCTGCGCGCCGCCGCCGAACGCGTCGTTAAGGACATTCCCGGCGTCAAGGGGGCCATGGTCGCGCTGACCGCCGACCGCAAGGCCGGCGCCCCCGCACCCCGCGCGCCCGCGCCCGGCGCCCCGGCTTCAGGCACGGCACCCGGTCGCCCGCCGGCGGCCGGCGCCCATTCGCACCCCCATCCCCATCCCAATTTTAATTCCAGTGCCAATGCCGCGCCGCGCGGGCCGGTCAAGGCCGGCATTCCCGGCGTCGGCGCCATCATCGCGGTCGCCTCCGGCAAGGGCGGCGTCGGCAAGTCCACCACCTCGGCCAACCTGGCGCTGGCGCTGCATGCCAACGGCCTGCGGGTCGGCATTCTCGATGCCGACATCTACGGTCCCTCCATGCCGCGTCTCCTGAAGATCTCCGGCCGGCCGGAGCAGATCGGCGGCAAGACCATCAAGCCGATGGAGAATTACGGCCTCAAGGTCATGTCGATGGGCTTTCTCGTGGACGAGGAGGTGGCGATGATCTGGCGCGGCCCGATGATCCAGTCGGCCCTGCTGCAGATGCTGCGCGAAGTCGCCTGGGGCGAGCTCGACGTGCTCGTGGTCGACATGCCGCCCGGCACCGGCGATGCCCAGCTGACGATGGCGCAGCAGGTGCCGCTGGCCGGCGCCGTTATCGTCTCGACGCCGCAGGATCTGGCCCTGATCGATGCGCGCAAGGGGCTCGCCATGTTCCGCAAGGTCGAGGTCCCCGTGCTGGGGATCGTCGAGAACATGAGCTATTTCATCGCGCCCGATACCGGCGCCCGCTACGACATCTTCGGCCATGGCGGCGCCCGCAACGAGGCGGAGCGCATCGGCGTGCCCTTCCTCGGCGAAGTCCCGCTGACCATCGCCATCCGCGAGACGTCGGACGCGGGAACGCCGCTGGTGGCGCTGGAACCGGACGGTCCGGTCGCCGCCGTCTACCGCGAGATCGCCACGAAGGTCTGGGAACAGGTCTCCGCCGCCAAGGCCGACACCTCGCGCGACATGCCGTCGATCGTCTTCGAATAGACCGGGGCGCCCGGCCTGCCGGTCTTTAACATCCCGGTTGACTTTACCGCGCCGACGGCCGTTAAGTCCTGTGGCTAAAGGATGGCGCGGGGACCGGATGACGGTTGATTTTGCAAGGGCCATGCGTCATATGCCTCTCCGCACGCCGGTCGGTCGCGATCCCGTTGCGGATCGGTCGCGCGCAGGACGCGGTCGCCAGCCGCAATGGCAGGGTCTCGTGTCCGCCCGTCACACGTCTGCTCGTCACACGTCCGCCCGTTCCACATCCGCTCGTCAGGGTCCAACGTTCCGCACTGCCTTTCGCCGGTCACTCCCAGGGATATATCCGCACGCTGTCGTGACTTTCGGTCACCACGGCCCGCGGCACGAGGTTCACAGCATGATCACTGTCTACGACGCCCGCGGCGAGGCGATGGTCATCGATGCCGCCTCGGCGCCGGCAACGATTCCCGAGGATATCGTCTGGATCGACATGCTGCGTCCGGACCGGGCCGAGGATCACATGATCGAGCGCTATCTGCAGATCGAGATCCCCACCCGCGAGGACCTGAAGGACATCGAGCCGTCGAGCCGCATGTACACGACGCCGGATGCCGTGTTCATGACGGCGTCGCTCGTCTGTCGCGCCGATAGCGGCCATCCCGATATCACCGATGTCGCCTTCGTGCTCTCGCGTGGCAAGCTGATCACCGTGCGCTACGACGAACCGAAGGCCTTCGACCTCTTTCGTGCCGGCCTGCCGCGCATCGTCGGCGGCTGCTCCAATGGCGCCTTGATGCTCGCCCGCCTGTTCGAGACGATTTCCGACCGGACCGCCGAAATTCTGGAACAGGCCGTCGCCAGCCTCGACAAGCTGTCGCAGCAGGTCTTCGGCGATCGCACCCAGAGCAAGCGCCGCCCGCCGCATTATCTGGAGGCGCGCCTGCTCGACGTCGCCTCGCATCACCGGCTGGTGGCCAAGACCCGCGACAGCCTCGCCTCGCTGTCGCGCGTGCTGACCTTCCTCTACACCGTGCCGGCTCTGCAGGAGACGCGCGAAGCCAAGGAGCTGTGCCGCACCGTGACCCGCGACGTGCAGTCGCTGACGGAGCATGCCTCCTTCATCTTCGGCAACATCACCTTTCTGCTCGATGCCTCGCTCGGCCTCATCAGCGTGGAGCAGAACGCGATCATCAAGATCTTTTCCATCGCCTCCGTGGTCTTCCTGCCGCCGACCCTGGTCGCCTCGCTCTACGGCATGAACTTCGAGGTCATGCCGGAACTGCACTGGACCTACGGCTATCCGATGGCCCTCGTCGCCATGGTGGTCTCGGCCATCGTCCCGTTCTATATCTTCCGCTGGAAAGGCTGGCTCTGACGAGCCGGATCATCTCGCATGGCGCACAAGGATATCAAGGCTCCCGAGAGCTTGGGAACGGCGGTCGATGCCGGGCAAGCCAAAGAGCCGACCCACGGGTCGGGTCATGGACCGGCCCAGGGCCATGGTGGCGATGACGCCCATGGGGATCATGGCGGCAAGCACGGCTATCTCGGCCTCGCCATCGGTTCGATCGGCGTCGTCTATGGCGATATCGGCACGAGCCCGCTCTATGCCTTCCGCGAGGCGCTGCGCCCCGTGGCGGCCGACGGCGTGACGCGTGGCGAGATCATCGGCCTCGTGTCGCTGATGATCTGGACGCTGACGATCATCGTCACGCTGAAATACGTCATCTTCCTGCTGCGCGCCGACAATAACGGCGAGGGCGGCACCCTGTCGCTGCTGGCGCTGCTGATGAAGTTCACGCGCGGGCATTCGGCCTATCTGTTCTTCATGGGCATTGCCGGCGCCGCGCTGTTCATGGGCGATGCGATCATCGCGCCGGCGCTTTCCGTCCTCTCGGCCGTCGAAGGCCTGAAGCTCGTCGCGCCCTCCTTCAGCGATTATGTCGTGCCGATCTCGGTCGTCATCCTGCTCGCGCTCTTCGCGGTCCAGTCGCGCGGCACGGAGGCGGTGTCGAAGTTCTTCGGGCCGATCATGGTGGTCTGGTTCGTCGTGCTCGCCGTCATCGGCTTCAGCCACATCCAGGACGATTACGGCATCCTCGCCGCCTTCAATCCCTACCACGCGGTGCGCTTCCTCATCCATGCGGGCTTCGTCGGCATCGTCGTGCTCGGCGCCGTCTTCCTCACCGTCACCGGGGCCGAGGCGCTCTATGCCGATCTCGGCCATTTCGGCCGTCGCCCGATCCAGGGTGCGTGGATGTGTCTCGTCTTCCCTGCCCTGGCGCTGAACTATCTGGGTCAGGGCGCCATGGTGCTGAAAAACCCGGAGGCGATGTCGGACCCGTTCTACCTGATGTTTCCGGAATGGGCGCTGCTGCCGATCGTCATCCTGGCGACCGCCGCCACCATCATCGCCGCCCAGGCGGTCATCACCGGCGCCTTTTCGCTGACCCGGCAGGCCATCAATCTCGGCTTCCTGCCGCGCATGGCGATCCTGCACACCTCGGAAACCAATACCGGGCAGATCTACGTGCCGAACGTCAACATCATCCTGATGTTCGGCGTCATGGCACTGGTCTTCATCTTCGGCTCGTCGGAATCGCTCGCCACCGCCTATGGCATCTCGGTCACCGGCGCCATGGTGGTGGATACGCTGCTCGCCTTCCAGTTCGTGCGCATGCGCTGGCGCTGGCCGCTGGCGCTCGCCATCGGCCTCTTGATGCCGTTGCTCGCCCTGGAATCGATCTTCCTCGGCGCGAACCTGCTGAAGATCCACGATGGCGGCTACGTGCCCGTGCTGATCGCCGCCAGCTTCGTGCTGGTGATGTGGACCTGGCGACGCGGCACCAAGATCCTGCAGGACAAGACGCACCACACCAATATCCCGCTTGCCGCCTTCATCAAGTCCATCGAGCGCAAGAGCGAGCACGCGCCGGTCGAGGTTCCCGGCACCGCGATCTTCCTGACCAGCGACCCGGACTCCGCCCCCGCCGCCTTGCTGCACAACATCAAGCACAACCACGTCCTGCATGCGCAGAACTTCATCCTGACCATCCGCACGACGAACACGCCGGTGGTGCCCAAGCAGCACCGCGTCAGCGCGACGAAGCTCTCCGACCGGTTCAGCCTGCTCGAAATGCGCTTCGGCTTCATGGAAACCCAGAACGTCTCGCAGACGCTCGGCCTGTTCCGCAAGACCGGCCTGAAGTTCGACATCATGTCGACCTCCTTCTATCTCGGCCGGCGCAAACTGGTGCCGGACGCGCAATCCGGCATGCCGGAATGGCAGGACCGCCTCTTCATCGCCATGGCCAACGCCGCCATCGACCCCTCCGACTATTTCCGCCTGCCGACCAACCGGGTGGTGGAACTGGGATCGCACGTGATCATCTGAGGCCCCAAGGCTGAAAGAGGGCTCAAAGGGGCTGAACGAGGGGGCGGGAAGCGCCCGCCTTCGTGTCCCCGTCCGTCATCCCGCATTTACCCCGCATTAAGGTTAATGCTTCATTGTCGTGCCAAGAGCAGGCCCCTGGCGGCGCTTCGGATGATCGGGCCGGACCTGCATTTTCGTTGGATGTTCGCGGAAAACGCGTTCCGGCCGATCCGCTCGGCCGGGCGAGGGCTCCTGCGCGTGTGCCTTCCCCAAGTGGGCGTGGAGTTGCCTGTGCGTCAGATTATGCGTCAGAGAGTTCGTTCGAAGCGCCGGTCGTCGGCATCCGCGTCTCCCATCCCCCCGTCACGGCGCTGGTCCGCGCCGCTCCTGATCGCCCTCGGCCTCTTCGTCGGTTTTCCCAGCGTCTCGGCCCATGCCGATCTCGCCACCTTCCTCTCCGGCATCAATCGCGGCGGCGAGCGCTGGCGCATGCACATGACGACGTCGCCGGCCGGCTCGCTGCACGAGGCCGAGATGGTCTTCAACGATCCGATCACCACGGCGGCGATCGGCGACGGCGCCGGCATGACGCTGCCGGATGGCGGCAAGGTCTCGCTCGCCTCCGCCGACAAGCAGTCGGACCCGCGCACCGACGAGGAGCGCGTCAACCGCCGGGAGAAGAAGGGCCGCATCGTCACCGTCGCCCCGGTCACGCCGCCGAAGGATTTTTCCGCCGGCTCCATCCTCCAGCGCACCAGCGGGCTGACCATACCGCTGTTCGACACGCAGGAACGCATGGTCTTCGCCCGCCCGAAGATCCGCGGCCAGGAAATCGAGATCGCCACGGCCTTCTATAAAAAACTGGCGCCGAAGCGCGACGAAGCGATGTCGCCGATGATCGCGAGCCTCGTCACCAACCAGCGCGCCGATATCCTGGCGACCGCCTATGCGCCTGCAGCACCCGACTATGCCCGCGAATCGCCCTTCGACTCGATCCTCAAGGATGACGCCGCCGCCGGCCGCTTCATTCCGGACATCTCGCCCGAGGATCACGCCTGGGCCGCCAATCCGCTGCCGGCCGATGCCTTCAGCGAGGCCGAGCAGAAATGCCTGACGGCGGGCATCTATTTCGAATCGCGCGGAGAATCGGCGAAGGGCCAGGCGGCCGTCGCGCAGGTCATTCTCAACCGCGTGCGCAATCCCACCTATCCCGGCTCGATCTGCGGCGTCGTCTACCAGAACAAGGCGCTCTACAACCGCTGCCAGTTCTCGTTCGCCTGCGACCGCATCCCCGACATCGTCTGGTCGCCGTCGCACTGGCAGACCGCCAAGGAGATCGCGCTCGCGGTCACCGCCGGCAAGATCTGGCTGCCCGAAGTCGGTTCGGCCACCCATTATCACGCGACCTATGTCCGCCCCGACTGGGGCCCGACCATGAAGCGGCTGACGCAGATCGGCAAACACATCTTCTACCGCACCTATGGCGGCGGCTGGAGCTGAGCAACGGTCCCGGCGGGAATCACCCCACAGGTCTCACCAGATGTCCCGAGGCCCTCCCGTCCATCACCGGTCCGGGGGGCCTTCCCGCGTGCCCACGCACCCGCAGCGCGCAAGGGTCGCCGCGCTTTGCCCGCAACAGCTGGGGACAGATTCCGCCGAGCCCGCACTTTTCGATCACAACACGTTGATTTGTCAGTCGAATATTGTCGCTCGCCAAGGCATGGCTTCGCCTTGACTATGCGCGACGCCAAAACTATGGTGCGGCCGACTTCAAACGGGCCGAGAGTGGCTTCAAATCAGGCCTTTGTGAGGCCGCTCCCATGGTTTATCACGGGGACGGAGACGCAGGGGAGGGGCCACATGACGGACAACCAGAACGAAGGTCTGGAGGAACGGCGCCGGCGCCTCGATGCCCAGCTGTCGGAACGGCGCGGCAACGAAAGCCGCGACGCGGCGGACGAGGCGAGGGCGGCCGGCAACCGCAAGGGCTATCAAGTCGCGATCAAGCTTTCGAGCGAATTCGTGGCGGCCGTCATTGTCGGGGCGCTTCTGGGCTATCTTCTGGATACTTTTGCGGGTACAGGGCCCTGGGGGATGATCGTCCTTCTCCTCCTCGGCTTCTGCGCCGGCGTGCTGAACGTCATGCGGTCTGCAGGCATGGTGGCATCGCCCCATCCGGCCGATCGGGTCGGAGAGCGGCAGGGTGACGTCGGCGACGACAACAAGGATGGCGGCGCCCGATAAGGTGCGGCAACGGGAAACAACCGCTTCGCGCGGCTGAGAGCGAAAGAGAACGACAGTGGCAGGCGATAAGGTAGATCCGACCCACCAGTTTATGATCAACGAGATCGTCCCGATTCACATCGGCGGCTTGAATCTCTCTTTCACCAATGCCTCCCTGTTCATGGTCGCGACGCTGGTCCTGGCCATCGGCTTCCTCTATTTCACCACCACGTCGCGCGCGGTCGTTCCCGGTCGCATGCAGTCGGTGTCGGAACTCTCCTACGAATTCATCGCCTCGATGCTGCGCGAAGGCGCCGGCAGCCACGGCATGCACTTCTTCCCGATGGTCTTCTCGCTGTTCATGTTCATCCTGACGGCGAACCTGCTCGGCATGGTGCCCTACTTCTTCACCATCACCAGCCAGATCATCGTCACCTTCGCGCTGGCGCTGTTCGTCATCGGCACGGTCCTGGTCTATGGTTTCTACAAGCACGGCTTCGGCTTCCTGAAGGTCTTCGTGCCCTCCGGCGTTCCCGGCATCCTGCTGCCGCTCGTCGTGACCATCGAAATCATCTCGTTCCTGTCGCGCCCCATCAGCCTTTCGGTCCGTCTCTTCGCCAACATGCTGGCCGGCCACATCACGCTGAAGGTCTTTGCAGGCTTCGTCGCATCGCTCGGCACCATGGGTGCGCTGGGCATCGGCGGCGCCATCCTGCCTCTCATCATGACCGTGGCGCTCACGGGTCTCGAATTCCTCGTCGCCTTCCTTCAGGCCTATGTCTTCGCGGTACTCACCTGCATGTACCTGAACGACGCGGTCCATCCGGGCGGTCACTGAGGAATAAGTCACGCAGGCCGGCAGACCATCGCCGCGCCTGCCAAGAAAAGCCGCAACAACCCTTCTCAAGGAGATCAACATGGAAGCGGAAGCAGCAAAGTACATCGGCGCGGGTCTGGCATGCCTCGGCATGGCCGGCACGGCTCTCGGCCTCGGCAACATCTTCGGCAGCTACCTCTCGGGCGCGCTTCGCAACCCGTCGGCAGCCGACAGCCAGTTCGGCCGCCTCGTATTCGGCTTCGCCGTTACGGAAGCTCTGGGCATCTTCTCGCTGCTCGTAGCCCTGCTCCTCCTGTTCGCCGTCTAAGACGGTCGAGCTTGCCGGGCCGCGATTCCGTCGCGGCCCGTTCGATTTTGACAGGTCCGCGATTCCGTCGCGGCCCGTCATCCTTTTACAGTGCCGCCATTCCGTCTCGGCTTTCGAGAGGGACATGAGCGTGGCCTTTTGAGTTGCCCCTGGAGATGAGCATGTTCGTGACCGCGGCCTATGCCCAGTCAACCACACCTCCCGAGGGCGAGACACCCCATGCCGCGCCTGGCGACGTGCACACCGAGACCGGTGTCGCATCTGAAGGCGGCCACGGCTCCGGCGTGTTTCCGCCTTTCGACCAATCAACATTCGCATCGCAGCTCGTGTGGCTGGCGATCACGTTCGGCCTGTTCTATCTGCTGATGCAGAAGGTGATCATGCCGCGGATCGCGACCATCCTCGCGACCCGCCATGATGCCATCGCCCGCGATCTCGACGCCGCAGCGCGTTCCAAGGCCGAAGCCGATGCCGCCATCGCATCCTACGAGCAGGAACTGGCCGCCGCCCGCGCCAAGGGCAATGCCATCGCCGCCAGCGCCCGCGAGGCCGCCAAGGTGAAGGCCGCCGCCGACCGCGCCGCCGTCGAAGCCGCTCTCAACGACAAGATCGCGGCCGCCGAAAGCCGCATCGCCGAGATCAAGGCCAGCGCGCTGGCCGATGTCGGCGCGATCGCCGAGGAAACCGCATCCGCCGTCGTCGAGCAGCTGCTCGGCCGCGAGGTGCCGCGCACCGAAATCGCATCCGCCGTCAAGGCTGCGGCAGAGTAAGGGAGAAGACAGATGGATTTGACCTCTCTGGCCACATTCTGGGCCACCGTCGGCCTGGTGCTCTTCCTCGCTCTCATCGTGTACCTCAAGGTACCCGGCATGATGGGCAAGCAGCTGGACGAACGCGCCGCGCGCATTCGCAACGAGCTTGACGAAGCCATGCGCCTGCGCGAGGAAGCCCAGGCTCTGCTGGTGGAATACCAGAGGAAGCGCAAGGAAGCCGAAGCGGAAGCCGCCAACATCGTGGCCGCCGCGGAGCGCGAAGCCGAAGCCCTGACCGCCGATGCCAAGCTGAAGACGGAAGAATTCGTCACCCGCCGCACCGCGCTGTCCGAGCAGAAGATCCGCCAGGCCGAAGCCGACGCGATCAACGCCGTGCGCGCCACGGCCGTCGATATCGCCATCGCCGCCGCCGAACGCGTCATCACCGCCAAGGCCGACGCCGCGACCCAGCAGTCCCTGTTCGCCAACGCCATCGGCGACGTGAAGGCCCGGCTGAACTAGGCTCACTCCGGCGCCGGGGCGGGCGTCGAGGCTTGCCTGTCCGATGGACGGGACGGCCTCTGCGAAAGCCCCCGACATGAACGAAAGGCTGGCCATGTGCCGGCCTTTTTTCGTTTGGGCCGGGTTGGTACGCCCTGGCAGATTTAACCGACGGGTATTCGAGAGGGATCGCCACGGGCTTGGTCGAGGCAGAGAAGAGTGGTGGCCGACCATCAAGGCCCTGTTCCGAGGCTGCCCCTCACCCTAACCCTCTCCCCGCGGGCGGGGAGAGGGGACGTGGCCCGCTTGACGGTTCGAGGGGGGAGCGGAAGCGATGCCCCAAGTCCCTTCTCCCCGCTTGCGGGGAGAAGGTGGCGGCAGCCGGATGAGGGGCGGGCCACACACCGAAGCGCCAGCCCGTCTCCCAACCAAAAACCTCACCGTGCGGCGACGATCCCGAGGCCCGTACCGATCATCAGCCCGCCGGCGGTGCGGTTGACCCGGCGGATGACCTTCGGGGTGCGCAAGAGACGGCGCGCCCGTGTGGCGAGCAGCACATGGCCGCCGATGACGACCGCTTCGACCGCAAGGATGATCGCCGCGAGTTCGAGCAGCGTCGCCGCCGTGAACGTCGTCCCCACCACGTTCGGCAGCAGTGCGAGATAGAACAGCGGCATCTTCGGATTGCCGAGGTTGAGGGCAATGCCTGTGCAGAAGACGGCGGCGAGGCTGCCGCGATCGGAGACCGCCTGCATCTGCGGGAGCTGCGGCGGCGCGGTCCAGAGCCGGAGACCCATCCAGACGAGATAGGCGGCGCCTGCAAACCGCAGCACCGTCATCAGTGTGCCCATCTCGGCTGCGAGCACCGAGAGCCCGAAGCCGGCCAGCGACAGGAAGACGAGGATGCCCGCGACGGTGCCCGCGCCATAGGCAAGGCCCGAGGCGGGACCGTGGGAGATCGTCCGCAGCACGATCGTCATATTGTCCGGCCCGGGGCTGGCCGCGAAAACGAAGAAGGTCAGGGCGAAAGCGGAAAGCGTGACGGCATCCATGTCGATCTCCTCGGGCGGCGGGACTGCCGCGGGACCGAGGCTAGGCAGAAAGAGCCTTTCCTGCAATGAGAAGATGCAGACGCTCTGCGGTCATGACGAAGCCAAAGCCCGGCAAAATGGCGACAGGATGGCCGCGTCGGCCGTCTCCGCCGGCCAAACGGCGCTCATGCGAAAGCCGAGACGCACGCGTGGGTAGGGATTGGCTGCACGCCGCGCGCCCGCTCATTCGCCCGATCCAAAACCTGCGACGCATCGTCTTCCGGGCTATGGCAGTTCGACCAGCACGATCTCCGCAGCGCTGTCGTCGGGTCGCAGCGGCCGAAAGGTCATGCGATGCAGGCGGCAGGGGCCGTGCAGCGTGATGGCGCTGCGATGACGCGCGGTGGCATAGCCGGCATGCAGGGCGAAGCCATAGCCGGGAAACACACCGTCGGCTCGGGTCATCATCCGGTCGCGCGCGACCTTGGCGACGATCGAAGCCGCGGCGATGGAGAGCGACCGGGCATCGCCCTTGACGACGGCGCGGCCTTCGCAGGCCAGCCCCGGCGGCACGTCGCGCCCATCGGCAAGAACCAGGGCCGGCCGCCGATGCAGGCCGCAGACCGCGCGCCGCATGGCGTCGAGGCTCGCCTTGCGGATGTCGGTGCCGTCGATGCGGGCCGCACCCGAGGAGGCGATGGAGACGGTGGAGGTCGCAAGGATTTCCGCAAACAGGACTTCGCGCCGCTGCGCGGTCAATTGCTTGCTGTCGTTCAGCCCGTCCGGAATGCGTTTCGGGTCGAGGATGACGGCGGCGGCGACCACGGGGCCGGCAAGCGGCCCCCGCCCGGCCTCGTCCGTGCCGGCGACCGGCCACAGGCCTTCCCGCTTCGCGGCCGTCTCCAGGCTGAAATCCGGCGTGAGGCGGATGTCGAAGAGAAGCGGGGAATCGGTCGTGGTGGTGCGGCGTGCCATGGCGGCAGGGTCGCACGAGAGGCCGATTCCCCGCAAGGCCCCCAGGAGATGCGGCGGCGCCTGGGGGCGGAAGACCGGCAACGTTGCGGACGCCGCCGGTCTCGAGTGACCGCATGGTACGAGGGACATGCGGTCCCATTCAGCATCCGGCGCGTACCGGACGAGGAGGACGGGTCGTCAGAGCAGCGAGAGCTGCACGCCCGTTCCGAGCGGCGGCACGAAGATGTCGCAGTTCAGCGCCCGCCGGTTGGTGTTCAGCTCCAGCCGCTTGGCCGCGAGGTCGAAGCGCCGGCCGATCTGCCAGGCATAGGGGCCGGCACCCTTCATCCGCTTGGTGAAGTCGGCGTCGTAATCCTTGCCGTCGCGCATCGAGCGCACCAGCGACATGACATGGCGGTAGCGATCCGGATAATGCTGCAGAAGCCAGTCGCGGAAGAGCGGACTCACCTCCAGCGGCAGGCGCAGGAGAACATAGCTCGCCTCGGTGGCACCCGCCGCCTTGGCGGAATCGAGCACCCGCTCGATCTCGTGATCGTTGAGCGCGGGAATGACCGGCGCCATCAGCACGCTGGCCGGAATCCCCGCCTCCGACAGCTTGCGGATCGCATCCAGCCGCTTTTCCGGCGTCGAGGCGCGGGGCTCCATCAGCCGGGCGAGCTTGCGGTCGAGCGTCGTCACCGACAGGCCGACGCGGGCGAGACCCTTCTCCGCCATCGGCGCGAGGATATCGAGGTCGCGCAACACCATCGCCGACTTCGTGACGATCATCACCGGGTGATCCGCCGCCTTCAGCACCTCCAGGATCTGGCGCATGATCCGCCATTCCTTCTCGATCGGCTGATAAGGGTCGGTATTCGTGCCGATGGCGATCGGCTTCACCTTGTAGCCGGGCTTGGCGAGTTCCCGCTCCAGCAGTTTCGCCGCATCGGGCTTGGCAAACAGCCGCGCCTCGAAATCGATGCCGGCCGACAGGCCCATATAGGCATGGGTCGGCCGGGCAAAGCAGTAGATGCAGCCATGCTCGCAGCCGCGATAGGGATTGACCGAGCGGTCGAACGGGATATCCGGCGACTCGTTGCGCGAAATGATCGTGCGCGGCTTTTCCACCTGCACCTCGGTCTTGAACGGGGGCAGATCCTCGAGCGAGTTCCAGCCGTCATCCTCGGTGCTGCGGCTCACCGGCTCGAAACGGCCGGAGGCGTTCACGCCCGCGCCACGCCCGCGGCGACGATCCACGTCGATGCGAAGGCCGCTCTCGACCATCAGTGCGTCGGCCACATCGGCCCGATTGCCGGGCGCAAAGGCGCCCTGCCTTACATGGGACAGATCGTTCATGGGACACTCCGGGGACATGGGCGACCCGACTTTCGCCAAATCGCCATGTCGTTCTCTCTGGTCTTATTGCTATCGCCAAAATGAGAACAATGCAAGAACAAATCCGAGAGGACGCCGCTCTCGGCTCTCGTGGCAGCCGCCTGCCGCCCGCCGATTCATGATGAACGGAGGGAATCTGCCGGTCGATCCTCCGCTTTCATGGCAATCCTGTGTGCAATGCGGTAGGAACGGCGATGCTCACGATCCTGATGGAAACCCACGATAGCGAGACGAGGCTGGCCCAGTCCCTGGCCGCGCTGGTGGCCGGTGCGGTGGAAGGTCTCGTCAGCGACGTCATCATCCTCGATCACGGCTCGCGCGATGCCTCGCAGCGGGTTGCCGATGCCGCCGGCGCGCGCTTTCTGACCGAGTGGGACATGGCGGACGTGATCGGCTCGGCGCGCGGCGAGTGGCTGCTGCTGATCGAGCCGGGCGCCTGGCCGCTCGGCCGTTGGGTGGACGAGATCGCCGAGCATATGGCGATCGGCCGCGGCCCCGCACGCTTTTCCGCCTCCCGCCGGCATCGGCGGCCGCTTCTGGCGCGGTTGGCGTCGCGCCGCCCGCCGCTCGAGCAGGGCTTTCTCATCAAACGCGTGCAGGCGGCCGGCATGGCGAGACCCGGCATGACGATTGCCGATTTCGTCACCCGCCGCGGCGTCCATCGTCTGTCGAGCGAACTCATGCCCGCCTGGGCCTCGGGTCGTTAGAAAGCGGCGCGCGCCGTCACCGCTTCAGGTGTTCGTCCAGCCGCGGCATGATCTCCACGAAATTACAGGGGCGGTGGCGCAGGTCGAGCTGTTGGCTGAGAATTCCGTCCCACGCGTCCCGGCAGGCCCCGGGCGAACCCGGCAGCACGAAGACGAAGGTGGCGTTCAGCACGCCGCCGGTCGCCCGCGACTGGATGGTCGACGTGCCGATCTTTTCATAGGAAATGCGATGGAAGATGGCGGAGAAGCCGTCCATCCTCTTGTCGAACAGCGGCTCCAGCGCCTCCGGCGTCACGTCGCGGCCGGTAAAGCCGGTGCCGCCGGTGGTGATCACGACGTCGATGCCGGGATCGAGGCTCCAGGCGGTCACCTGGCCGGCGATGGCATCGCGGTCGTCCGGCACGATGCCGCGGGCGGCAAGCGTGTGGCCGGCCTCGGTCAGGCGCGCGACCAGCGTATCGCCGGATGTGTCGGTGTCCGGCGTCCGCGTGTCGGACACGGTGAGGACCGCAATGGAAACGGGCACGAAGCTGCGGGCGGTGTCGATCGTCATGGTGTCGTGGTCCTCTCGGCGGCGGCCGGGTCCGAGCCCCGCGTGGTGCAGGACAGGAGATACCAGTCCGGATGGGCGTTGCGGATGCGCTCCGCGGCGAGATCGCGCGTTTCCCTGTCGAGAAACAGCCCGAAACAGGTGGCGCCGGAGCCGGACATGCGGGCAAGGGCTGCGCCCGCGTCCCAAAGTGCCGCCCGCGCGCGCCCGATCACCGGCACCAGAGACAGGGCCGGCGGCTCCAGATCGTTGCGCGTTTTCGCAAGCGCCGAAATCCAGTCCGCGGGCGTGGCGAGACGGTCGGGCAGCGCCAGCGGCGGATGGGTCTTTTCGGTCAGCGCGCGGAAGACGGCAGGCGTGGAGACCGCGACACCCGGATTGACCAGCAGAGCCGGAAATTCGGGCAGGCCGGAAACGGGCGTGATCGCCTCGCCGATCCCCCGCGCGATCAGCGGCCGGCCGGTCAGGCACATGGGCAGGTCGGCCCCGAGCGACAGCCCCAGCGCGGCCAGATCCAGTGAGGCCAGATCCCGTGCAGCAGAATCCGGATCGCTCTCCGGCGCCTGTCCCCAGATCCGCCGGAGCCCGGTCAGCGCGGCCGCCGCATCCGCCGAGCCGCCGCCGATGCCCGACGCGACCGGAAGGTTCTTTTCGAGATGCAGCGCGACCGGCCCGCAGGGCAGGGCGAGCGCGGCCAGCCGGATGCGCAGAAGGTCGCGCGCCTTCAGCACGAGATTGCCGCTTTGGCCCTCGGCCTCCACCGGCACATGGCCGGCAAACGGGCCGGAAACGGTGAAGCTGTCGGCCTCTACTGCGGCCAGAGACAGGCGGTCGCCGGCATCCGTAAAGGTCACCAGGCTTTCGAGCAGGTGATGGCCGTCGGCACGCTGGCCGACGACATGCAGCGCGAGATTGATCTTTGCCGGCGCCGCAAGCACCAGCGGCACGCGGGCGCCCCGTTCCGCGGCAAAGACGTGGGTCGCGGACGCAAGGATGGCCGACGCATCGGAAGCGGCCGGCATGCGAGGCGTGTCAGCCACGGGCCGGTATCAGGACTTCTTGCCGGGAACCGTCACTTCCGGCGGCTTCGGCTTGCCCTCGGCCTCGGCGGCTGCGGGAACCTTGGCCTCCACCGGCGGCAGGCCATTCTCGATCTTCGCCTTGATCTTGGCGATCTCGTCGTCTTCCGGCTTCAGCTCCAGCGTCTGGTTCCACTGGAACACGGCTTCCAGCTTGCGGCCGACGCGCCAGTAGGCATCGCCCAGATGGTCGTTGATGGTGGGGTCGCCGGCCATCAGCTCGGCGGCGCGCTCCAGCTCGGCCACGGCCTCGTCGAACTGCCCCAGGCGGAAATAGGCCCAGCCGAGCGAATCGACGATGTAGCCGTCATCCGGCTTCAGGTCGACGGCGCGGCGGATCATGTTCAGCCCCTCTTCGAGGTTGATGTTCTTGTCCACCCAGGAATAGCCGAGATAGTTCAGCACCTGCGGCTGGTCGGGGTTCAGCTCCAGCGCCTTCTTGAAGCTCGGCTCGGCCTTTTCCCATTCCTTCAGGCGCTCATAGGCGATGCCGCGCTGAAAATAGATCGACCAGTCGCTGCGCTTGGGCACCGGGCCGACGATCTCGACGGCCTTGTCGTAGGTGACGGCCATCTCCTTGTAGTCCTTGGCGTCCGAAAGCACGCTGCCATAGGCGACGTAGCTGCGGATGTCCTTCGGATCGAGGTCGATCAGTTCGCGCAGATGCTTCTTGGCATCGTCCACCTTGCCGACTTCGGCAAGCGCCAGACCCAGCTGCATTTCCGACAGGCGGCGCATCGGCGAGCCCTGCGGCACCTGCTGATAGAGCGCGATGGCCCGCTCCGGCTTTTTCAGCGTCTCGGCGATGCCGCCGAGCATCACGAGGATGTCGGCACTGTCGGGATCGAGCGCGCGCGCCGTCTGCAGGTAGAGCGAGACGATGTCTTCCGCCCCTTCGCGATTGAGCGCGGCACCGACGGAGAACAGCACGGCGGCGGCGCCCTGGCTGGCGTTGCGGACCTGCTGTTCCTGCGGCTTGCCGTCCTCGATGCTTTTGCGCAGCGCATCGAGCGGAGCGTAATTGTTGACGAAGTTCTGCCCGAGCGAGATCGTGTCGAGCGCCTTCTGCTTGTTGCCGTCGGTCGCTTCCAGCCGTGCGAGCGCGATGATCGAGCGGATGAACGTGTCCGGCGCCGCACCGCCGCCATTGCGGTCGGTCACGGCCTCGTTGAACTTGGTGCGCGCGGTCTGCTTGTCGCCGGCCGCCAGCGCGATCGCGCCCTGCTGGTAGTTCTTGAAGATGGCGAACCAGTCCGGGCCCTTCATGTCCTGGATCATGGCGATGGCGTCCTTGGGCTTGCCCTGTCCGGCCTTCGCCCAGGCCAGAAGCAGCCCGTTCATCATCCGGTCGAGATCGTTCGGCCCGGAATATTTCAGGATCTTCTCCGCGTTGCGGAATTCCCGTCGGCTGATCGCATCGACGCCGCGCACGACGGTGGTGATCCGCTCGACCGAGTCATCGGTCTTCAGCTCGTTCGCGATCTTCACGCCTTCGGCGAAGTTGCCGTTCATCAGCGAGGTGATCATCAGCCGCTGCTTCACCTCGACATTGTCGGGCTCGAATTCCAGCGCCGTCCGGTAGAGCTTGGTCGCGGTGTCCAGATCGTGATCGACGTCGGCCGTGCGGGCCGCGAGGAACGATCCGGAAAAGCTGTTGACGGAGTTCACGTCGAAGGGCTTGGCGGCGGCTTCCGTCGCCGGGGCCTTCGCCTCTTCCGCGAGCGCCGGGCCGGAGACGAAGCCGGCAAGCGTCAGAAACGCCACGCTGGTGAGCATCCGAAGAATATGTTTTTGCCGCATGACAAGCCTTTCGTTTCGGATGCGCCGCGCAAGCGCCTAACCGGAATCAGTTCTGTAGTGATAACGCAGTCCGCGCAGAACCGGAATTGCGCCCGGCGCAGAACCGAAATTGCGTCCAGCCGGGGTCGGCTCCCTTCGAGAGCATCACCCTTGGTTGCGGCAGGCTTGGCAAGACAGAATGGCTTTTTTGGCGCACGCCGCCAGAAATCGCCCATCCTGCTCGACCTGCATCACCAGCGTCAGTTCACCCGGTCGATGCAGAAGTCGATGACCTCCAGCAGCGCATCCTTCCACGGCGAGGCGGGAAGGGGGGCGAGCGCATCGCGCGCAATCATGCCGTAGTGCTTGGCCCTTGCGATCGTGTCGGTCAGCCCGCCATAGCGCGTGATCAGCCCCATGGCGTGTTCTAGGTTCGCGTCACTGGCATTGCCGCCCTCGATCGCGTCCTTCCAGAACGCACGCTCCTCCGCCGTTCCGCGCCGGTAGGAGAGGATGACCGGCAGGGTGATCTTCCCCTCGCGAAAATCGTCGCCGACATTCTTGCCGAGATCGACCGATTTGCCGCCGTAATCGAGAACGTCATCGACCAGCTGGAAGGCAAGGCCGAGGTTCATGCCATAGGATTTCAGCGCGTTGCGCGCCGAGCGGTCGGTCTTGGCGACGATCGGGCCGACTTCGGCGGCGGCGGCAAAGAGCGCGGCGGTCTTGGCGCGAATGACGGCGAGATAGTCGTCCTCCGTCGTTTCCATGTTCTTGGCGACGGAGAGCTGCAGCACTTCGCCTTCGGCGATCACCGAGGCGGCCGTCGAGAGAACGTCGAGCGCATCGAGCGAGCCGACCTCGACCATCATCCGGAACGCCTGGCCGAGCAGGAAGTCGCCGACGAGCACGCTGGCCTGGTTGCCCCAGATCATCCGTGCCGTGGACTTGCCGCGCCGCAGGTCGCTCTCGTCCACCACGTCGTCGTGCAGCAGGGTTGCCGTGTGCATGAACTCGACGCTGGTCGCGAGCTTGACATGCGCATCGCCCTTGAAGTCGAACATGGCGGCGGAGGCCAGCGTCAGCATGGGACGAAGCCGCTTGCCGCCCGACGAGATCAGGTGGTTGGCAACCTCGGGAATCATCTCGACATCCGAACCCGCCTTGGCCAGGATCAGCTGGTTGACCCGCTCCATGTCGGCTTTGGTCAGATTGACCAGCGGCTGCACCGAGGCCTGTTTGTTCTTGCCGTCTTCCAGCGGTATCACGACGCCCAAGGCGAAGCACTCCTGTTCAAGCTATTCTTCTGAGAATAGAAAGGGGGGGCTTTCGCGGCAAGTGGCGATTTGCCCCAGGGCACCGACGAATGGGAAAAAAGCGAGCCAGATGAAAGAATTGATCCGTACCAACGACGCCGTCGTCCTCTCCTTCGCCGAAAGCCTGATGCGCGACGCGGGCATCATCTGCTTCATCGCCGATCAGGGCATGAGCATTCTCGACGGTTCGCTCGGCCTGCTGCCGCGCCGCCTGATGGTTCAGGGCGAGCGCGCCGACGAGGCAAGGACCATCCTCTCGGATGCGGGCCTCGCCGCAGAACTCCGGGATCGATGAGGCGCGGGGCCGCTCATGACGCTTGAGAAATCTCCCGATCGCACGTCCGTTGATCCCACAGAAACGGCCCTGACGGCCGAGCCGGCCGTTGCGGCCGGGGAGACGGTGGACAGCTTTCACCGCGGTCGGTTTCACCTGGTCCAGCCGCTCGGCCGCGGCCATCGTGCCGGCATGGATGCGATGCTGCTCGCAGCCCTCGTGCCCGATCCGGGTTCGACGCCGATCAAGGTCGCCGATCTCGGGGCCGGCGCGGGTGCGGCCGGCATGGCGGTGGCCGTCCGGGTGGCCTCGGCGCAGGTGCTCCTCGTGGAGCGGGCGGCCGAGATGGCCACCTTCGCCCGCCGCAGCCTCGCCCTTCCGGGAAATGCCGCCTTCGCCGACCGTCTCGACGTGCTGGAGGCCGATGTGGCCCTGTCCGGGCGTGCGCGGGTCGAGGCCGGTCTGCCGAGCGATGTCTTCGACCATGTCGTCATGAACCCGCCCTTCAACAATGGCGCCGACCGCCGGACGCCGGACGCCCTGAAGGCTGCGGCCCACGCGATGAACGACGGGCTGTTCGACGCCTGGCTCCGCACGGCCGGCGCGATCCTGCGTCCCGGCGGGCAGGTGTCGCTGATCGCGCGGCCGGAATCGATCGGCGAGATCGTGGCCGCCTGCGGACGCCGCTTCGGTGGCCTGGAGATCACGCCGCTCCTGCCGCGGGCCGGCGAAAACGCGGTGCGCATCCTCGTCACCGGCATCAAGCAGTCCCGCGCGCGCCTCTCTCTGCGCGCGCCGCTCGTCATGCATGGCGAGGGCTCCCATGCCTTCCTGGCCGAGGTGGACGATCTCAACAATGGGCGCGCCTTCTACGCCCGCCGCTGAATTTCCCGTGATCCCGTGGGCCGTGCCATTGCGCCGGCCGGGCCAGTGCCTACATCCGGAAGAGATGACATGCGGAAAAGGAGACGGATTTGGCCGGTTTCATCAAGAGGTTGCTGCCGAAGCGCTTTCGCAGGCAGGGTGTGACGATCCCGGTCGTTCGCCTGCACGGGGCGATCATGGCCGGCGGCAGCGCCTTCCGGCCAATGCTCAACATTGCAGCCGTCGCGCCGCTTCTCGAACGCGCCTTTGCCGACAAGGACGCGCCGGCCGTCGCCATCGCCATCAATTCGCCGGGCGGCTCGCCGGTCCAGTCCCGGCTGATCTACCAGCGCATCCGCGATCTCGCGGTGGAAAAGAACAAGCGCGTCCTCGTCTTCGTGGAGGACGTCGCGGCGTCTGGCGGCTACATGATCGCGCTCGCCGGTGACGAGATCATCGCCGATCCCACCTCCATCGTCGGCTCCATCGGCGTCGTCTCCGGCGGCTTCGGCTTCACCGAGCTGCTCGACAAGGTCGGCATCGAACGCCGCATCTACACGGCTGGCGAAAACAAGGTGATGCTCGATCCCTTCCAGCCGGAAAAGGAAAAGGACGTCGCCTATCTGAAAAGCCTGCAGCAGGAGATCCACGGCGTCTTCACCGGCATGGTGAAGGCACGACGCGGTCACCTCCTCACCGACGACGGCGAAATCTTCTCCGGCCTGTTCTGGACCGGCGAGCGCGCTCGCGCCCTCGGCCTGATCGACGGTCTCGGCGACATGCGCGGCGAACTCAAGCGCCGCTACGGCGAAAAGACGGAACTGCGGCTGGTCAGCGCCTCGCGCGGCCTGCTCGGACGCCGCCAGCCGGGTGTCGCTGTCGCAAGCGGGCTTGCGACGGGCGCAAGCGCGCTTGCGCTTTCCGCCGTCGCCGGTCTTGCCGAAGCGGCAGAAGAAAAGGCATTATGGGGCCGGTTCGGTCTCTAGGGACAGGCCGCACCCCGTCTCCCTCTGGAACCCAAGATGCCGCAACTCATCCTCCTCCTGATCGTCGCCGCCATCGCCTGGTTCGGCTACCGCAAATTCGTGCTCGACGCCGAACGCCTCGCCCGCCAGCGCGAACGCGTGCGCAAGCAGCAGCAGACGGGGTCGCAAGGCACGCTTGTGCAGGACCCCGCCACGGGTGAATATCGGGTGAAGCAGGATTGATCGCAGCGGAACGAGGTCGCGCCAATTATGTCAGGCGCCCTTGCACGGAGACCATCCAGTCTGAGCCCGCATAACCGACGTGGCGCACGACGACGGTCTTGATATCTTCGTGAACGGTGATGCAGATAACCGCCTTCTCGGCTGCCGGTACGACGCGAAAATTGTCGGGGAAGTCGGCGCGGATCGAGCCGCGATAGGGAAAAGCAGCCAAGGCTCTCACCACGGATTCGATGTCGCGCAATATTCGTTGGGCGGCCTGTTTTCCGGCGTAGTTTGCAACGAGGTCGTAGATCTCGACGAGATCCTGCTCGGCCTCCCGATGATAGCGCACCCGGTAGCGTGTGCTCATTGCCTTTCGCGGGCAGCGATGCGCGCGCGAACGCGGTCGAAGAGGTCGTCTTCATCCATCGCGATTGTCTCTTCGATAGGCGTGTCCAACCGCCGACGCAACTCTTCCGAATTGAGGTGGAGGACCTCATCGACAGCCGCCTGATCCTGGCGGATCATCATATTTTCGAGGCTCGCAGCAAGCACCGTATCGACGGATGGGAACTGTCCGTCTTCGACCATCTTCTCCGCATATCGCATCAGATCTTCCGGCAAGGTGACGGTCGTCTTGACATTCATCGGCGTCTCCATCGCAAATCTGCGCCCAGGATAGCTTAAACATTGACCCCTGTCGCCGCCCGTGGCACTCGTCCGGTCTCGTCTTTCCGTCACCAGCGATTGATCTGCCATGTCTGCCCTGTCTGCCTTGCCCGATTTGCCCGACCTGCCCGACCATATGAACCCGAAGCGCTCGTTTCAGGCGCTGATCCTGACCCTGCACGCCTATTGGGCCGACAAGGGCTGCGCGGTGCTGCAGCCTTACGACATGGAAGTGGGCGCGGGCACGTTCCATCCGGCGACCACCTTGCGGGCGCTGGGTCCCAAACCCTGGCGGGCCGCCTATGTGCAGCCCTCGCGCCGACCGACCGACGGGCGCTATGGCGAAAACCCCAACCGGCTACAGCATTACTACCAGTATCAGGTCATCCTGAAGCCGAACCCGTCGAACCTGCAGGAGCTCTATCTCGGCTCGCTCGCCGCCATCGGCCTCGATCCGCTGCTGCACGATATCCGCTTCGTCGAGGACGACTGGGAAAGCCCGACGCTGGGCGCCTGGGGTCTCGGCTGGGAGTGCTGGTGCGACGGCATGGAGGTCTCGCAGTTCACCTACTTCCAGCAGGTCTGCGGCATCGAGTGCTCGCCGGTCTCCGGTGAACTGACCTATGGCCTGGAGCGGCTGGCCATGTATGTCCAGGGCGTCGACAATGTCTACGACCTCAACTTCAACGGCCGCGAAGGCGCGGAAAAGATCAGCTACGGCGATGTCTTTCTGCAGGCCGAGCAGGAATATTCGCGGCACAATTTCGAATATGCCAATACGGCGATGCTGCACCAGCACTTCATCGATGCGGAAGGCGAATGCATGGCTTTGCTGAAAGCTGGCGCGCCGGGGGACAGCGCCAACCGCGCTCTGCACAAATGCGTGTTCCCGGCCTATGACCAGTGCATCAAGGCAAGCCACGTCTTCAACCTGCTCGATGCCCGCGGCGTCATCTCCGTAACGGAGCGCCAGAGCTATATTCTGCGGGTGCGCACGCTCGCCAAGGCCTGCGGCGAAGCCTTCCTGATGACGGACGCCGGCGGCGTCAATCTTTCGGCGGCTGCGGCGGCCTGAAGGCTGGGCCGCCGAGCGTTTGTCCGGGAACGGTTAGAACCGGTTTTCCCGACAAGACAAACGCAAACAAAGCGACCTGGCGGCTCAGCTGTGCCAGGAGCGCTGGACGGGGCGGTGAATGTTGACCGGCGCGCTGTCGAGCATCGGCGGCGTGAAGCGATGGCGTTCGCCGCGCAGCGCGACGAGATGGCTGATGCCGGTGAGCATCACGGCAGACAGGGCGATGATGGCAAGAAGCGTCATGTTCACGGTCTCCTAATCTGGGGGAAGCCACGGCTTCCGAATAAGGTTGTCAGGCCGTCATTGCCGACGGGACGGTGCCGATGCACCAGGCGATGCATCCATGACACCCGGCAGCGCGAACACCGCTGCGACGTCGGTCGTCGTCCGGGACCGGCGGTGTCTCGCGCAGAGAGGTGCCGCCATGTCCACCATCGGAAATCAGGGGATGTCGCGCGTCCTGAAGTGCGCCGGTGCGTCGTCATCGTGAATTCGATTATGACAGCGTAAGCCGGATCGAGGCTGACGCCAATCCCGACAAATCGTGACTCATTTCCAGTGAAAGGACGCCGTCGAAGCGTGCGCCAGGACTGCAAGACGGTGGGCAGCGGGGTAAAAGCGCGCTATGGAGATGCGGGCAGCCCGCAGGGGCATCGGGGGAGAGAGAAAATGATTGCAGGTCTCGTCATTCTGGTCGTCGTCGCCGGCTATCTCGTCCTCGTCTATAACGGGCTGGTCAAGGCGCGGAACGTCAAGGAAGAGGCCTGGTCGGGCATCGACGTGCAGCTAAAGCGCCGCGCCGACCTGATCCCCAACCTGCTCGAAACGGTCAAGGGCTATGCCGCCCACGAACGCGGCACGCTGGAGGAGATCGTCAACCTGCGCAATCGCGCCCAGGCCGTGCCGGCCGGCGATGTCGCGGGGCGGGCGCAGGCGGAAGGCCTGCTCGGCCAGGCGCTCGGCAAGCTGTTTGCCCTCGCCGAAGCCTATCCCGACCTCAAGGCCAACCAGAATTTCTCCGAGCTGCAGGCCTCGATCGAAGGCACCGAAGACGAGATCCAGATGTCGCGCCGCTACTATAACGGCGCCGCGCGCGACCTGAACGTCAAGGTCGAGAGCTTCCCGTCCAACCTCGTGGCCGGCCCGCTCGGCTTTTCCAAGGCACCCTATTTCGAGATCACCAACGAGACCGATCGCGCCGTGCCGACGATCAAGTTCTGACCCGCCCGATCCCGGAGTTCCATCGATGCCGGGCCGTGCTTGAAAGGCCCGGCGCGCAGAAAGATCACAAGAGACCGTCCGCATGAGCAATGCTCCCATATCCCAGACGACAGCCCAGACGACAGCCCAGAAGCCGGCGCTCAAGACCGCGATGCAGAAAGCCCTGACCATCACGCCGCCGACCCATCCGCTGGTCGGTGCCGTCAGCCCGCCCGGTTCAAAATCGATCACCAATCGCGCGCTGCTGCTGGCCGGCCTTGCAAATGGCACGAGCCGGCTGACGGGGGCCCTGCGCAGCGACGATACGCGCTATATGGCCGAGGCCCTGCGCGCCATGGGCGTCGAGGTCCGCGAGCCCGATCCCACCACCTTCGTCGTCACCGGCACCGGCCGCCTTGCCGCGCCGTCCGCACCGCTCTTCCTCGGCAATGCCGGCACGGCGACCCGATTTCTCACAGCCGCCGCCGCCCTGGTCGATGGCACCGTGATCGTGGATGGCGACCCGCACATGCGCAAGCGGCCGATCGCGCCTCTGGTCGATGCGCTGCGCTCGCTCGGCGTCGAGATCTCGGCCGAGACCGGCTGCCCGCCCGTCACCGTCACCGGCAAGGGCCGCATCCCCGGCCGCCGCGTCGAAATCGATGCCGGCCTGTCGAGCCAGTACGTCTCCGCCCTGCTGATGGCCGCAGCCGGCGCGGCGGCATCGGGCGACACCGGAGAGCCGCTCGAAATCGTGCTCGCTGGCGACGAGATCGGCGCGCGGGGCTATATCGACCTGACGCTTGCCGCCATGCGGGCTTTCGGCGCCCGCGTCGAGCAGGCCTCGTCCTCCGTCTGGCGCGTCTGGCCCACGGGCTACACCGCAGCCGATTTCCGCATCGAGCCCGACGCCTCGGCCGCCACCTATCTCTGGGCGATGGAAAAGCTCACCGGCGGCCGCATCGATCTCGGCGTGCCCACGGCGGAGTTCTCGCAGCCGGATGCCCGCGCGCATGATGTCATCGCCCGGTTCCCCCATCTCCCTGCCGTCATCGACGGGTCGCAGATGCAGGATGCGGTGCCGACGCTCGCCGTGCTCGCCGCCTTCAACGAAACCCCGGTGCGCTTCACCGGCATCGCCAATCTGCGCGTCAAGGAATGCGACCGCGTGCGCGCGCTGTCGCTCGGCCTGTCGAACATCCGCGCGGGCTTGGCGACCGAAGAGGGCGACGACCTGCTGGTCGCCTCCGATCCGGGCCTTGCCGGACAGACCCTGCCGGCCGAGATCGACACCTTCGCCGATCACCGCATCGCCATGAGCTTCGCGCTGGCGGGCTTGAAGATCGGCGGCATCGCCATTCTCGATCCGGATTGCGTCGGCAAGACCTATCCGGATTATTGGGACGCGCTCGCCTCGCTCGGCGTCGACATGACCCTGCGGTCGGCCTGATCCGATGCGGCACGCGGGAGACACGGTCCGGACGGGGTTGGTGGCACGCATGGCGCAGGCGCGGGAGACGGCATCGCGCCTGTCGCGCTTCGTCGCAGGGCTTGGCGTCGCCCTTCTCCTGCTCGCCCTTCTCCTGCTCGCGGGTCTCACCGCGGGTCCGGCCGCGGCCGAAGAGCGCATCCTCTCCTACGACGCGCAGATCGAGGTCGCCCGCGACGGCACGCTCACCGTTACCGAGACCATCCGCGCGATCGCCGACGGCAACCTGATCAAGCGCGGCATCTACCGCGATTTCCCGCTGACCTACACGACCGACGATGGCCGCACGCACCGCGTCGGCTTCAACCTCGTCTCGGTCGAGCGCGACGGGCAATCCGAACCCTCGCGCACCGAAAACATCGACGGCGGCATCCGCATCTACACCGGCGACAAGGATGTCTTTCTGGAGCAGGGCGTCCATACCTTCGCGCTGACCTACACCACCGACCGCCAGATCCGCTATTTCGAGGATCACGACGAGCTTTTCTGGAACGTCACGGGCACCGGCTGGGCCTTTCCGATCGACGAGGCGAGCGCCACCGTGCTGCTGCCGGGCGGCGCGCGGCCGCAGGCGCTGAATGTCTTTACCGGCGCCTATGGCTCCAAGGAAAAGAACGCGCGCGGGTCTCCGGCCGGCAATGGCGCGACGTTTCGCACCACGCAGCCGCTCGGTCCGAACGAGGGCCTGACCATCGTCATGCGCCTCAAGAAGGGCGTGATCGCACCGCCGAGCGAGGCGCAGCTGCGCGCGGCCTGGTGGCAGGAAAACATGGCCGCGATCCTGGCCGGCGTCGGTCTTCTGGTCGTCGCGGTCTATTACGGCTGGATCTGGCGGCGGGCCGGGCGCGATCCGGATGGCGGCGTCGTCGTGCCGCGCTGGGACCCGCCCGAAAACGCCTCGCCGGCGCTGGTCAACTACATCGACAATCGCGGCTTTGCCGATGGCGGCTGGACCGCGATCTCGGCCGAAGCCCTCAACCTCGCCGTCACCGGCCGCGTGGTTCTGGAGGATCTGAAGAGCGCGCTCGTCATCGCCGCCACCGGCAAGACGCCCACGGGAAAAGCGGCAACCGACACGCTGCCGACCGGCGAGGCCGCCCTGATGCGGGCCGTGGATGCGGCCGGCGGCCGGCTGGTCATCGACCGGGAGAACGGCCCCGCCGTGCAGAAAGCCGGAGACGCCTTCCGCAAGGCGATGGAAAGCGAGCATCGCGGCAGATATTACAAGGCGAATATCGGCACGATCATTGCCGGCATCGCGCTTTCCATCGTCTTCATCCTGGCGATCCTCGTGCTCGGAACGCTCGACGATGCCGGTGCGGCCATCGTCATCGTGCCCGTGATCATTGCGGTCTTCGTCGCCATCTTCATTGCCGTCTTCGGCCGGTCCATCCGCCGCACATCGAGCTTTGCCGGGCGCATCGCCGGCATCGTCGTGCTGACGGTCATCGGCTTCGTCGGGGTGACCGTCTTCGGCGGCCTCGTCGCCTCCATCGCCTTCGATGCGGTGGAGACGCACCAGCTCCCGCTGCTCGCCGGCATCGGCGGCATCGTGCTCGTCAATCTCGTCTTCCTGTTTCTCATGGGCGCCCCGACGCCGGTCGGCGCCCGCCTGTCGGCCCATATCGCCGGCCTGCGGCAATATCTGACGCTGGCCGAGCAGGAGCGCATGAACATGGCCGGCGCGCCCACCATGTCGCCGAAGCATTATGAAACCCTGTTGCCCTATGCCGTGGCGCTGGGGGTGGAAAAACCCTGGTCGAAGACCTTCGACGCCTGGCTCGCGACCGCCGCGGCCGGTGCCGCCGCCTACACGCCCGTCTGGTATTCCGGCCAGGGCGGCTATGGCGGCTTCGGCGATCGCATGGGCGGCTTTGCCGGCTCGATGGCCGGCGCCATGCAGTCCTCGCTTCCCCCGCCGCCGAAAAGTTCCAGTTCGGGCTTTTCCTCCGGCGGCGGCTTTTCCGGCGGCGGTGGCGGCGGCGGCGGGGGCGGCGGCTGGTAGGCGGTCGTGATCCCGGGCAAACGGGGCTGGCAAACAAGGTGGCCAAACCGCGCCTATTCTGGTGACTTTTCCGGCCGGGATTGCTAAGGCGACGGGCATCCGTTCGCTTCATCGAAAAGTCTGAGTGCCATGCCCGATCTTCTGCTTGAACTTCGCTCCGAGGAAATCCCTGCCGGCATGCAGCGCAAGGCTGCCGGCGACCTGAAGAAGCTCTTGACGGACGCCATGGTCGAGGCCGGGCTGACCTATGAGGGCGCCCGCGAATACTGGACGCCCCGCCGCCTGACGCTCGACATTCGCGGCGTCACCGCCCGCTCGGCCGATGTGCGGGAGGAGAAGAAGGGCCCGCGCACCGACGCCAACGAAAAGGCCATCGAAGGCTTTCTGCGCGCCGCAGGCCTCGGCTCGATCGCGGAGGCGCATGTGCATTCCGATCCGAAGAAGGGCGATTTCTACGTCGCGCATCTGGTGAAGCCCGGCCGTGCCGCCGAGGCGATCGTCGCCGACGTCATGCCCGGCATCATCCGCAATTTCCCCTGGCCGCGCTCCATGCGCTCGGGCGTCGCCTCCACCCGTCCCGGCGCGCTGCGCTGGGTGCGCCCGCTGCAGTCGATCGTCTGCACCTTCGGCCCTGAAAACGAGGAGACCCAGGTCATCGCCTTCGAGGTCGACGGTCTGGTCGCCGGCAACGTCACCTATGGCCACCGCTTCCACGCGCCGGATGCGATCACGGTGCGCCGCTTCTCCGATTATGTCGAGAAGCTCGAAAAAGCCAAGGTCGTGCTCGATGCCGAGCGCCGCAAGGAGATCATCGCCGCCGACGCCGGCAATCTGGCTTTCGCAAGCGGCCTGGAACTGGTCGAGGACGCAGGCCTGCTCGAAGAGGTCTCGGGTCTGGTCGAATGGCCGGTCGTGCTGATGGGCACCTTCGACGAAGGCGACCTGTCGATCCCCTCCGAGATCATCCGGCTCACCATCAAGACCAACCAGAAGTGCTTCGTCACCCGCCGTCCAGGCGAGGAGACCCTCTCCAACCACTTCATCCTCGTCTCCAACATCGAGGCGAAGGATGGCGGCAAAGAGATCGTCCACGGCAACGGCAAGGTCGTCCGCGCCCGCCTCTCCGACGCCCGCCATTTCTGGACCCGCGACCAGGGCGACCTGCCGGACCTCGAAACCCTGCGCCCCTCGGCCGAAAAATTCGACCTCGACCTTTCAAAACCGCTCGACCAGCGGATGGCCAAGCTCGACGCGCTGAACGTGACGTTCCACGCCAAGCTCGGCACGGAGGGCGAACGGGTGCAGCGCATCCGCGCGCTCGCCGCCGATCTCTGCGCCGTCACCGGCGCGGACCCGGCGCTGGTCGATCGCGCCGTGGTGCTCTCGAAAGCCGACCTGCGCACCGAAGCCGTCGGCGAGTTCCCCGAGCTCCAGGGCATCATGGGCCGCAAATATGCGCTGCTGCAGGGCGAGACCGAAACCGTGGCCACCGCAATCGCCGAACACCGCAAGCCCCAGGGCCCGACGGATGTCGTACCGACGGACGCGGTCTCGCTGACGGTCGCGCTGGCCGACAAGCTCGATACGCTGGTGGGGTTCTGGGCGATCGACGAGAAGCCGACGGGGTCCAAGGACCCGTTCGCATTGCGGCGGGCGGCTTTGGGCGTCAACAGGGTCCTGCTGGAGCGCAAGATCCGCGCCGCGCTCACGTCGGTCTTCAAGGCGCATGGACCCCGCGTCGTCGCCGATATCAAGGCCGGAGATGCCAGCACCTTCGGTGACGAACAGGCCGCCGACCTCCTGTCCTTCTTCCACGACCGCCTGAAAGTCTACCTCCGCGATCTCGGCGCGCGGCATGACCTGATCGATGCCGTGCTTGCGGCTGGCCCCTCATCCGTCCCTTCGGGCCACCGTCTCCCCGCAGGCGGGGAGAAGGAAGCGGCAGCCTCTGCGTTATCCTCCCCTTCTCCCCGCCTGCGGGGAGAAGGTGCCCGGAGGGCGGATGAGGGGCAGGCCGCATCCGCCAACGACGACCTTCTGATGGTCGCCCGCCGGGTCGAGGCGCTGACGGCGTTCGTGACGTCGGAGGAGGGGCTGAACCTGCTCGCCGGCACCAAGCGCGCGACGCAGCTTCTGGCGGCCGAAGAGAAGAAGGGCGCCGTGATCACGGACACGGTCGATCCCGCTCTGTTCGCTTTGCCGGCGGAAGGCGAGCTTTATGCCGCGGTCGGCACCGCGACATCGACCGCCGCCGAAGCGGTCGCGCGCGAGGATTTCCGCGCCGCCATGGAAGCGCTCTCGACGCTGCGGGCGCCGATCGACCGGTTCTTCGCCGATGTCCTCGTCAATGACGAGAACCCCGCGATCCGGGCGAACCGCCTCGCACTGCTCGGCCGCATCCGCGCCGCCACCGGCACGGTTGCGGATTTCTCGCGCATTGCAGGCTAAGCGGAGCGGTGGGCGCGGGGTCAAAGATTCTCGTCAGCGCCTGCCTCATGGGCCAGGCCGTCCGCTATGACGGCAAGGCGAAGCCGCTGCGCCATGCCGCGCTCGATCGCTGGCAGGCCGAGGGCCGTCTGGTGACGATCTGTCCGGAAATGTCGGCCGGCATGCCCGTGCCGCGCCCGCCCGCCGAAATCGCGGATGGCCGCAGCGGCGCGGATGTGCTCGCGGGCGAGGCCCGCGTCATCGAGGCGACGGGGCGCGATATCACCGACGGCTTCCGGCAGGCGGCGGAAAACGCGCTGGCCCTGGCGCTTGCGACCGGCTGCACCCACGCGCTGCTGATCGACGGCAGCCCGTCCTGCGGGTCGCGCAGCATTTACGATGGCGGCTTTACTGGGCGAAAGCAGGCCGGCGAGGGCGTGGCCGCGGCGCTTCTGCGCCGCAACGGCATCCGGGTCTTTGCCGATCACGAGATCGACGCCCTTGTTGAAGAGATTGATGGCGGCCGAGATTGATGGCGGCGGAGATTGATGGCGGCCGAGATCGATAGCTTCGATCGGGAACGGCCATAGCCCACAAAAAAAAATTGCGCCCCTGCTTCTCTCAGGGACGCAATTTTCTGCCTTTTGACAAGGCGCTTGCCCGTGAGGCCTGGAGGCCGGCGAGGGCAGGGACTGGAAGTCGCGATCAGTTTAACCGAAGCTGAAGGCTTTGCCCATCAAAATCGTGTGAAGATGATTCGGCGGCCGGCGGAGGGCTGCTGGGCGCCGCGGAAACGCCTGGGGACGCGGCCACCGAGGCCGAAGCGATCGAGATCGCCGTCGTCGGGCTGAGCGACGCCGTGGTCATCGCCGTGTCCACCGCGACGTTCATGCCGGTTTCCGCCGCCGCGCTGCCGCCGACCGCACTGATCGCTGTCGCACTGATCGCCACGGCCTGGATTGCAAGGGCAGGCTGAGCCGGCTCGCCGCGCGCAAGCTTGATATCCGCGTCCGATGCCTTGCTGACGAAGGTCACGGGCGAGCCGCCGAGCCAGGCTTCCGCCCGGACGATCTTCATTTCGCCGTTGATTTCCTTGAGTTCGCTTCGATCCGTGCCGGGCTCGAGCGCGGGCACGACATAAGTCACCTCGCGCGCATCGGGCTTGAGGGCCGGACACGCGGTGCACGGCATCACCGTCACGCTCGGCGTCGAGGTCGGCGGCGCGTGCAGGTATTCGAGCGACGAGGCCGTGGCCGAAAAAGCGGTCAGGGCCGGGATGGCCGAGGCAAAGGCGATGCTCGCCAGCAGAAATCCGCGCATCAGTGTCTCCCACATATCTGGGAGCACGATAAAGGTCCGCGGTTACGGTCCCGTCAGGAGAATTGGTAAAATTTGAATGAACGGCGCGAAAATGCGGCCCTCGACGGAAACCGCGTTCAGGCGGTGCGGCCGATCGCGCGCCAGCCGATGTCGCGCCGGCAGAAGCCGTTGTCCCAGGAAACCTTGTCGACGGCGGCATAGGCCGCATCCCGCGCCGCTTCCACCGTGTCGCCGATGGCGGTCACGTTGAGCACGCGTCCGCCGGTCGCGACCAGCGCCCCGTCCTTCAGCGCCGTGCCCGCGTGAAACACCTTCATCGCCGCCTCTTCCGGCGGCAGCGCGGCGATGGGCGTGCCCTTGTCATAGGCTGCGGGATAGCCCTTGGAGGCCATCACCACGGTCAGCGCCGTCTCCTCGCGCCAGTCCGCCTCAAGGCCGGCCAGCCCGCCGGTCGCGGATGCGAGCAGCAGCGGCAGCAGGTCGCTCTTCAGCCGCATCATCAGCACCTGGCATTCCGGATCTCCGAAGCGCACATTGTACTCGATCAGTTCCGGACCCTTTTCGGTGATCATCAGCCCGGCAAACAGCACGCCTTCGAACGGATGCCCGCTCTCGGCCATGCCGGCGAGCGTCGGCGCGATGATCTCGCGCATCGTGCGCTCGACCATGTCGTCGCTCATCACCGGGGCGGGGGAGTAGGCGCCCATGCCGCCGGTGTTCGGCCCCGTATCGCCTTCGCCGACGCGCTTGTGGTCCTGCGCGGAGCCGAGCGGCAGCGCGGTCTTGCCGTCGCAGAGGCAGAAGAAGCTCGCCTCCTCGCCGTCCAGAAAAGCCTCGACCACGACCTCGGCACCGGCCGCCCCGAACGAGCCGGAGAAGCAGGCCTCGACCGCATCGACGGCCTCCGCGACGGTCATGGCGACCGTGACGCCCTTGCCGGCCGCAAGCCCGTCCGCCTTGATGACGATCGGCGCACCCTGTTCATGAATATAGGCGATGGCCGGGGCGGCCTCCGTAAACCGGCGATAGGCGCCGGTCGGAATGTCGTAGCGGGCGCAGATATCCTTGGTGAACCCCTTGGAGCCCTCGAGCTGGGCTGCCGCCTGCGAGGGGCCGAAGACGAGGATGTTTTCCGCCCGCAGCATGTCGGCAAGGCCGGCGACCAGCGGCGCCTCGGGGCCGACCACGACGAACTCGATCCCGGCGCTGAGGCAGAAGGAGAGAACCGCCTCGTGGTTCTCCACGTCGATCTCGATCAGCGTCGCCACATCGGCAATGCCCGGATTTCCGGGGGCGGCGAAAAGCTGGGTGAGGCGGGGCGACTGGGCAAGCTTCCAAGCCAGGGCATGTTCGCGCCCGCCCGAACCGATCAGCAATACCTTCATCGTATCTCGTCCTTAAACCAAACGCGGGAAGCAACCGGGGAAGCAAACCTTGCTGTTGCGGTTAGAGCGGCGCTCCCGCCGGGTCAAGGAAAAATGGTTTCTGCACCCGCTCAGGCTTGTCGCGGTGCGTCTGGAACTAGAGGAGACGCAGCGTGCCGCGGGCGCGTGGGACGTAGGTCAGCGGACGCTCGTCCGGCAGCCCCATCCCTGTCTCGCGCACCTGCTGCAGCGCCCAGATGCCGAGCTCGTCCAGCGCCAGCGGCTTGGAGATGAGGTAGCCCTGGAAGTGGTCGCAGCCGGCACGGGTGAGGAAATCGACCTTCTCGACGCTGTCGACGCCCTCGCCGATGACCGACATGCCGCGCGCATGGCAAAGCGCGATCAGCGCCGTCAGGGCGGGGGAGAGGTCTGCCGTCGCCATGGTCTCGACGATCGCCCGGTCGAGCTTGATCGTGTCGGCGGTGTATTCGATGATCTGCTGCACGGAGGTGTAGCCCGCGCCGAAATCGTCGATCGAAATGCGGAAGCCGCGGCTGCGCAGCGCCTCGATGTTGCGATGCAGCTGGTCGCCGAGCTTGACGGCGAAGGTCTCCGTTAGCTCGATCTCGATCCGGTCGGGCGCGATGCCATGCCGGGCGGCTTCGCGGGTAAAATGGTCGCCGATGCTGCGCGAATGCAGCTCGGCCGAGGAGATGTTGATCGCCAGCACCGCCTGCGGCCCGAACATGGCGCAAATCTTGTCGTAATCGGCCATGGCGCGGGAGACCACCCACCAGTCGATCTTGGTGAACTGGCCGGAGCTTTCCGCGATCGGCACGAATTCGTCAGGCGTCACGCGGCCGAGCGTCGGCGAGGTCCAGCGCAGCAGCGCCTCGCAGCCGGTGACGGTGCCCCTCTGGTCCACGATCGGCATATAGACGAGGTGGAACTGTTCGTCCGGATCGAGCACGCGCAGCTCGTCCTGGATCTGGCGCACCCGGTCGCGCTTGTCCTGCAGCGCGCGGGAGAAGCGCGACGAGCGGTTCTTGCCGCTGGTCTTGGCCTGGTACATCGCCGCATCGGCATTGGAGATCAGTTCGGCCACGCTTTCCGCATCCAGCGGGCAGATGGCGACGCCGATGCTGGCGGTGACGGGATGCACCTTGTCCTGCACCTCGAAGCCTTGGGCAAACAGGGAAAGGATCGCGTCGCAGGTCTCGCGGATCGCGCCGGTGCCGGGCTCCGCCTGGATGAGAACGGCGAACTCGTCGCCCGACAGGCGGGCCAGGATAGCGCCCGGCAGCCCGCGACGCGTCATGATCGGTGCGATGGCGTCGCGCACCCGCACCGCGAAAATGCGCAGCAGCGCGTCGCCGACCTCGTGGCCGTACTTGTCGTTGACGAACTTGAAGTGGTCGATGTCGATGAAGAGGAGGGCGGCACTGCCATGGCCATCGACCGCGTGCTGCACGATGCGGCCGGCGAGCATGTTGAAGCGGCTGCGGTTCAGCATGCCCGTCAGCGGGTCCGTCCAGGAGGCCTCCTGCACGCGGCGCAGCGCGCTCGACGACTGGTCGTGCAGCTTCTTGATATTGCCGGTCAACCGGCCGATCTCGCCGTCGCCGCCGACATCGACGATCTGCTCGGTCCTCTCGTCCATTACCGCCGTCACCTGCTGGTCGAGCGCGGCGATCGGATCGGTGATGAAGCGGCGGATCAGCGCGATCATCAGGCCGATGGAAAGAAGGCTCATGCCGATGGTGCCGATCCCCAGCACCAGCTTCAGCTGCCACATCGCGCTCGAGGCATAGGCGTCGGAAATGCGCAGCGTCAGGTGCAATTGCGGGATCAGCTCGACCGAGGCGGAAAGTGCATCCGCATCCGTCTCGGTCAGAGCCTGCGTCGTCAGCAGCGGCTCGGCGCCGTATTCGGCTTTCAGCGATTGCAGCATCGCCAGGAACTGGTCCGGCTGAATGGCGACCTGGACGAGAAGCGCCCGGGTCCGGTTGCTCGGCAGTGCCCGGCTGAAGGTCGTGGGGTCGATATATTCGGAATAGACGAGCAGCGGCCGCTTTTCCCCCGCGCCCCCGTCGAGGAACGTCCAGTTGCGCAGAACCTCGCTCTTTGCCAGCGCCTGCGCCAGCTGCATCTGTGCCGGGCTGACCTCGGCGAACGGATCGTCGCTGTTCTCGAAATAGTAGCCGATCGAGAGGTCCGGCTGCAAAATCGAGAAGGAGACATAGGCGCGCGGATCGTCCGACAGCGACCGGATCGACGCCTGGATGCGCAGAGACAGCGCATTGTTGCGATAGCTGTCGTCCGGCTCGGACACGAACAGGCGAACGGCATTTCCCTCCAGCAGCGAATAGAGAAAGCTGCGGCTCTGGTTCGCGTCGGTGCGGAACAGCGCCTCGGCATGGTCGAGCTGCTGGGAGAGGCGCGCCTTTTCGAGCGACAGCAGCGCCTTGCTCTCGACGACATAGACGAGGCTTGCCGCCAGGAGATATCCGGCGAGAACGATCGGAAAAATCAGGAAGACTGCGCGCTTGCCGAGTGTCACTGGAAGTTGGCCATGGCGCTGATGATCCGGCGTCGGGTCTGGATCGAGGAAACCGAAAGCTCCGTCTGGTACTGGCTTCTCTTGAGGATCGCCTCGGGCGTGTAGATCGCCGGGTCGGCCTTGATCGTATCGGGAATGAGCGCGAGCGCTGCGGTGCTGGACGCGGGCATGCCGAGCGTCTGCGCGTTCAGGGCGGCGCTCTTGGCGGAAAGGATATAGTCGAGCAGCTTCATCGCCTGCGCCTTGCGGGGCGAGGAGGCGGTGACGGCCAGGCAGTCGAGCCAGGAGAGCGTGCCCTCCTGCGGCACGGCATAGCGCCAGACGTCGGCCGTCCCCATCTTCTCGTTCAGCACCTTCTGGTCGCCGCTATAGGCGAGCGCCATGTAGATCTCGCGCCCGTAATCGGGATTGTCGATGGAGGTGATGACGTAGTCGTAGGTCAGAACCGACGGTGCCTGCGCCTTCATCAGTTCGAAGGCCAGCTTCAGCGTCTCGCTGTCATTGGCATTGATCGACTTGCCGAGCAGGATCAGGGGCGCGATGAAAGCCTCGTTGTGATCGTCATACATGGCGATGTGCTTCTTCAGCGCCGGCGCCGGCTGCATCAGGTCCTTCCAGGAGGTGGGCGTCGTCGTGACCTTGTCGGACCGATAGACGATTCCCATCGTGCCCCAGAGGTAGGGCGCCCCGTATCCGCCGCAGCGCGCCGTCCATTGCGTCTTGTAATCTTTCAGCGACGGCACGCTGTCCTCGCCGATCGGCGCGAGGATGCCGCGCTTGCCGAAGAGGGCGCTGCCGTTCTCGCCGACGACGCTGAGGTCGATATTGCTGTTGGGATCGGCGAGGATCTCGTCGCGCGCATCGCCGCTGTCGAAGTAGATCTGCCGCACCGCAATGCCGGTCGAGGCGGTCCAGGCGTCGAGAATGGCCTGATCGATATAGGCCTCCCAGATGAGAAGGTTCAGCGTTTCCGCCCGCGCCAGCGTCGTGCAGCCGAAAAGGCCGAGCAAAAGCGTTGTCGCTGCAAGTCCCTGTCGCATCCGGCGTCCTTTCCATGGTCGTAAGCGATAATAGACGCTAAAGCTTGCCGAAACTTTACGCTGCCACACCCTTCAGCGGGAAAGAGGCAAGCAACGTCAAGTGTTTGCGTCCGCAAGGCAAAGACCATCGCGGCCCTGTCGGGCACCGGGCCGGTCTCGACCGGGTCGGCTGGGCGCCATTGCAAAGGGCGCGACATCGAATGCCTGTTCGACCGCAGCGGTTTTTTCTGTAGAACCTGCGGGACGACAAACGGCCGGGCGCTTGCCTGGACGTGTCGAAACCATCATTCAAGCCGTCGAACCGATCCGGGTCTCGGCGGCGTCAGCGAGGAGACATCGCCTTGAGTTATCTTCTGATCAAATCCCTTCACGTGGCCAGCATGGTCGCCTGGATGGGCGGCATGGTTCTCCTGTCGGCGATCCATCTCTGGCTGGCGCGGGCGCAATGTCCGCGCACCGAGCGCGAGACCGCGGTCATCGCCTCGGTCAAGCGCTGGGACGGGCGCGTCACATCGCCGGCCATGGGTCTGACCTGGCTGTTCGGCATCATCGCCGCCTGGCAGGGCGATTGGTTCTCCGCGCCCTGGCTCCATACCAAGCTGCTGCTGGTCGTCGCCCTCTCGGCGCTGCATGGCATGCTGTCGGGCGCCCTGCGCCGCACCGCGGCCGACCCGAACCGCAGCCCGCCGGCCTATGCCCGCCATGCCGGCGCGATCGTGCTCGTGGTCATGCTGCTCATCGTGCTCCTGGTCATCGTCAAGCCGTTTTGATCGGACCGTTCAAGCCGGCTTGAACGGACCCTTCAAGCCGTTCTGAACGGACGTCGAGGCGGGTTGACCGGGCCGGGGCAAGACGGCAAACAGGAGGGCATGAACACTCTGCCTTCCGACAGCGGCCGCGTCTTCGATGCGCCATCGACCAACTGGGTCTATCGCATCCTGCCGCGCGCGCTCTGGCCCTATGCCCAGCTTGCCCGGTGGGACCGGCCGATCGGCTGGCAGCTTCTGATGTGGCCGTGCTTCTGGTCGGTCGCGCTCGCCGCAAACGCGGCCATGCTTCCGGGAACGGTGGCCGTCGGGCGCCTCTTCTGGCATCTCGTGCTGTTTCTGATCGGATCGATCGCGATGCGCGGGGCGGGATGCACCTATAACGACATCGTCGACGAGACGATCGACGGCGCGGTCGCCCGGACGCGCTCGCGCCCGCTGCCGTCCGGCCGGGTGTCGCGCCGCAATGCGAAGATCTTCATGGCGCTGCAGGCGCTGGTCGGCCTCGTCGTCCTCCTGCAGTTCAATGCCTTTGCCATCGTGCTCGGCATTTTGTCGCTCGGCTTCGTCGCCATCTATCCCTTTGCCAAGCGCTTCACCGACTGGCCGCAATTCTTCCTCGGCATGGCCTTTTCCTGGGGCGCGGTCATGGGCTGGGCGGCGGAATTCGGCCAGCTCTCGGCCGCGCCCGTGGTGCTCTACCTCGCCGCCATCGCCTGGACGATCGGCTACGATACCATCTATGCCTATCAGGACCGGGAGGACGACGCGCTGGTCGGCGTCCGCTCGACCGCGCGCCGCTTCGGCGAACGGCCAAAACCCTGGCTGGTGGCGCTCTACGGCCTCACCGTCGTTTTGCTCGCGCTATCCTTCGCGCTCGCCGGTGCCGGCGCGCTCGCCTATCTCGCGCTCGCGGCCGCCGCCGTCATGCTGGTCTACCAGATCCTCGTCCTCGACATCCACGATGCGGGGCAGTGCCTGACCCTCTTCCGCTTCAACGGCATGGTCGGGCTGATCATCTTCGCAGGCCTCATGGCCGCCTTCCTGGTGCGGCTGATCTAGATCCGCCAGCCGAAGCGGCGTCGCTTCGGCGCGGAGACTGCGGCAAAAACGAACCTTCCGATCGGCCTCAGGCGGCCGGCCAGTCATTGGCCGGATCGGGCACGACCGCGTCTTCGCCATCGTCGCTGTCGACCCGGTTCTGGTCGGCCTCCTTCAGGAGCTCTTCGCGTTCGGCGTCGGTCTTCGGCTTGCTCGGAGCGGTGTCGGGTGTCTGCTTGTCGTCTGTCATCGGAGGATCCTCGTTATCACGACGACCAACAGGAACGAGGACCGGATTGTTCCGAAACGGGAAGGCGGAACGGCCTCTCTCCACAAACAAAAAGCCGGCCGCAGGGAACGGCCGACTTTCTGCACTGGAGAAGGGAAGACCGGAGAACCGGTCGGGAGAGATCAGCTGCGCGCGATGATCTCGGATCCGTCGATCTTCATGACCACGCCGAGGCTGCCGGTGGTCCGGCGCATCAGGAAACGCGGACGGCGCTTGGCGTGCAGCGAATGGCGACGACGCGGCACGATCGCATGGGTCTTCACCTCGCCGAGATGATTGTCGAGCGGCCGGGCAACCCCGTCGGCTTCCACCATCAGCATGGGAATGCGATAGGCTTCCGACCAGGCGCGCCAGTCGGCGGCGATATCGGAAAGGTCGTGGGCAACGAGCAGGGGAACGCACAGGTCCGGATCGTCATGGTGCAGTTCGAGCGTGACCGTGACGTCGCCGTCGCCATGATCGATGGCGCGGGCGGCAACGCCCTTGAAGGCCCGCGCCGGCAGCGCGATGGAGAGCGGCAGGCCGCTCGACGGCAGAACCTTGCGCATGACGGCGCCGCGTTCGTCGAGGCTGATCGTCACATTGCTCCGTGTGCCCGGCAGTGCATAGCTTGCATGTTGCGGGAAACGCTTCGGGTCGAGCCGCAGTGCAGTGTCGACCCAGGCAGGTTGAGAAACGGTTTTCAGCATGGTCATTTCGCCCTTGTTTTACCGATGAGAGCCGGTTTCCGGTCTTTTCTCAGTGAGACGTTTTCGTCTTCTATGACCTCAACATAGGCGGCGGCTGTTTGAGAGCGCTTAAAATTCGCGGTTAAAAAACTTTGCATTCTCCGATGGTTAGCAAAAGTCGAGCCTTTACGGTTTAAAAGACGTCAACGCGGTCCCGCGCATTTTCCGAAAAAAAGCCTCGCGCAAGCAGCAGACGTCATGGTGGCGCGACATGGCCGCAGCGTGCCGGGGCGTGCCTTGCGGCGCGCGCTGCGCCTGCGGATTCGGCAGCGACAGGGCGGCAGATGGCATCGACCTATCTCGACTATAATCTCATCGTTCGGGACATGCGGGAGAGCATCAACCGCGTCTCCCAGCAGAAGGTCGTCGAGCGCGATACCCAGTATTACAAGGACAACATCGGCAAGGTCACGACGGTCGAGGCCTTCCTCGACGACTACCGTCTCTATTCCTATGCCATGAAGGCGCATGGCCTCGAGGACATGACCTACGCCAAGGCCTTCATGAAGAAGGTGCTGGAAAGCGACCTCACCGACGAGAAGAGCTACGCCAACCAGCTATCGGACGATCGCTATCGCAATTTCGCGATGGCCTTCAGCTTCGACAAGTCCGCAACCGTGGCACAGACCACCGCGCAGGAAGATGCGGTGATCGGTCTCTACAACACCAACATCGCCAATGCCGACAGCGCGATGAACACCGAGGTGAACTATTTCGACGCAATGACCAAGGACGGCAATATCAAGACGGTCGACCAGTTCCTCCAGAACGACCGGCTGCGCGATTATGCCTTCCCGCTCTTCAACCTCAATCCGGACAGTTACAATTTCACGCAGGTCCGCGATGCCCTGACGAGCGATCTCAATGACCCCGCAAGCTATATCAACACGCTGCAGCAGAGCGCGGGAAGTTCTCTCACCGGTCGCGGTGCCGAGATCGAGGCACTGGTCGCGAAATACGACGAGCGTTCCTCGGCCGCAGCACAGATCACGTCTCTGACCGCGAGCCTGTCGCAGCCCGGCGCCGACCAGCCGGCCATCCAGGCAAGGATCAGCGAGCAGCAGGCAATCTACGACGCTCGCAATGCCGAACTCCCGCCGGAATCGCAGACAGCCGCCAATGTGTCGGCGCTGTCGAGCGAATATGCGCAGCTGGACTACACAGCCTCGCTTGCCACCAATCTGAAGGCGATGGCGACGGCCTTCAAATTCAACACCGACGGCACGGCGCCGGCCTCGGGTCCGCTCGTCGGCGACAGCGACAAGGCGTCGATGCGCGAGCTCCATTTTGCCTCCGCGCCGCGTCTGACCGGCACCGGGGCGCTGATCAACAAGGATTACTTCGAGGCGCACGTCAACGATTTCGCGACCGCGACCGACCTGCTCGCCGACAGCCGCATGCGCGCCTTCATCGTCACGGCCTACGGCATCCCGCGCGCGACGTCTTCCACGGTGCTCAAGGCCATCATCACCAGCGATCTCAACGATCCCGCAAGCTATGCCAACACGACCGGCGCCGAAAACAACGCCGCCTACAAGACGCTCGCCGCCGGCTTCAACTTCCTGCCGGATGGAACGCTGGCCTCAGGCGAGACGGCCCAGACCGCGTCCCAGACGGCGGAAGCTTCGTCAAACTACATGAACCGCTACAACGACGTGGCGGATGCGGCCGACGAAACCCTGATCTCGTCCTACAAGGCGCTGATCGGCAAGGTCGACACGGTCGATACATTCCTGTCCAATCCGCAGGCGCTGAAGCTCGCGCTCTCGGCCTTCGGCGTGGAGAACGAGGGCAAGACCGTGCGCGAACTGCGCCTGATCCTGACCAGCGACGTCAACGACCCGAAGAGCTACGTGAATTCGCTGAAGGACGACCGCTACGTCAAGCTGACCAATGCCTTCAACTTCAAGACCGACGGCAAGATCGGCGCGCCGAAGCTCGCGCAGTCGCAATCGGAAATCCTGCAGATCTCCAAGGCCTATGTGCTGACCAAGAGCCAGTTCGGCACCGAGAAGGACAAGACGGACGCCACGACCGAGGCGAAATATTATGCCGCCGAGATGGAGAAGATCGGTACGCTCGAGGATCTCCTGAAGAACACGCGCATGACGGATTTCATCCTGGTCGCCACCGGCATCGATCCGAAAACCGTGCCGAAGGACTATCTGAAGACGGTCTTCACCTCCGATCTCTCCGACCCGGAGAGCCTGATCAACACGGAGGCCGACCCGCGCTACCGCGAACTCGTCGCCTCCTTCAATTTCGATGCGACCGGCAAGACGGTGCGTCCGCAGGAAAACCAGATCCAGACCCGCCGCGGGCTTCTGGAAACGGAGGACCTCTATTTCAACCAGACGCTGGAAGAGCAGACGGGCGCGGACAATGAAGGCGTGCGCCTCGCGCTCTATTTCCGCCGCATGGCCTCCGGCATCGGCTCCGTCTACGATATCCTCGCCGATACCCCGCTGATGCAGGTGGTGCGCACCACCTTCAGCATTCCGGAGGAGATGAGCAGCGCCGATGTCGACGTTCAGGCCGACTACATCAAGCGCGTTCTCGACGTGAAGGATCTTCACGATCCGGAAAAGCTCGAAAAGCTGATGAAGCGGTTTACCGCGCTCTACGATCTGGAAAACGACACGGACACCTCTCCGGCGCTGGCGATCTTCAATTCCTCGGCCGGGAGTGCGGGGATCAGCGGCGACTCGCTGCTCGCCATCGCGCAATTGCGCCGGGGCGGCTGACGCGCCGTCTTCAGGCTGAGCGAGGCAATCGCCTCAGGGTCTGATCTGCAGCACCTTGCCGGGGTTCATGATGCCGGCGGGGTCGAAGGCATGCTTGATCCGCTGCATCAGCTCGATCTCGATGCCGTGCCTGACCTCCGCCAGCTCGTCGCGCTTCAGCTGGCCGATGCCGTGCTCGGCGGAAATCGAGCCGGAATGCGCGAGCACGATGCCATGCACGATGGCGTTCATCTCCCGCCAGCGCCCGAGGAATGCCTGCTTGTCCGCGCCGACCGGCTGGGAGATGTTGTAGTGGATATTGCCGTCGCCCATATGGCCGAAGGAGCAGATCCGCGCGCCGGGGATCGCCGCCATCACCGCGGCGTCGGCCTCGGCCATGAAAGCGGGGATGCTGGCGATCGGCACCGACACGTCATGCTTGATCGAGCCGCCCTCGGGACGCTGGGCGAGCGACAGGCTTTCGCGCATGTGCCAGAGCGCCTTGCGCTGCGCCTCGCTGGAGGCGACGATCGCGTCGTCCGCAAGACCGTCCTCAAGCGCCCCCGATAACAACGTTTCCATGGTCCGCTGCGCGCTCTCGGCGCTGTCGGCGCTCGAGATATCGATCAGCACGTACCAGGGATGGACCGTCGCCATCGGATCGGTGACGCCCGGAATGTTGCGCATCGAAAACGCGATGCCGATGCGCGGCATCAGCTCGAATCCGGTCAGCGTCTGCCCGCAGAGCGTGGACGCCCGCTCGAACAGCGCCAGCGCAGCCTCGACGGTGCGCAGGCCCACAAGCGCCACTTCGTGCCCGAGCGGCTTTGGAAATAGCCGCAGCACCGCCCCGGTGATGACGCCGAGCGTGCCTTCCGCGCCGATGAACAGGTCGCGCAGGTCGTAGCCCGTATTGTCCTTCTTCAAGCGGCGCAGCCCGTCCCAGATCTCCCCGGTCGGCAGCACCACCTCCAGCCCGAGGCAGAGCTGGCGCATGTTGCCATAGGCCAGCACGGCCGTTCCCCCGGCATTGGTCGAGAGATTGCCGCCGATCCGGCAGGAGCCCTCCGAGCCGAGCGACAGCGGAAACAGCCGGTCCACCCGGTCGGCCGCCGCCTGGATGTCCGCGAGAATGCAGCCGGCATCCGCCACGATCACATTGCCGACCGGATCGACGTCGCGGATGCGGTTCATCCGCTCCAGCGACAGCAGCATGTCGGCCGCACCGGTGCGGGGGATCTGCCCGGCGACATGGCCGGTATTGCCCGCCTGCGGCACGATGGCGACGCCGGTTTCGCTGGCAAGCGTCAGGATCGCCGAAACCTCCGCCACGCTGCCGGGCTTCAGCACCGCCGGCGTCGTGCCGCGATAGAGCCCGCGCGTCTCCACGAGATAGCGATCCTCGACATCGGCGCCCACCTCGGCATGGCCGCCGACGAGATCGACGAAGCGCTGGACGAGGTCGGGCGAGGGAACGGTGTTCGTCAGGTCGTTCGTCATGTCGGGCGCTTTCATTGTGTCCGTTTCGGTCGCGGTCTCGGTCTCAGCGGGGCGCTGCCGCCCGTTCCAGCCGGTCGCGAATCGCCTCGCCGAGGCCGTCCGCGGGCATGGCGGAAAAGGCGATCGTCCGGGCACCGGTCGCGTCCGCCTGCTTCATATAGGAAAAGAGATGGGCGGCGGCTTCCCTGAGGCTTCCCGACGGGCTGAGGTCGAGCACGAGCGCGGCCCTGTCTTCGCCCGGAAGCGCCCTGCCGCCGAAGCGGATCAGGGCCTCGCCCGGCCGCACCTCGGTCGCGTCCAGCCGAACCGAGGCTGCGGGCGCATAATGCGAGGCGAGCATGCCGGGCGCTTCCAGGGCGGCCCCTGCCGCCGTCATCGCTGCCCCCGCCGCCGCCGGCCGCAGCAGCCGCTGCCCGGCCACGGCCTCGATCTCGTCGGCCTCGAGCCCGCCGGGCCGCAACAGGCGAAGCTGCCCGTTCTCCATCTTGACGATGGTCGATTCGAGCCCGATGCCCGCCGGCCCGGCGTCGAGGATGAGGTCGATGGCACCGCCGAGATCGTCGGCCACATGTGCGGCCGTCGTCGGGCTGATGCGCCCCGACGTGTTGGCGCTCGGCGCCGCCAGTGGCTGGCCGAAGGCTGCGATGACCTCGCGCGCAAAGCCGGCCGGCATGCGCAGCCCCAGCGTATCGAGCCCGGCCGTCGCCAGCGCATGCACGGCACTGCCGGGCGCCCGCGCGACGACCAGCGTCAGCGGTCCCGGCCAGAAGGCCTCGGCCAGCCGGCGGGAGACGGGATCGAACGCGCCATGGCGCTCGGCCATCGCCATGTCGGACACGTGGGAAATCAGCGGGTTGAAGCGCGGGCGACCCTTGACCTCGTAGATCGAGGCGATCGCATCGGCCCGCGTCGCATCGGCCGCAAGCCCGTAGACGGTCTCGGTCGGCAGGGCGATCGGCCGGCCTTGGCCGAGCACCGCCACCGCGCGGTCCAGCGCCCGCGCCGGGTCCAGGGTCGTGTCGATGATCTCTGCCATGCCGCTTTCACGCTTCCGTCCGATGAGGGGGACGTCTTAAAGCATGTCGCGCAAACTGTGCAGCGCTTTTGCGGAAACGACAGGCGAAAAAGCGCAAGGGCGAAAAAGCGCAAAGCCGAAAAGGCGGAAAGACGTCGAACCTCAGAGCGCGCGGATGATCGTCCGCAGCGCGTCGTTGCGGGCACCCAGCATCAGCACGTTCTTCAGCGCCGTCTTCGGGTCCTGCGTGCGGAAGAGAAGGCCGCCATCGCGGACGGTCCGGTTGATCACCAGCTTGCCCTGCTCGCGGTCGAGGTCCATCGCGACGGCGAAGTACATGCGTGAATATCCCCGGCGGACGTCGTCGAAGAAATGCTCGTCCTTGCCGATCTCGCAGAAGAAATTGGCCATGTAGAACGACCAGCGGACATCGTCATAGTCCGCGAACTTGGACCGCGCCGCCGTTACGTGGCAGTAGCCGAGGTGCGGGCTGTCGTCGAGCGTGCGGTGGAAGATCATCTTGGGAAAGCGGATGGAGGCGTGGAAGCCGTTGATGCGGTCGTAGGCGAGCGTGCCGGCGGTTTCCAGCTTGCGCCCCGTGCGTTCGGCCACCTGCTGGTGCGTCAGGTAGCGCTTGGCCGTGCGCGCCTCCGTCGTCCCGCGATTGATGCGCCCGGTGCGAAGGTAATCGGTGTAGATGCCCCCGCGCTGGTCCGCGGGCGGCGTCTTGGTATCATCGAAGTAGCGCAGTTTGGCCATGGTCTGGTCCAGCATCGGTGATCTTCCTTTTCATCGCTTTTACGGTCCCGCCATGGCGCGAGGCTTGCGTGATCGCTGATATGCCGTCTTGGGGGCGGCACGGGTCCGGAATGTCACGCCTGAACCCGTTCATGTCGCAAACGGGCATCCAGCGCGCTGCCTGCCGAACGACCGGACAATCGACATCTGGCGGGTTTTCGCGCATCGCCTTGTTTATCTTCACGGATCGGCTTTCAAAGACCTGGAAAAAGCCGGCGATTGCGCGTGTCGTCTTTCTCAAATCGCGTGTCGCTTCTTGGCCTCTGAAATCGGGCGACGCGGCGTTAGATAGAGAGGCTCAAGGCGCCGGTTCCCAAAGGATCCGGACAATCTGGGAAGCCGGTCGAAACCCGGCGCTGCGCCCGCAACGGTGGTGGAGCATGAGCCGGCAGATCCGTCTTGAGGGTGCACCCCTCGGCAGATCGGCACGGCCAAGGCCCCTGAGCCCGGACACCCGTCTTGGTGCCAGTATGACTGTTCTCCTGAGACGGTTTATACTGCGACTGCCCATACTGTGACGATCGATGATGTGGAATGTCTTGGTGCGGCGGGGTCTTGAGGGTCGAGCACGAAAAGCTCGCCCGAGCGGACCAGCCCTGAATACGGCCCCGCCGCGGGGTCCGTCGTTTAAAGGAACGGGAAGATGGATTTTCGCAGCGAAGTGCTCCGCACGCTCCGGAACCGGCGCGAGACCCACAGCCTCGAGCAGGCGTTTTATACGGATCCCGATCTCTACAAGATCGATCTGGAAGAGATCTGGTACAAGGACTGGCTCTTCATCGGCCATGACTGCGAGATCCCCAAGGCCGGCAACTATTTCACCGTTCAGGTCGGCGATTACCCCGTCGTCGTCACCCGCGACCGCCAGGGCGCGATCCATGCGCTGCACAATGCCTGCCGCCACCGCGGCTCGCGCGTCTGCACGCAGGCCAAGGGCGCCTCGGCCAAGCTCGTCTGTCCCTATCACAACTGGACCTATGAGCTGGACGGCAAGCTGATGTTCGCCCGCCAGATGGGCGAGGATTTCGACAAGTCGGCCCACGGCCTGAAGCCGGTCGCCTGCGAAACCATCGGCGGCTACATCTTCATCAGCCTGGCCGCCGAGCCGCTGGACTTTGCGCCCGTGCGCGACATGGTCACCTCCTACATCGCGCCGCACAATCTCAAGGACACGAAGGTCGCATTCGAAAGCACGATCGTGGAAAAGGGCAACTGGAAGCTCGTCTGGGAAAACAACCGCGAGTGCTACCACTGCGCCAGCAATCACCCGGAGCTTTGCCGCACCTATCCGGAAGCCCCCTCGGCCACCGGCGTGCAGGGCGCCAAGGACGATCCGGTCATTTCCGAGCACTGGAGCCGCTGCGAAGCCTCCGGCCTGCCGAGCGAATTCCGCATCGATCCGACCGGCCAGTTCCGCGTCGCCCGCATGCCGCTCATCGAGGATGCCGAGAGCTACACCATGTCCGGCGCCCGCGCCGTCAAGCGCCGCCTCTCCGACGACGTCACCCAGAGCCATATCGGCACGCTTTTGATGTTCCATTATCCGAGCACCTGGAACCACGTGCTGGCCGACCACGCCATTACGTTCCGCGTGCTGCCGCTCGGGCCGGAGCTGACGCAGGTCACCACCAAATGGCTGGTGCACAAGGATGCGGTCGAAGGCGTCGACTACAATCTCGAAGAACTGACGCATGTCTGGACCGAGACCAACGACCAGGATCGCCGGATCGTCGAGGAAAACGCCTTCGGCATCCGCTCGCCGGCCTATGAGCCGGGCCCGTACTCGCCCGAGCACGAAGGCGGCGTCATGCAGTTCGTCGAATGGTACACCCAGTTCATGCAGAACCGCCTGAACGGCGTCCACGCGCCGCTCGTGCGCGTGGCCTGAGATGAGCGACAAGCAGGGTCAAGCGACGGGGACGAGCATGGATCAGGGCAGGACCTCCGCATCGCCATTCCGCCATTTCGACGAGCTTCAGCCCTGGAACGACCGCCAGCACCTGCTCGAATGCATCGCCGTGACGACGGAAGCGCCGGATGTCATGACCTTCGTGTTCAAGTCCGATCGCGATGGCTGGTTCCGCTATCTGCCGGGCCAGTTCGTCACGCTCGAAATCCCGGTGACGGCGGACGATCCGGTGATGCGGACCTATACGCTGTCCTCGACCCCGTCGCGCCCGTTCTCGATCGCCGTCACCGTCAAGGCACAGGCGACCTCGATCGGCACGCGCTGGATGTTCGAAAACCTGCGCCCGGGCATGACGCTGAAAGCCTTCGGCCCGCTCGGCGATTTCTCCTTCGTGCGCTATCCCGGCGAAAAATACCTCTTCGTCTCGGCCGGCTCCGGCATCACGCCGATGATGTCGATGACGCGCTGGTTTTCCGATTGCGCGCCGCAGACCGACGTCGCGTTCATCTCCTGCGCCCGCCGCCCGGACGATCTGCTCTTCCGGCGCGAACTGGAAACGCTCAGCCCCGGCATGCCGAACCTGTCGCTCGGCTTCGTCGTGGAAGGCCACGAGCCCCGCCATGGCTGGCACGGCCTGCGCGGCCGCATCGATGCGGCCAAGGTGGCGCTGCTCGCGCCCGATTTCCTGAGCCGCACCGTGTTCTGCTGCGGCCCGGAGCCGTTCATGCGCGGCGTGCGCGAGATGCTGCAGGCGTCCGGCTTCGACATGGCGCGCTATCACGAGGAAAGCTTCCAGCCCGCCGCGGCACCCAATGTCGATGAACTCGCCGTTCGCGCCGGTGCGGGCGAGGGGGCCGGCGAGACGGACGGCGACCAGCCGGTCGTCGCGCCCATCGTGACCTTCACCATGGCCGGCAAGGAAGCCAAATGCGTTCCCGGCCAGACGGTGCTCCAGACCGCCCGCGCCGCCGGCGTTCGCATCGGTGCCGCCTGCGAAGGCGGCCTCTGCGGCACCTGCCGCGTCATGAAGATTTCCGGCGAGGTGGAGATGAACCACAATGGCGGCATTCTCGATGAGGAAGTCGAGGAAGGCTATATCCTCGCCTGCTGCTCCCGCCCCCTGACGGACGTGCAGATCGAGGCTTGAGGGGCCGGACAGGGGCAGGGATAGGGACGGGGCCGAGCCCGCCCATCTGCCAGAGGCCGCAAATGCGCCTATCGCGAGGCGATCCGCGGGCCGCGCGTGGCGATCGAGGAGGTCGTCATGCCGTCCACGCCCAGCTCTGCCTGGCCAAGCGTTGCCTGGCTGAGCGCTGGCTGGCCAAGCGCTGCCTGCGTGCCGATGCAGACGGGGCGTGCGCCGTTGGCGGCAACCAGCGTCACCACGGGCGGGTCGAGCGTCGGTATGGCGGGCACCGGCTGAGCTGGTGCAGGGTCCGAAGGCAAAGGTTTCTCCGGCAGCAGCGCGCCCTTGGCCCATTCCACCTTCAGCCGTGCCGCATCCATCGGGGCGACGTTGACGTCGATGTCCGGCAGGGTTCCGCCGATGCGATAGGGGCAGCGGCGCTTGTTGCAATTGGCGCCGGAGGAGAACTGCCACAGCGCGTAGCTGTCCCAGTTGCCCATCGGAAAGACATCGCGAATGCCCGGCTTGTAGCGCGCATACCAGAGCGGCAGGCGCGAGAGGATCGGGTAGAGCGCCCGGTTTTCGGCGATATGGCGGGCGGTCGTGTGGTTGGTGTAGAGCATCGGATAGCGCCCGGTGCGGGTCTTGATGTGCTGCGCGAAGATCTCGCCGTCGGCGAGCGACATGAAGTTTTCCGGATCGATGCCCTCGATGTCGAGCACCATCAGCTCGTCGGCCGCGGGCTCGGCATAGTCGAGAAAGTGGTTGGCCTGCTCGATCGGGTTGCCCGGCCGCGCCAGATGATAGGCGCCCCAGAGCAAGCCGCTCGCTCGCGCCACCATGCGGCGGGTCTGATAGAGCTCCCGGCTGACCGCATACTTCCGCCACATCGTCTTGCAGTGCGCAAAACTGTCGCCCTTGTGGTCGCCTGTGCAGGAAAAACTCTCCGGCATTCCGTCCGAGGCCTTGGAAACGAAGCCGGCGATGCGCTTGTTCTTCAGCATCTCCTGCCAGTCGACGATGTTGAGCTCGTAGGCGTCGATAACCAGCGCCGGTTCCGGCTTCTTCCACGGTTCCTGATCGACCGCGCGCGCCGTCTGCGGCAGAAACAGGCTGCCGAGCGAGAAAGCGAGGCCCGCGACGAGAGCGACGAGGGGCCTGACGACCACGCCGATGGGCCCTCCTGGCGAAGGCTGTAACGCGCCGGCAATGATTCTGGCGGTGGTGGACATGGGCGCAATGCTGCGCTCACATGGTTAACGCGCCGTTAACCCGCGCAAAATGGCGCGCGCCGCGTGCCGGCCGGGGGAACCAACAGGTCCGTCGCCCGTTGTCAGACCAGCGGATACCGTGCCCCCGCCCGGTCGTTCGATCAGAATTACAATAAAAATTCTCGGAGGAAACAATGGGTCTCTTCAACGCCAAGCTCCTGTCGGCCGCCGGCCTTTCCGCAGCGCTTTTCATCACCTCGTTCGTGCCGGTCCAGGCCATGGTGCCGATCCCGGTCCAGAAGCCGGTCCAGACGGTGAATGCAGCCGAGCCCGTGCAGTACCGCAATCGCGATCGCGAAGACTGGCGCCGCCGCGGCTATCACCGCCGCAACAATGCCTATTACTACAACGGCCACCGCGGTTATCGCGAACGCCGTCGTGGCTACCGCGAATATAACGGCATGTGGTTCCCGCTCGCAGCCTTCGCGACAGGCGCCATCATCGGCGGTGCCGTCAACAATGACCGGCCGGTCCGCGTCGGCGGCAGCCATGTCGCCTGGTGCCAGAACCGCTACCGTTCGTATCGCGCCTACGACAACACCTATCAGCCGAACAACGGCCCGCGCCGCCAGTGCAACTCGCCCTATTGATCTGCTGAGTTGATATATGATTGACGAAAAGGCACCGGTTGACCGGTGCCTTTTCGCATTGGGGCATCACGGTGGGGCATCACGGTGGGGCGTCGCAGTTCAGCGAGGTCTCAGAGAATGCCGATGCGCTTCAGGATCGTCCAGGCGAACGCCATGGACATGACGATGAAGACGCCGGCAAACAGCGTGCCATGGATGCCGCCGGAGAGCGGCAGGTCGCTGGTGTTCATGCCGAAAAAGCCGGTGACGAGCGTCGGCGGCAGCAAAAAGGCCGTCATCAGCGACAGGATGTAGAGATGGCGATTGGTCTCCGAGGAGAGCTTGCTGTCGATCTCCTCATGCAGCAGCCGCGCCCGCTCCTGCAGCGCGAACACGTCGCGGTCCACCGTCTCCAACCTGTCGGTCAGGCGTTCGGCAACATCGATGAAACCGGTGGGAACCTCGTCGTCGTCGGATGCCGCCGCACGGCGCAGAAGCGCAAGCAGCGTGCGCAGATGCCGGTGCAGCCGCACGGCGGTTCGCCGCAGCGGCGCCAGCCGCGGCTGGTCGTTGTGCCCGGCCTCGCCATAGACCTCGTCCTCGATGACGTTCAGCTCTTCCGTCAGCTCGAGCACAAGGCCGATCAGCGTGCGCTGGAACTCGATCACCATCATCTCGAACAGGTCGATCGGACGCAGGCAGCGCGGATTCTTCTCGATCGCTGTCTTGACCCGGTCGATGCTGCGCAAGGGGTGCAGCCGCGTCGTCACGATCACCTTGTCCGTGACGACGAAATGCAGCCAGCCGATCGTCTTCGTCATCTCGTCGAACGTACGTTCGAAATCGACCAGCGTGCCGTGCACCATGGCCTCGTCGGTGGTGATCGCGGCCTGCGTGTCGTGGCTCGACAGGGTGGCCAGCGCATCCGGCGGCAGGTCGCAGATCTTCTGGATCAGCGCCGGCGTGCGCGCATCGCTCAGCGCCAGGTGCAGCCAGAGCCAACCATCGCCCTCGCTCAAGGCCGCAAGCGGCGCATCGGCGGAAATGCGCTCGCCACGGCTCTGGCCCGGAGGAAAGCGATAGGCCCAGACGAGGCCGGGAATTTCAGGCGAAACAAGGTTCATGACGGAATATCCGGCGGCCGGGATCGTGCTGTATCGATCTTCTATGACAGTTTCGTTGCAAGGCAAGACTTCGTTTCGAGGCCCAGATTTTGGTTGCGAGGCCAGACGCCGTTGCAAGGGCGAACGGCGCCCACGTAGCGGTCGGAGATCGGCAGTTGACGTTTACGTCAAAATCAATAATTTAAGCGACGGCGCGGGAAAGACGGATGGGCGCCGCCAAAGGCAGGAGGACCTCATGTACACATCGCCCGTGGACGACATTCTGTTCACGCTCAAGCATATCGCCGGGCTCGACAACGACGCCTCGGTCGATACCGATATCGTGGATGCCGTGATTTCGGAGGCGGGCCGTTTCTGCGACGCGACGATCGCGCCGGCTGCGGCACGCGGCGACAAGGAGGGCTCCCGGCTTGCCAATGGCGAGGTCCGCTCGCCGTCCGGCTGGCCCGAGATCTACCGCGCCTGGGCGGTGGCCGGCTGGAACGGTCTCGCCGCGCCGATGGATGTCGGCGGGCAGGGCCTGCCGCACCGGCTGCAGATCGCCGCCATGGAAATCTGGAACGGCGGCTCGATGGCCTTCGCGCTCGCGCCGATGCTGACGGGCGGTGCCGCCGAGGCGCTGGCCGCGCACGGTTCGGACGCGCTGAAGGCTCGGTTCCTGCCAAAGATGGTGTCCGGCGCGTGGACCGGCACGATGAACCTTACCGAACCCCATGCCGGCTCGGACCTCTCGACGCTGCGCACGCGGGCCGAACGCCGCGATGACGGCACCTACCGGATTTTCGGTCAGAAGATCTACATCACCTGGGGCGAGCACGACCTCACCGACAACATCGTCCATCTCGTTCTGGCGCGTCTCGCTGACGCGCCCGAGGGTACGCGCGGCATCTCGCTGTTCCTGGTGCCGAAATTTCTCGTCAACGACGATGAGAGCCTCGGCGCGCACAACGATCTCTTCTGCCACTCGATCGAGGAGAAGCTCGGTATTCATGCCTCGCCGACCTGCACCATGATCTATGGCGACGGCCGCTTCGGTGCGGAGGCCGGCGCCGTCGGCTATCTGATCGGCGAGGAAAACCGCGGGCTTGCCTGCATGTTCACCATGATGAACAATGCCCGCCTTGCGGTGGGTGTCCAGGGTGTCGCCATGGCGGAGGCCGCAACGCAGGGCGCGCTCGCCTATGCGCGCGAACGGCGTCAGGGCAAGGCACCCGGTAAAAATGCGGGCGCCGCGACATCGAGCCCGATCATCGACCATCCCGATATCGCCCGCACGCTGCTGACCATGAAGGCGCTGACGCAGGGCGCGCGCGCGATCACCTATCTTTGCGCCGAAGCGGTCGATCGCGCCCACGAGGCGGAGGGCGACGAGAAACGCCACTGGCAGGATCGCGCGGCGCTCCTGACCCCGATCGCCAAATCCTTTCCGACCGATGTCGGTGTCGAGGTTGCCTCGCTCGGCATCCAGGTCCATGGCGGCATGGGGTTCGTCGAGGAGACCGGTGCCGCGCGCCTGTTGCGCGATGCGCGCATCGCCCCGATCTACGAAGGCACCAACGGCATCCAGGCGATCGATCTCGTCACCCGCAAGCTGCCGCTCGGCGACGGTGCCCATGTCCGCGGCCTGATTGCGGACCTGCTCGCCATCGCTAAGACCGTTGCGGGACCGGATGCCGACGCCTGGGGCACGACCGCTTCGCGTCTTGAGGATGCCATCGGCGCCTTGTCCACGGCCACCGAATGGCTCCAGTCCGAAGTCGCGGCCGGCAGGCTGGCCACGGCGCTGGCCGGTGCCACCGCCTATCAACGCCTCTTCGGTCTCGTCCTCTCCGGTGCGCTTCTCGCCAAGGGGGCGGCAAGCGAGGCCGACGATGGGCGACAGGCGCAACGCGTCGCGCTGGCACGCTTCTTTGCCGAAAACCTCATCGGCGAAACCGCGTCCCTTGCCGACGCCATTCTCCACGGCGCAGCCAGCCTCGAGGCTGCGCGCATCGCGCTGAACTGAGATCCCGATATGACCGAAGAGACCATCCTCATCGAAGGCCCGGATGCCGCCATCCGCGTCATTCGCTTCAACCGTCCGCAAAAGAAGAACGCCATCACCGGGGCCATGTATCAGGCGATGACCGCGGCGCTCGCAGCGGCCGAGGCGGACGACGACGTTCGCGTCGTGGTCTTTCTTGGATCGCCCGGCTGTTTTTCCGCCGGCAACGACATGGCGGACTTCGCGCGAATGGCCATAGGCGAAACCCTGGGAACGGAAGTTTTCGGCTTCCTGCACGCTCTGGCGACCGTCACCAAGCCGCTCGTGTCCGGCGTCGACGGTCTCGCGATCGGCATCGGCACGACGCTCAACCTGCATTGCGACCTCACCCTCATCTCGACCCGCACCCAGTTGCGGACGCCCTTCGTGGATCTCGCTCTGGTGCCCGAAGCCGCCTCCAGCCTCATCGTCCCCCGCATCATCGGCCACCAGCGCGCCTTTGCGCTGCTCGCCGCCGGCCTGCCGATCGCAGCCGACGAGGCGGTGGCCGCCGGCCTCGTCTGGAAGGTCGTCGCCCCGGAGGTGCTGGAACAGGAAACCCTTGCCGCCGCCGCCATGCTCGCCGCCAAGCCGCCCCAGGCACTGCGCATCGCCCGTCAACTCCTGCGCGGCGACACCGCGGACATCCTCGCCCGCATCGACATCGAAGCGGAGCATTTCGCCACCCGCCTGAAAAGCACCGAAGCCCAGGCCGCCTTCACGGCCTTCCTCTCCAGGCGCTGACGCGCACCACGCTTTCCACCACGTCTTGCAGCGGAAACCGCATCGTTGTATATTAGCGGAGTGACAGCCGAAGCGCTAACTCCGGCTGTCGTTTCGCTTAGACGAGGAATGTTACCCGCACGTGGAGTTGCCAGCCCGTGCGGGTTTTCCTTATCTCAAGCGTGATGCTCACGGGTAGATATCCCATTCGCCTCACTCCTGTTCGACAGCAAAGCCCTTTGCCGAGGTCGGGGAGGCTCATCATCCCCGACGCGCTGGCTGGCTCAGCGCTTTCTGCTTCTGCCGCGAACGGAGCGAGCGTAGCAGACCGGTCCGGGAATATAAGGATTTTCTTTTTTAAGACCTTCTCGGGAGCGTGTCGCGCTCCCCTGCAGGCGATCAGGCTTGCCTGCAGATGTCGGTTTTGTAGGGCGTTGTCTGTTCCCTTGTCTTGCACACGGCAGACAACGCTGTATATTAGCGGAGTAGCAGCCGGAGCGGTAACTCCGACTGCTGTTTCGCTTAGATAAGCAATATGACCCGCACGCGCATTTGCCAGCCCGTGCGGGTTTTCCTTATCTCAAGCGTGATGCTCACGGGTAGATATCCCATTCGCGTCACTCCTGTTCGACAGCAAAGCCCTTTGCCGAGGTCGGGGAGGCTCATCGTCCCCGACGCACTGGCTGGCACAGCGCTTTCTGCTTCTGCTGCGAACGGAGCGAGCGTAGCAGACCGAAATCCGGAATATAAGATTTTTATGATATACATGCGGTGGCCTGCGGAGCGGCTTGGTATATCTTGCACCGGACGAGCGACGATGTATATTAGCGACAGGCAGCCGGAGCGTGAACTCCGGCTGCCTGTCGCTCAGACTAGGAATATGACCCGCACGGTGACTAGCCAGCTCGTGCGGGTTTTCCTTATCTCAAGCGTGATGCTCACGGGTAGATATCCCATTCGCGTCACTCCTGTTCGACAGCAAAGCCCTTTGCCGAGGTCGGGAAGGCTCATCGTCCCCGACGCGCTGGCTGGCACAGCGCTTTCTGCTTCTGCCGCGAACGGCATGAGCGTAGCACGGGCGATCTCGGAATATTAGAAAATTCAGATATGATGTCAGCGTGCCAGTGTTGCCACAGCTTCGACGTGGGACGACCAGAGGAACTGGTCGACGGGGGTGACCGTGGTGACGCGGTAGCCGCCTTCGATGAGGATCGAAAGATCGCGCGCGAGGGTCTGCGGGTTGCAGGACACGGCGACGATGGTCTTGACCGTCGAGCGGGCCAGCTCGCGGCATTGCGCCTCGGCGCCGGCGCGGGGCGGATCGAAGACGACGGCGTCGAACACCTTCAGCTCGGAGGTCATCATCGGCCGGCGGAAGAGGTCGCGCTTTTCGATGGTGACGGGCTTCAGCCCTTGCGTGTTGCGGGCGGCGAGGTCGAGTGCCTTCAGCGCCTTCTCCTCGCTCTCCACCGCATGCACGCGGCCTTTTCGCGCCATGCGCAGCGCGAAGGTGCCGGTCCCCGCAAAGAGATCGGCGATCCGCTTGGCCTTGCCCAGATGCGCGAGGACCAGCTCCGCCATCGCCGCTTCGGCAACCGCGCTCGCCTGCGCGAAGCCGCCGGGCGGCGGCGAGACGGCGATGCCGTCGAAGGTGATGAGCGGCTTCATCGGCTCGACGATCGTCTCGCCATTGACCGCGAGCCGGGCGATGCCGCGCAGCGTCAGCACGGCCTCGATCGCCTGTTGCCGGTGCCGGTCCGACAGCGCCTTGATGCCTTCGGCGGCGAGATCGAGCCCGGCCGAGGTCTCCAGAACGGTGATGCGAAACGGCTCGGCACTGGCGGCAAGCGCCGCCGCGACGATACGGATGGCGGCGAGCCGGGACACGATGCCGGGGCTCGCGATCGGACATTCCGTAATGGAAACGATATGATGGCTTTCCGCCTGGTTATAGCCGAGCAGCAGCTCCTTTTCGGTGCGCCGCGCGGTGAAGACCGTTCGCCGGCGTTCGCCGGGGCGGGCGATGACGAGCGGTGCCACCTCCGTCTCGATGCCGCGCGCGCGCAGGGCATCGATCACGATCTGCCGTTTGAACGCGTGGTAGAGGTCGTCGCCGGCATGCTGCAGCGTGCAGCCGCCGCAGGTGCCGTTCTCGCCCTCCGGCCCGAAATGCCGGCAGGCGGGCGCGACGCGGTCGGGCGAAGGCGCAAGCAGCGACATCACCGTGCCCTGCTGCTTGTTGACGGCGAGCGTCACCCGTTCGCCGGGAAGCGTGAAGGGCACGAAGATGGGCCCGGCGTCGGAGGTGACGATGCCGTCGCCCTGCAGGCCCAGCCGTTCGATCGTCGCGGTCTCCGCGCTCATGCTGTTTCCTCGCCCGCGTCTGCCCCGGCATCGGGTTCCTCGTCCGCCTCGGCATCGTCATCGAGAGGCTTGCGGCCGGCGAGCAGGAACTCCTCGTTTCCGTCGCCGCCGGCAATCGGGGAGGGGATCATTCCGAGGCTTTCCCAGCCCATCTCCTCCACGAGCCAGCGCTCCAGTTCGGCCGCCACCTCGGGTGCGGTCGAGGGATCTTTCAACAGCCCCGCCTTGCTGACGAAATCGCGGCCGGCCTCGAACTGCGGCTTGACCAGCAGGATGCAGAGCGCGCCGGGCACCGCGAGGTCGAGCGCCGGGGGCAGAGCGAGCTTCAGCGAGATGAAGGACACGTCGGAGACGACCATGCCGATCTCGCGGTCTTCCAGATGCGCCTCGTCGAGCACGCGGGCGTTCAGCCCCTCGATGTTGGTGACGCGCGGATCGGCTTCGAGCCGGGGGTGGAACTGGCCGTGGCCGACATCGACGGAAATGACATGGGCGGCGCCCGCATGCAGCAGCACTTCGGTAAAGCCGCCGGTGGAGGCGCCGATATCCAGACAGTCCAGCCCCTCGGGCGACAGCGCGAAATGGTCGAGCCCGGCTTTCAGCTTCAGCGCCGCGCGCGAGACATAGGCCTGGACCGGATCGTCGATCTCGATCGTCACATCCTCGGGAAAGGTGGAGCTCGGCTTGGTGACGACGCGGCCGTTGACCCGCACGGTTCCCCGCTGCACGGCATCGCGTGCGCGAGACCGGCTGGCGACGAGCCCGAGGTTGAGAACGAGCTGGTCGAGGCGGACGGTGGTTTTCGGTTCGTTTGACATGGCGCCTGTCATGGCGTGTCGAGGCCCGGCTGACAAGCCTTTTGCGCGATATGCGGGCTTATGCCTGTCCCTCGGCGGTCAGCTCGCCGCGCCGCGGCCGACGCGCTTTTGTCCCAGAGCGCGGAACACGGTGGAAACGATGCCGGCGCGGTCGAGACCCGCCTGGGCATACATGGCCTCCTGCTTGCTCTGTTCCATCCAGAGATCCGGCAGCACCATCGGGCGCACCTTCAGCCCGGAATCCATCAGGCCTTCGAGTGCGAGGAACTGCAGGACATGGCTGCCGAAGCCGCCGACCGACCCTTCCTCGATGGTGATCAGAACCTCGTGCTCGCGGGCAAGCCGGCGGATGAGGTCGTGGTCGAGCGGCTTGGCAAAACGCGCGTCCGCCACCGTCGTGGAAAGCCCGGCGGCATCGAGATCCTCGGCGGCCAGCAGACAATCGGCAAGCCGCGTCCCGAAGGAGAGCAGCGCGACCTTGGTGCCTTCCTTGACGATGCGGCCCCGGCCGATCTCCAGAATCTCGCCCCGCACCGGCATGTCGATGCCCACGCCTTCGCCGCGCGGGTAGCGGAAGGAAATCGGACCTTCGTCATAGGCCGCAGCCGTGCGCACCATATGCTTCAGCTCCGCCTCGTCGGCCGCGGCCATCACCACGAAGCCGGGCAGGGCGGCAAGATAGGTCGTGTCGAAGGAGCCCGCATGCGTCGGGCCGTCGGCGCCGACGAACCCGGCGCGATCGATCGGGAAGCGCACCGGCAGGCCCTGGATCGCCACGTCGTGGACCACCTGGTCGTAGCCGCGCTGGAGAAAGGTGGAATAGAGTGCGGCAAACGGCTTCAGCCCTTCGGTCGCCAGTCCGGCCGCAAAGGTCACGGCGTGCTGCTCGGCAATCCCCACATCGAAGATGCGGGAGGGATGCGCCAGCGCGAACTTGTCGAGCCCGGTGCCGTTCGGCATGGCGGCGGTCACCGCGACGATCCGCTCGTCCTCGTTCGCCTCCTGCACCAGCGCTTCGGCAAAGACGGCCGTGTAGGAGGGCGCATTCGGCTTGGCCTTCGCCTGCGCGCCGGTGATGACGTCGAAGGTGTTGACGCCGTGATACTTGTCGGCTGCGGCTTCCGCCGGGGCGTAGCCCTTGCCCTTCTGCGTCACCACGTGGATCAGCACCGGGCCGTGCGCATTGTCGCGCACATTGCGCAGCACCGGCAGCAGATGCTCGAACGCGTGCCCGTCGATCGGCCCGATATGGTAGAAACCCATCTCCTCGAACAGCGTGCCGCCGGTCACGTAGCCGCGGGCGTGCTCCACCGCACGGGTGATGGCGCGGTCGACGGACTTGCCGAGATAGGCGGTCAGCTTCTTGCCGAGCTCGCGGAAGCCCATATAGGTCCGGCCGGAGGCGAGCCGCGCCAGATAGGCGCTCATGGCGCCGGTCGGCGGCGCGATCGACATGTCGTTGTCGTTGAGAATGACGATCAGCCGGGCGTCCAGCGCGCCGGCATTGTTCAGCGCCTCGTAGGCCATGCCGGCCGACATGGCGCCGTCGCCGATGACGGAGATGACGTTGCGCTTCACGCCCTGCAGTTCGGAGGCGACCGCCATGCCGAGACCGGCGGAAATGGAGGTGGAGGAATGCGCGGCGCCGAAGGGATCATATTCGCTCTCCGCCCGGCGGGTAAATCCGGACAGGCCGTTTTCCTGGCGCAGCGTGCGGATGCGGTCGCGGCGTCCGGTCAGGATCTTGTGGGGATAGCACTGGTGGCCGACGTCGAAGATCAGCCGGTCGTGCGGCGTGTCGAACACCTTGTGGATGGCGATCGTCAGCTCAACCACGCCGAGGCCGGCGCCGAGGTGGCCGCCGGTGCGCGAGACGGCATCGATCATCTCGGCGCGCAGTTCTCCGGCCAGCTGCGGCAGGTCCTTGTCGTCGATGGCCTTGAGATCCCGGGGCAGGTTGACCTTGTCCAGAAGCGGCGTCGACGGCTGGGAAATCGGTTGGGTCACGCTGTCCTCATACCCGCGGTCATCGATGGGCCGCGATCGAAATCATTCGCAAAAAGGCCTCTTAATCGCAATTTGCGGAAATTGCAAAAGCCCGTCGCAGCGACATCCCCACGTTGGAGCCCTGTCAGACCATCGTCGCAAAACCCGTGCGGCAGACCGGATCGGCCCCGCTCCGAATCTGCTTAAGGGGTGCCGGGCAGGATACCGGAACCCCCGTCTCGATCCTACAACAAACTTCGGCCCCGAAAGTTCGGCACCTCACGCATCCTGCCCCACGCCTTACGCCCCACCCCTTATGCCCTGGCCGCCTGCGTCCGGCGCATGATGCCGACGGTTGCAAACCAGAGCACGACGCCGATGGCGAGAAGCACGCCGGCGATGAGATACTGAACCGGGTCGCGCCCGGTCCAGGGGCCGGCCAGAAAGGTGCAGGTCAGCGCGCCCAGCACCGGAAACACCGTGGGAATGCGGAAGTGCTGATGCTCCACCGTATCCTTGCGCAGCACGAGCACGGCGATGTTGACGATGGCGAAGACGCCGAGCAGCAGCAGCGCCGTCGTGCCGCCGAGCTGGGGAACGCCCCCGGCGAAGACGAGGAGGCCAACGGCCAGCAGCGTCGTGAAGCCGATGGCGATGTAGGGCGTTTGGCGCCCGGGATGCACGCGGCCGAGAACGGCGGGAATGACGTCTTCCCGCGCCATGCCGTAGAGCAGCCGGCTTGCCATCATCATGTTGATCAGGGCGGAATTGGCGACCGCGAGCATGGTGATCACGCCGAAGATGCTGATCGGAAATCCGGGCGCCCCGGCCTGGATGACCTTCAGGAGCGGCGTCTCGCCTTCGCTGAGTTCGGCGGCGGGCACCAGTGTGATGGCGGCGATGGAGACGAGCACGTAGATGACGCCGGTGATGAGCAGGCCGGTCAGCAGAACCTTTGGAAAGATCCGGCTCGGATCCTTGCATTCCTCGGCCATGTTGACCGAATCCTCGAACCCCACCATGGCAAAGAAGGCGAGCGTGGTTGCGGCGATGACCGACCAGAACACGCCGCTGTCGCCGGCCGGCGTGAACGTCGTGATGCGCGACACGTCGCCCTGGCCGTGGAAGATCGCCCAGAAGCCGATGCCGATGATGATCAGCAGGCCGGTGAGTTCGATCATCGTCAGCCCGACATTGAGCTTCACGCTCTCCCCGACGCCGCGAAAGTTGATGGCGGCCACGAGCCCGAGAAACAGGATCGCGATCAGCACGACCATCGCATTGCCGACCTCGAGCCCGAGCGCCGCGGTGAAATTGGCGGAAAAGGCCCGCGCGGCCGTGGAGGCCGAGGTGATGCCCGACGACATCACCGCGAAGGCGACGATGAAGGTGAGGAAATGAACGCCGAAGGCCTTGTGGGTATAGAGCGCCGCACCGGCCGCCTTCGGATATTTCGTCACCAGCTCGAGATAGCTGAAGGCGGTGAGCAGCGCGACGGCAAAGGCGATGAGGAAGGGAAGCCAGACGACACCGCCGACCTTGCCCGCGACCTGTCCGGTCAGCGCATAGATCCCGGTGCCGAGAATGTCGCCGATGATGAAGAGCAGCAGCAGCGCCGGCCCCATCACGCGCTTCAGCTCGGGTTGCGTCGCCTGTCTGTCCTCAACCGTCATCGGAAATCCCCTTCTCCCACGGATCGTCTTCCAAAAGACATAGTTCAGCAGACGATGAAGGAAAGATGCATCCGCCGCGCCGCGCAACGGCACGATTTCCAGCACGGGTTGTCACATGTTGCCGGCCCCGCTGTGCCGGAACCACACGCATCCTGACGTCTTCGCTCAAGGCTTTGGTAGGTCTTTTCGGGTAATTTGCGCGCGTGACGCGGCGACAGGCGCGCATATTGGCCGGATGTCCGGTGTTCGAACGGGGAGCGAAACGGGATGCTCACGACGCTGACGGCGCTCTGCGGGCAGACGATGCGAAGCGCCATTGCCGAGGATGACGATCTGGTGGCAAAGGGGCTGAACGCCAACAGGGCGCTGGCTTTGATCAAGCTGTTCTGGATGCGCACCGGCATCGAACTCGACGTCAACCTCTTCTACCGCGCCCGCACGCCGCGCGCCATCGTCCAGGCGATCGCGGACAATCGCGTGCAGCCGGGCGAGAAGATCCTGCTGTTGCGCGATGGCGACCACGCCCGCCCGCTCTTCCTCTTTGCCGGCGGCGTCAATTGTTTCCTCGAAACGCAGGATCTCGTGGGTGCGATGAGCTACGACGGGGCGATCTACGGCATTACCCTCACCGATTTCGGCCGGCCGGCGAACGATCCGCCCGCGGTCGCGGACGAGATCGCGCTTGCCTATCGCGCCATCAAGGACATCCAGCCGACCGGGCCGTACCGGATCGCGGGCTACTCCTTCGGAGGCCTGCTGGCGCTGGAGCTTGCGCGGCGGGCAAGGGCGGAGGGGGATGCGATCGCGGCGCTGATGCTGCTCGATCCGCCGCAGAACGATCACAGCTGGCCACTGCCCCTCTGGGCCCGGCTGATGCGCAGGACCGTGACCCGCCAGGCGAAATCGGTGCTGGGCAAGCTGGCGGGCCGGACACGCCGTCGCGACAGACGGTCGGGGCGTGCCCCGGGCGAAAACGACGGCCAGTCCCTGCGCGACGATCTTGCGGCGACCGCCTTCCGTCACAGTCCGCCACGGCGGGGCCATCAGCTCGTCTTCCGCTTCCTGAGCCCACGCCGGCCAGACTATCCGCTGAAGGCGCCGCAATGGGCAGGCGGCTACACGCCCGCCTACGATGCCCGCGCGCGCCAGCTGCTGCAGATGAAGGGTCTCTATCGTCCGAGCCTCTATGACGGGCCGCTCGTCTTCTTCGGCTCGACATCCGGCTCGCCGATCGATTGCGATGCCCCGCGCATCTGGAAGCCCTATCTGCCGCAGGCCGAATGGATCACCGTCTCGGGCAATCACCTCAGCATGATCGTCGCCAGGAACGGAAAAAACCTCGCCGCCCTGATGGACCGGTCTCTGCGCGATGCGGCTGCCCCGACGCAGGTTCAGCCCGACCGTCGGCCGTCTTCGGGTGAGGAAAGTGCCGCCGCCTGACCGGCGTCAGTCGCCGTCGAGCGGTTCCACGCCCTGCGGCTTGCCGGTGCGGTCGAGACGGATCTTCTCGATGCGGTTTTCCGCCGCGTTGAGCAGGGCCTCGCAATGCTTCTTCAACGCTTCCCCGCGCTCGTAGAATTCGATCGACCGGTCGAGCGCGACATCGCCGCGCTCCAGCGCCGAGACGATCGATTCCAGCTCCTCCACCGCCCGCTCGAAAGAGAGGGCGGCCACATCGGCAGGCGCGGCGGCAGCGGCGGGATTGGCCGATCCGCCGGCCGGCGATTGCGTGCGTGCGTCGTTTGCCATGTCGGTCATCCCCTCATCAGGCGCTGGATATGCAGGCCGGCCGATTCGGCGAGCCCCACGAGGTCATAGCCGCCTTCGAGCAGGCTGACGATGCGGTTGCCGGCATGCTTGCCGGCGATATCGAGCAGCCGCCCGGTCGCCCAGTCGAAATCGTCGCCGACCAGATTGATCTGCGCCAGCGGATCGCGGTGATGGGCGTCGAAGCCGGCCGAGATGATGACGAGATCCGGCCGGAAACGCTCGAGCGCCGGCAGCACGCGCGACTTGAACGCCTCGCGGAAATGATCGCTGCCCGTATCGGGCGACAGCGGCGCGTTGACGATCGTGTTGTGCGTGCCCGTCTCGTCCTTCGCCCCGGTGCCGGGATAGAGCGGCATCTGGTGGGTCGAGCAGAAGAGCACGGAGGCATCGTCATAGAAGATGTCCTGCGTGCCGTTGCCGTGGTGCACGTCCCAATCGACGATCGCCACGCGCTCGGCGCCGTGCACGCGCTGGGCGTGGCGCGCGGCGATGGCGGCATTGTTGAAGAAGCAGAAGCCCATGGCCTTCTTCGTCTCGGCATGGTGGCCGGGCGGCCGCGAGGCGACGAAGACATTGTCGGCCTTGCCGGTGAAGACGGCATCCACCGCCGCCACCGCGCCGCCGATCCCGGTCAGGGCCGCCTGCAGGCTGGCGGGGCTTGCATGCGTATCGGCCTCGAAGCTGTTGATGCCCTCTTCGGGGATCACCGACATCACGGCGCGCAGATGCTCCTCCGGATGGGCGAGCAGGACGAGATCCTCGTTGCCCTGCGGTGCTTGTCTGCGGACGAGGTCGGAGAAGCGATCGTGCTCCAGCGCCAGATTGAGCGCCCGCAGCCGGTCCGGCCGCTCGGGATGACCCTCGGGCACCTGATGCTCGAGGAAGATGGGATGTTCGAAGAGGATCGTTGTCATGCGCGGCAAGCTACCGCAAAACGCTGCGAACCGGAACCGGTTTCAGGATAAAATAGACAAGCGTATTGAGCGGGTTAGCATGACGTCCGGCGGGCAGGCGGCAGCGGTGCGCGCCCGCCGCCTGTTCCGCCTTGCGCCTTCACGTCCGCTGCGGCAGCAGCGGGTAGCCGACCAGCACGGCGCGGGCGGCAAGTGCCGCGATGCCCGCCTTCAGGGCGTCGCCGGGAAGGAAGACCGCATTGCCCGTCAGCGCGGCGAAGAAGCCCATGCCGGTGTTGATGGAAAGCCAGATCGTGCCCATGAGATAGACGACGCCGATGCCGCCCACGACCGAGGCAAGCAGGAAGCCGGCGATCTGCCGCCCGCCGCTCTGGCTTTCGCGAACCATTCGCTCGGCGATGAGGCCGGTGACGAACGTGCCGACGACCCAGCCCGCGATGTAGCCGGCCGTCGGGCCGGCGAGAATGGCAAGACCGCCGCGTCCGCCCGAAAGGACCGGCAGGCCGACCGCGACCATGAGGATGAGGAGGAGATAGGCGAGCGCGCCGCGCTTGGCGCCGATGATGCAGCCGGCCAGCATGACGCCCATCGACTGCGCGGTGATCGGCACCGGGATGAAGCCGAGCGTGATCGGCGGAATGACGCCGAGGACGATGACGATGGCGGTAAACAGGGCAGTGAGAACCAGATCGCGTGTGGACATCGTCCCTCCTTTCACGAATTGCTGATGGACGCGAATTACTGACGGCGCAGGCCGCGCGCGTCAATGGCCATGGCGATCATGTCCGCATCTTTCAGCGTCAGGATGATCAAGGGCGCCAGCATCTTCAAGGGCCGCACGGGCAGGCCGCGCGCCGCATGCGCGTCCCGCAGGCTCTCGTAGCGCGTCGCGATCTCCGGCACGAAGCGCAGCACGAGGCCGAGCGCCAGCCCGATATCGGCGGCATTCACGAGGCCCAGCCGCTCGAACGGCAGCATCAGGACGGTGATCTCCTCCATGAAATCCCCCACCTCCGTCGAGGCGGTGACGGCCGCGGCGAGCAGAATGAGCGTGGCGAAGCGCAGGAGCACGACGAGGCCCTGAAGCGGCGTTTCGAAGACGCCCGTGGCGACGGCCACGATCGCGATAGAGACGAGCGGCCAGAAAAGCCGCGACCCCGCCTCGGAGAACGACATCCCGACGCTGGCAAGGACCAGCGCCGACAGCACGGTGGCGCCGCCGAGAAGCAGCGGACTGCCGGTCAGGAAGATCGCAAGGCTCGCGAGAAACAGGCCGGCGAGCTTGATGCGCACGGACAGCCGGTGAAGCGGCGTCGCGCCGTCGATATGCAGGCTCCTCAGCACAGCGCCACCGCCTCATAGGTCTTGACCACATCGCCCGGCGCCCCGTCGGCGATCAAGCGACCCTCGTGGAAGAGGAGCACGCGGCCGAAACGCTCGATCAGCGACAGGTCGTGGCTGACGACGATGGCGGCTTCCTCAAGACCTTCCAGCGTGTCGATCACCCGCTTGCGGTTCTTCAGGTCCAGCTGGTTGGTCGGCTCGTCGAGGATCAGGATGTCGGGTGCGCTCACGAGCACGCTGGCCATCGCGACCAGCTGGGTCTCGCCGCCCGACAGCGCATGCACCCGCCGCCGCGCCAGATGCGCGATGCCGAAGCGCGCGAGAATGGCCGCGACCCGGTCGGCCACCTCGGCCTTTCCGACGCCGCGGCTCTTCAGCCCGAGCGCGATATCGTCGGCGACGATCGGCAGGATCAGCTGGTTCTGCGGGTTCTGGAAGATGAAGCCGACGGTGCCGAGCACGGCCGGGCCATCCGCGACGGTGTCGAGCCCGTTCACGGTGACGCGGCCCTGGCTCGGCTTCACCAGCCCGTTGATCGCCCGCGCAAAGCTCGTCTTGCCCGACCCGTTGAGCCCGATCACCCCGATCCGCCGCTCGGTCAGCGTCAGGTCGAGCGGCTGCAGCGCGACGGTCTCGCCATAGCGGACACTGCAATCGGCAAAGCGGATCTCCAATCCCGTCTCCTCGGATCTGACAGCGGATGGCCGGTTCATAGGCGAACCCGGGGGAAAGGCAAGCGTGCGACGCGGCAGCACGGCAAGACGGCGTGTGCGGAAACGACGCATCGTCGCAGCCGGCAGTTGATTATTTGTCAGAACAAAGCATGATCAAACCCATGACGATTCTCGTATCCAACCGCGATGCCCGCCGCATCTTTCTCAACCGCCAGGGCTTGGCCTCGGCGCCGAACCGGGCGCTGACCAAGGCCGGCCTGCTCGATCTCGTCACCAGGATCGGCTTCGTGCAGGTCGACAGCATCTCCACGGTGGAGCGCGCCCACCACATGATCCTCCACGCCCGCAACCAGACCTACAGGCCGGAGCATCTGACCGCGCTTCTGGAAACGGACGGCGCGCTGTTCGAGCACTGGACCCACGACGCCTCGATCATCCCGAGCGCTTTCTTCGTCTACTGGAAGCACCGCTTCGCCCGCGAACGGGAGACGCTGGTCGAGCGCTGGCGCAAATGGCGGGAGGCGGGGTTCGAGGATGTCTTCGACGAGACGCTGCGGCAGATCACCGAGACCGGGCGCGTGCTCGCGCGTGACTTCAAATACGAGGACCGCACCTCCGGCGGCTGGTGGAACTGGCATCCCTCCAAGACCGCGCTCGAATATCTCTGGCGCACCGGCACGCTGGCGATCGCCGGCCGCGACAGTTTCCAGAAGATCTACGACCTCACCGAACGCGTCATCCCCGAGGCCTATCGCGCGGCCGAGGTGGACCGCGAGGCCTTCATCGACTGGTGCTGCCGGGCAGCGCTCGAGCGTCTCGGCTTTGCCACCCATGGCGAGCTCGCCGCCTTCTTCGCGCTGATCTCGCCGGAAGACGCGCGGCAATGGGTGCTCGCCCATGCGCACGACCTGCAATCCGTGGTCATCGAGCCCGCCGACGGCAGCCGCCCGCGCGCCGCCCATGCGCTGGCCGGCTTTCCCGGCACGCTCGGCGAACTGGAAGACCCGCCGGCGCGCCTGCGCGTCCTCAGCCCGTTCGATCCGCTGCTGCGGGATCGCGCCCGCACCGAGCGCCTGTTCGGCTTTTCCTATCGCATCGAGATCTTCGTGCCGGAGCCGAAGCGCCAATACGGCTACTACGTTTTTCCGCTGCTCGAAGGCGACCGCCTCGTCGGCCGCATCGACATGAAGGCCAACCGCAAGGCGGGCCTGCTGGAGGTCAAGCGCCTGTGGTGGGAACCGGGCATCCGCGCCTCGTCCGGCCGCGACGCGCGCCTCGACGCCGAGCTCATCCGCATCGCCCGCTTCGCCGGCGTGGAGCAGGTCGTGTGGCTGGAGGGGGCGAGAGGGTAGGGCCGCTTTCTGTTAGCGGCCTCTGTTGTCCGATATCGAGGAGCGCGTATGATGGTTCCAAGCCGAGGATCGAAGATGAAGCCGTCCGCCGCCGTCGAGAAACACCGCGAAGCCATTCACGCGCTCGTGCGCCGCTTCCACCTGTCCAATCCTCGTCTTGTCGGCGCTGCGGGAGAGAACAGCGAGGCCGAGAGCGACGAGCTCGAATTCCTGGTCGATGACCGCCCTGGTACGACTCTCCTCGATTTGGGCGGCCTGCAAGTCGAACTGGAGGAATTGTTCGGGACGCAGGTCTATGTACTGACGCCCGGCGATGTGCCCGAGTATCGCAGAGAGAAGGTCCTCACCGAGGCGCGCCCGGTATGAGAGCATTCAGTGCCGTCGGCCATCTTCTTGCCATGCAGGAGGCCGGCCTGCAGGCGCTGGAATGTTGTATCGGCATCGACCATGCCGCCTTCCTCGCCGACAAGAAGACCCATCAGGCCGTGCTCTTCAACCTGATGATCGTCGGCGAATCCTCGTCGCGCATTCTGAAAAGCAGCCCTTCCTTCACAAGCCGCTTTCCCGACATTCCCTGGCGCAACATGATGGGGATGCGCAATCGCATCGCGCATGCCCATACGACGCTGAACCTCGCGACCATCTGGGCGACCCTCGAACAGAGCATTCCGACACTGATCGAGACGCTCCCGACCCTTCTCGATGCCGCCCGGCAGGAAGAGGCTAAGGGCTGAAACCCTGCCTCACCCCGCCCCATCACTCACTCACAAAATCACCGTCTCCGAAATCTCGATCCCGAACCCTTCCAGTCCGACATAATGTCGCTCGCGGGTGGAAAGGAGTTTGATCGAGGAGATGCCGAGGTCCTTCAAAATCTGGGCGCCGAGGCCGATTTCGAGCCATTCGCTGTCGCGGGCCTGGGCTTCGCTGTGGCCTTCGCGGTCCTGCATGCCCTTGCGCGCGGTCTGCGACGCGCCGACGCCGACGGAGCCTTCGCGCAGGTAGACGACGACGCCGCGGCCATAGTCCGACATGCGCTGCAGGATGCGGTCGAGCTGGCGCGCCTGGCCGAAGACGTCCGCCCCGACATTTTCCAGATGCAGCCGCACCGGAATATCGACGCCGTCGCGGATATCGCCGAAGACGACCGCGAGGTGCTGCATCGGATCCCAGGGCAGCGAGAAGGCGTGGCCCTTGGCCATGCCGAAGCCCGTCTCGATGTCGAAGACGTCGCCGCGGTGGATCAGCGTTTCCTTGCGCTGGCGATAGGCGATGAGATCGGCGACGGACAGCTGCTTCAGGCCATGAACCTCGGCAAAGGCCGAGACCTCGGGACCGCGCATCACGGTGCCGTTGTCGTTGACGAGTTCGGAGATGACGCCGATCAGCGGCAGGCTGGCGAGCCGGCAAAGATCGACGGCCGCCTCCGTATGGCCGGAGCGCATCAGCACGCCGCCCTCGCGCGAGACCAGCGGGAAGATATGGCCCGGCCGGAGAAAATCGGTCGCGCCCGCATTGGGGTTGGCGAGGTTGCGCACGGTCAGCGTCCGGTCGTCGGCCGAGATGCCGGTCGTCGTGCCGTGCTTGAAATCGACGCTGACGGTGAAGGCCGTGGTGTGGGCGCTGTCATTGTCGGCCACCATCGCGTTGAGGTTCAGCCGCTTGGCCTCTTCCTTGGGCATGGGGGCGCAGACGATGCCGGAGGTGTGGCGCACGATGAAGGCCATCTTCTCGGCCGTGCAGTGGACGGCGGCAACGATCAGGTCGCCCTCGTTCTCGCGGCCGTCATCGTCGGTGACGACGACGATTTCGCCGGCCTCGAAGGCCCGGATCGCATCGACGACGCGCTTCTGGTCGAAGGACATGAGTGAGATCCTCTTACTTCAGGCGGCCGGTCTGGCCGCGGTCCCGCAAATAGTGATCGGCGATCGCGCAGGCGACCATGGCCTCGCCGATCGGCACGGCACGGATGCCGACGCAGGGGTCGTGGCGGCCCTTGGTGCGCACGTCCACCTCCTGGCCGTCCGCATCGATCGAGCGGCGCTCGGTGAGAATGGAGGAGGTCGGTTTGATGGCGAAACGGGCGACGACCGGCTGTCCCGTGGAAATGCCGCCGAGAATGCCGCCGGCGTGATTGGAGAGGAACACCGGCTGGCCGTCCGGCCCGATCCGCATCTCGTCGGCGTTTTCCTCGCCGGTGATGCCGGCCGCCTCGAAGCCGTTGCCGATCTCGACGCCCTTCACGGCGTTGATCGACATCAGGTTGGAGGCGATGTCCTGGTCGAGCTTGGCATAGATCGGCGCGCCGATGCCGGCGGGCACGCCCTCGGCCACGACCTCGATGATCGCGCCGACCGAGGAGCCCGCCTTGCGGATGCCGTCGAGATATTCTTCCCAGACCGGGACGATGGCCGGGTCCGGCGCAAAGAACGGGTTGTTGCCGACCTCCGACCAGTCCCAGTTCGCCCGGTCGATCTTGTGCCGGCCGATCTGCACGAGCGCCGCGCGCACGGTGAGGCCCGGCACCACGCGCCGTGCGAGCCCGCCGGCCGCCACGCGCGCCGCCGTTTCGCGGGCGGACGAGCGCCCGCCGCCGCGATAGTCGCGAATGCCGTATTTCACGTCGTAGGTGTAGTCCGCATGGCCCGGGCGGTAGCGCCGCGCGATCTCGCCATAGTCCTTGGAGCGCTGGTCGGTGTTCTCGATCAGCATGGAGATCGGCGTGCCCGTGGTGATCAGCGTTTCGCCGTCGGCATCCGGCATCACGCCGGAGAGCACGCGCACCAGATCGTCCTCGCGCCGCTGGGTCACGAAGCGCGACTGGCCGGGCTTGCGCTTGTCCATCCAGGCCTGCAGTTCGGGCAGCGTGAAGCGGATGCCCGGAGGGCAGCCGTCCACGACGCAGCCGAGCGCCATGCCGTGGCTTTCGCCCCAGGTGGTGACGCGAAAGAGATGACCGAACGTATTATGCGACATGCTGCGGCAACCATTGTCTGCTGCGGGCGGCCGAAACTGGCGGCACCCGTTCTTCGGCCGACACTCTTACTGCATAAGTTGCCGGGCGGAAACGCTTTGCGCAGAAAAACACGGCCGCCCAGGCCGGCTTTTCACGAGGCAAGCTCCCATTGCAGGACCGCGGCGCGCTTCAGGTCCTCGGCCGTCACGGGCTTGGAGAAGGCATAGCCCTGCAGGATATCGCAGCCGAGCACGGCCAGCATTTCCGCATGCGCCAGCGTCTCCACGCCCTCCGCCACGATGCCGATGCCGAGCGACCGGCCGATATCGATGATGGCGCGCACCAGCGCCTGTTCGCGCGGCGAGCCGATGATGGGCGAGACGAGCTGCCGGTCGATCTTCAGGCGCTTCGGCTTGATCTTCAGCAGGCTGACGATCGAGGTGTGGCCGGTGCCGAAATCGTCCAGTTCGATATCGATGCCGAGGGCGAGGATGCCGGCGATGTTCGCCGTGATCATCTCGTCGTCGCCATCGAGGAAAATCGCCTCCACCAGCTCGAAGCAGAGCTGCCCCGGCCGGAACGAGAGGCCGGCAAGGGTGGCGAGCAGCGTTTCGTCGCTCAGCCGTCGCGCCGAGACGTTGACCGAGATCCGGGGCATGGAAATGCCGGCGGCGGTCCACGTCATCAGGTCGATCAGGGCGCGCTCCATGACGATCCTGTCGAGCGTCGCCACCACGTTCAGGTCCTCCGCGATCGACAGGAACCTGTCCGGCGTCAGGACGCCCTCGCGCGGGTGGTTCCAGCGGATCAGCGCCTCGACCCCGCAGAGCGTCAGCGTTTCCGCATCGAACTGCGGCTGGTACCAGGCGGTGAACTCGTCGTTCTCGATGCCCTCGAGAATCTCGTCGGCGATGCGCTTGTTGTTGACGATCTCGCATTGCAGCGCCTCGCTGAAGAATTCGAAGCGGTTGCGGCCCTTTTCCTTGGCGCGGTAGAGCGCGATATCGGCATTGACGAGCAGGCGGCGGAGATCGGCGTCCGCCCCGTCGCTGACGGCGATGCCGATGCTGACGCCGAAGCGGCAGGCAAAGCCCTCGAAATCGACCGGCTGCCGCATCCGCGCGATGATCCGCTCGGACAGGGCCTCGAGCTCCCCGGATGCGGGATTTTCGACCAGCACGATGAACTCGTCGCCGCCGATGCGGGCGACCAGATCGCCTTCGCCGGCCTCGCTCTGCAGCACCTGCGAGGCATGCACCAGCATGGCGTCGCCCGCGGCATGGCCGAGCGTGTCGTTGATCTGCTTGAAGCGGTCGAGATCGAGATGCAGCAGCGCCACGTCGGTCGCCGCGTTGGTGTCGCGCTCGGACAGGGCGGCGAGGGCAGCGTCGAGCATGCGCCGGTTGCCGAGCCCGGTCAGCGGGTCGTGCAGCGCATTGTGCTCGATCCGGTCCTTGGCCGCGGCAAGCTCCGCCGTCCGCGCCTCGGCAAGCGCCTTCGCCTCCCGCAGCGCCGCCGTCAGGTGCACGTCCTCGGTGATGTCCCAGCTGATGCCCGTCACGGTCTTGCGGTGATCCGGCCCGAGATTGACGGCGCCGATATGGCGGATATGACGGATGCCCGTTGGCAGCACGACGCGATAGTCGCTCTGGTAGCGGCCGAGAAACATCACCGTCTCGGTCAGCGCGTCTTCGGCCTCGTCGAGGTCGTCGGGATGGACATGGATCTTCCAGCCGTCGGCGCCGGGCGCGCCACCGCCCGTGGCAAGGCCGTGAAGATGGTACATCCGGTCGTCCCAGCTCCGCTGCCGCGTCGCGAGATCGATTTCCCACACGCCGAAGCGGGAGCATTCCAGCGCCAGATTGAGCCGTTGCGACATGGCGACGAATTCGCGGTTGCGGCGGTCGAGCGCGGCGACCGCCCGCCGGCGCTCCCCCATCAGGCCGAAGGTCAGCACGATCGGCACGATCACGACGATGCCGCAGAGAAGAAGGATCAGGCCGATCCGGTGCGCGTTGTCGGGCGTCTGGTCGAAGCCGCCGACGGGCACGCCGGCGATCTGCCACGTGCCGCCGGGCAGGGCGACGTCCTGCAGCACCGGTTCGGCCTGGAACGTCGCATTCTGCCCGATAAAGGCGTCGCCGATATTGTCGGGGTCGGAAATGTCGCGGATCGCGAGCATGATCGGCGTGTTGCGGCCGGCAGAAACGGGGCCGGCAGAAACGGGGCTGGCGGCGTTACCGCGCTGGCTCAGCGCCGTCAGCGTCGTGCCGAGCTGGATGGCCTCCTCGTCGATCACCGCCTCGACGAACCCCCAGAGGCCGGACGAGCCGCCGCGACCCGAGAAGACGGGGAGATAGACATCGAAGCCGGCGGTGCCGTCGGGAAGAATGATCCGGCTGCCGAGCGCGGCGCGGCCATGGGTCTGCGCCCTGCGCGATGCCGTGCGCTGCGAGTAGAACGTGTCGAGCCGCGTGCCGACGATCCGCGCCTGTTCCCGGGCCGGCATGACCCGGGTGAGCACCCCGCCCGGCGCCAGGCCGATCCGCCGGATGCCGGGATTGCGCCGCATGATCCGCGTGGCGATCGCCTCGAACCGCGCCGGCGAGATGCTGCCGTCGAGGGAAACGTCGTTGGCGAGACCGGAGAGGGCGGCGGTATTGCTTTCGATGTTCGCCTGGATCTGGGCCGCGACGAGGCTCAGCGTGCTTTCCACGTCGCTCTTCAGGGCTTGGCGAAAATTGGCGCTGTTCTGCGTCTGGTAGACATAGCCGATGGCGAGCAGGGCGAAGATCGCGAACAGAGACGGGACGATCGAGGAGCGCGTGAAACGCCCTGCGATCGCCGCCTTGGCGCGAACACTGTCCCCAAACCACGTCATGCAGACAGCTTCCCTTTGAACTCGCCCAAGGGTAGTGCTCGAAGATTAAAAACTTCTTATGAAAGCAGGATGTCCACAAGCGGGCGCCGGTTCGGCGGGCGGATCGCGTCAACCCTTCGTTAACCATGTTTTCGAGAACCGGCTCCGCCGTCACATGCTCATCGGATTGTCACAAGGTTGGTGAATTTTTGCCACAATCGACGCCCAAAAACTGCATCATATTCGAACAGTGAATCACACCGCCAAGAGGGAGACACAGATGCGTTTCGTCGTTGCGACATTGATGGCGACCGCCAGTTTCTTCGCCCCTCTGGCAGCTTTTGCCGACAGCGCCGATATCGAGGCCACGATCACGAGCATCGATACGGATCGGCTGAGCCTCTCGCTGGATGACGGAAAGAGCTATCAGGCGCCGGAAGAATTCAACTTCGAAGGCCTGAAGGCCGGCGTCAAGGTGGTGGTGTTCTACACGGAAGTCGATGGCAAGCGCGTGATCAACGATCTCGAAGTCGTCCAGTAGGACCGCCGTCTAGACCCACCCGACCGTCCCGTTCTCGATCTTTAAGATACGGTCCTGCGGGATCGCGCCCATCGAGGCCTCTTCCGGCGCCAGCGCGCCCAGAAGCTTGAACACGCTGCGGATGACGCCGCCATGGCTGACGCAGACGGTGGGCACCGCAACGTCCTTCATCCAGGAGGCGATGCGCCAGGACAGGATCTCGTAGCTCTCGGCATCGCTGCCCGGCGGGATGAAGTCCCATTTCGAGGCCTCGCGCTCGGCGACCTTCTCCGGCACGCTCGCTTCCAGCTCCTCCAGCGTAAACCCCTCCCAGTCGCCGAAGGAAACCTCCTTCAGGCGCTCGTCGGTCCGGTAGGTACGCGGGTCGAGGCCCATCGCGCCGCGCAGCAGTTCCATCGTCTCGCGCGTCCGCCCGAGCGGGCTTGCCACATAGTCGAAGGCGGTCGCCTCGGTGCCGAGGATCGCGGCCAGCGCCCGGCCATTGCCGCGCGCCTGCGCGCGGCCGGTCTCGTTCAGCGGAATGTCCTTCTGGCCCTGGAGGCGGATTTCCGCGTTCCAATCCGTCTGGCCGTGGCGGATCATGTAGATCAACATCGGGAAATGCCTGCTGCAGGGGAGGGCGGATCGGGCGTAAGAAAGGGCCGGACCTGCCGGCGCCCTTCAGGATCTGCCCGATCGGGAGAAAACGTCAGTCCTTGACGACGGCGATATCCGGCGCGTCCACCGCCTTCATGCCGACGACATGATAGCCGCTATCGGCGTGATGCACTTCGCCGGTCACCGAGCGCGACAGGTCGGACAGCATGTAGAGGCCGACATCGCCGACCTCTTCGATCGTCACGGTGCGGCGCAGCGGCGCATTGTATTCGTTCCACTTGAGGATGTAGCGGAAGTCGCCGATGCCGGATGCGGCCAGCGTCTTGATCGGGCCGGCCGAGATGGCGTTGACGCGGATGTTCTTCGGGCCGAGATCGACCGCGAGATACTTCACGCTGGCTTCCAGCGCTGCCTTGGCGACGCCCATGACGTTGTAGTTCGGCATGACCTTCTCGGCGCCGTAATAGGTCATGGTCAGCATCGAGCCGCCGTCCGTCATCAGCTTTTCCGCGCGGCGCGCGACCGAGGTGAAGGAATAGACGGAGATCTGCATGGTCTTGGCGAAATTGTCGGCCGAGGTATCGACGTAACGGCCGGTCAGCTCGTCCTTGTCGGAAAAGCCGATGGCGTGGACGACGAAGTCGATCTTGCCCCAGGTCTTCTCGATATGGTCGAACACGGCGTCGATGGTCGATTCGTCCGACACGTCGCAATGGCCGGCGAGAATGCCGCCGAGTTCGGCCGCGAGCGGCTCGACGCGCTTCTTCAGCGCATCGCCCTGATAGGTGAAGGCGATCTCGGCACCCTGCGCATGGATCGCCTTGGCGATGCCCCAGGCGATCGACCTGTTGTTGGCGACGCCCATGATCACGCCGCGCTTTCCACTCATCAAACCGGATGTCTGCGCCATCGTGTCTGCCCCCGAATGCCTCTGGATCGGACCGGCAGGCGCCAGTCGAAATCTTGCTTGAAAATACAGTGCCGGAACGCGTCCGCACCCGCTCGTAAGCGAGGGTCGGTCCGGTTTGCGAGGCCTCGCTATGGCATAGGCTTACAAGGCGTTCAAGCTTGGGGAGGATCAGGAACTGTTAGGAGCGGTAACAAACGGTCAGTGTCCACCGCGAATCTCACACATCTGTCACACAGCGCGCGAGATCTCCGCCGAACGCCTCCGACAGTGCCGTTGGGCGGATGTCCGACGGGATCCGGTCTGATCGGGAAGAAACCGGATCAGAGCACCAGCCCGTCGCGCTGGCTGCGCATCAGGTCCATCAGTTGCCGGTCGGGACGCTTGCCGAGCGTCAGGCTGAGCTCGACGATCAGGTCGCCGCGTCGGCCGTCGGCGGTCGGAAGGCCCTGGCCGGCGATGCGGATGGGGCTGTCGGGGCCGGACCAGGGGGGAACGACGACAGGCGCCTGTCCCGTCGCGGTCGCCACCGTCGCGGTGCAGCCGAGCACGGCATCGTGCAGCGACAGGAACAGCGTGGTGCGCAGGTCCGTGCCCTCGACGCGGAACCGCTCGTGCCGCGCGATGCGGATGCCGACCAGCGCGTCGCCGCGGGCCGCGCCCTGGCGGTAGCCCTGTTCGCGCAGGCGGATCAGGCTGCCATCGGTGGTGCCGGGCGGCAGCGCCACCTTCAGCACCTGCCCGTCGGGCAGCGTGGCGGTCACGCGCTTGCGGTGCAGAATGTCCTCGATGGTCGCGACGGCCTCGCAGACGAGATCGGGCACGCGATCGGCGGCCGGCTTTTCGGCGCTCTTTTCGCTTGTTCTTTCCCCGGCCTTCTCGACGGTTTCGCCGGTGAGCGGCAGAATCCGGCGGAAGAGGCTGGAGACGATCTCGGCGGCCGGCGCCGCCGCGCGGGCGAGAATGCCGGGACCGGCGGGCGCGGCGGGTGCAGCGGCATCCGCCGTCGTCTCGGCGGGCGTCGCCGCCTCGTCCGCAGCCTTCGCCTCGGTTGCCGGGGCGTCGCTGCGCGGCGGCGCGGCCGGGCGGGGGGCGGCCGGCCGCGGTGGCTGGGCGCGGGCCGCCTCGGGCTTGCCGTCCTCGGTGCCGAAGATGCGCGAGACGGCCTCTTCGGCCGTCTCCGGACCCACGGGCTGTTCGGGCGCGCGCGAACGGTCGGCGCGGCGCTTCATGTCTTCCATGCGGCGCAGATCGGCGTCGCGGCGCGCCTGGTCGTAGCGATTGCGCATCTGCGGGTCCTTCAGGACCTCATAGGCACGGCCGGCCTCGGCAAAGCGGGCGGTGGCGTGCGGATCTTCGCGATTCTGGTCGGGATGAACGGCCTTGGCCACGGCGCGCCAGGCGGCCTTGATCTCGTCGGGGCCTGCATTGCGGCGGACGCCGAGGACGGTATAGGGGTCCTGCATCGACATTTTCATCATGATCCTCCAGCGACGGCGGGTTCGCCATTGCCGGCAGCGATCATGAAAAGAAGGCCCTTAAGGACAGGTTTATCCCTTGGAAACGCGGGCGGTTACATCCGCACAGGGTTAAGAAAGCGTTTGCGGAGGAAGCGAAGTTCGGTGATTCAGCTCCGCGGCCCGAAGCTGGTCAGCGTCCAGTCGCCGTCGCCCGTCCGGCAGGTATTGCCGTCGAACTTGGCGATGCCCTGATAGGAGTGGCGCGTCGTCGTGAAGCGGCGGCACACCATCGCCCCGACGGTCTGTTCCTCGATGCTGGAAATCACGCCGGCGCTGCCGGATTGCGCATTGGCCCAGGGAATGGGGTTCTGGGTGACCTCGGTCACGTCGGCGGTCGAGACCGCCGTCTGCACGGCGGCCGCATCGACCATGGCCGGGCTGGCCGGTGCGGGGACGGAGCCCGTGCGCACACTGTCGACGCCCGCCGCGTCACCGAGCCCGATGCCGTTGCCCATGCAGCCGGAAAGCCCGACGACGCAGACGCCAAGCGTTGCCGCCCCGGCGATGCGGCCAAAAAGCGCGCCGGCGGATCGGGAGAAGAGCTTGGTGTCGCAGACGCGTTTTGCTATGTCTTTCACGGTCACCCTGTCGAACTCGAAATGAATGCGGTGTCGCTCGAAACGGCATGTCCGGGGCTTACGTTCGAAGTCAGCATCGGCAGCCTGCATTGGAAACTGAATTATGACGGAAACCCGGTTAACAACTGGTGACTTCACCGAGGAAAATGAACCATTTACGCTCTTTGGCAGCTGGCTGGAGGAGGCGAAGAAGAGCGAGGTGAACGATCCCAACGCGGTCGCGCTCGCCACCGTCGATCCGGACGGTCTTCCCAACGTGCGCATGGTGCTTTTGAAGGATTTCGACGCCGACGGCTTCGTCTTCTACACCAATTTCGAAAGCCAGAAGGGCCGCGAGATCCTGGCGACCCGCAAGGCCGCCATGTGTTTTCACTGGAAGAGCCTGCGCCGGCAGGTGCGCCTGCGCGGCACGGTCGAGATCGTCGGTGATGAGGAAGCGGACGCTTACTTTCAGTCGCGCGCCCGCGGCAGCCGCATCGGCGCCTGGGCGTCGAAACAGTCGCGCCCGCTCGAAAGCCGGTTCGCGCTGGAAAAGGCGGTTGCCGAGTTCACCGCGCGCCACCCGATCGGCGAGATCGAGCGCCCGGCCTACTGGTCCGGGTTCCGCATCCGCCCGGTCTCCATAGAGTTCTGGAAGGACGGCGCCTTCCGCCTCCACGACCGCATCGAATTCCGCCGCCCCGAGACGGCCGGCGACTGGTCCAAGGTGCGCATGTACCCTTGAGGCGTCAGCGACCTTTCATCAGGCGAAACGGAATGCCCGAGGCAAGCGCCGCGACATCGCCCGGCGCCTGGAAATGGCCGTTGATCGAGATGCGGGGGAGGGCGGCCAGGTCGGCATCGGTCGCAAGCGTGCCGGGCCGGGTCGTGACCGCGACGAGCCCATGGCCGCCGGCCAGCCGCATGTCGCGCGCCGACACCGCCCGCCTGTCGCCATAGGGATAGGCGAAGCTCGATGGGCGAACGCCCGTGATGGCCGCGACAGCCTCGACCGACCGCGCGATCTCGGCCTCGGCATCCGCGTCGGACAGGCGCGCCAGCGCCGTGTGGCTGACCGTATGCGCCCCGATGGAGGCGCCCGGCAGGCGGGCGAGCGTCGCCAGCCCCGCCGCATCCAGCGTCAGCCGGTCGGTCAGCGCCAGCGGATCGAGCCCTTCCGCGCGGGCGACGCGGTCGATCTCGGCAACGGCCGCCGCCTCGTCGCCGGACTGCACGAAATCGGCAAAGCGCGCGAACGCCGCCTGCATCTGCTGCGGCGTCTGGAGATGGATGCGCTCCGGCCAGTCCTCGAATTCGAAGATCAGCCAGGGCTTTTCCTGCAGCAATGCCGCCAGCGTCTCCCACCAGAGGCTGTGCGTGCGTTTGACGAAGCCCTCCGTCGCAAACACCGTAAAGGGCACGCCATGATGGACGAAGACCGGGGCGGCATGTTCCAGATTGTCGCGATAGGCATCGTCGAGCGTGAAGACGGCAACCGGCCTCCGGTCGTCGCTCGCGAGATGCGCGGGAAGATCGGCGAGCGCGATGAACCTGTAGCCGTCCCGTTTCAGCCGCGAGAGGGCCGCGTCGAGCGATTGCGGCGTGATCTCGAGATGCGCATTGGGTGAAAACACCGCGGGAACGAACGGCCGCACATGATGCAGCGTAAAGATCGCCCCCCGCCCGCGCGCACCGCGCATCAGCCCCCCTGCCGAAAGCCCGCGCGCAACCGCCAGCCCGCCGGCAATGACGCCTCTTTTGATCAACCGCTTCACGACCGCCGACACTCCCGCTGGTGACGCCGGCGAGTGTAGGGCCGATGGGGTAAAGGCTCCCTGAACGGCGGGGCGGCGAATGCCGGATACGCAAACGGGCCGCTGTCGCGGCCCGCCTGGTCGTCGTTTTACTCCAGAGGGTTAACGACGGATATAGAGATTGTCATCATCGCGCTGGCGACCGCCGAGAGCAGCCCCGATGCCGGCGCAGATGGCGCCGATCAAGAGCGACACGGCGCCGATGAGGGCGGTGGTGGCGCTGGCCTTGCGGGCGGTTTCCGCCGCGTCCGCCGCCGCCGTCTTTGCATCCTCGATGCTCTTCAGCACGCTGTCGACGCGGCTATTGGCATCGGCTTCCGAAAGGCCGGTGCGTGCGGCGATCAGCTGCGCCAGATAGGTGCGGTCACCTTCCGGGATCGTGCCGGTCGTCGCGCCGTTCATCAGGATGCGGGAGACTTCGGACGTCGCGTCGGTTCCGTTCGGGCCACCCTGGACCGTGCGCGGATCGGCCGGGCGCAGCAGCGTGTCCACGAAATAGGACGTCGCATTGCCGGCGCTGTCGGAGGTTGCCGCAGCACCCACCGTGGTCGCGGCCGCGGTGCCCGTCAGCGAGGCCGCAGCCTGAACGCCGGTGCCGATGGTGGAGGACACGACCGAGCCGAGCAGGCCGGCGGCGACCAGCGTCGCGATCGCCCAGGCGAGAATGCCATGCGCGGTGTCGCGGAAGAACGCCTCGTCATTGTGGATGCCGCTCCATTTGGTGCGCAGGCGTCCGGTCATGTAGCCGCCGAAGGCCGAGGACAGCCATTGCACGATGACGATCCAGACGGCGGCGGAGACGGCGAAGGTCGTGACCGACGGGCCGTCATTGCCGAACGGGGAGGCGACGCTGAGGCCGAGGCCGGAGCCGAGCAGAGTGAGAAGCAGGGTCAGGGCCGACGCCGCGACGGCGCCTGCGAAGATAGCGCCCCAGCTGACGGCGGACTTGGCGGATTCCGCCGACGACACGGAAGCGGCCGCCGCGGGAAGGACGGCGGTGAGAGGCTTTGCCATCTCCGCCTCCTAGCGCACGAACAGCATGATCAGGATGATGATCGGGATCGGAATCCCCAGAAGCCAGAGCAGAATGCCGCGTCCCATGATGTCTCTCCTTGCTGTCCGGACGCACTGTCCGGATTTGACCATCGTCAACTGAAAGGACGCGGGAAAGTTCCGTGGCGGAGGAGAGACATCAGGCGGAAGCGTCATGCCTTCCGCCTGAAATAAAACGCTTTTTTAGCGGGAGCATGCCAGAGGCCAGAGGCCAGAGGACTGACGCCGGAAGCGCGAAGCCGATCAGGCCTGCGTGCCACCGACGGTCATGTCGTTCATGCGCAGATGCGGCTGGCCGACGCCGACGGGCACCCATTGTCCGCCCTTGCCGCAATTGCCCATGCCGGTGTCGAGCTGCATGTCGTTGCCGATCATGGTGATGCGCTTCATCGCATCCGGCCCGTTGCCGATCAGCATGGCGCCCTTGACCGGCGCGCCGACCTTGCCGTTCTCGATCAGATAGGCCTCGGTGCAGCCGAACACGAACTTGCCGGAGGTGATGTCCACCTGACCGCCGCCGAAGGACACGGCATAGATGCCCTTCTTCACCGAGGCGATGATCTCTTCCGGCGTCTTGTCGCCGGCCAGCATATAGGTGTTGGTCATGCGCGGCATCGGCACGTGGGAATAGGATTCGCGCCGGCCGTTGCCGGTGGCCTGCATGCCCATCAGGCGGGCATTCTGCCGGTCCTGCATGTAGCCGACCAGTTTTCCGTCGTCGATCAGCACGTTGTAGGCGGAAGGCGTGCCTTCGTCGTCCACGGTGAGGGATCCCCGGCGGGATTCGATGGTGCCGTCGTCCACCACGGTCACGCCCTTGGCCGCCACCTGCTCGCCGATCAGGCCGGCAAAGGCGGAGGTCTTCTTGCGGTTGAAATCGCCTTCGAGCCCATGGCCGACCGCCTCGTGCAGCATGACGCCCGGCCAGCCCGACGACAGCACCACGTCCATGGTGCCGGCCGGCGTGTCGATCGCCTCGAGATTGACCAGCGCCTGCCGCAGCGCCTCGTCGGCCCCATAGCGCCAGGTCTCGCCGGCGATCAGATCGCCGAAACCACGCCGCCCGCCAAAGCCGTAGGAGCCGGCCTCCTGCTTGTCGCCGTCGCCGACGACGACGGAGACGTTGACCCGCGTCATTGGCCGGATGTCCTGAACATGCTCGCCATCGGCGCGCAGGATATCGACCACCTGCCAGCTGGCGGCGATCGAGGCGGTGACCTGCCGCACCTTCGGGTCTTTCGCCCTGACATAGGCGTCGATCTCCGAGAGAAGCGCGACCTTCGCCTCGAAGCTCGGCTCGCCGATCGGGTTCTCGTCGCCATAAAGCTTGCGGTTGGTCTTCTGCGGTGCGGCGGCATAGGTGCCGCTATAGCCGCGCGTGACGGCGGAGACGGCATCCGAGGCGCGCTTCAGCGCCGCCACGGAGAGATCGCCGGAATGCGCATATCCGACCGCCTCGCCCGCCACCGCGCGCAGGCCAAAACCCTGGTCGGTGTTGAAGCTGCCGCCCTTCAGGCGGCCATTGTCGAAGGAAAGCGATTCGGACTGGATGTGCTCCAGAAACAGTTCGCCGTCGTCGGCGCCCTGCAGCGTCTCGGCCAGAATGCGCCGCACCGCCGCCTCGTCGCCATCGAACAGGGTGATGAGATCGGTGTTCATGGAGCATCTCCGTCAGACAGTGTGAAGCCGCTATGTAGGCACGCGCCGGGGGAGAGGCAAGGCGGAGGCGCCGAGCGGAGGGGGCCAAGCGGAGGGGGGCGAGCGGAGGGGCCCAAGTGGAGCGGGCAGGGCGCGCCTCTTACGGCAGCGCGTCGTAGCCTTCGCCGAAGCCCTTGAGATCGACGGGAATGCCGATGCCTTCCTCGGGCGACTGGAAGACGATGAAGGTCGCGGTCGCGCCGGACCGGAAGGTCTTCAGCAGCTCTTCCTCCAGCACCACCTCGGCATAGCAGCCATCGGAGAAGCAACGGACGAAATAGGCGCGGCCGATATCCTTGCCGTCGACGTTCAGACCGAGACCGTTCGGCAGCAGCACGCCGAGCGGCGCGAGCACGCGCAGGATCTTCGCCTTGCGGTCGGCCGTCTTCAGCACCACCACCGACAGGCCGACTTCCGGCCGGTCCTCGGCGATCACGTTCTGCATCAGCGCGCATTGTTCGGCAGACGCGCCGGCCGGCTGGTCGCAGACGATCGACCAGGCGCCGTGGTTCGACTTGACCGTGCCGGGGGCGGCCGGCGTCTGCTGCGCCATGGCGCTCACGGGCAGGAAGACCAGAGGCAACGCCAGAGCGAGGGCAGCTCCGATGATCGACGGGCGAAAAAGCGGGGACAGGCCCATGAAAACCTCAAAATACCGAATCAGTCCGGCTATTCTTGAAGGGCCGGCCCGGAAATGAAAACCCCCGGAGGGGCCGAATGAAACCCCTGTGGGGGCGAGGCGCGTCTCGTGCCGTCCGACGTCTTCCCTGTCCCGTCGAAGACACGAGAAAAGGCGTCGGTGGTCCGATAGGTTCAAATGACGTTCCAGGCGACGTTCTATCAGAGGGCGGTGTGGCGGAAATACGACCCGCGTTTTCACGAGGCACCCGCCCCCACATCACGTCTCCGGCATCCTCTGTTCCGCTATCTCTCCCGTCTTCTATCCCGCAGGGGCACGCCCTGTCCACCTCTGCCGCCGTGCCGGCCCGAATCGCTCGAGGGTCCCCGGCCCGGATCGCGTGCCAGCCCGGAGCCCTGCGCAAAATGCCGCATGGACAAGCCGCGTCTCCCGGTGGCGGCAGCGGTCGTTCTGTGGCATTCTGCGCACGAGGACGAGACCGTTGCCCGCGGTGCATGGACAGATGTTGCGGCTCTGGTCAAACTGTGGTTTGAAGCGCTGTAAAGGGCGGAGATCGTTCGATCCGGCGAAAGCGGGATGGAGAGGGGAATTACGAATGGTGAGAAACAAGGCTTTTGCGGGTCTCGCGGCATGTGTGACGGCGGCAAGCTGTCTGCTTTCCGCGGGCACGGCGCTCGCGGACAAGCCGGTTGCATGGCAGACCAACTTCCAGGCGGCCGCGACCGGCATCATGGAAGAGGTCACCTGGTTCGAGCATTACACGCTGTGGTTCATCATCCCGATCACGCTGTTCGTGCTGGCGCTGCTGGTCGTCGTGGTCGTGAAGTTCCGCGAGAAGGTGAACCCGGTTCCCTCGCGCACCAGCCACAACACGGCGATCGAGATCGCCTGGACCGTCGGCCCCGTCGTGGTCCTGCTGTTCCTGGCCATTCCCTCCTTCCAGCTCCTGACCGCGCAGCTGACTCCGCCGGCCAATCCGGACCTGACGCTCAAGGCGACGGGCAACCAGTGGTACTGGTCCTACGAATATGAAGTCGGGCAAACCCCGCTCTCCTTCGACAGCCTGCTGATGAAGGAAGAGGACCGCGCGGCGCTCGGCAAGGAAGACAAGGACGCCTATCCGCGTCTGCTGGCCGTCGACAACGAGGTCGTCGTGCCCGTCGGCAAGACGGTGCGCGTGCTCGTGACCGCCGCCGACGTCATCCACGCCTTCGCCATGCCGGCCTTCGGCGTCAAGATCGATGCCGTGCCCGGCCGTCTCAACGAGACCTGGTTCAAGGCCGATCGCGAGGGTCTCTATTACGGCCAGTGTTCCGAGCTCTGCGGCAAGGACCACGCCTTCATGCCGATCGCCATCCGCGTCGTCAGCCAGCAGCAATACGACACCTGGCTGACCGCCGCTGCCGCCAATATCGGCGACGCCAACAAGGCCCTGATGGCCTCCGTCGATGCGGTGAAGACGACCGACGTCGCCGCCGCCGCAGCACAGTAATTCGGGGAGCTGGAAACAATGGCCGGAACAACCGCGCATACCGATCACCTTCACGATCATTCGCTCGACCACGCGCATGATGACCACGCCCACAAGCCGCTGACCTTCTTCCAGCGCTGGTTCCTGTCCACCAACCACAAGGACATCGGCACGCTCTACCTGATCTTCGCGATCTTCGCGGGCATCATCGGCGGCACGCTGTCGGTGTTCATGCGCGCCGAGCTGCAGGAGCCGGGCATCCAGATCTTCCACGGTCTGGCCTCCATGGTCTACGGCTTCGAAGGCGATGCCGCCATCGACGGCGGCAAGCACATGTACAACGTGTTCACGACCGCGCACGCGCTGATCATGATCTTCTTCATGGTCATGCCGGCGATGATCGGCGGTTTCGCCAACTGGATGGTGCCGATCATGATCGGCGCGCCGGACATGGCCTTCCCGCGCATGAACAACATCTCCTTCTGGCTGATCATCCCGGCCTTCCTGCTCGTCCTTCTCTCCATGTTCGTGGAAGGTCCGGCCGGCGGCTATGGCGCGGGCGGGGGCTGGACGATCTATCCGCCGTTCTCGACATCGGGACAACCGGGGCCCGCCATGGATCTCGTGATCCTCGGCCTGCACATCGCCGGCGCCTCGTCGATCCTCGGCGCGATCAACTTCATCACCACCATCCTCAACATGCGCGCACCGGGCATGACGCTGCACAAGATGCCGCTGTTTGCCTGGTCGGTGCTGATCACCGCCTTCCTGCTGCTCCTGTCGCTGCCCGTTCTCGCCGGCGGCATCACCATGCTGCTCACCGACCGCAATTTCGGCACGTCCTTCTTCGCACCCGAAGGCGGCGGCGATCCGATCCTGTTCCAGCACCTGTTCTGGTTCTTCGGTCACCCGGAAGTCTATATTCTGATCCTGCCCGGCTTCGGCATCGTCAGCCACATCGTCTCGACCTTCTCGCGCAAGCCGATCTTCGGCTATCTCGGCATGGCCTATGCGATGGTGGCGATCGGCGCCGTCGGCTTCATCGTCTGGGCGCACCACATGTACACGGTCGGCATGTCGCTCGACACGCAGCGCTACTTCGTGTTCGCCACCATGGTCATCGCCATTCCCACGGGCGTGAAGATCTTCTCCTGGATCGCGACGATGTGGGGCGGGTCCATCCGCTTCGCGACGCCGATGGTCTGGGCGATCGGCTTCATCTTCCTGTTCACGGTCGGCGGCGTCACCGGCGTCCAGCTGGCGAATGCCGGTCTCGACCGCGCCCTGCACGACACCTATTACGTCGTCGCCCACTTCCACTACGTCCTCTCGCTGGGCGCCGTCTTCGCCATCTTCGCCGGCTGGTACTACTGGTTCCCGAAGATGAGCGGCTACATGTACAACGAGTTCATCGGCAAGCTGCACTTCTGGGTCATGTTCATCGGGGTGAACCTTGTGTTCTTCCCGCAGCATTTCCTCGGCCTCGCCGGCATGCCGCGCCGCTATATCGACTATCCCGATGCGTTCGCGGGCTGGAACTACGTCTCGTCGATCGGCTCCTACATCTCGGCCTTCGGCGTGCTGATCTTCCTCTACGGCGTCTGGGAAGCCTTCGCCAAGAAGCGCCTCGCCGGCGACAATCCGTGGGGCGAGGGCGCCAACACACTCGAATGGCAGCTCTCCTCGCCGCCGCCGTTCCACCAGTGGGAGCAGCTGCCCCGCATTCGGTAGGGTTTTGGGGGAGGGGCGGTTGTGGCTTGCCCCTCATCCGCTTAGCCGGCACCTTCTCCCCGCGCGCGGGGCGAAGGGGCATGCGGCAACCGCTCGGGTCTTACCTCAGCATGGGGTCGTCCGCTTGAGGCACGTCCCCTCGCCCCGCAAGCGGGGAGAGGGCTTAAGGTGAGGGGCGGCCACAACGCGAAACCTCACCGGACGTAAGGTGAGGGGCCGTCACAGGCCGCATTCCTCACCGGGGCAGGGGCCAAAAGCCCCACCCGAAAACGCTGGAAGAAAGAAACCGGAATGACCGTCATCGACACCACCGGAAACCTCGACCACGGCGATCTCAGCCTGTCGGAGGCCTCGGCGCGCGATTTCTGGGCGCTCCTGAAACCCCGCGTGATGTCGCTCGTGGTGTTTACGGCCTTTGCCGGCATGGTGCTCGCGCCGGGCGCGATCAATCCGTTCATCGGCTTCGTCGCCATCCTCTGCATCGCGGTCGGTGCCGGCGCCTCCGGTGCGCTCAACATGTGGTACGATGCCGATATCGATGCCGTGATGAAGCGCACGGCGACGCGCCCCATTCCGTCGGGCCGCATCACCGGCCAGGAAGCGCTCGGCTTCGGCCTCACGCTCTCGGCCTTTTCGGTCTGCATCCTCGGCCTCGTCGTCGGCTGGTTCGCCGCCGGCTTTCTGGCCTTCACCATCTTCTTCTATGCCGTCGTCTATACGATGTGGCTGAAGCGGGCGACGCCGCAGAACATCGTCATCGGCGGTGCGGCCGGCGCCTTTCCGCCGATGATCGGCTGGGCCTGCGTCACCGGCGGCGTTTCCATCGAGAGCGTCGTCCTGTTCCTCATCATCTTCCTCTGGACGCCGGCGCATTTCTGGGCGCTGGCGCTGTTCAAGATGGGCGAATACGGCGCGGTCGGCGTGCCGATGCTGCCGAACGTCCGCGGCATCCCCACCACCAAGGTGCACATCCTCGTCTATGCCGTGCTGACCGCGGTTGCCGGAATCTGTCCGACCCTGCTCGGCTTTGCGAGCCTCGGCTATGGCGCCGTCGCGCTGGCGCTCGGCCTCGGCTTCGTCTGGTATGCGATCAAGGTGCAGTCCATGCCCGAGACGGACGAGAAGATGCTGCCGGCCAAGAAGCTGTTTGCCTTCTCGCTCGTCTATCTTTTTGCGATCTTCTCGGCGCTGCTCGCCGACCGCGCGGTTGTCGCGCTGCTCGCCGCCTTCGGAAAGGGCTTCTGATGGATCTCGTCACGCTCACGCCCGCCCAGAAGCGCGCCCGCCGCGGCCGCAACATCGCGCTCGGCCTCGTGCTTTTCGGCCTGGTGGCGCTGTTCTACGTCGTCACGCTCGTGAAATTTTCCAACGGCCTCGCGCAGTAGGAGAGGGTGCCCATGACACGGCAACCGGCAGCACCGATGGCAAAGACAGGCCAGCCCGAACGTCGCAACGGCGTGATCGTCGGCGCCTGCGTCGCTTTCGTGGTGGGCATGGTCGGCATGGCCTATGCCGCGGTGCCGCTCTACGACATGTTCTGCAAGGTCACCGGCTATAACGGCACGACGAAGCGCGTCGATCAGGCCTCCGACACCATTCTCGACAAGACCATCCGCGTCACCTTCGATGCCAATGTCTCGGGCGATCTGCCCTGGCGGTTCACGCCGGTCGTGCGCGAGATCTCGCCGAAGATCGGCGAGACGGTGCAGGTCGAGTTCAAGGCGAAGAACATCGCCGATGTCCCCACGACCGGACAGGCCGTCTTCAATGTCACGCCCATGCAGGGCGGCGCCTATTTCAACAAGGTCCAGTGCTTCTGCTTCACCGAGACGACGCTGCAGCCGGGCGAGGAACTGGAAATGCCCGTCGTCTTCTTCGTCGATCCCGAGATCGTCAAGGCGGCGGAAACGAAAGACATCGGAACGCTGACCCTGTCCTACACCTTCTATGCGCGCCAGCCGTCAAAGCCGGTCGCAGCCTTGAAGCCGCAGGACGGCGCGACGGCGGACCGGAAGCTTTAAGCGGCCGGCGCCCCAGACGGGTGCCAGGCCGAACCTGCCGCTGGCAGGAAACCGAAAGACCCGCCGACGGCGGGTCGGCAACAGATCATGAGACCGGACGCAGACTTGTAATCTTGCGGGCGTTCGGGAAGAGTGGTGCGGCAAGACCGCACCGCTTCAGGCGAGGGGACGACGGGGAGAACGACATGGCCGACACGCATCAGAAGAACCACGACTATCACATCATTGATCCCAGCCCCTGGCCGCTGCTCGCCTCCATCGGCGCTTTCGTCATGGCCTTCGGCGGCGTCGCCTATATGCGCTATCTCTCCGGCGGCTCGTTCAAGATGTTCGGGCTCGAATGGGCCAATCCCTGGATCCTCTTCATCGGTCTCGCGATCGTGCTCTACACCATGTATGCCTGGTGGGCGGATACGGTGAAGGAGGCCCATGAAGGCCACCACACCCGCGTCGTCTCGCTGCATCTGCGCTACGGCATGATCATGTTCATCGCGTCGGAAGTGATGTTCTTCGTCGCCTGGTTCTGGGCCTATTTCGATGCCAGCCTGTTTCCGGGCGAGGCCATCCAGGCGACCCGCACGGCCTTCACCGGTGGCCAGTGGCCGCCGAAGGGCATCGAGGTTCTCGATCCCTGGCACCTGCCGCTCTACAACACGGTCATCCTGCTGCTGTCGGGCACCACCGTCACCTGGGCGCACCATGCGCTGCTGCACGGCGACCGCAAGGGCCTCATCAGCGGCCTGACGCTCACCGTCGTCCTCGGCGTGCTGTTCTCCTTCGTGCAGGGCTACGAGTACGCCCACGCCCCCTTCGCCTTCAAGGACTCGATCTACGGCGCCACATTCTTCATGGCGACCGGCTTCCACGGCTTCCACGTTCTCGTCGGCACCATCTTCCTCGCGGTCTGCCTCATCCGGGCGCTGAAGGGCGACTTCACGCCCCAGCAGCATTTCGGTTTCGAGGCCGCCGCCTGGTACTGGCACTTCGTGGACGTCGTCTGGCTCTTCCTGTTCTTCTCCATCTACATCTGGGGTGGCTGGGGCGCGCCGCTCGCCGGTTAAGCACCACGTCGGCGCGTCGGAAACGGCGCGCCGAACCATCGACGCGACCCGGCGAAAGCGCGGCGATGCCGCCGATGCAGGGTGGAACCCGGAATGCGCTTGGCGCGGAACCCGTGCCGCATGGGTCATCGAGAAGACCCGCAAAGCGCCTTGTGTCTTGACGATCGCGAGACGCTGACGTCCCGATTGCGATAATGGCGTCCGCAATCGCGGGCGGACTGATCCCGTGACAGCCCTGATCAACGCTTTTCTAAACGATCGCGCATGTCTTCGACCCGTCCATCGCTCGAGGGGATATCCCCGGCCGGCCGGCCGTTGTAAACCGGCTTTCACACGAAAAGCCGAGAGGGGCGAGGCATGAGCGTAGAACCGGACCGTCACGACACCGCCCATTATCCGCCGGTCGATCCGATCAAGGCGGGCCTGCGCGGCCGGTGCCCGCGCTGCGGCGAGGGCAAGCTGTTTGCCGGTTATCTGGCGCTACGCCCCCGCTGTGCGGCCTGCGGGCTGGACTACGATTTCGCCGATGCGGGCGATGGTCCCGTGGTCTTCGTCATTCTCATCATCGGCTTCATCACGGTCGGCGCCGCGCTCTGGGCCGAGGTCAATTACAGCCCGCCCCTCTGGCTGCATTTCCTGCTCTGGATCCCGCTTGCCATCGTGCTCTCGCTGGCGCTGACGCGCATGCTGAAGGGCGTGCTGATCGATCTGCAGTATCGCAACAATGCCCGGCCCGGCGAAATCGACCGTGGCTGAGCCCTTGCCCCTGGCATCGCGGGGCACCAGCCGTCGCCGGGGCGGGCCCGTCGCCCGCGTCCTCTCGGCCGTGCTTCTGCTCGGTCTGTTTGCGGCGCTGGTTTCGCTCGGCACCTGGCAGATGCACCGCCTCCAGTGGAAGGAGGGCCTGCTCGCGGCCATCGCTGAGCGCCGCCATGCCCCGCCGGTCGAGATCGATGCCATCGCCGCGATGGCCGCATCCGGCACCGATATCGAATATCGCACGGTCCGCGTCTCCGGCATTTTCGACAAGGACGGCGAACGCCATTTCTTCGCGACCTATGACGGGCAGACCGGCTTTTACGTCTACACGCCGCTGATGCTCGGGGATGGTCGCGCCGTCCTCGTCAATCGCGGCTTCGTGCCCTATGACCAGAAGGAGCCCGCCACCCGGCCGGAGAGCCAGCCCGAGGGTCCCGTCACCATCACCGGCCTTGCCCGCGCCCGGCTGGATGCGAAACCCTCCTGGGTCGTGCCGGACAATGATCTCGCCAAGAATATTTTCTACTGGAAGGACTGGAGCGCCATGGTGGCGGCGTCGGGCCTGTCTCCGGAGCGCACGCTGCCCTTCTTCATCGATGCCGATGCGACGCCCCATCCCGGCGGCGCGAATGCACCCCGGTTGCCGATCGGCGGCGTCACGCAGTTCGACCTGCCGAACAGCCACCTCCAATATGCCCTGACCTGGTATGGCCTTGCCGCAGCGCTGGTGGTCGTCAGCGGCCTGTTCGTCGTCCGCAGGCGCGCCGAGGAGCGGAAGGCCCGGGCAGGGGTGCCGCCCGACATCCGCTGATCTCCGGCTGTTCTTTCTTGTGTGCGCTGTCATCGCCGCTATATAGAACCGTGGCCGGTCCATGCGCGCATCCTGTCGGGTGCCGGGCGGTCCGGCGACGCTCGCACTCCCGTTCACAGCCTTGGCGCCTGATCCCATGGAATTTCGTCCCGCTGAAACGCCCGCTTCGCAGGCGCCCGCACCTCCAAAGTCCGCGCTGACCATCCGTCTCTGCGGCCCGCGCGGCTTCTGCGCCGGGGTCGATCGCGCCATCCAGATCGTCGTGCTGGCGCTCAAGGAATTCGGCGCCCCGGTCTATGTCCGGCACGAGATCGTCCACAATCGCTATGTCGTGGAAGGGCTCGAGGCCAAGGGCGCGATCTTCGTGGAAGAGCTGGACGAGATCCCGCCGGAGCACCGCAAGCAGCCGGTGGTCTTCTCGGCGCACGGGGTGCCCAAATCCGTGCCCGCCGATGCCGACCAGCGCAATCTCTTCTATCTCGATGCGACCTGCCCGCTGGTTTCCAAGGTGCACAAGCAGGCCATGCGCCACAACCGCATGGGCCGCCATGTCGTGCTCATCGGCCATGCCGGCCACCCGGAGGTCATCGGCACCATGGGGCAGCTGCCCGAGGGCAGCGTTTCGCTGGTCGAAACCATCGACGACGTCGATACCTACACGCCGCCCGATCCCGACAATCTCGGCTTCGTCACCCAGACGACGCTGTCCGTCGACGACACCGCCGGCGTCATCAAGCGCCTGCACGAGCGCTTCCCCCATCTCACAGCACCCGCCGCCGACAGCATCTGCTACGCCACCACCAACCGGCAGGAGGCCGTCAAGCAGGCGGCCCCCGGCTGCGACCTGTTCCTCATCGTCGGCGCGCCCAATTCTTCCAATTCCAAGCGGCTGGTCGAGGTCGCGCTGCGCTCCGGCGCCCGCCAGTCGGTGCTGGTGCAGCGCGCGGCGGAGATCGACTGGGACACGCTCGGCGACATCCGCACGGTCGGGCTTTCGGCCGGGGCCTCCGCGCCGGAGGTCATCGTCAACGAGATCATCGAGGCCTTTCGCGCGCGCTACGATGCGGTGGTGGAGCTGGCCGATACGGTCGAGGAAACCGAGAATTTTCTCGTCAACCGCGAGCTGCGTCATGTGCCGCTGACCCAGGCCGACATGGCCTTCGTCAACGGCGACTAAAATCCGGCGACTGAAATCCGGCGGTCGCTCCGCGCGTCCTCTCCCGGCAGGGCAGAGAGGGCCTTCCGTCCCACCCTCCATTCCTGAAGGCTCCCCGACATGGCCGTCTATACCGATATCTCCGAGGACGACCTCAAGCAGTTTCTCGGACCCTATGCGGTGGGCGAACTCACCTCCTACAAGGGTATCGCCGAGGGCGTCGAGAACAGCAACTTCCTGCTGCACACCACCACCGGCGCCTATATTCTCACGCTCTACGAGAAGCGCGTCGATGCCGGCGATCTCCCCTTCTTCCTCGGCCTGATGCAGCACCTTGCCGATCGCGGGCTGAACTGCCCGCTGCCGCTGGCGCGTGGCGACGGCGCCCTGCTCGGCACGCTGTCGGGCCGCCCCGCCGCCATGATCACCTTCCTCGAGGGCATGTGGCTGCGCAAGCCGGAAGCGGCCCATTGCCGCGAGGTCGGCCGGGCGCTGGCCGAGATGCATGTCGCGGGCGAGGGCTTTGCCCTGTCGCGAAAAAATGCGTTGTCCGTCTCGGGATGGCGGCCGCTCTGGGACAAGGCCCGGGACCGCGCCGACGCGGTGCAGACCGGCATCGCCACCGAGATCGCTGCCGAACTCGACCATCTCGAAGCGAACTGGCCGTCCGATCTGCCGGCCGGCGTCATCCATGCGGACCTCTTCCCCGACAACGTCTTCTTCCTCGGCGAGAACCTCTCGGGCCTGATCGACTTCTACTTCGCCTGCAACGATCTTCTCGCCTACGACGTCTCGATCTGCCTCAATGCCTGGTGCTTCGAAAAGGACGGGTCCTTCAACATGACCAAGGGCATGGCGCTGCTGTCCGGCTACCAGTCGGTGCGCCCGCTGACGCCCGGCGAGATCGCGGCCTTGCCGCTGCTGGCCCGCGGCTCGGCCCTGCGCTTCTTCCTGACGCGGCTCTACGACTGGCTGACGACGCCGGCCGGCGCGCTGGTGGTCAAGAAGGATCCGCTCGAATATCTCCGCAAGCTGCAGTTTCACCGCTCGGTGACCTCGGCGCTCGAATATGGCCTGACGATTTCGGAACCCGACGCATGAAACACATCGACATCTTCACCGACGGCGCCTGCTCGGGCAATCCGGGTCCGGGCGGCTGGGGCGCCGTGCTGCGCTATGGCGAGACCGAAAAGGACCTGTGCGGCGGCGAGGCGGAAACCACCAACAACCGCATGGAACTGCTGGCCGCCATCACCGCGCTCACCTCGCTGAAGGAGCCCTGCGAGGTGGACCTGCACACCGACAGCAAATATGTCATGGACGGGATCATGAAATGGATCCACGGCTGGAAGAAGAACGGCTGGAAGACCGCCGACCGCAAGCCGGTGAAGAACGGCGAACTCTGGCAGGCGCTCGACGCCGCCAACCGCACCCACAAAGTCACCTGGCACTGGGTCAAGGGCCACGCCGGCCACCCGGAAAACGAACGCGCCGACGAACTGGCCCGCAAGGGCATGGAGCCGTTCAAGACGAAGCGGGCGGTCAAGCTGGGGTAAAATGTCGGGTGTGGCGGCCGTCGAACGCGCGGCCCGCCCCTCATCCCGCTGCCGCGACCTTCTCCCCGCATGCGGGGAGAAGGGATCCGGAGCGCCGTCTCCGGCTCTCTCATCGGCGTCAACAGTCGGCCTTCAAGATAGAGCCGATCGCTCGCCACACGTCCCTTCTCCCCGCCAAGCGGGGAGAAGGTGGCGGCAGCCGGATGAGGGGCTGCCGCTGCCGATTGTCGCAAACCCTCAGATCTGCTCCAGCATGGTCGCTGCCGAGGATACGGTCGCCTGTCCCGGGCTCTCCTCGATGTTCAGCGTCTTCACCACGCCATCGTCCACCAGCATCGAATAGCGCTTGGAGCGCAGGCCGAGCGTGCCGGCCGACAGGTCGATGTCGAGGCCGAGCGCCTTGGTGAAGCCTGCGTCCCAGTCGGAGAGGAAGTGGATCTTGTCCATGCCGCCCGAAGCGGTGGCCCAGGCGCCCATCACGTGGATGTCGTTGACGGCGACGACGGCGATGTCGTCGATCCCGCGGGCGAGGATCGCGTCGCGGTTTTCAAGATAGCCGGGCAGATGGTTGAGCGAGCAGGTCGGCGTGAAGGCGCCGGGGACGCCGAAGATCACGACGCGTTTGCCGGAAAACAGCGCATCGGTGGTCACCTCCACCGGGCCGTCGACGGTCTTTTCCTTGAAGGTCGCGGATGGAATCTTGTCGCCGATCGAAATGGTCAAAGGCAGGTCCTCGCTTGTGTCTGGGGAAGGGGCTCGAATGACGGCGCGGAGCGCGGTCGGGCTCCGTGGAAAATCCGTGCGCCGGACGGGCGCCGAGCGAGGATATAGATTGTCAGGGCTTGAAGACAAGCGGCGTTTCGATGGCGCTCATCCCGCTCGGCCCCTTCACGCTGATCGTCGCGCGGATCGCGCCTTCGGCCGGGAGGCCCGAGGCCTTGGCCGGCCGCTTGGCGGCGATCCGCACCTGCGTCAGCCCCGCCGCATCGACCCGGCTCGTCGCCTGCCTGAAGACATAGCCCGACGGCGCGGCCAGGAAAACATCCGACAGCGTCGCCCCGTGCGGCAGCGTCAGCGCCAGCGCGATCTCGCCGCCCGCTGCATCGAACCGCGCCTCGGCCACGTTGAAATCCGGCCTCGGCGCGGCGGGCAGGGCGGCGAAGGCCGAGCGCACGCGCGCTGTGTCGAGCGGATTGTCGGACGCATCGCCTGAAAGGCGCACATCGAGCGTCGCCTGCACGGGAATGCAGATGCTCTTGCAGATGCCGAGGAACACAGACGCCTCCAGCGTCAGCGCCTCGGGCGCGCCAGGCGCGGTCTTCAGGAGCAGCGGAAAGGCGACCGGCTGGTCGTAGCCGGCATAGTCGAGATCGCCTTCCGCAAAGCGCTTGGGCGCGGGAAGCCGCAGGCCGGACGAGACGAAGCTTTTAGAGCCCGGTCCCGTCGCCGTGATCGTCACCTCCGGGGGAATGCCGCTCGAACCCGGATCGCTCCAATAGGTGCGCCAGCCCGGCTCCAGCCGGATCTCCAGCATGGCCGGCAGCGTGCCGTCGTCAAGGCGGGCGCCGGTCACCAGCCGGATGCCGCCGCCGACCGTTTCCACCCAGGCGCTGCGCGCTGCAAAGGCCGTGCCGGCGAAGGCCGCACAGGTGAAAAAAAAGACGGCGGAAAGGGTTGCCACACGGGCTGAATCCGTCAAACTCTGCGCGATACGGCGTGCGATCATCGACAGAGCCATAGCGCTTTTGCCGGGTTCGGAGAAGATCGGCAGCGTGCGGGACCACGGCAAAGTCACGCACTTTTTCTTGAAGACGCGAGGGCGGCATCACTGCTTTTTCTCGCTTTCGGGAAAAGAGACGCGGAACGAAGGTCGGGAAACCGGATTCGTCAAAGGCGAGGACGGTCCGCCGCCGGGGCATGGGCGGGACGGCGAACAGAGAAGCAGGAAACAGGTAACAGTCGGCAGCGAGAAGGCGGGACAGATCTCAACCGGGAACAAGGGTACGGGAACCATGATGGCGACATTCCAGAAGAACCGCGAACGGGGCATGTTGGATGGGCAATTCCTGATTGCCATGCCCGGCATGGCCGACACCAATTTCGCGCGCACGGTGATCTTCGTCTGCGCGCATTCCGACGATGGCGCGATGGGCTTCATTCTCAACCGCCCGCAGCAACTGACCTTCCCCGACGTGCTCCTGCATCTCGAAATCGTCGATCGCCTGCAGGCGATCCGCCTGCCGGAACGCACGCGCGACTTCCAGATCCAGACCGGCGGCCCGGTCGAGACCGGCCGCGGCTTCGTCCTCCACTCCGACGATTATCTCAGCGAATCGAGCATCCCGGTCAATGACGACATCTGCCTGACGGCGACGCTCGACATCGTGCGCGCGATCTCCCGCGGCGCCGGCCCCGCCCGCGCCATGATGATGCTCGGCTATGCCGGCTGGGGCGCGGGGCAGCTGGAAGCCGAGATCGCCAACAATGGCTGGCTGACGTGCCCGGCCAATGAGGACCTGATCTTCGATCGCGACCTCGGCGACAAATACGACCGCACGCTCGCCGCCATGGGCGTCGCCCCCGCCATGCTCTCCATGACCGCCGGCCACGCCTGACGGCGTGTCGGGACGCGCGTGGGCGCGGTCTCGTCACATGCCCATCACCTCTCTGTGAAAGCGAAGACTTTCCGACTTCCTCATGAACTAATCGCGGAACATTTTGTCCGACGCCCCGTTTTCAGGGCAAGCGGCACAGCAATCAAGCGGCGCCGCCAAGACAGGGAGTTACGCACATGGGTAGCATGTCCGACAAGGTATCCGGTCTCGCCAACGAGGCAGCAGGCAACATCAAGCAGGGCGTCGGCAAGATGACCGACAATGAGCGTCTGCAGGCCGAAGGCAAGGCACAGGAAGTCAAGGGCGAAGTCCAGCAGGCATCCGGCAAGGCCAAGGACACCGTCAAGGGTGCCGTCGATCGCCTGTAACAAAGTTTCGCTACGGTCGATCCCGTAGCACCGAGGTGCGCAACCGTCGCCGTCCTGACGGGTTCAACTGGATGGCGACGTGCGCCGAATGCCCGCTGTGCTTCGCGCCGGCGGGCATTTCCTCGTCAGGCGGTCGTCTTCATCAGCCGATGGCTCTTTCGCCACGGCATCCACCGACATTATTTCAGCAGACACTATAGAGAGAGCAGCGAAGACGGGGCATGCAAAAGGCCGCGCTGCTAAGCCACATCAAACAAGGGCCATCCTTTGAGGGACGGCGCAGGGACGAAACCACCATGAAGCTCTTTACGTGCAGCAATTGCGGAAATTCCGTCCATTTCGACAATCGAACCTGTGTGAATTGCGGATCGCGCCTCGGCTTCGACAGCGGGACGCTGAGCATGCGGGCGCTGGCCCCGGCCGGCGGCGACCAGTGGAGCGTCATCGGCAACACCGACACGGCCGTACGCTTCTGCGCCAATGCCATGAACGACATCTGCAACTGGCTCGTCCCCGCCGGTAGCCAGAACACCTATTGCGTCGCCTGCAGCTACAACCACATCGTTCCCGTCACCGACAATCCGGAAGGCGTGCAGCGCTGGCAGAAGATCGGCCAGGCGCAGCGGCACCTGTTCTATTCGATCCTGCGCTGGAACCTGCCGCGTCCCGGCCGCGATGCCGATCCGCAGGGCGGACTGGTGTTCGATTTCCTCGCCGACGAGGTCGATGCCAACGGCAACATCATCCAGGCCGCGATGACCGGCCATGAGGATGGCCTGATCAGCCTGCGCGCCGCGGAAGCCGACGATGCCACGCGCGAAAGCATCCGCGTCTCCATGGGCGAGCCCTATCGCACGCTGCTCGGCCATTTCCGCCACGAGATCGGCCATTTCTATTTCGCCCAGCTCTGCCGCGACGAAGAAACGCTGGCCGAAGCCCGCGCCCTGTTCGGCGATGAACGCGAGGACTACGCCGCAGCGCTTCAGCGCAATTACGAACAGGGACCGCCGATCGACTGGCAGAACCGCTTCATCTCCACCTATGCCAGCTGCCACCCGTCGGAAGATTTCGCCGAGTGCTGGGCGCACTTCTTCCATATCGTGGACACGCTCGAAACCGCCCGCGCTTTCGGTCTCTCCACCGACCCGCGCCGCCACGAGGAAATGGCGGCCGAAGTCGATTTCGACCCTTACAACGTCCGCGACGCGCAGACGCTGGTCGATGCCTGGGTCCCCTTGAGCGTCGCGCTCAACAGCATCCAGCGCTCGATGGGCCAGACCGACAGCTACCCCTTCGTCCTCTCGATCCCGGTCGTCCAGAAACTCGAATTCCTCAACCGCCTGATCCACAAGGCCGGCCAGGGAAACATCGCCATGTCCGCCCCGCCGGTGCAGGCGCCGGAAGCAGCGTAAGGTGGTGATCGGTGATCAGTGAGTAGTAAGCCGTGATCAGAATTGGTGAGTAGTGAGCAGAATTAGTAAGTAGTGAGCAGTGATCGGTAAGTCGTAAATATCATATTGTGAGTTGTCATCTGCGATGCTGCCTCACTACTCACTACTCACTACTCACTACTCACTACTCACTACTCACTACTCACTACTTACTACTCACTACTCACCCCTCATGCCCTTTTCATCAACGGAAACCGCTCCTTCAGCAACCGCTGGATCAGGTCCGAGGCGATCGGCGGGCCGAAGAGGAAGCTTTGGCCGAAGTGGCAGCCCATCTGTCCGAGCTGGATCGCGTCCTCCTCGGATTCGATGCCTTCGGCCACCACCTGCATGTCCAGCTCGCGCGCCATGTTGATGACCGAGCGCAGCAGGATGGTGCGCTTGTCGCTCTCGTCCTTCACCAGCGCCTTGTCCATCTTGATCGTGTCGAACGGGAAGCGCGTGAGATAGGCGAGCGACGAGTGGCCCGTGCCGAAATCGTCCAGCGCCAGCTTCAGCCCGCTGTCGCGCAGCTTCTGCAGCACGAGGCGCGCCTGTTCCGGGTTTTCCATCATCAGCGATTCGGTCAGCTCGACCATAATCTGCGCGGGATCGCAGCGGTTCTTGTGCAGGATCGCGCGGATGTCGTCGTGCAGGTCGTTGTTGAGCAGCTGGCCGCTCGACAGGTTGACCGAGACGAAGATCGGCAGTTGCCCCGTCTGGATCTGCCATTCGCCGAGATCGCTCGTCGCCCGCTCGAAGGCGAAAAGGCCGAGCTGGTTGATGACCTCGGAACTCTCGGCGATCGGAATGAATTCGGACGGCGGAATGCTGCCGCGCTTCGGGTGGTCCCAGCGCATCAGCGCCTCGAAGCCGGCGATCTCCGCATCGTTCAGCCGCACGATCGGCTGGTAGACGAGGGAAAGCTCGTTGCGCTCGATGGCGCGGCGCAGGTCGGTTTCGAGCTGCAGCCGGTCCGTGCCCGAGGTGCGGAAGGCCGGCCGATAGGGCTCGACGCGATTGCCGCCCGCCTTCTTGGCGCGGAACATGGCCAGCTCCGCATCGTCCAGCAGGCCGGCGGCGCTCTGGCTCTGATCCACCCAGGAGACGAGGCCGACGGAGGCGGTCAGGCTGATCTCGCGATTGCCGAAGCTGATCGGCACCATGATCGCGCGACTGATCGCCTCGGCGAAATCCGCCACCTTGGCCGGGTCGCGCTCCGAAATGAGGATCAGGCCGAACTGGTCGCCGCCGAGCCGCGCCAGCGTGTCCTGCGGCTTCAAAAGCCGCCGCAGCCGCCGCGTCAGCGCGATCAGGATGTTGTCGCCGGCGGCGATCCCCAGCACGTCGTTGACGTTCTGCTTGTAGCGGTCGATGTCGATGGCGATCACAGTCGGGCGCACGCCGTTGGAGCCCGGCGCCAGCGCCAGAATCGATTGCAGCCGGTCGAGGAAGATCTGGCGGTTGGGCAGGCCGGTCAGGTTGTCGTGCAGCGCATCGTGCAGCAGGCGGTCGAGCGAATTGCGCTGCTCGGTGATATCCACCAGTGTGCCGACGCAGCGGATGATCTCGCCGTTGGCGCCCAGCACCGGCCGCGCGCGGATCGACAGCCAGTGGTAATGCCCGTCTTCGGCGCGAATGCGGAAATCGTGGTTGAGGCGGCCGCGGCGGTGCTCGAGCAGGATGTCGAGCGTGGCGCGGAAGCGGTCGCGATCGTCGGGGTGCAGCCGCGGCAGCCAGTTGCGGGCAGGGCCGTGCATGGCGCCGGGGGTCAGGCCGAGCTGCTGCGACACGTCGGGAATGGTCACCACCCGGTCGCGCGCCACGTCCCAGTCCCACACGGTATCGCCCGAGCCCGTCAGGGCCAGCGACTGGCGTTCGAGGTCCGAGAACAGCCCCTGGCTGTAGGCGCCGCCGGCAAAGGCGTGCTGCATGACGGTGAAGCCGATGAGCAGCACGATCAGCACGAGCCCGCCGCCGAGCGCCGGCTGGACGATGTCGTTGGAAAGCCGCCCGGTGACCGTCAGCCATGCGCCGAACAGCCAGACCAGCGTCAGCAGCCAGGCGGGGACGAGCAGGATGGCGCGGTCGTAGCGGTTGAGCCCGAGATAGGCGATGAGGAAGATGCCGGCCGTGCCGGTCAGCGCAAAAGAGATGCGCGCGATGCCCGCCGCGATCGCCGGATCGTAGATCGCCACGCCGAAGAGCAGGCCGAGACCGAGGACCCAGGCGAGCGTCGCATAGGACAGATGCTGGTGCCAGCGGTTGAGGTTCAGATAGGTGAAGAGGAAGATCACGAGCCCCGCGGCGAGAAACACTTCGGTGCCCGCCCGCCAGATGCGCTCGTCCCCGGCCGTGATCGCGATCAGCTTCGACAGGAAGCCGAAATCGACGCAGATATAGGCGAGCACCGCCCAGGCCAGCGCGGCCGTCGCTGGCAGCATGGAGGTGCCCTTGACGACGAAGAGAATGGTCAGGAACACGGCGAGCAGGCCGGCAATGCCGAGCACGATGCCGCGATAGAGCGTGAAGGCGTTGACCGTGTCCTTGTAGGCGTCCGGCTCCCAGAGATACATCTGCGGCAGGTCGGGCGTCGCCAGTTCCGCGACGAAGGTGATGACCGAGCCCGGATTGAGCGTGATGCGGAAGACGTCGGCTTCCTCGCTCGGCTGCCGGTCGAGCGCGAAGCCTTCCGACGGGGTGATGGAGAGGATGCGCTTCGAGCCGAGGTCCGGCCAGAAGATCTTCGAGTTCACCAGCCGGAAATGCGGCGCGACGATCACCCGGTCGAGCTGCTCTTCGGACACGTTGGCAAGCGCGAACACCGCCCAGTCGCCCTGGTGGTTCTCGGCGCTGGAGCGCACCTCGATGCGCCGCACGATGCCGTCCGTGCCGGGCGCGGTCGATACCTGAAAGGCCTCGCCGCGGCCGGTATAGATCTCGGTGGTCGCGGTAAGATCGAGCGCTGTGTCCTCGCGCGAGATCTTCACGGGCTCGATGGCATGGGCCAGACCCGCACCGAGCCACGTCATCGCCAGCACCAGGGCCAGCATCAGCCCGGGCAGCCTGCGGATCGACGGCAGACGCGTCGGACGGAAGGGGTAGGTCACTCGCTAGCAGTCCTGTTGGGCGCGATGTCACGCGAAAGAAGGGAGAAGATCAGGTGGTCGCGCCACTGCCCATTGATCTTGAGATACTCACGCAGATAGCCTTCGCGATGAAAGCCGGCCTTTTCAAGGAGCCGGATGCTCCTGTCGTTTTCCGGAATACAGGCTGCCTCGATACGGTGCAACTGAAGGGTCGAAAAGATGTAGGGGATGGAGAGCCTGACCGCCGCGGACATATGTCCCTGGCCGGCGAAACGCTCGCCCATCCAGTAGCCGATCATGCAGCACTGCGCCGCGCCGCGCCTTATATAGCCGATCGTGAGGCCGCCGAGCAGCGTGTCGGTCTCGCGCGCGAAGACGAACAGGGGCACGGCCTGGCCGGACTGGAATTCCTGCTCGCTGCGCACGGCCCGGGCGCGAAAGGCGCTCTCGGTCATCTCCTCCGCCCGCCAGGTCGGCTCCCAGGGCTCCAGAAACGGCCGGCTCTCCCGGCGCAGCGCGAACCATTGTCGATAGTCGGAGCCGCGCGGCAGGCGCAACAGATGGGCGTCGCTCTCGATCCTGACCGGGTCCGGCTGTCGTGACAGGAACCGAAACACCGATCGTGTCATGAACGCCTCCGCACGGCCGGAATGAGGAAAGGGAAGGGGCCGGCGCGGGCGCGCCGGGATGGTGAAGGCGAAGGGCCCGGCGCGGGTGCGCCGGGATGGGGAAAGCGAAGGGGCCGGCGCCGGGCGCCGGACCAGGTTCAGCCGTTGGCCGCGCGCGGCAGGGCCGGGGCCTTGGTCAGTCCGCCGAGAATGTCCGCCATGGGCGCCAGCTTGTCGACGGGGCCGATGGCCGACAGCGTCGGCACGGTCTCGAAGAACAGCCGGCCGGCAAGGTCGGTCAGCCGCTCAACGGTGATGCCGGACAGCCGCTCCATCAGTTCCTCGTTGGGAATGGGCCGGCCATAGAGCATCATCTGCCGGGCGATCTGGCCGGCGCGGGCGGCCGGGCTCTCCTGGCCCATCAGCAGCTGGGCGCGGATCTGCGCGCGGGCGCGGTCGATCTCCTGCTGCTCGATGCGGTCGGCCGACTTGCGCAGCTCCTCGATGATGACCGGCATCAGTTCCGGCAGGTTCTCGCCGCCGGTCGCGGCGTGGACGCCGAAGATGCCGGTGTCGGAAAAGCCCCAGTGGAACGCATAGACCGAATAGCAGAGGCCGCGATGCTCGCGCACTTCCTGGAAGAGCCGTGAGGACATGCCGCCGCCGAGAATATTGGCGAGGATCTGCGAACAGTAGAAGTCGCGCGCATGATAGGCCTTGCCCTCGAAGCCGAGCAGCACCTGCGCGTCCATCAGGTCGCGATCCTCGCGCGTGTCGCCGCCGGTATAGCGGGCCTTTTCGAGGATCGGCGCCTCCGCCGGCTGCTGCGGCAGGGCGGCGAAGCGCGCCTCGACCTGCGCCACGAAGGCATCGTGATCGACGGCGCCGGCGCCCACCACGAACATGCGGTCGGTCGTGTAGTTGCGGCCGAGATAGCTGCGGATCTGGTCGGAGGAAAACGACATCACCGTATCCGGCGTGCCGAGGATCGGCCGGCCGACGATCTGGTCGGCAAAGGCGGTTTCGGCGAAACGGTCGAACACCACGTCGTCGGGCATGTCGTTCGCCGCGCCGATTTCCTGCAGGATGACGTTCTTCTCGCGTTCCAGCTCGTCCTCGTCGAAGGACGACTCGGTCAGGATGTCGGCGAGGATGTCGATGGCGAGCGTCGTGTCGTCCTTCAGCACCCGGGCGTAATAGGAGGTCGTCTCGGTCGAGGTCGCCGCGTTCACCTCGCCGCCGACATTCTCGATCTGCTCGGCGATGTCGCGCGCCGAGCGCGAGGCCGTTCCCTTGAAGGCCATGTGCTCCAGCAGATGGGCGATGCCATGCTCCGACATGGTCTCGTCGCGGGAGCCGGACTTGATCCACGTGCCGAGCGCGACGCTTTCCAGGTGCGGCATGGTTTCGGTAACGACCGTCAGCCCGGAGGCAAGCCGGGTGCACTCAACTTTCATCATCGGTCTTTCTGCGCACTAATTCCGGATACGCGCGTGCTCGCCGATATAGGCCTCGACGGCTTTCAGCTCGGGATCCAGAATGTCGAAGCGCTCCTCCCTGTCCATCAGGTCAGCAAGCCACGTCGGAAGCGCCGGGTCAATACCGCTGGCCGATTTTACTGCGGCGGGGAATTTGGCCGGATGCGCGGTGGCCAGCGTCACCATAGGTGCGTTGGGTTTCATATGCTTGGCGGCAACGAAGGCGCCGATGGCGCTGTGCGGATCGAACAGATAGCCGGTCTCTTCGAGCGTCTTCGCGATGGTGTCGGCGACCTGTTTCTCGGTCGCCCGCCCGGCGCGGAACAGGCCGCGGATCCGCTTCAGCGCCTTCTCCTCGATCTCGAAGGCGCCCGACTGCTTCAACCCGCCCATGGCCGCGCGCACCTTGCCCGCGTCCCGGTCGAAGGCCTCGAACAGCAGCCGTTCGAAATTGGAGGAGATCTGGATGTCCATCGAGGGCGAGGTGGTCGCGCGCACGTCGCGCATCTCGTAGCGCCCGGTCTTCAGCGTGCGGGCGAGAATGTCGTTCTCGTTGGTCGCGACCACGAGGCGCGCGATCGGCAGCCCCATCTTCATCGCCACGTAACCCGCGAAGATGTCGCCGAAATTGCCGGTGGGAACGGTGAAGGCGATCTTGCGATCGGGCCCGCCCAGCGCCACCGCCGTCGTGAAGTAATAGACGATCTGGGACATGATGCGCGCCCAGTTGATCGAATTGACGCCCGACAGGTGCACGCGGTCGCGGAACGCCGTGTCGTTGAACATGTCTTTGACCAGCGTCTGGCAATCGTCGAAATTGCCGCGGATCGCGATCGCATGGACGTTTGACGCCTTCGACGTCGTCATCTGGTGCTGCTGCACCGGCGAGACCTTGCCGTGCGGAAACAGGATGAAGATATCGGTGCGGTCGCGCCCGGCAAAGGCGTCGATCGCGGCACCGCCCGTATCGCCCGAGGTCGCGCCGACGATGGTGGCCCGCGTGTTGCGGGTGGCCAGAACATGGTCCATCAGCCGCGCGAGCAGCTGCATCGCCACGTCCTTGAAGGCGAGTGTCGAGCCGTGGAAGAGCTCCATGACGAAGGCGTTCGGCCCGGTCTGCACGATCGGCACCACGGCCGGATGCCGAAACGTCGCATAGGCCTCGTCGATCATGCCGCGCAGCGTCGCATCCTCGATCTCGCCATCCACGAACAGCTGCAGGATGCGGAAGGCGACGTCCTGATAGGAGAGACCGCGCAACGCCCGGATCTCGCGCTTCGACAGGGTCGGCCACGTCTCCGGAACATAGAGCCCGCCGTCGCGGGCAAGGCCCGCCATCAGGGCATCGCTGAAACCGAGCGCAGGGGCCTCGCCCCGGGTCGAAACATACTTCACGGTCGTCATCCTCGTCTCGTGCCGGCCGGCGACGCTGCCGAAGAACCCGGGCGCCAGCCCCAAGACGGGACGCCGGGGGCGGAGGCAGGCCTTGCAAAAATCGACCGGAAGGCGCGCTTGTCCAATCGATTTTCCGGCGCGCCGCTGCTATAGACCATCGCCGCAGCACTGGAAAGCCTGCCTTTCGGCAGACGGGACCGGCTCTGCGGACAGCGACAGACACGCGCCGTGAGAGCGCGGGCAGCGACAGGGGGTCGAGTTCGAATGGTGGGTCAAACAGTCAGCCGCATCGCGGCATGTGTCGGTCTCTTGGCGCTCGGTGGTTGCAACACGCCGGATACGGGCGGCGCGATCGAGGCCGGCGGCAGCGCGGCATCGGCCACGCCCGCCGTCATTCAGGCCAAGTGCCCGCAGATCGTGATGCGCGATGCGACCTCGGTCTACCGCACCTATGCCAAGGGCGCCAAGGACGATCCGACGCAGATCGTCTACCAGGCCTCGCTCGCCGATTCGACCCGCCAGTGCGTGCAGAGCGATACGACGCTCACCGTCACCGTCGTGGTGCAGGGCCGCGTTACCACCGGTCCCGCCGGCGGCCCCGGCACGATCAACCTGCCCATCCGCGTCACCGCCAGCGACGCCGACAACACGCTGTTCTCCGAGGTGACGCAGCTTCCGGTCACGGTGGCAGCCGGCGCCGGCGCCCAGCAGTTCATCTTCACCAAATCCGCCCCCATCAACGGCGGCGCCGGCGACTTCGCCAAGGTCTATGTCGGCTTCGACACGGCCCCGGCCAAGCCTGCCGCCAAGAGAAAAAAGTAGGGTTCGGACCATGGCGTTCGCCGGCAGCCCGGCTGCCGGCGCGTCTGCGAACGCGCGGGTGACTCGCTTTTTCTCGGGGCCGGTAACCAAGCTTTCATCATAGGGCTTTTCCTTTTTTCAAGGCATGTTAAGACTTCCTTAAGCAAGGGTTAAGGGGGCTTCAACCATGGCAGTCTGGACGTATTTCTTTCCGAAAAATCAGTCGCCGCTCAATGGCGACTACAATCTTTCCTTGGCCGACTACATCGGCGAAACCGGCGTGACTTACAATTCGAGCACGACGAAACAGGCGATCTACGATCTCGACAACGGCCTTCAAGTGAAGGTTCTGGGCTCTGGCTTCTCCTTCGACAGCCAGAAGGATCCGATCTCCGGCACGGTCACGAGCCTTCAGCTGCAAACCAAGAGCGGCACGGTTTTCCAGACGATTTCGGGCCTCAACCTGTCGTTTGCCGACCTGAGCGATGCGACGCAGGCCTATGACAGCTGGGGCTTCCAGGAATGGTTGACGAAGGGCAACGACACGATCACCGGTTCGGCCGGCGGCGATGACATGTACGGCTTCAACGGCAACGACGTCATGCAGGGCGGCGCCGGCGACGACTACATGGAAGGCGGGAGCGGCAAGGACAGCTATGACGGCGGCACCGGCTGGGACACGATCAGCTTCCAGGACAGCTACTACAATCGCGACAGTCTCCGCGGTATCGTGCTCGACGCGGCCGCCGGCACCGTGACCGACCAGTACGGCAACAAGGAAACCTTCAAGAACATCGAGGGGTTCCGAGGCACCATTTTCGCCGACGTGATGACAGGCTCCTCGCGGGACGAGACCTTCATGGGGCTCGGCGGCAAGGACACGATCGACGGCAAGGGCGGCTTCGACATGGTGACCTATCACCGCGACGTGCGCCGTGGTGCTGAAAGCGGCGTGACCGTGGACCTGACCAAGGGCACGGCGATCGACGGCTTCGGCAAGACCGACAAGCTGACCAGCATCGAAGGCGCGCGCGGCTCCGAATTGGCGGACACGCTTCTGGGCAGCGCGGGCGACAATTTCCTGCGCGGCGACGAGGGCAACGATCTCCTCTCCGGACGCGGCGGCAACGACACGTTGCTCGGCGGCGCCGGCAGGGACAGCTTCCTGTTCGATGTCGCACCGAACGGCGGCTCCAATCGCGATGTCATCCAGGATTTCATCGTCGCCGACGATACGATCCGGCTTGAAAACGCCGTCTTCAAGGTGTTCACCAAGACGGGGGTTCTCGCCGCGGGAGAATTCGTCATCAACGCGTCCGGCAAGGCCGTCGACAGCAACGATCACATCATCTACCAGGCAAGCTCCGGCAACATCTATTACGATGCCGACGGCGCGAACGGCACCGCTGCGGTGCTGTTTGCCACGGTCTCGGCCAATCTCAAGATGACGGCGGCCGATTTCCTGATCGTGTAAGGCCCGATCGTCTCGCCATCGTCAGACCGAATTCGCGCGGCGGCTGTTCCAACGGTCGCCGCGTTTTTCGTGTCGTCTCCTCCGACGGTCCGATCAGGCTCCCAGCTCCTCCGACCATTCGGCCAGCGCCTCGATGGTGGCGGGCAGGGCGGTCATACGGGAGATGACGGTTTCGGCGCCGGCTTCGGTCAGGGCGTCGGCATGCGAGGGGTAGCTGTGCGAGGCCCCGGTGAAGCCGATGACGCGCATGCCGGCCGAGCGGGCGCCGTGGACGCCGTGCACCGAGTCCTCCACCACGATCACCCGCGACGGGTCGATGCCCATCTGCGCCGCGCCATGCAGGAAGATGTCGGGCTTCGGCTTCACGCGGTCCTCCCCGAGGTCGCGGGCGGAAAAGATGTTGCGGCCGAACAGGTCCTTCAGCCCGACCTTGCCGAGCATCATCGCCAGCCGCTCGGAGGTGGAGTTGGAGCAGACGCACGTCTTCAGTCGGATCTGCGACAGCGCCGCCTTGACCCCGTCGATGATCTGCACATCGTCCTTCAGCCGCTGTTCGAGGATCTCGCTGTGGCGCGACAACAGGCGCGCCGAGAGGGGGATGGTCGCCTCGCGTTCGACGGCCAGCAGCGTGTTCTGCCAGGTCATGCCGGCATAGCGCTCGGCCATCTCCTCGGTGGAGATCGGATAGCCCGCCTCCGTCAAGAGCGCCGCCTCGACTTCGGAGGCGATGATCTCGCTATCGACGAGCACGCCGTCGCAATCGAAGATGATGAGGTCGATACCGGACATGGGAAAAATCTCTGATGCATGGGGGAGGAATGGGGGATGCCCCGCGCTTTACACGAGGGGAGGGCGCGGGACAATGCGCGAACGACGGAAAGCGAATTTCCATGTCAGGACGACGGCAGGGACGCGCCCATGCCTATGCTGGGGGATGCTGCGCCGGCAGCCCGGCAACCGCGCGTTCGAGAGCGGGGATTTCGTCGACGATGACGCCCCGGAGGATCGTGTCGGAGAGCCCGTGATATGCGTGCCGGATGATGTTCCGATCGTTCGCACGCGTTGCCATGGGACCTCGGGCCGCGTCGTTCATGTCTGAAAGCGCATGTCGGAAATCGCGTGCCACGAGAAAACCTGCAGGGCCGAGGCTTCGATATCCGCCGTCAGCATGGGGTGGAGCCCATCCCGGGTTGTGATATCGACGGTCGACTCCAGGCGCTCTTCCAGCATCAGCTTGATGCCGATGAGATCGAAAGCATTGAAGCGGCTGGCAGGATCGTCGTCGATGAAGAGGTCGATGTCGCTCGTTACCCCGGCTTCGTCGCGCGCCACCGAACCGTAGACGGAGAGCGATGTCGCGCCACAGGAGCGCACCGCCTCCGCCTGGCCACGGAGACGCTCGATGACCTGGCTTCGATCGAGGGGCGCTGTCATGCGATCGAGCTTAGCGCAAAACACGCAATCGATCCATTCGTCGGTTTTTCGCGCAAGTTTTGCGGCTCTTCAGCCTTTGGTAACCAAACTCGGTAACCATAGCAGCAGAATATGTGTCCCAGAGTCAGTGTATCAGCGAGTAGTCATGGTGTCCCTGAAGTCTTCCGTCGTTTTGTCTGCTGAAACCTCCCCCGCCGCCGGTTCCGCCCGGGAATCCGGGTGGCTCGACACCATCATCAAGGGCGATTGCGTCTCCGCCCTCGAGAAGCTGCCCGACAATTCGGTCGATGTCGTCTTCGCCGATCCGCCCTACAACCTGCAGCTCGGCGGCGCCCTGCACCGGCCGGACCAGTCGCTGGTCGATGCTGTCGACGACGCTTGGGACCAGTTCGCCTCGTTCGAAGCCTATGATGCCTTCACCCGCGCCTGGCTTCTGGCCTGCCGCCGCGTGCTGAAGCCCACCGGCACGCTCTGGGTCATCGGCTCCTACCACAACATCTTTCGCGTCGGCGCCATCCTGCAGGACCTGAATTTCTGGATCCTCAACGACATCGTCTGGCGCAAGACCAATCCGATGCCCAATTTCAAGGGACGCCGGTTCCAGAACGCGCATGAAACGCTGATCTGGGCGAGCCCGAGCGCCAAGGGCAAGGGCTACACCTTCAACTACGACGCCCTGAAGGCGGCAAACGACGACGTGCAGATGCGGTCCGACTGGGTCTTCCCGATCTGCTCGGGCGGAGAGCGCCTGAAGGACGAGAACGGCGACAAGGTCCACCCGACCCAGAAGCCGGAAGCCCTGCTCGCCCGCGTCATGATGGCCTCCACCCGGCCGGGCGATGTCGTGCTGGATCCGTTCTTCGGCTCGGGCACCACCGGCGCCGTCGCCAAGCGCCTCGGCCGGCATTATGTCGGCGTCGAGCGCGAACAGACCTATATCGACGCGGCCCGTGCCCGCATCGAAGCGGTCGAGCCGCTCGGCGGTGCCACATTGTCGGTGATGACCGGCAAGCGCGCCGAACCCCGCGTCGCCTTCAACGTGCTGGTGGAAAGCGGCCTCATCAAGCCCGGCGCCATCCTCACCGACGCGCGCCGCCGTCACAGCGCCATCGTGCGCGCCGACGGCACGCTCGCCAGCGGCGGCGAGGCCGGCTCCATCCACCGCCTCGGCGCCAAGGTGCAGGGCTTCGACGCCTGCAACGGCTGGACCTTCTGGCACTACGAGGATGGCGGCGTGCTGAAGCCGATCGACGACCTGCGCAGCGTCATCCGGGCCGATATGGCACGGCTGGGGTGATGCTGTAGGCCAAGGGGTCATCGCCCGCGTCAGCCCTTCATCCGGCCACCGCCACCATTTCCCCTCGCCCCACAGGCGGGGAGAGGGCCAGGGTGAGGGAGGCCACGCATCGAAACGGTGAGGGCATTCGCAGAGTCGAGGGATCGGGAACAGCCGCACGCCGCGCGGTCGATGATCCCTCACGTCCAAATCTCGCCATCTCCGCCAGATTCTCTCCGCATTGTTTAAGAGAATTTAACCTCTCCGCCGCTAGTCTCGCATCTGCGATACCGCCGTTGATCAACCACCGGCAGACCGCGATGCGGACAGGGTTCCGGCGATTGCCGGGGCTCCGTCCCAAGACGAAGCGGGAGTGCGATCTATCGACGGGAAAGCCCGCCGACAGTCGTCTTTCCTCCGGTTTCGTACCTTCAGTCCCGGAGGAATCAGAAACGCCCGGCCGCTTGAAAAAGCCGCCGGGCGTTGCTGTTTTTCATGCAGCGTTTTTCAGGGAGCGTTTTTCAAGCAAGCGCCGCACGTCACGATCGAAGCACGGCGCTCCTGAAGCCTGAAAAGCCCTTTAGAGCCTGAAAAGCCCTTTAGAGAATGAAATCGTCGGCATACATCTTGGTGACGCCGTTGACGCGGATTTCGAAGTCGGCGCGGCCGTCGCCGTTGACGTCGCCCGACAGGATGCCGTTCGAGAAGCGCAGTTCGCCGGCATGCTGGGTGAAGCCGTGGCTGCCGATATAGTCGAACGACTGATTGCCGCCGGAGCGCGAATTCGCATCGATCGTGCCGAGGTCGATGAGGTCGCCTTCACCCGGGCGGAAATCGGCGATGAGGTCGCGGCCGCTGCCGACCCGGCTCTCGCTGACGCTGTCGAAGAAGAAGATATCCGCGCCCGAGCCGCCGTTCAGATAGTCGGTGCCGGTGCCGCCGGTGATGTCGTCTGCGCCCGCGCCGCCATAGAGGTAGTCGTTGCCGCTGCCGCCATAGAGGCTGTCATTGCCGCCGAGGCCGTAAATGTCGTCGGCACCGCCCTGGCCCTTGATCACGTTGCGAACCGAGGAACCGGTGATGTCGTCGGCCGCATTCGTGCCGATGGCGTTTTCGATGCTGATGAGATCTTCGGCCTGATCGTTGTCGATGATCGCCGTGCCCTTGCCGAGATCGATATCGACGCCCTTGCCGCGCTGCGAGGCGTAGTTGTCCTGCATGGCGTAGCTGATCGTGTCGACGCCCGAGCCGCCATTGAAGCTGTTGTTGTAGCCGACCGACACGAAGGTGTCGTTGCCGGCATCGCCCTTGTAGACGCTGGATTCGGAATTGACCTCGAAGCGGTCGTTGCCGTCGCCGCCCGAGACGATGTCATAGGCCTTCGAATCGCCGGCGCGAATGTCGGCGACGTAGAGGTCGTTGCCGGTGCCGAGGAAAATGTCGTTGCCGCCTTCGTAATAGTTGACGACCCGGTCGCTGCCGGAGCCCGCATCCACAAAGTTGAAGCCGCCCCGGCTGTCGGTGCGGTTGAGATAGATCGTGTCGTTCCCGCCGTAACCGTAGATCGACACTTCGGACAGGTTGTTCTGGGTCAGGATGTCGTTGCCGTTGGTGCCGTAATATTTCGCCATGAAAGCGTCCTCGCAGAATGATCGGTCAAGATGACGGGCCGAGACTACACCGATCAAGTGAACGTCGGCTGAACCAAACATGGCTTTTCAGTGATATGAAAAAGGCAGGCCCGGTCATGGTCTCGCGCGCCGGGCCCGCCGAACGATCGAGATGCTACACGGGCAGCCCGAGCCGTGCGAGATCGGCCTTCAGCCGGGGCCCGTCGATGAACTGCACCGCCTGCCAGCCGGCTGCCCGTGCGCCCTCGACATTGGCGAGGCTGTCGTCGATGAACAGGGTGGCTGCGGGCTCGAGGTCGAAGGCCGCCTGGTGCGTCTCGTAGATCTCGCGGTCGGGCTTGATCTGGCGCTTTTCGCCGGAAACCGTCACGCCGCGCGGCAGGTTGAGAAAGGCGAAGCGGGCCCGTGCCTCGGCAAAGGTGTCGGCCGCGAAATTGGTCAGCATCGTCACGTCGTAGCCCTTCTCGACAAGGCTTTCGAGGATTGCGACGCTTTCCTCATAGGCATGCGGCACCATCTCGCCCCAATGCAGGCGGAAGGCGCGGATATGCGCCTCCTGCTCGGGAAACTGCGCGATCAGATGCGCCTCCGCATCGCTCCAGCTGCGGCCGCGGTCCTGTTCCAGGTTCCATTCATGCGTGCACACGGTCGCAAAGAAAGCGGTGCGCTCGGCCTCGTCGGGAATGAGGCGGCTGAACGGAATATTCGGATCGTAATGGATCAGCACCTTGCCGATGTCGAAAACGATATGGCGGATGGGCGTCGTCGCGTCGGTCATGGGCGTTTCTCCTTCTTGAGATCCTTGGGTTTAAAACTTCCGGGCAGGGCTTTTTCGATCGCCTTCTTCATCACCGTCGGCAGGGCCTGCTCGGCGAGCGAGGCGCGCGGTTCCCACCAGCCATTGGCCGCAATCGCCGCCCGCTCGACCTCGGCCTTGAGAACGCCGAGCCGCAACTCGAAATGGGTGAAGACATGCACGATGCTGCCGCAGTCGCGCCAGGCGATTTCGCGGGCGGCAGCAAAAGGCGGCGCCGGCGCGGCCGTCCCGTCGGTCGTCCAGTCGGTGCCGGGAACCTCGGTCATGCCGCCCAGCAGGCCTTTGTCGCCGCGCTTGCTGAGATAGACGGCGCCGGTCGCGTCGGTCGCGACATAGGCCGTGCCATAGCGCACCGGCTTTGCCTTCTTCGCCAGCTTCACCGGAAAGCGCTCGGGGTCGCCGGCCTTGAAGGCGCGGCAATCCGCGTTGATCGGACAGAGCGCGCAGACCGGCCGGCGCGGCGTGCAGAGGGTCGCGCCGAGATCCATCATGGCCTGCGCGAAATCGCCCGGCCGCCCGGCGGGCGTCATGGCCGCGACCAGCCGGCGCATGTCGGGCCGCGCCGCCGGCACCGGTGTTTCCACGCGGTAGAGCCGCGAGATCACCCGCTCGACATTGCCGTCGAGCACCGCGCTCTGCCGGCCGAAGGCGATGGCGGCAATCGCGGCGGCGGTATAGTCGCCGATGCCCGGAAGCGCCTTCAAACCCTCTTCGGTATCGGGAAAGCGCCCGCCATGCCGGCTTGCGACCTGTTCGGCGCAGGCCTTGAGGTTGCGCGCGCGGGCGTAGTAGCCAAGCCCCGCCCAGGCCTTCATCACGTCCTCGGTGTCGGCCGCGGCAAGATCGGTCACCGTCGGCCACAGCGCCCGGAACTTCTCGAAATAGGCTTTGACCGCCTGCACCGTCGTCTGCTGCAGCATCACTTCCGACAGCCAGATATGATAGGGGTCGGGCCGCAGCCCGTCCGCCGCCATCGCCGGCGTGATGCGCCAGGGCAGCACGCGGTGGCTGCGGTCGTACCAGTCGAGCAGCAGCGCGGTGGGGGAGCCCGCCTGCGGCATCGGCGCCGGCCGGGAGGTGTCGAAGGGCAGGGCCTCTGCGGTGGACGGAAAACGTTGCATCATGGTCCTTGCGGCCGACTTGCCCTATAGATCATCGCCAAGCAGCCGAGCCGGGCCGTCTTGCCGCGCGCCATGCCGCCCCGAGCGTCATAGCCGAAACGGCATCGGCGGGTAAGGGCTGCGACAGCATTCACCACCGACGGGAACCACCGCATGGCGCCTTCCAAGCCCTATACCCCCAAAGGCGTCCGCCAGATCAGCGAGGTCGCCAACGGTCTTCTCGATCCGGTTCTGGCGAAACGCGCTGGCATCAGCACGCTGCTGCTCGGCTCCTGGGACGAGATCGCCGGCGAGGCCTTTGCCGATTGCACCCGGCCGGAAAAGATCGCCTGGCCGCGGCGCGTCTCGGAAATGACCGGCGAAAGCCGCCACCAGCCGGGCGTGCTCACCATCGCCTGCGACGGTGGCCGGGCGCTGTTCCTCGCCCATGCCGAGGGCGAACTCGTCCAGCGCATCAACGGCTTCTTCGGCTTCCCCGCCATCGACCGCGTCCGCATCGTCCAGAAGCCCGTCACGCCGCAGAACCGCACCCGCCGTCCGCCGCGCCCGCTCACCGGCCAACCCGCCCGCCACCTCGCGGCGCTCACCGCCGAGATCGAGGACGAAGGCCTGAAGGCGGCGCTGACGCGGCTGGGCACGGCGGTGCTGGGGAAGACGCGGTAAGGGGCCTCAGTCCCTCCAGGGATCGATCACGGTCAGGCCGCTCGCGGCAAACGGCGTGACATCGCGCGTGCGATATCGGCAAAGGAAGGCCCTCGCGCCACAAATGCCTCACAATTCTTTGAACGATGCGCTAAGGGGACCCCTTGTCCGGTCCCGGCCGGCGCGATATCGCAAAGGCCCGTCTCCGCTTGAACAGGTGAACCATGTCCCTTTCCGAAATGACCTTGCTGAAACGCCTTTCGAGCGGTGTGGCCGTCGCCACGCTGGCGCTCGCGCTCGTCGCCTGCAGCGACGAGAAGAAGGAGACGGCGAATGCGGCTGCTCCGGTCGAAACCGTGGATACCGCGACCAAGACCGAGATGAAGCCCGCGGATACGATGACGACATCGTCCACCGCGGCAACGCCCGCGACATCGCAGACCCAGATGGCCCAGGCGGCCGCCCCGGCCGCAGCGCCCACGGCGGCACCGGAACTGCCCCAGGCCGATGGCGAGGTCGAAGTTTCCAAGCTGATGGAACCGGGTGCTCTGCCGGAAATGGCGATCGGCAAGGCCGATGCCCCGGTCACGATCGTCGAATACATGTCGATGACCTGCCCGCATTGCGCCAACTTCCACAACCAGACCTTCGACACCATCAAGACGAAGTATGTCGAGACCGGCAAAGTGCGCTTCGTGCTGCGCGAATTCCCGTTCGATCCGCGCGCGGCGGCCGCCTTCATGCTGGCGCGTTGCGCCCCGGAAGGCCAGTATTTCCCGATGGTCTCCATGCTCTTCAAGCAGCAGGAACAGTGGGCCGCAGCGCAGAACGGCCGCGATGCCCTGCTGCAGATGTCCAAGCTCGCCGGTTTTTCACAGGAGAGCTTCGAGGCCTGCTTGACGAACCAGAAGCTTCTGGATGATGTGAATGCCGTGATGCAGAAGGGCATGAAGGAGTACCAGGTTGCTTCGACGCCGACCTTCTTCATCAACGGCAAGCGCTATTCCGGAGACATGTCGGTTGACACCATGTCGGCCCTTATCGACCCACTGCTTTAAGTCGCGCTCCGATGCGGCACGGGAAACCGTGCCGTTTTTCCCGTCCGTCCCGTGTCCGGTCATCATGACCGCGTTTCCGTTTGAGACGGGCGGGCCGTCATGAAGTTCACCAAGCTGCGTCTGGTCGGCTTCAAGTCCTTCGTGGAGCCGTCCGAATTCGTCATCGAGCGCGGGCTGACCGGCGTGGTCGGCCCGAACGGCTGCGGCAAGTCGAACCTCGTCGAGGCCCTGCGCTGGGTGATGGGCGAGAATTCCTACAAGAACATGCGCGCGTCCGGCATGGACGACGTCATCTTCTCCGGCTCGGGCAAGCGCCCGGCCCGCAACACGGCCGAAGTCGGCCTCTATCTCGACAACAGCGACCGCACCGCACCCGCCGCCTTCAACGACAGCGACGAGATCCAGGTGACGCGCCGCATCGAGCGCGAGAACGGCTCGGTCTACCGCATCAACGGCCGTGAGGCGCGCGCCAAGGACGTCCAGCTGCTGTTTGCGGATGCCTCGACCGGCGCCCGCTCGCCCTCCATGGTCGGGCAGGGCCGCATCGGCGAGCTGATCGCCGCCAAACCCCAGGCCCGCCGGCAATTGCTGGAAGAGGCCGCCGGCATTTCCGGTCTCCATTCCCGCCGCCACGAGGCGGAGCTTCGCCTGCGCGGCGCCGAAACCAATCTCGACCGGCTGGACGAGGTCACGGCCGAGCTCGAAAGCCGCATCGAAAGCCTCAAGCGCCAGTCGCGGCAGGCCAACCGTTTCAAGATGCTCTCGGCCGAGATCCGCGCCCACGAAGCCATGCTGTTCCACATCCGCTGGGTGCAGGCCAAGGAGGCCGAGGGCGAGGCGGACAGCCTGCTCAACCAGGCGACCTCGCTGGTGGCCGAGAAGGCGCAGGCCCAGATGGAGGCGGCGAAAAACCAGGCGATCTCGAGCCTCAAGCTGCCCGAGCTGCGCGAGGCGGAGGCCCGCGCGGCCGCCGGTCTCCAGCGGCTGCAGATCGCCCGCACCCAGCTCGACGAGGATATGAGCCGCACGCTGCGCCGGCGCGACGAACTGCAGCGCCGCCTGACCCAGCTCGGCGAGGACATCGCCCGCGAGGACCGGCTGGCGCTCGAAAATGCCGGTGCCGTCGCCCGTCTGGAAGAGGAGGCCGAGGCGCTGCAGGCCGATGCCGAGGAGGCCGGAGAGCGGGCGGAAGAGGCGCGCGAGCGTCTGGTCGAGGCGCAGGACCGGCTGGAGACCAGCGAGCGGGCGCTGGCGGCGCTGACCGCCGAACGCGCCGAAGCCTCCGCCGTGCGGGGCCAGCTGGAACGCGTCATCCGCGACTTCGGCGACCGGCAGATGCGCCTTGAGCGCCAGATATCCGATCAGGCCGGCGAGATCGCCACGCTCGACCTAGATATCGCAGGCCTCGAAGACCCGGAAACGCACCGCGAAGCCGTGGAGATGGCGGACGCCGAGATCGAGGCGCGGACCGAGGCGATCATCGAGGCTGAAGACGCGCTCGGCGACGCCCGCGCCCGCGAAGCGGAGGCGCGCGGCCCGCTGGAGGCCGCGCGGGCGCGGCTGAGTGCGGCGGACACCGAGGCGCGCACCCTGCGCCGCCTTCTGGAAGCTGCAACCCTGTCGGGCGGCGCAAGCCCCGTGGTCGATGCCATCGCCGTCGAGCGCGGTTTCGAGGCGCTGCTGGGCGCTGCCCTCGGCGACGATCTCGAATCCCCGCTCGATGCGTCTGCGCCCGTCCACTGGCGCGATCCCGGCCGCGGCGATGCCGATCCGGCTTTGCCGCCGGGCGCTGCCCCGCTGATCGATCATGTCACCGCGCCGGACGCCCTGCGGCGCGGCCTGTCGCAGGTCGGCATCGTCGCGGACGATGCCGCGGCCGAACGGCTGCTGCCCGCGCTCCACCCCGGCCAGCGCCTCGTGACGCGGTCCGGCGCGCTCTGGCGCTGGGATGGCCATGTCACCGGTGCCGACGCGCCGAGTGCGGCCACCCTGCGGCTCGAAAACCGCAATCGGCTGGGCGAACTGGACGCCGAGATCGGCGAAGCCTCCGATGCTCTGGAGCGGTGCGAGCGCGCTCTGAGCCGAGCGACGGACGCGGTCCGCGCGGCCGACGAGGCGGTGCGGATGACGCGCGAAGCCGAGCGGCAGGCGATCCGCCGCCTGTCGGAGGCGCGCGACGCGCTGACGGCCGCCGAGCGCGCCCAGGGCGATCTCGCCCGCCGCCGTGCGGTTCTGGCCGAAGCCGCCGCCCGCATCGAGGCGCAGCGCGAGGAGGTGGCGACCGCGCTCGAGGACGCCATCGCGGCGCTCGAGGACGCTCCCGACATGGCCGGCCTCGACCAGCGCCTCGCCGTGCAGGGCACGGAGGTCGCCGCCGACCGCTCGGCGCTCGCCGAAGCCCGCGCTTTGTCCGATGGCCTCACGCGCGAGACGGATGCGCGCGCGCGGCGGCTCCGGGCGATCGATACCGAGCGCGCGACATGGGCCGCCCGCGCCGTGAGCGCCGACGACCATATCGCCACGCTGCGCGACCGCGAGGCGGAAGCCCGCGACGAGATCGAGGCCATCCTCGATGCGCCCGACGAATTCGACGAGAAGCGGCGCGCCCTGATGAGCGCACTGTCCAACATGGAAGCGGCCCGGCGCGCGGCGGCCGACCGGCTGGTCGAGGCGGAAACCCGCCAGCGCGACGCCGATCGCCTTGCCACGACTGCCCTCTCCGATCTGGCCGAGACCCGCGAAAAGCGCGGCCGCGCCGAGGAGCGGCTGATGTCGGCGCGCGAAAAACGCATCGAGGTGGAAGCGGCGATCCGCCAGGCCCTGTCCGTCGCCCCGCACGACGTGCTGCGCCTGACCGGCCGCACAGCCGATGCCCTGCCGGCCGATCCGCGCGGCGTGGAGCGCGACCTCGAACGCCTGAAGATCGAGCGCGAGCGCCTCGGCGCCGTCAACCTGCGCGCCGAGGAGGAGCAGGCGGAACTGGCGGGCCGGCTCGCGGCGCTGCTCAAGGAGCGCGAGGACGTGATCGACGCGATCCGCAAGCTGCGCAGCGCCATCCAGAACCTCAACCGCGAGGGCCGCGAACGGCTGCTCGCCGCCTTCGACATCGTCAACGCCCAGTTCCAGCGCCTGTTCAGCCATCTCTTCGGCGGGGGAACGGCGGAGCTGCAACTGATCGAAAGCGAGGACCCGCTCGATGCCGGCCTCGAAATCCTCGCCCGCCCGCCGGGCAAGAAGCCGCAGACCATGACGCTGCTGTCCGGCGGCGAGCAGGCTTTGACCGCCATGGCCCTGATCTTCGCCGTCTTCCTCACCAATCCCGCGCCCATCTGCGTGCTGGACGAGGTCGACGCGCCGCTCGACGACCACAATGTCGAGCGCTACTGCAACCTCATGGACGAAATGGCCGCCTCCACCGAAACCCGCTTCGTCATCATCACCCACAACCCCATCACCATGGCCCGCATGAACCGCCTCTTCGGCGTCACCATGGCCGAGCAGGGCGTGAGCCAGCTGGTCTCGGTGGATCTGCAGACGGCGGAGCAATTGCGCGAGGCGGTGTGAGGGCGGGAGGGAGCGATCAGTCGAAGGCGCCGCCGTCCGCCCGAATGCCAGCCTGCGGAAATGCCCGAACACCGGCCGATCGCCGTTCCCCTGCCGAACCAGCATTCGGCAGAACGAAGAGCATCATGGTTCATCGAAGACAGCACCTCGGCGAGGCCCGGTGCTCGGCGCGGAGATATCCCATCACGCCAGTATATGGCCGTGACCGAAGGTCTCGGTCAGTTCGCGGATCAGCAGCGCTTCCTCGTCCGACAGGCGTTCGCGATCGACAAATCGCCAGTTGCGCTCGTAAAGAGCAAAGACGTCGTCCGCATCGATCGGGCGCGCGGGGTCCCTGTTCCAGACGAGGTTTCGCAGCTCGGGAAATTGCGCCGGTATGATCTGATGTGCAAAACGCTGCGGCCTGTCCCAACTCTATCGGCACAGGGTGGAAAAATCAAAAAAGACTGAAGGCCACACGATGTCCGGAGGCCACCGCACCCGCGCCCCGCAACAATTTTGCTGCAATGCAACACTATAGCCGCACTTGCAGCATTCCTAATCGGTTGCGGATGCTGTAGCGTGAAATGGGAGAAGAGGCGGGACGGGCCGGGGTTGCGGGAATGCGACGCCTGGCGCGGGCGTCTCAGGGTGGAGACGGACATGGTGAAGTGGGTATACACCTTCGGCGGAGGCAAGGCCGAGGGGCGGGCGCTGGATCACGACCTCCTGGGCGGCAAGGGTGCCAACCTCGCGGAGATGTGCAGCCTCGGCCTGCCGGTGCCGCCGGGCCTTACCATCGTCACGCGCGCCTGCGCGCTCTATTCCGAAAACGGCCGCGCCCTTCCCGACAGCCTGAAGACCGAGGTGCTCGCCGGCATCGCCCTCGTCGAGGACATGGCCGGCCGGCGGTTTGGCGACGGGGAACGGCCGCTGCTCCTGTCGGTGCGCTCCGGCGCCCGCGCCTCCATGCCCGGCATGATGGATACGGTCCTCAATCTCGGCCTCAACGACGAGACGGTCGAGGCGCTGTCGCGCGACAGCGGCGACGCCCGCTTTGCCTGGGACAGCTATCGCCGCTTCATCCAGATGTATGGCGACGTCGTCATGGGCATCGACCACGAGGTCTTCGCCGAGCTTCTGGAGGATGAGAAGGGCCGGATCGGCAAGGAGCAGGAGACCGATTTCACCGTCGGCGAATGGCGCCGCCTCGTCACCCGCTACAAGGACGTGATCGAGGAGGAGACGGGCGAGGGGTTCCCGCAGGATCCGGCCGTGCAGCTCTGGGGCGCCATCGGCGCGGTCTTTGCCAGCTGGATGAACCCGCGGGCCGTGACCTATCGCCATCTCCACGATATTCCCGCCGACTGGGGCACCGCCGTCAACGTCCAGACCATGGTGTTCGGCAATCTCGGCAATGACTCCGCCACCGGCGTCGCCTTCACGCGCAATCCCTCGACCGGCGAAAAGGCGCTTTATGGCGAGTTCCTGGTCAATGCGCAGGGCGAGGATGTCGTGGCCGGCATCCGCACGCCGCAGAACATCACCGAGAGCGCCCGCATCGCCTCCGGTTCCGACCGGCCCTCGCTCGAAAAGGTCATGCCGGAAGCCTTCGCCGATCTCTGCGCCATCTGCGACCGGCTGGAAGCCCATTATCGCGACATGCAGGACATCGAGTTCACCATCGAGCAGGGCAAGCTCTGGATGCTGCAGACCCGCTCGGCCAAGCGCACGGCACGCGCGGCGATGAAGGTCGCGGTGGACATGGCCGACGAACGGCTGATCTCGCGCGAGGAGGCGGTGGCCCGCATCGATCCCGCCGCGCTCGACCAGCTGCTGCACCCGACCATCGATCCCGCCGCCCGCCGCGACATCATCGGCGCCGGCCTGCCCGCCTCGCCGGGGGCGGCGACCGGAGAGATCGTCTTCACCTCGGAGGAGGCGGTTTCGGCCAAGAAGGAGGGCCGCTCCGTCATTCTGGTGCGGGTCGAGACGAGCCCGGAAGACATTCACGGCATGCATGCGGCCGAAGGCATCCTGACGACGCGCGGCGGCATGACCAGCCACGCCGCCGTGGTCGCCCGCGGCATGGGCATCCCCTGCGTCTCCGGCGCCGGCTCCATCAGGGTCGACCTGCGCAACGAACGGCTGACGGCCGCCGGCGCGACCTTTGTCCGGGGCGATATCATCACCATCGACGGCTCCTCGGGACAGGTGCTCAAGGGCCGCGTCTCCATGGTCCAGCCGGAGCTTTCCGGCGATTTCGGCCGCATCATGGAATGGGCGGATGCGAGCCGCCGCATGACCGTGCGCACCAATGCGGATACGCCGGCCGATGCGCGGGCCGCGCGCTCCTTCGGGGCCGAGGGCATCGGCCTCTGCCGCACCGAGCACATGTTCTTCGAGGGCGAGCGCATCAACGTCATGCGCGAGATGATCCTCGCCGCCGACGAGGCCGGACGGCGCGCGGCTCTCTCCAAGCTCCTGCCGATGCAGCGGGCCGATTTCACCGAGCTCTTCTCCATCATGCACGGCCTGCCGGTGACGATCCGCCTGCTCGATCCGCCGCTGCACGAGTTCCTGCCGAAAAGCGACGAGGAGATCGCCGACGTCGCCACGGCGCTCGGCATGAGGCCGTTGGAACTGCGCCAGCGGGTGGATGCGCTGCACGAGTTCAACCCCATGCTTGGCCATCGCGGCTGCCGCCTGGCCATCTCCTATCCCGAAATCGTGGAAATGCAGGCCCGCGCCATCTTCGAGGCGGCCGTCATCGCCGCCCGCGAGACGGGCGCGCCGGTCGTGCCGGAAATCATGGTGCCGCTGGTCGGTCTCAAGGCCGAGCTCGACTACGTCAAGGCGCGCATCGACGCGGTCGCCGCGGAGATCCTTGCCGAAGCCGGCGTCGGCATCGATTATCTCGTGGGCACCATGATCGAGCTGCCGCGCGCCGCCCTCCGGGCCCATGTCATCGCCGAATCCGCCGATTTCTTCTCCTTCGGCACCAACGACCTGACGCAGACCACCTTCGGCATCTCGCGCGACGATGCCGCGCAGTTTCTCAACACCTACCGCATGAAGGGCATCATCGACCGCGATCCCTTCGTCTCCATCGACTATGACGGCGTCGGCGAGCTGATCCAGATTGCCGCCGAGCGCGGCCGGCGGACCAAGAACGGCCTGAAGCTCGGCATTTGCGGCGAACATGGCGGCGATCCCGCCTCGATCCGCTTCTGCGAGGAGACCGGCCTCGATTATGTCTCCTGCTCGCCGTTCCGCGTGCCGATCGCCCGTCTGGCCGCCGCCCAGGCGGCCATCAACGGCAAGATTTCGGGGGCCTGAATTTTAGGGTATTCACCCCCGCTTAAAGGTTCATCAGTATCGGTTTGAGGAGACGAGGCTTAAGGACGACCCAGATGAAACAGGCGAAGCGGCATGCGCGATCCTTGTATGGCCAATGGCGCAGCGCCTGCCTTCTCCTGTCGGCAGCCGTCCTCGGCATGGCACTCTGGATCGTCGCACCGTCGGCCAGGGCCTTCCTCGACGCCGAACGAAGCCTTGCCGGCGTCCACGAATACGAGGCGCTGCTGGTGGCGACGCGCGCGCTGTCGGCCGAACGCGGACCCTCCAACGTCCTGATGTCGATCGAGGTCGGCGCCGATCCCGCGGCCGTCGCCAAGCTGCGGGAGGCCCGCCGCCTGACGGATGCGGCCTTGTCCGTGGTCGACCGGACCAGGACCCTGCCGCTGGCGCCGGGCATCCTGCGCAGTCTCGAGGACGATCTGAAGAACGCCCGTGCCAGCATCGACGCCATCGCGCTGCTGCCGCAGGCGGAACGGTCCGTCGACATGCTGACGGAGGCGATCGCCCGGATGTTTGCGATCGCCGATGCGATCCAGCCCTCCGTCGCCCGCGCCGCCGCAACGCTGCAGATGCGCCATCCCGGTCTGTCCCGCAGCGTCTTCACGGCGCTGATCGCCACGGATCTGCGCGAGCAGGCGGGGCGGCTCGGAAGCTATGTCGTCCCGAGCGTCTCGCGCGGCCTGGCGCTCTCGCCGCAGGCCATCGACAAGGTCAACCGCACGGCGGGCAAGATCGAGCAGCTCGTGTGGATACTCGGCGCGCGCATCGACGCCTCCGACGCAGGCCTGCGCCAGCAGATGGGCGAGGTGCGCCGGCTCTTCATCGGCGAGGGCGTCCGGCTGATCGAAAGGCTGACGCAGGAAGGGCGCAGCGGCGCACCTTACAGCGTCGCCCCCGCCGACCTCACCGGCCTCTACGTTCCGACGCTCCTGCCGCTCGAAAACCTGCGCAAGGCCGCGATCCACCAGATGGTGACCGATATCGGCCGCGGCCGCGATCTCGCTCTGCTGAAGCTCGTCGGCATGGCCGCGGCGACGGCGCTTCTCCTCGGGCTGCTGGTCGTCGTCCTGCGGCGCCTGTTCCTCTCGGTCCTGCGCCCGCTCTTGATGGCGCACGAAATGATCGTCGGGCTGGCGGAGGAAAGACCGGTCGAGCGCGTGGCGACCAAGGCCGACACGCGCGAACTCGACGATCTCTTCGAGGCCATCGCCCGGCTGGAACGGCAACTGTCGGAACGCCGCGACCTGACCGAGCGGCTGCGCTTCCAGGCGGAAACCGATCCTCTGACCGGCCTTTTGAACCGCACCCGTTTCGCAAGCCTCGGCGACGACCGGTTCGCCGCCGCCCTGCGGACCGGGACGGAGACGGCCGGTCGGGAGGGCCAAAGGTCGGACGGAAAGACGTCGGAAAACCGCGTCGGCGTGCTCTATATCGATCTCGACGGCTTCAAGGCCGTGAACGACACGCATGGCCATTTCGCCGGCGACCAGCTGCTGCGGGAGATCGCCTCCCGTCTCTCGAATGTCGTGGGAGGGGGCGTTGCCGGCGCCGACGGCCTGCTCGCGCGCCTCGGCGGCGACGAATTCGCCATCTGCACCAGCGGCCTGGACGCCGCCGGGCTCGAAGCCTTTGCAGGCCGCGTGCTTCTCCAGTTCAACAAGCCGACCGAGATCGGCGGCCTGCCGATCCGCGTGGGCGCGAGCATCGGCATGGCCCTGATGGCAGGCGGAGGAGACGCAGGGGAGACGGAGAGCTTCGCTAAGCTCTGCGGAGAGGCCGACATCGCCCTCTACGAGGCAAAGCGCAGCGGCCGCAACACCTGGCGCCTGTTCGGCGAGACGAACACGAAGCGCACCGCTCCGGTCGAGGTGCCCCCGCTGCGCGCTCTCGCTGGCTAGGGCCAGTGTCGGGCTAGAGTCTTGGGCCGGCTAGGGTCTGGTGCCGGCCAGCGTTTGCCGGCGCGTCTAGATCCGCTGAAAAACATCCACGAAAGCCTGGGCGAAACTCGCAAGGCCAAGCGTGCGCTCATCTGGCTTCTCGATACGGATCGAGGTGCCGTCGGCCTCCAGGCAGGCAAAGATCGTCTCGGCGCCCGTCCCACTGTCGCGCGGGATGCGCAGCACGGCGATCCGCAGGCAGTTTTCGACGAGACCGGAGGCGGGGAGGTCGAACAGGAAGGCGCCCTTGAGGTCGGTCGCCGCCGCGCGCACACGCTCGGCGAACGCGTCGCCGCTGCCAACCAGCCCGTCGCCCATCATGCCGTCGAGCACGATGCCGTCCAGCGACAGCTCGAGCTCCAGCATTTCCATCGTGAATTCAAAGTCGCCACCCTCTGGAGCGCCGCTCTGGATGGCCGGGGTTTCGATTTCGGCAGAACGCATGGTCGTCATCCCCCTTTTGCAACCGGTCCGACCCGGTCAGGATAGCCGACTGCGGGGCAGCAGGCCAAAGATCTTCGATAAAATCGTTAACAAGAATGGCAATTCCGTGGCAACGCGTCTCCCGGTTGCGGAAGATCGTGAAGCGCTGATCAACGTCGCAGCCGCGCAAAGGTTCCAGCGTCGGCTCTCAGGCAAGGCCCGCAGGTCCGGACAACGGACGCTCCTGTCGCACCCGGACAGGATCGACCGTCGATGCCGTTCGGCAACACCCGCAGGCGCCTTGCGATTGCCGCCTTGGATGAAGCGCAGGATGGTGTAAGGACAGGGCGACGTGCGATCCCCGGGCCAAGCGCCGGGTGAGAGCGCAGACGTGGGACGGAAAGGAGGTTCGGCCGGCAATGATCACCTATGAGCGCCCGATATCCTACGCCGCCCGCGCGGCGCGCCATGTCGCGCGGCTCGCCTTCGCCATCTTCGTCCTGTCGCTTGCCGCCCACCGCTTCGGCTCCCTGTCGAGCACGCTGTTCGTCACGCTGGCGCTCGCCAGTGCGGCGCTGGCGCTGGTGGCCGTTCTCCTGTCGGTCGTCGGCTTCGTGCGGCTGTGGCAGGTGGCCGCCGTCGGCGGCATCGCCTCCACCATGGCGCTGGTCTATGCGGCCCTGCCGCTCGGCGTCGCCGGCCTCGCGCTCTTTCAGGTGGTCGAAAAGCCGGCGCTCACCGATGTGTCCACCGATCTCGTCACGCCGCCGCCCTTCATCCGCGAACGCCCGGTCGAGGCCGGCTGGCTGACCCCGACGCCGCCCGCCGCGGCCGACCGGCAGGCGCAGGCGCAGGCGTTTCCCGCTCTCACCGGGCGTCGCTACGACGGCGCGCTCGACCGCGTGCTGACCGGCGTGCGCATAGTGGCCGAACAATCCGGCATCGCCATCGTCGCGGAAGAGGGCCTCGAAAACGCCGAGCCCGATTTCGAGGATCTCGCCCAGAAAACCGAGCCGCCGCCCACCGACGGCCAAAGCGGCGCCAAGGCAAAGACCAAGGGCAAAGCGGCAAAAGCCGGCCGCGGCGACCCCTTGGGCGACGATCCGGGCCCGGTGCCCATTCCGCTCTCGCGCCCGAAGCCGGATCTCGGTCCTTTGCCGCCCGGCCGAAAGGCCGGCGATATCCTGCTGCAGGGGGAAAGCCGCAGTTTCCTGGCCGGTTTCCGTTTCGATCTCGTCATCCGTCTTCGCGAAGAGTCCGAAACCACCTTCGTCGATATCCGCGTCGCCTCCAGGCTCGGCCATCACGATCTCGGCCTCGATGCCGCGGTGGCCGAACGCTTCCTGCACGCGCTGGACGCCGAGCTTCTGGGCATCGCCGGCGACTGAGGCCGGCGACTGAGGCTTGATACTGAGGCCGGATACCGAGGCTGACCTCGCACCGGCCTTGCCGGGCATGTCGGACGGCCGGACCCGGTCGCCGCGACACACCGCCGGCTCAGGCCAGCCGGTAGCGTCCGTTGAGCGCCGGCGGCCCCTCGGTCACGACGATCCCGCGCTCCACCAGATCTTCCAGATGGGCGAGCACGGAGAGGGCGGCGGCACCATGCAGCCGCGGGTCCGTCGAGGCGTAGAGCGCCGCCACGATCTCGGAAATCGCACCGTCGCCGCGGCGGATGCGCTCCACCACGCCGCGCTCGCGCATGCGCCGATGCGCCCGCAGCCCGCGCAGAAACTTGTGGGGCTCGGTCACTGGCCCGCCATGCCCGGGCAGATAGAGCCGGTCGTCGCGCGCGAGCATGGTCTCGAGCGAGGCCATATAGTCGCGCATCGACCCATCCGGCGGCGCGACGATGCTGGTCGCCCAGGCCATCACGTGATCGGCCGAGAAGACGATGCCCGTCTCCTCCAGCGCGAACGACAGATGGTTCGCCGTATGGCCGGGCGTCGAAAGTGCCGTCAGCGCCCAGCCGTCGCCGGCGATCGTCGCGCCATGGCCGAGCGCGAGATCGGGGACGAAATCCAGGTCGGCGCTTTCCGAAAACGGGTTGACCTCGCCCGCATGCAGCGGCCGGGAGGGCCGGTGCGGCCCCTCCGCCGCGATCACCCCGCCCACACGGGCCTGGAGAACGCGCGCCAGCGGCGCATGATCGCGGTGCGTATGGCTGACGAGAATATGGCTGACCGGCCGCCCGTCGATCGCGCGCAGCAGCGCGGCCAGATGCGCATCGTCGAGCGGACCGGGATCGATGACCGCCAGCGTCTCCTCCCCGACGAGATAGGTGTTGGTGCCGTGAAAGGTGAACGGCGAGGGATTTTCGACCGTCACCCGCCGCACGCCGTCCGCGACCGGAACCGCCTGCCCATAGGCCGGCGCGAAGGCCCGCTCGAACTGCGGCTCCTCCTCGCTTGCAAGGGACGTGCCGCTCATTTCAGCTCGATCTCGATGAAGCACATGGGCGCGTCCCCGGCATTGACCACATTGTGCTCCACGCCGGCGTCCCGCCGATAGACCGCACCCTTGGCGACATCGAATTCCCGCGCGCCTTCGCCATCCTCGATCCGGAAGCGGCAATCCGTCATCGGCACGACGATATAGGAAAGCCCGTGGACATGATGCCCGGTTTCGGCCCCCGGCGCGAAATCCCATTGCGTAACGCGCATGAAACCATCGTCGCTGACCACCGTCGGCCGCGCCGGCATCCGAGCCCGATATCCCGCCATTCCCGTCTCCTCACACCGCGCCGACCCGGCCCGCATCCCGCCCGCTGCAAGAGCGCGCCCGAAAACCGACCCTAGCCCAATTCGCCGCCAACCGAAACGACGGTGCCGAAACGCAGAACCCCGAAACACAGAACCCAAAACGCAGAACCCGAATCACGGGACCCGAACCATGGAACCGCGAAACCAGCGCCCCGATAATCTTGAGACCCGACGAACTTACCCGTTGTCCCCGCCCTCACGCTTTGCTATCAGCCCAACACCCGGACATCACCGCACCCGGGCCGGCAATGGGGCGTCGCCAAGCGGTAAGGCACCGGTTTTTGGTACCGGCATTCCCAGGTTCGAATCCTGGCGCCCCAGCCAGCCGCTCTGTTTCAGGCCAGGAGTGCCAATCACACGATCAGTGCCCCGCTGCGCAGAGACACTCTCGGAATCTGCGAAAACGGTTATCCGTTCGGCATCAGCAAAGGTCGAGGCATGATAATCGGTCACTCCGGTCGGAGCGAAGCCGTCCTCCGGTCACACTCGGGAGTCAGGCGGCGACCGTCGCGGGATCAGCAGCTGATGGTCAGTTCGCGGTTCGGGCCGTGTCCGAACCGCACGCCGCCGTTTTCCAGCGCCTTCAGCAGCGCCCTCATATGCGGCAGTCGCGTCTTCATCCCGGCGCTCTGTTCGATGCGCCGGATCGTCGAGACGGATACGCCGGACTCGGTCGACAGATTTTCGATGCTCCAGTTCAGGATCGCCCGTGCGGCGCGGATATGCGCGACACCCAGGCCCTCGAAATCCTCCAAAGGCGGCGCCTCGTTCGCGCCGCCGATCGCCGCCGGTTCGACGAGGACGCAAATCCATTCCCGCAACGTCTCGTCCGCATTGTAGAGCGGGGCGCCACGGACGAGATAGGTCCGATAGGGTCCGTCCACGCACCGGATGCGGAGGTCGAGGGCGTAAGGGCGGCGTGCTGCCGCGCATTCTGCCCAGAGGGAAAGGGCGGCGTCGCGCTCGTCCGGATGGACCATCTCCGCCCATCCCCAGTTGTCGGCTTCGGCCAGCGTCTGCCCGGTCAGCGCGTCCCATGTCTTGAGGGACGTGATCCGGCCTTCCGGCGACATCCGCCATTCCACGGCGGCAATCGCCGAGACGAGGCTGCGATAGCTCCGCCACCCTTCCTCGACGATGACGCGGGCCTCGTGGCGCTCGGTGACGTCGATGAAGAGCCCGAGCGCGCGTCTGGGAATGCCCTCGCTGTCGACCAGAACCTCCGCCTTGCTCTCGATCCAGCGCAGGGTCCTGTCGTGCCGGATCAGCCTGAAGTCCCGGTCGAGCGGTTGGCCGGAGCGGATGACCGCGAGCATATCGCCGTTCAGCGTCCGATCTCCGGGATGCATCATCGTCAGCAGTTCCGTGAAGGTCAGCCGGGTCGACGGCGGCAGGCCGAGGAGCCTGTACATGCCCACGGACCCATTGATGTGGCCCGTCTCGAAATCCATCGACCAGAAACCGATCACGCCCCGGTCTTCGACCAGCTTCAGGAAATGCCGCGATGAAATGCCCATCATGCGAGGGTTTCCGGCCATCTCCTCGTGCGGGGCCTGGCCGGTCGCGTCATGCCCCGAAAGGCGCCGTTTCGGCATCTCTTCCCTCTCCTTGCATGCGATCCGAACGCGCGGGGCCTGAACGATTTTCGCTCACCCTTTGCGCAAGCCCAGAACGCCTTCCCGGATATGATCGCTTTTTACACGCGAAAAGATTACCGCGAAGATCATAATTAAGCGAGTTATTATCTAAACGACAATGAATGTAGCCGATAGTCGGTCGGTGATCGCGCGGCCCTGAAACCTTTCAGCTCAGCGGTCGCATCCGAGATCAGAATCGAGCGCGCAACCGTCTGTCTCGCATCTCCCCCCGTGCGGGAGACGTCGCGGGAGATGTCGCGGGACCGTTCCGAATGGCCGTCGATGCCGAACGTCCGGGGGAAACCGCGTTTTCAACGCAACCCTCGGCAGCCCCGGCCGACGGACGAGCGCCTTTCTGGCCTCAAAGCCCGCCACGGAGATGATCTCCGTCTTCCTCCCCAAGCCTGCGGCAGAATGACTTTGCTTCCGGCCGTCCTCCATCGGACACCACGCCAAACTCGCATCTCATTGGAGAGGTTCATGTCACTATTCCAGAATGCCAAGGTCGGAACCAAGCTGCTCGTCTCGTCGGGGATCGCCATCCTGCTGATCGCCGGAATGATCGCCAACCAGCAGATCAGCAGTCGTCAGGTCGACGAGGCAAACGCCGTCGTCGGACGCGAACAGACGATCCTCAACGGCGTCGTCAACGCAGAGCTCGCGCTCGCCCGGATGCGCTACGCGGCGACCCGCATGAACCTTGCACAGACCAAAGAGGATGCGGACACGGCCCTTGCGACGGTCAGATCGCACTTCGAAGCCGGCTGGAACGGTCTTGAGCAACCCATCGCGCTGGCGATGATCCCGGACGTGCTGGTTCAGATCCGGAACGGCCTGAAGGACTACACGGACACGTCGGAAAAACGGGCGGCCTTCGTCGTGGCCTCGTTCCAGAAAAAGGCGGACGGTCAGATCACGGCGGAGGAGCTGAGCCAGGCGCTCGTCGGGTCGGCCGCCGATAGCGGAAAGGTTGCCGAGACCACGGCGACCGCCATCGACACGGCGAAGAAGAACGCCACCCGCTTCACCGCCGGCGCGAAGGAAGCGCTCGGCGCCACGGTCGCACGGGCGGATTCGGTCGCGCTCGGCATCGGTCTTGCGATCGTGCTGGTTCTGGTTCTCTCCGCCTTCGTTCTGATCAAAAGTGTCGGTCAGCCCATTCGCGCCATGACGACGGCCATGCGAAAGCTCGCCGACGGCGATACCGATATCGATCTCGCCCAGACGGGCAGGAAGGACGAGATCGGCGAGATGGCCGGTGCCGTCGAGGTGTTTCGCCAGGCGGCGATCAACAACAAGCGTCTCGAGCAGGAATCCGAAGCGGCGCGCATTCAGGCGGAACAGGATCGCCTGCGCATGACCACCGATGCGGAAGCCGCTGCAAGGTCGCTCCTCCAGGACGCGACGTCGGGCCTCGCCACCGGTCTTCGCCGGCTTGCGTCGGGCGATCTCGGCTTCCAGCTCAACGAGGCCTTTTCGTCCGATTTCGAGGCTCTGCGCCACGATCTGAACGGGGCGATCGCACAGCTTGCCGAAACCATGCGCGCCGTGGCGGGTGCCAGCACCCAGATCGACACCGGCACGCGGGAGATCAGCGCCAGCACCGAGGATCTCTCCAAGCGGACCGAACAGCAGGCCGCATCGCTGGAAGAGACGGCCGCCGCGCTCGACGAGATCACGGTCAACGTCACCAACTCCTCCAAGCGCGCCGAGGAAGCCCGCAAGACGGCCCTGCTTGCCAATGAAAGCGCGGCCCAGTCCGGCGCGGTCGTTGCCAATGCGGTGGATGCCATGCAGAAGATCGAGCAGTCCTCCAATGAAATCTCCAACATCATCGGCGTCATCGACGAAATCGCCTTCCAGACCAATCTGCTGGCGCTGAACGCCGGTGTCGAGGCGGCCCGTGCGGGCGATGCCGGCAAAGGCTTCGCCGTCGTCGCGCAGGAGGTTCGCGAGCTGGCCCAGCGTTCGGCCAAGGCCGCCAAGGAGATCAAGGAGCTGATCCGCAATTCCTCGGTCGAGGTGCAGAACGGGGTCCGGCTGGTCAGCGAGACCGGCGATGCGCTGAAGACGATCGAGGGCTATATCGTCACCGTCAACCAGCATATGGACGCGATCGCCACCTCCGCCCGGGAACAGTCCGTCGGCCTTGCCGAAGTCAACACGGCCGTCAACCAGATGGACCAGGTGACCCAGCAGAATGCCGCCATGGTCGAGGAAAGCAATGCCGCCAGCGCCACGCTGGCCTCGGAAGCCCAACGCCTGCGCGAGCTGATTGCGCAGTTCCAGCTGGGCGGAGCCCCGCGCCAGAGCGCAGCCATGGCCGCAAGCCCGGCCCATCGCCCGGTCGCCTCGCCGGCGAAGCGACTGGCGGGCAAGGTCGCGAAGGCCTTCTCCGGCAATGCTGCGGTGAAGGAAAGCTGGGAGGAGTTCTGACGAGCGGTCCAAACCCGTCGACAGCCGGGACCGGCGGCACGCTCGAGATCGTCGCCTTCAGGCGGCACGGCCAGGCGTTCTGCCTCCGCACGACCCCATCCGCGATAGTCGCGGATGGGGTCCGGCCACCCCGATCCCGCTTGCCCCGGCAGATGTGTCCGGCGGGATGAACCTGCGCGGCACGGTGATCCGATCATCGATCTGGCCACCAGGCTCGGCATGGCCACCCGGCTCGGCAGGGACAGCACGACGCCGACCCCGCGCAGCGCCATCGTCGTGGCCGAGATCGACGACAGGACGATCGGCCTCCTCGTCGACGGCGTCTCCGACATCCGGACGGTCCCGGAAACCCTGCCGCAGCCGGTTCCCGAGATCAGCATATCCCCCGGCATGAACGATGCCGACGGCATCATCGCCCAGCCGGAGGGAAGGATCTGTCGTCTCAATCTGGACCGCATGTTCGAGACGGCGGAGAGGATGCGGGCGGTGGCGGCGTAAAACCTCCGAGCCTGTCAACGCCGACGATGTGGTTCTGCCGGACGGCCGGCCCGGCGCGTCGGCGCCTGCCAGCGGGCGAAGCGGTGGCGGAATGGCGTCTCATTCTCGGGACAAAGCCCCGCAATCCGGGGGGATGCCCCGTGTCGCGACGGCGCGTTTACGCGTCTTCGCCGGAGCGGTTGAGCAGGGCGTTGCGGACCACGCCGCAATCGCCGTTCTGGGTCGAGAGCAACGTCACCGGATCGACGAAGCCGGTGCTGACGCCGATGGCCTGGGCGGCGGCCCAGCCCCAGTTTTCCTGTGCCATCTGCAGAAGGCGAGGGCCTTCCGCCGCGATGCAGGCGCGGCCGGCCTGGAGGAGGTCCGCCGAGGGCAGGCCTTGCAGGCGGTCCGTCAAATCCGCCTGCAGCGGCGTGACGACGAAAATGGCAAAGAGGGTGCTAATGAAGTCGGACAATCCTGGTCTCCTGTCTGGAGATCATAGATGGTTAGACATGACGCGGATACAAGGCACGGGCGTCCGATCGGCGCGCCAGTGGCCTCTCGCAGGGCCCATCTTACCGGGCCCATCTAACAGGGCCCATCTCGCCGGACGCGCCTCTGCGACCGCACGGAACGATCCGCGCGCATGTCCCGCGACGGGAAACAGGGAGGGTGCGGAGGGAGCCTAAAGGCCAGAGCCGGCTCGAAGCGGCGTCAGTCCTTCTTGCGGGACTTGGCGGCCTTCTTCACCGGCGCTTCGGGCGCGGGCTGGCTGGCTTCCTGCGCGATGCGGGCCTGCTTGAGGCGCTCGGTCTTGGCGCGGCGCTGGGCGGCCTCGACCTCGATGATGGAGCGGGAGGCCGAATCGGTCTGCGTCGCCTTGGCGTTGGCGGGACGGGCTTCGGTCTTGAACAGGCGATCGGCGGGAACCAAGGCGTTCTCCTTTGAAAGGATCGGGGGGCGTCGAAGGCCGGTCGGCCACGATCGCGCAGTCTGTCGTCGGTGTCGGGCGTGTCGTCGCGCCTCACAGTCGCCGCTCTTTCTCTGGCGCGGCTGGCGGGGCAGCGGGTCGTGCAGGGCTTAAGGAAGCGGGTGCGCGTCTCTGCGGCAGGCGCGGCATCCGCAATGTTATGAGGAGCTTACCGCATTCCGGGCCAAACCGGAAGCACCCGTCCCGACATACACCCCGAGATACAGGATCGCCAGACAGCCTTGCCATAGGCCAGAGATCACGGCCAGGCGTCATGCCGCGCATCAGGACCGCCCGACCACGCCGGCAGACACCGAAAGGCACAAAAAAAGGCCGGGAAATTCCCGACCTTCTCGATATCGTCTCGACGGTTTCTGCCAGTACATCCGTGGTCAGGCGCCGGAAACGAAATTCTATGTATTAGGCTGCGGACAGGTTGTCGGCAGCGCTCTTGCCGCTGCGACGGTCCTGAACGATTTCGAAGTTGACCTTCTGGCCTTCGTTCAGCGAACGCATGCCGGCGCGCTCAACGGCCGAGATGTGTACGAAAACGTCGCTTGCGCCGTTGTCCGGAGCGATGAAGCCGAAGCCCTTGGTTGCGTTGAAGAACTTTACGGTACCTGTTGCCACGACGTGATTCCTTTTCAATCGTGATGAAGTTTCGCTCGCAGTGTGCGGGCGGTGATAGATCGACGTTGAAAGAGAAGATTGAACGGCGCGTTGCGCGGGAGCAAAGCTCAAAATGCAAGATCGATAGACATGAGATAGACGATCCCCCCGACAATTGCAAGACGTCGGCAATAATTTGCGGAAGCGCCCGGCCACGCCGGCCAGCGACCCCCATGTGGCAAAGTCTTGGAACCATGGGGAAAACCGGGGCACTGCCGGCCGCAACGACTTTGATGCGACCCGCCAAGTCGCGCCTAGCGCTTCAAACTGCCGAGAATGCCGCGCACCAGCGCCCGGCCGAGCGAGGAGGCGACGGTTCGCGCCACCGTCTTCATGGCGGCCTCCACCACGGTTTCCCGCTGGTAGCCCGTGGCGCGCGGTCTGTCGGCCGTGCCCGCGCGCGTCGGCTTGGGGGCCGGTGCGGCATCGTCGCCGAAGCCCGGCAGCGTCCAGCGGCTGCCGCCTGTGGCGGGCTCCTGCCCGTCGGAGGTCTCCGCCTCGCGCGCAGCGTCGGCCTGCGCGGCCTTGGCGGCGCGGGCGGCGAGGATCTCATAGGCTGATTCGCGATCGATATCCCGGTCGTAGAGGCCGGCAACCGGGCTCTGGGCCATCACCTGCGCCCGTTCCGCATCGGTGAGCGGGCCGACCCGGGCCGAAGGCGGGCGGACCAGCGTGCGCTCCACCATGGCGGGCGAGCCCTTGCCCTCCAGCGTCGAGACCAGCGCCTCGCCGGTCGAAAGCTGGGTGATTACTGCGGCGCAGTCGAAGGCCGGATTGGGGCGGAACGTGTCGGCGGCCGTCTTCACCGCCTTCTGCTCGCGCGGCGTATAGGCGCGCAGCGCATGCTGCACCCGGTTGCCGAGCTGCGCCAGCACGGTTTCCGGCACGTCGAGCGGGTTCTGCGTCACGAAATAGACGCCGACGCCCTTGGACCGGATCAGGCGGACCACCTGTTCGATCCGCTCCAGAAGCACTTTTGGCGCGTCCTTGAACAAGAGGTGCGCCTCGTCGAAGAAGAACACCAGTCGCGGCTTGTCCGGGTCGCCCACTTCCGGCAGTTCCTCGAACAGCTCCGACAGCAGCCAGAGAAGAAAGGTGCCGTAGAGCCGCGGGTTCATCATCAGCTTGTCGGCGGCCAGCACGGAGATCGTGCCGCGCCCCTCGGGCGTCACCCGCATGATGTCGGTCACCTTCAGCGCCGGCTCGCCGAAGAATTGCTCGGCGCCCTGCTGCTCGAGAATGAGAAGCTCACGCTGGATCGAGCCGACGGAGGCCTTGGAGATCAGCCCGACGGTGGCCGAAAGCGCGCTCGCATTCTCGCTCATATAGGTCAGCAGCGCCCGCAGATCCTTGAGGTCGAGCAGCGGCAGGCCGCCTTCGTCGGCGATCTTGAAGGCGATGTTGAGTACGCCTTCCTGCGCGTCCGTCGCATTCATCAGGCGGGAGAGCAGCAGCGGCCCCATCTCCGACATGGTGGTGCGCACGCGGTGGCCCTTTTCGCCGTAGAGATCCCAGAAGATCACCGGAAACTGGGTGAAGTCATAGGGATCGAGCCCGATCTCGGCGGCGCGCTTGAGAAGGAAATCCTTCGGCTCGCCCCGGGCGGCGATGCCCGAAAGGTCGCCCTTGATGTCGGCGCAGAACACCGGCACGCCGGCGGCCGCAAAGCCTTCGGCCAGCACCTGCAGCGTCACGGTCTTGCCCGTGCCCGTCGCGCCCGTCACCAGCCCGTGGCGGTTGCCGTATTTGAGCGTGAGATATTCGGGCTTGTTCAACGTGTCGTCCGGCTTGCGGCTCGTGCCGAGGTAGAGCATTCCGGGCTGCAGCAGTGCCATGTCGGGATCCATTCGCTTGTTTGGCCGGGATACTATACGTTGTCCGCAAGCAGACAAGCACGCTGTTTGCCCGGTACCGGATGCTCGCTTCGCGTCGGGCGAGGCATCCCGGAAAACCCCGCCGGACGGCTTGATTTCTCCGCCGGGATCTTTACGTAGACGTGAACGTAAAATCTCTTGCCGAGGAGAAGAGCATGAGCGAACTGGTCACCCGCGTATCCGACAATGTCGGCATCGAGCCGGACAAGGCGGAAAAGGCGATCGGCATGATGCTGGGCTTCCTGCAGCGCGAAGCCGATGCCGGTCCCGTCGCCCGCATGATCGAGGCCGTGCCCGGCGCGCCGGAACTCGTCGCCCGCTTTAACGGCGAAGGCGCGAAGCCCGGTCTGCTCGGCAAGGTCATGGGCGCGGTCGGTGGCGGCGTCATGGCGCTCGGCCAGCAATTGATGGGCGAAGGCCTCTCCATGGGCGAGATCACCGGCCTCGCCAAGGAAATTCTCGCCTATGCCCGCGAGCACGCCGGCGACGAAACGGTCGACGCGGTCATCAACTCGGTCCCGGGCCTGCGCCAGTTCGTCTGAGGCTGACGGCGTAGCCGCGGATCGAAAGACCCGCGGCGCCATCTCTAGTACCGCCCTTTTACGCTGCCTCGTCCCATTTCGGCGCGAGGTGGCCGGGGTTGACGATGCGGCCGTCGGTGCGGGCAAGGGCGTGGATGGCCTGCATCTCCTCGGGCGAAAGCGCGAATTCGAAGATTCCGAGATTTTCGGTCAGCCGCGCCTCCGTCGAGGTTTTGGACAGCGCGACGACGCCGTCCTGCTGGATCAGCCAGCGCAGCACGACCTGCGCCGCCGTCTTGCCGTGGCGGCTGCCGATGTCGTTGAGCACGGGGTCCTTCGGCACCTGCCCGTCGGCCATGGCGTAATAGGCGGTGATCGACTGTCCGAGGTCGCGCGCCGTCTCCAGCACCGTCCTTTGATCGATATAGGGATGATACTCGATCTGGTTGGTCGACATCGGCGCGTCCGACAGGCGGCTCGCCGCGCGCATCGCCTCCGTGTTGAAATTGCTGATGCCGATATGCCGCGTCTTGCCGGCCTTCACGGCGGCGTTCAGGCCTTCGATCTGCTCTTCGAGCGGCACGGTGCTTCCGCGCGGCCAGTGCAGGAGCAGCAGGTCGACATGGTCGGTCTTCAGCTTGCGCAGGCTCTCGTCCACCGACTGCGCAAAGCTCGACCGGGCATAGCGCTCCGGCCAGACCTTGGTGGTCAGGAAGATCTCGTTGCGGGAGACGCCGGATTGCTGGATCGCCGTCCCCACCTCCGCCTCGTTGCCGTAGATCTGCGCCGTATCCACGTGGCGGAAACCGCGCTGGATGGCTTTCGGCACGATCTCGAGAACCTCGGGTCCGGGCATGCGGAAGGTTCCGAAGCCGAGAGCGGGGATCTCGGCACCATTGGCTTTGACATGTTGCATGACGATGTTTCCTCAGTCGAATGGCCCCGGCCATGGGTCGGCAGGGGCAGGAAGGGGCGGCACTGATCCTCCACAAGAGGATGCTGAAATGCCGGTAAGGGATTCAAGAGACTGTTTTTCCGGCCTGCAAGCAAACGCGCTGCACCGAAGAGAACGTAATGTCTCGGAGCCATGGAGGTTCCGCAAAACCGGTCAGGCGCAGACCGGCGCTGCGGCTGCCGGCCGGCGATCGAGATGGCCGCTGATCAGCGTCAGCCCCAGCGCGCCGAGCACGATCAGCGCGCCCACCCAGGGCGTGGCGCCGAGGCCGAGCGAGGAGGCGACGGTGAGGCCGCCGATCCAGGCGCCGGCGGCGATGCCGAGGTTGAAGGCGGCGATGTTGAGCGCCGAGGCGACATCGACGGCCGCCGGGCGATGCTGTTTTGCGAGTTCCACGACATAGAGCTGCAGGCCCGGCACCGTGGCGAAGGAGAGAAAGCCGAGCGCGGTCAGCGTGACGAGCGCAGGGATGGTAGCACTCGCCGTAAAGGTGAGCAGGAAGAGAACGAGCGCCTGCGCCGTGAACAGGGCGGCGAGCGCCCGCACCGGATTGCGGTTGGCGAGACGCCCGCCGACGAGGTTTCCGGCCGCGATCGCCAGCCCGTAGAGCACCAGCACGAGGCTGACGGCCGAGGCGGAGAGGCCGGTGATCTCTTCCAGAAGCGGCGCCAGATAGGTGAAGGTGACGAAGGTGCCGCCATAGCCGAGCGCGGTCATGCCGAAGACGAGGAGCAGCCGGCCGCTGCCGAGAACCTTGACCTGGTCGAAGAGCCGGGCGGGCGGGCTCGACGGCAGATCGGCCGGCAGCAGCAGCGCGAGGGCGGCGAAGGCGACGGCACCGAGCCCGGCCACGGCGGCGAAAGTGGCCCGCCAGCCAAAGGTCTGGCCGATCAGCGTGCCGAGGGGAACGCCGGTGACGATGGCGACCGTCAGGCCCATGAACATCATCGCAATGGCCGACGCCCGCCGGTTCTCGGGCACCAGCCCCGCCGCGATCGTCGCGCCGACCGAGAAGAACACGCCATGGGCAAAGGCCGAGAGCACGCGGGCGACGAGCAGCAGACCATAGCCGGGCGAGAGTGCCGCGAGCGTATTGCCGAGGATGAACAGCGCCATCAGCCCGAGAAGCAGCGGCTTGCGCGCGATGCGGCCCGTGAGCGCGGTGAGGATGGGGGCGCCGAAGGTGACGCCGAGCGCATAGATCGACACGATCAGGCCCGCCATCGGCAGCGTGATGTCGAGATCGCGGGCGACCGTCGGCAAGAGGCCGACGATGACGAATTCGGTGGTTCCGATCGCATAGGCGGCGATCGTCAGAGCAAGCAGGGCAAGGGGCATGGCAGCCTCCGGGATGGTCAAAAAGGGTTGCGCGGCAGCCGCGTCGGGATGGGCCCGTGCGCGGATGGAGGAGATATAGCCGGTGCCCGCTTGTGCGATAATCCGGTATATTGGACAATCACCTGTGATTTCAGTTCACGAGAGGGGCGAACGAGAATGGACAACCGGGCCGGCGAGATGGAGGTTTTCGTGGCGGCCGTGGACGGCGGCGGCTTTTCGGCGGCGGGTCGCAGGCTCGGCCTGTCGCCGTCGGCCGTCAGCAAGCTCGTCGCGCGGCTGGAGGACCGGCTGGGCGCGCGGCTTCTGGTGCGCACCACCCGCACGCTGCAGCCGACGCCGGAAGGCGAGCTCTATCTCGCCCGCGCCCGCGCCATCCTTGCCGAGATCAACGAGACGGAACGCCTGATCGCCAGCGGCACGCAGGCCGTGCCGCGCGGCGTGTTGCGGGTCAGCGCGCTGATGGCCTTTGCCGAGCGCCATATCCTGCCGCTGATCGGCGAGTTCCGCAGTCTCTACCCGCATGTGCTGATCGATCTGTCGCTGAGCGACGACGTGGTGGATCTTGTGGGCGACCGCACGGACATCGCCATCCGGTCGTCCGGCGCGCTCCGCGACAGCTCGCTGAAGACGCGAAAGCTGCTCGACAGCCACCGCCTGCTGGTGGCATCGCCGGCCTATCTCGCCCGCCACGGGACGCCGCAGGTGCCGGCGGATCTCGCGCGCCATGCCTGCCTCGGCTTCAACATTCCCGGCATGCGCAGCGAATGGCCGTTTCTCGATCCGCTCAGCGGCGCGACGATCCAGCGGCCGTTCGAGCCGGTCGTCCTCGTCAATGCCGGCTTCGTCATGCGCACGCTCTGTCTCGACGGCGTCGGCATCGGCCGCATCGGCGCCTTCCACATCCAGCGGGATGTCGATGCCGGGCGTCTCGTGCCGCTGTTGCAGGCGCACCGCCCGGCCGACCGGGAGACCATCCATGCCGTCTTTGCCAGCCACGAGCATCTCGCCGCCCGCATCCGCGCCTTCATCGATTTCCTCGTTGCCCGCATCGACCCCGCCCAGTCGTCATCGTGAACGACACCTTGAAAGGCCAACCGTACGAGCCAACTTGACAAAACCGCCGCTTCCCCCTCCGATAGGGCGACGAGGAGGCCCCGATGTCCGCAAGGAAACGTGCTTCCATGTCCGAAACCCCCGCCGCCGCGCCGCCATCTCTTCAGACTCGCTCGGGCGCCAGGCAACGGCAGATGTCGCTGACGCCGGAACTGGTCGCGCTCTGCTATCGCGACGAGCCCGATCCCGGTCTCGATGCGCGGCTGACGCCGATGGAGGACGAGGACTACCGGGCGCTGGCGCGCGATCTCGACGCGCAGTCGGGCGGCGCGCCGCTCTGGGTCTTTGCCTATGGCTCGCTGATCTGGAAGCCGGAATTCGACCCGGTCGAAAGCCGCCGCGCCACCGCCTATGGCTGGCACCGCGCCTTTTCGCTGAAGATCGACCGCTGGCGCGGCTCGCGCGCCGCACCCGGGCTGATGATGGCGCTGGAGCGGGGCGGGCGCTGCGACGGCGTGATCTACCGGCTTGCGGATGGCGACCGCATCGCCCAGATCGAGCGCCTGCTGCGCCGCGAACTCTCCTCGCGCGAAACGATCTCCACCGTCCGCTGGATGCCGGTCCGCACGCCCGAAGGCCCAGTGTCCGAAGGCCCGGCGAATACGAATACGAATACGAATACGAATGTGAATGTGCTCGTGCTCGGCTTCTGGCTTGGATCGACCGGCCACGACGCCGTCGCCCGCCTGCCGCTGGAGGAGGTCGCCCGCATCCTCGCCCGCGCCTGCGGCCATGTCGGCTCAGGCGCGGAATATCTCTACAACACCGTGCTCCACCTCGAAGCCGCCGGCATCCACGACCGCAACCTCTGGCGCCTGCAGGCCCTGGTCGCCGAGGAGATCCGCAGCCTCTACGCGCAGGATGGTGCATCGACACCCCTGACGGGAGAGGCGAAAGCCGCGCTGCAGGCAACGCCCGCCATCAAGGTCGGTGCCGAAAAGGCCTGCGATCCGGTCTGAGCCGACGTCCCGAAGACGACGACGCTTTTTAAAGCCCCGGCAGCGGCCACAACGCCATCGCCCGCCTGCCGCTGGAGGAGGTCGCCCGCATCCTCGACCGCGCCTGCGGCCATGTCGGCTCAGGCGCGGAATATCTCACCATGTCGTTTTGCACTTAATCGTGAGATTCCGCTTCAACAGTTTCAATAAAAAAAAGGTCCCATCGATCATCTATCTCCAAATTGTCTGACGCAGTGTAGCAACCTCATAATAATCAAAGGAAAGAATGTATCTTTCCCTCAGGTAGAAAATCGTTGATCTGGTACCGTTCATGCCGAGCGGTTATGGTTCGAGACTCAAATCGATCATCTGATCTCGTCAGGATGATAATTTTTCCGTCGGAATTGGTTTCCGTAAAGCCATCCAGGTAAAGTGCGATATTGTCGAACGCAGCGCCTGTAGAGTCATATCGCCCTGGCGAACCGTTTGCTGACTCCAAAAGCCTCAGCAATTTATCGCTTTCCATCTGAAATATACGTTCACCGCTCAAATTGATTTGATCAGCCTGCTCCGACGCAATAATCGATTGAAGTCTGCCATTCAAATAATCGAGTACAAGAGAACGTCCCGCCAGCGTTTGCGTAATAACCGTGGCGTCATCTGCAGATTCATCAACGTGATCTTTATCCTTGGCGAGCTCATCATCTGAAAAATACTTGCTAAGAAAATCATCGTTGTCATCAGCCACGCCGGGAGTTATCCGGTTCGTGGATGCGGCTTCAACAGCGCCATAGATTTCGCTTAATTTGGCAACGTCGCTCACCGACATCCCGAATTTTAGCTGCGTCAGCCCATCTTTGGGTACAAGCGTCCATTCTTGATCCAAGTTCGTCTCCAACGTCTCTCTGTTGAATCAGACCGTTTTCTCTCAAGCACAATGCGTAACGCATCATCTGGTCTATAGCGTCATCATAACGAGTGGGGTCACCTTGGATGAAGGGCCGCATTCTTACCATTCAGTGCCAAACGACACCCTGGTCGCCGAGGAGATCCGCAGCCTCTACGCGCAGGACGGTGCTTTGACACCCCTGACGGAACAGGCGAAAGCCGCGCTGGAGGCAACGCCCGCCATCAAGGTCGGTGCCGAAAAGGCCTGCGATCCGGTCTGAGCCGACGTCCCGAAGACGACGAAGCTTTTTAAAGCCCCGGCAGCGGCGGCAGCGCGGCGAAGCCCTGGAGGGTGGAGAGCAGGCGGGTGTGGTCGTAGGGTTTCGGGAAGAACACGGCCCGGTCCGGCAGTTGCGCCGCGGCATTGGTGACGGCGCCGGAGGTGATGATGATCTCGATCGGCGGCCAGCGGTCGCGAATGGCGGCGGCGAGCTTCAGCCCGTCCATGCTGCCGGGCATGTCGATATCGGTAAAGACGATGCGGATGTCGAGCCGGGTTTCCAGCAGATGCACGGCCTCGTCGGCATTGCTGGCTTCCACGACGGAGAATCCGGCCTCCTCGATCAGGTCCACCGCCATCATCCGCAGCAGGGGCTCGTCTTCCACCACCAGCACGACCGGCATCGGCGCCTTGGACTGTCCCATGATCTCAAACCCCCCGGCACACGGGCGCGAGCGGTGCGGTGGCACCGTGCGGGACGAGGGGAAAATCGAAGCGTGCGATCATGGATCACGATGTCTTGAGCGGAAAGCGAATGCTCTGTTTTGAAGCGGGGCGGCGAGGCAGGCAAGCAATTTCGCAGATGAACGGCGTTTTTCACATCATGGCTCTGTATGAAGCCGGCAAAACGCACCGGAACGACCGCTGGTTCCGCCCCGCATCACGCCGGCGCGTGGCCGTTGCGCTGCGCGATCAGAAACAACCGGGGGAAGCGCAGAAGCACGCGCCCGTCGGCAAGCGGCGGATAGTCGGCGGCCACGCGCTGGAGGTAGCGCGCGAGGAATGTCGGGCGGAGATCCTCGGAAAGCGGCGCGAGATAGGGGCGCAGGCCGGTGCCCTTCACCCAGTCCACGATCGCCTCCGGCCCCGCCAGCCGGTGATAATAGATCGTGTGCCACACATCGACGCGGCCGCAGACGGGCGACAGAAGATCGACCAGCCGTCCCGGCGCAGGCAGGCCGCTCCGGTTCGGCTGCGCCGCGCCATAGGCCTCGGCAAAGAGCGGCTCAGCGGCGATCTCGCGCATGGCCCGGTGCGTCGGCTCCTCCAGATTGTCGGGCATCTGCACCGCAAGCACCCCGCCCGGCGCGAGCATCCGGGCGAGCCGGTCGATGGCGACGAGAGGGTCCGGCAGCCATTGCAGCACGGCATTGGCGAAGATCAGCGCCGGCGGGGCGGGCGCCTGCCAGTCGTTGAGGTCTGCGTGCTCGAACGGGATCTCGGCCAGCCGTTGCCGCGCGGCGGCCAGCATGTCCGCGTCGCTGTCGATGCCGGTGAGGGGCGCGGCCGGAAACCGTGCGGCGACCAGCGCCGTCGAATTGCCCGGCCCGCAGCCGATGTCGAAGATCGGACCGTCCGGCAGGTCCGGAACCTGCGCCAGCAGATCCCGCGCCGGCCGCGTCCGCTCGTCCTCGAAAGCCAGATATTGCGCCGCCGACCAGGCCATGCTCACCCCTTTGCCGGTTTCCAGGCTTTTGCCGGAAAGCGCAGCGCCTGCCGGGCGAGCTTGCCCTTCAGCCCGAGCGCGGTATCGCAGAGGCCGACGACATGCCGGTTCGGCTTGGCATCCGGCCGCAGCGCATGCAGCGCGGCGGCGGCCGATTCGGGGTCCATGTAGCGCGCGAGAATGCCGAGCGTCAGCGCCGTCGATCGGCCGATCCCGCGCAGGCAGTGGATCAGCAGCCGCGCATCCGCCGGCAGTCCGTCGATGAAGGCGAAGGCCTGCGTGATGGCGGGCAGTCGCGCCGCGTCCCGCTCCTCCGGGTCCATCGTGTCGCCGAAGATCAGCTGCAGATGCCGGTCTTCGGGAAGGTCGATCATCGACAGGAGCTTGGTGTCCGGCGCGCGGATGGAGATGAGATGCGTTGGCGCCCAGAGCGCGCGATTGTGCCGCGCCTCGGTCTGCGAACTCACCATCATCGACAGCGGCCAGCCGTTCCGGTGATGGGGATTGGGAAGCAGCACCGGCGAAAAAAGAACGTCCTCATCCGGTGTCTGCGCTGCGCGTGCCATGATCCACCTCGTGATTCTCTGCCTGCCCCGGCGGGTAAATTAGCAGCGGGAACGGGACCGAGCCAAGGGTCCCGGGCGGAAATTCCGGTCGGCGCTCCGGCGCGCGCGCGTCAGAACGTCGTGATGACGCTGATGCCGAGATCGGTGGACGTGTCCATCGTGACGAGCGCGGGCACGGCCTCGTCCAGCGAGAGATGCCGGCCGATCAGCTTCTGCGGCGCGAGCTTGCCCGACGCCACCAGCGCCAGCATCGCCTCGTAGCGCCAGGCCTGCATGCCGTGGCTGCCATAGATCTCCAGCTCCTGGCCGATCACCTGCGCCATCGGGATCTGCGGCGCCGCGTGGTCGCCGAGCATCAGCCCCACCTGCACATGCCGGCCGCGCCGGCGCAGGTTGCGGATGGAATTGAAGCAGGTGACGGGCGAGCCGAGCGCGTCGATCGACAGATGCGCGCCGCCGCCGGTGATCTCGCGCACGGCCTCGGCGATATCGCCGGTCTGCGTGGCATTGATGGTCTGCACCGCCCCGATCTCGCGGGCAAAGGACAGTTTCGTGTCGGCAATGTCGATGGCGATCACGTTCGCGCCCATGGCCGAGGCGATCATGACGGCCGACAGCCCGACGCCGCCGGCGCCGTGCACGGCCACCCATTCGCCGCCGCGCACCCGGCCCTGGTCGACGATCGCCCGGAAGGCGGTGGCAAACCGGCAGCCGAGGCTTGCCGCCGTCGCCGCATCGATGTCGTCGGGCAGCCGCACGAGGTTCTCGTCGGCAAAGTCGATCGCGACAGATTCGGCGAACGAGCCCCAATGGGTGAAGCCCGGCTGGAACTGGTCGGGGCAGACCTGCTGGTTGCCGGAATGGCACTCCGCGCAGCGGCCGCAGCCGGACACGAACGGCACCGTCACCCGGTCGCCGACCGTGTAGCGCATCACGCCGCGGCCGGTGGCGACGACCGTGCCGGCAAGCTCGTGGCCGGGCACGTGCGGCAGGCGGATATCGGGATCATGGCCCATCCAGCCGTGCCAGTCGCTGCGGCAGAGGCCCGTCGCCTCCACCTGGATGACCACGCCACCGTCCGTGGGCGTCGGGTCCGGCACGTCGCGGATCTCCGGCGTCTTGCCGAACGTGTCGAAATACATGGCGCGCATGGCGGTCTCCGCAGGTTTGGGGGTGCTTGAGGTTTCAGAGCGTTGCACGTGCCTAGCGCAAACGACGCCGGCGGGCAAAGCCGGTAAGTCCGGACGATCAGAAGTTTTGATCGATCCATTCACCCCTGTTCTCCGATTTCGGGCTATGCGACAAGACGGATCGAGAGTGCAGGGCGAGCGACCCGTGCCGGCCCGGCATCGATCCCGACGCGAGCATTCGAGAACGACAACGAGAACGAGAACGAGATTAAGGAGACCATCATGGCCGTCGACACGTCACCGCGCAGCACCACCTGGACCTTCGTCGATGGCGAATGGGTGACGGGCAACCCGCCGCTGATCGGGCCGACCTCGCATGCCATGTGGCTTGGCTCGACCGTGTTCGACGGCGCCCGCTGGTTCGACGGCATCGCGCCGGATCTCGATCTCCACTGCCAGCGCGTCAACCGTTCGGCGCTGGCGCTCGGCCTCGATGCGCTCGTCGCCGCCGAGGATATCGAAGGCCTCGCCTGGGAGGGCGTCAAGAAGTTCGACGGCCGCACCGCGATCTACATCAAGCCGATGTACTGGGCCGAACACGGCATGCCGGGCTCGGTGGTGGCGGCCAATCCCGCATCGACGCGCTTCGCGCTCTGCCTGTTCGAAGCGCCGATGAACACGGCCCAGCCGTCCTCGCTCACCGTCTCGCCCTTCCGCCGCCCGAGCCCCGAAGTCGCGGTGACCACGGCCAAGACCGGCAGCCTCTACCCCAATTCCGGCCGCATGATCCTGGAGGCCCGCGCGCGCGGCTTCGACAACGCGCTGGCAAAGGACATGAACGGCAATGTCGCGGAAACCGCCTCGTCCAACATCTTCATGGTCAAGGACGGCATCGTCTTCACCCCGCTCGCCAACGGCACCTTCCTCGCCGGCATCACCCGCTCCCGCGTCCTCACCCTGCTGCGCCGCGCCGGTCTCGACGTGCGCGAGACGACGCTGACGGTCGAGGATTTCCTCGCCGCCGACGAGATCTTCACCTCCGGCAATTTCTCCAAGATCGTCCCCGTCGTCAGGCTCGACGACCGGCATTTCCAGGAGGGCCCCGTGGGGAAAAAGGCGCTCGAAGTCTACATGGACTGGGCCCATGGCAACGGGTCGGATTTCTGAGCGGTCAAGAGAGCGGGGAGGCGGCCCCTCATCCCGCTGCCGCGACCTTCTCCCCGTTCTCACGGGGAGAAGGACCCCCGAACGGCCGCCCCATCTCTCTCAGCCCCGTTCTTGTGGGGGGACGTGGAGCGGGCGTTGGCCACATCTCCCTTCGCCCCGCAGGCGGGGAGAAGGTCGCGGCAGCGGGATGAGGGGCTGCTCCGCCCAAAACACCCCGCTCAGGGCGCCGCCGCTGCAGCCTCCGCACCGGTCGTCAAGGCAAAGTCCCGCATCTCCTTGACGCTGAGATAGGCCAGCCGGTCGGGCGCCGTTTCCATGGCGCGTTGCCAAAGGCCGGGCTTGATGCCCATGGCGTCGAGGTGGCGGGTGACGGTGGCGGTGGTGCGCTGCGCTTCGGACATGGCCATTTCCGGCGAGAGCTTTTCGCGCGAGCCGTTGAAGACCTGGTGCACGCCGACGACGGCGCCCTCCGCCGCGGTCCGCTCCACCCCGCCCGACAGCACGATCGGGCAGGAGGAGGCGCAGAGCGCGCCGATGTCGACCAGCGTGTTCAACTGCCGCTCGCGGATCAGCTTCGACATGGCGAGCGCATCGCCGACGGAGCCGCCGGGCGAATCGAGGCTCACCACTTTCACATATTCGCCGCGCGCCTCGATTTCCGTGGCGAACCGCGCCGCCGCGCCGGGGTCGATCGCGCCCTTGGCGAGCAGCACGCCGCCCGGCTGCAGCTCGAAGCGGATCTCCTGCCGGAGGACGTCCGGATCGGTTTTCACCTCGCCGGGCGCATCCTCCGGCTCGCCGGTGGTGAGCGCCGGCGGCAGCACCGGTTCGCTGGCCGGGCTCGCCGGATCGGTGGCGGGCACGAGAGCGGCCTGCGTGCTGATCGTGCGCCAGTCGATCAGCACGAAGACGACCGCGGTTGCCAGCAGTCCGTAGAAGAAGGCGCGCATCATCTGCCCGTCGTCCAGCCGGGCGAGACGTCGCAGCGTCCGCCGCGCGGTGGCGGCGAAGGATTGGCCGGCGGGCCTGCGCCGATCCTGCAGCACGCTCGCTCTCTCCGGGCGTGCCGGTCTCTCGCCGCCGGCGGGTGTGCCGTCGTCCGCGGTCAGGCTCATGCGGGCGTTCCGGCGCGCGGCGCCCGGGGCGGGCCCTTCGAGGCGATGTCGAGGCTCGTGATATTGGTCGGCTCCGCTGTTTCCGCCCCGTCGAGATCCACAGCGTCGCCGCTGCGGTCCGCCAAAACCTCGGCCCGCACGATCGCCTCGATATCGACCCCGCTGCGGGCCAGCGCCTGCTGCACCGCCATGGCGTCGAGAAGCTCGGCCGCGGTGATGCGCTGCGCGAACGGCAGGGTCTCTTCCTGCCGGCGCAGCGCCGCATGGACGATGGACAGCATGAAGACGAGGACGGCGGGGAGCAGGTCGATCGAGATCGCGCCGGCCCAGCTCGGAATGAAGTCCGAGGCGTAGCGCAGCACCGCCTCGGCGGAGGACAGCGGCACGAAGCGCCGGTCGGCCACGGGCTCGCGCGCGAGAATCTCGTCCGCCGCCGTCGACAACACTTTGGATTGCGCAGCCACGGAGGAGCGGATCGTCTCCATCACCCGGTCCTGCCGGTTGGCAAGGTCCGGCGCATCGCCATCCGCGATCGGCGCGATGAAGCCGAGGGAAAGGTCTTCCGCCGCGCGCTTGACGGAGGGCGCGATGGAGGTCTGCTGCAGCGACGTGATGACGCCCGACAGCGCCACGACTTCGGCCGAGAACTGGTCGGCGCGCGGGTCGATCGCGCCCGGGGCCGAGACCAGCGTGCGCATCGTCTCCAGACGCTTGCGACCGTCGTCGAACAGGGTGGTGACGCGCTCGCGCGAGGCGGTGATGCCGTTTTCGAGCTCGGTCAGCTGCGCGGCCATCTGCGACAGGAGCTGCACGACGCTGCCCGCGCCGGTGGTGCCGGTCAGGGCGCCGGTCTCGCGCTCCTGGTCGGCCAGCCTCTGGAAGCGCTCCTGCGTCCGCTGGATGTCCGGCAGCAGGCTCTGGGCGGCCAGCGCATTCTGGTGCGCCTTGTCGAGATCGGCCGTGTAGTCCTCCAGCGTTTCGGCCAGATGCTGCTCGAGGGCGGCCGATCCGGCAAGCGCTGCCGCGTTCAGCCAGCTCGACATGGCGATGATCATGGCGCAGCCGAGCGCCATCACGCCGATCATCGCGCCCCGCCCGGCGGTGCCGGTGACATGCGGATAGAACCGCGCCATGTAGCTCCAGAACGCATAGATCGCGACGGAGACGGCGGAGGAATAGATGAGCGCGGCGAAGAACACGGCGGTGGCCGACCCGTCGAGGATCGAGCGGACGCCGAGATAGGTATAGACGCCCGAGGCGAGCGCCAGCACGGCCAGCGCAAACCGCGTCATGGTCTCGACGGCCTCGATGCCGTCCTGCAATCGATGCGAAGCGCCTAGCGCCATGGAGCATTCCCCCGGGTTTCGAAAGTCTTAACAGAGGCTTAAGAAACGGGCGAAATGAAGGCCCGCCGGTCACAACTGCGGGAGGGAAGGGCAGGCTTTCCAAGCTGACAGACGTCGGGTCACGAAAATCCGGGTCGAGCCCGGAAGGACGCAAGGGGGAGGCCCGTTCCATCACGGCCGTCGCCACCCCGAACACGCGCCGCCGCCGCCGCCCAGCCTCGCCCGGAGAAAACCATTCCGCGCGGTGCGGTGAATTTAGCGGCGGCGCCGGTTGCCTCCGGCGAGGGGGGTGCCTATGTTCCCCTGACGATTTCGCGAATGAATTCCGATGCCAAGAGGAGAACCGCCATGGCTTTCGAACTTCCCCCGCTGCCCTATGATTACGACGCACTTGCGCCCTACATGTCGCGCGAGACGCTGGAATATCATCACGACAAGCACCACCAGGCCTATGTGACGGCCGGCAACAAGCTGGCGGAAGAGGCCGGCCTTGCCGATCTCTCGCTCGAGGAGATCGTCAAGAAATCCTACGGCACCAACCAGCCGCTGTTCAACAATGCCGGCCAGCACTACAACCATCTGCACTTCTGGAAGTGGATGAAGAAGGGCGGCGGCGGCACCTCGCTGCCGGGCAAGCTCGATGCGGCGATCAAGTCCGACCTCGGCGGCTACGACAAGTTCAAGGCCGATTTCATCGCGGCCGGCGTCGGCCAGTTCGGCTCGGGCTGGGCCTGGCTCGCCGTCAAGGACGGCAAGCTGCAGATCGCCAAGACCCCGAACGGCGAAAACCCGCTGGTCCACGGCGCAACCCCGGTGCTCGGCGTCGATGTCTGGGAACATTCCTATTACATCGACTACCGCAACGCCCGCCCGAAGTACCTGGAAGCCTTCATCGACAACCTGATCAACTGGGACTACGTCCTGGAGCTTTACGAAAAGGCCGCCTGATCAGGCCTGAGAATCGAAAAGCGGGGCCCTCGGGTCCCGCTTTTTTCATGCCAGCACCGTTCATGTCCGCAGCCTGGCCGATCCGGCCTTGTCCACACCCTGTCATGCTCCCGTCACCCATCATCGCTACGTCGCGCGCCATGGAACACAGCAGACGTGAAACGCCCCTCCTGCGCCTCGGCATCATCGCCGATCCGCAATATGCCGATCTCGACCCCAATCCTGCGCTCGACCGGCATTTTCGCCAGTCCCTCGGCAGGCTGGAGGAGGCGATCGCGCTGTTCAACGAGCGCACGCTCGATGCCGTGGTCACGCTCGGCGATCTGATCGATCGCGACTGGGCGAGCTTCGATCCGGCGCTGGCGGTCTATCGGCGTCTGCGGCACCGGGCGATCTTCCTGCCCGGCAATCATGATTTCGCGGTCGCGCCGGAGCATCTGGGCGACGTGCACCGGCGCCTCGGCATGCCCGCGCATTATTATGATCTGCTGATCGCCGGCCACCGGATCGTCGTGCTCGACGGCAGCGAGGTCAGCCTGTTTGCCGTGCCGGACGGCCATCCGCGGCGCGAACAGGCGAAAGCCCGGCTGAAAGCGCTGACGGCCGCGGGCGCCGCCAATGCGCAGCGCTGGAACGGCGGCCTCGGCGAAGCGCAGTTCGCCTGGCTCGCCGAGGTGCTGGAGCAGGCCCGCGAGGAGGACGAGCCGGTCGTCCTTCTCTGCCATTATCCGGTCGCGCCCGAAAACGCGCATGATCTCTGGGACGCGCAGCGCCTGCTCGATCTCCTCGCGCCCTATGAGAATGTCCGCGCCTATCTCTGCGGCCACAATCACGCCGGCAATGCCGTCACGCGGGACGGCACCCATTTCGTCACGTTCCGCGGCATGGTCGACACGCCGGACCGCAATGCCTTCGCCGTTCTCAGCCTCTACGAAGACCGACTGGAAATCGAAGGGTTCGGCCGGGAGGAGAGCCGCGTTCTGCAAAGCTGTGTGTAAGTTTTGAGTCTCGAAGAACGGCCGGAGCCCGTGCGGCATGCGCCGCATTCATGCCGCCTTTTGCCGCATCCTGCCGGGGCATCCTCCTCTCCCGAAAGGACATTCCGCTTGCATCGTCCCGCTCTCGCCTTCGCCCTGTTCGCAGCTTTCGCCTCCACCGCTCTGGCTGCCGATGACATCGACGTCACCTGCACGATCATGCTCGATGCCGCCACGGGCAGGGTGCTAATCGAGGAGGGCGACTGCGCCACGCGCACCACGCCGGCCTCCACTTTCAAGATCCCGCTGGCGCTGATCGGCTACGACACGCATATCCTGAAAGACGAGACGACGCCGGTGCTGTCCTACCAGAAGGGCGACCCGGACTGGGGCGGGGCCAACTGGCTGCGCGACACCAACCCGACCGACTGGCTGCGCTATTCCGTCGTCTGGTATTCCCAGCGCATCACCCGCGATCTCGGCCGCGACAGGCTGGAGCGCTACGCGCGCGACCTGACATACGGCAATGCCGATTTTTCCGGCGATCCCGGTTTCGACAACGGCCTGGAGCGCGCCTGGATCGCCTCCTCGCTGCAGATCTCGCCGCGCGAGCAGGTCGCCTTCCTGCGCGGCCTCGTCAACGGCACCCTCCCGGTCGGTGCCGAGGCGATCGAGAAGACCCGGCGGATCGTGGAAACGCGCGCGGTCGGCGACTGGACGCTGCACGGCAAGACGGGAGCGGCCTTTCCGCGCCGGGCGGATCGCAGCTTCGATTATGCCCATGGCTGGGGCTGGTATGTCGGCTGGGCCGAAGAGAAAGCGGCAAACGACCGGCCCGTGGTCTTCGCCCGGCTGATCCGCACGCGCGAAAAGACCGAGACCTCGCCCGGCGTGCTGACGCGCGACGCGCTTCTGGCGGAATGGCCGCACCTGTCGCGCACGTTCGGCCGTTGACGCCGGACACGCCTTGCCGCCTGTCGGTCCGCCGTTATGCATCTGCGATGTCGCAAAGATTTTACTTTCAACGCGATCAGAAGATGCCAAGATGCCTGCGACGAAATGACCGTGCCTGCGGGCAGGATTCGGTCGTCTCGCTCGGCCATGAATGACGGAGAGACGCCCGCAACGCGCGTCGATACCAGAGAGGACTCCCATGAAACTGAGAACCATGTTTCTCGCCGCGGCCCTGACGGGGCTTGCTGCAGGCGCGGTCACGGCAGCAGAGCCGCAAGAGGTGCGCGAAGGCCTGATGAAGAAGATCGGCGGCTCCATGGGCGCGCTGTCGGCCATCGCCAAGGGCCAGAAGCCCTATGATGCCGAGGTGGTCAAGACGTCGCTGACAACGATCAGCACCAGCATCAAGGCCTTCCCGGATCAGTTCCCGGCGGGATCGGAAGCCAACTCCGAGGCAAGCCCGAAGATCTGGGAAAACAAGTCCGATTTCGACGCCAAGGCTGCGAGCCTCGCCAAGGATGCCGACCTGGTTCTGGCGCAGCTGCCCGCCGACCCGGCCGCCCTCAGCCTTGCCATCGGCAAGCTCGGCCCCCATTGCGGCGACTGTCACCAGGTCTACCGCGTCAAGAAATAAGCGGTAGACCGGAGACGGGTTTTTCCCCGATCGCCATCGAGGCGGCGCGGCTCTGGCCGTGCCGTCCCGCCCGCGTGCCGTCCCACGCGCGTGGCATCCCGCCCGCGTGCCGGCGTGCCGCGCGAGGACCGTGCGGCCCGTCGCTGCCGCATCCGATGCCCGCCAACGCGCGCCGGCGGACGGCTTTCCCCCCGGCGGACGGCTTTCCCCAAAGACCGCCCGCCCTATCTCCCTGCGGATCATCGTCCGACCGTAACGGCGCCGCGGTTCCCTCTTGAAACCCCGGCGCCCCGACAACAAGGATCTGCCGCATGGCCCGTCGCGCTCGGAAATTCGTCTCGACCATGCTGTTTCTGGGTGTGGTGGTCGCCGGCGGCGCCTGGTTCGTCACCAAGCCGGAGCCCTGGCCCGCCGCGCATTGGGACGGCCTCGGCGAACCGGACCTCGGCCATGGCGAGCAGGTGTTCTGGGCCGGGGGGTGCACGAGCTGTCACGCGGCGCCGGGATCGGAAGGCGATGCCAAGCTGGTGCTGACCGGCGGGCTGCCGCTGAAAAGCCCGTTCGGCACCTTCCACGTGCCCAATATCTCGCCCGACGAGACCGCCGGCATCGGCGGCTGGACGTTCGCCCAGTTCGGCGATGCCATGACGCGCGGCGTCGGCCCGGATGGCGAGTACCTCTACCCCTCTTTCCCCTATGGCTCTTATGCCCGGCTGACCCAGAAGGACGTCAACGACCTCTTCGGCTACATCAAGACTCTGCCGAAGAGCGCCAATGTCGCGCCGCCGCACGAACTGCCGTTCCCCTTCGACATCCGGGCATCGCTCGGCGGCTGGAAGCTGCTGTTCTACAGCGACAAGCCGCGCGTGCCGATCGACCAGGCGAATGCCAAGCTGGTGCGCGGCCAGTATCTGGTCGAAGGCCCCGGCCATTGCGGCGAATGCCACACGCCGCGCAACGCGCTGGGCGGCTTCAAGGCCGACCTCTGGCTTGCCGGCGCGCCGAACCCGGAAGGCGAGGGCCAGATCCCCAACATCACCCCCGGCTCCAAATCCATCGGCAGCTGGAGCGAAGCCGACATCGCCAACTACCTCGAAACCGGCTTCACCCCCGATTTCGACAGCGCCGGCGGCTCCATGGTCGAGGTCCAGCAGAACATCGCCAAACTCCCCGCCGAAGACCGGGAAGCGATTGCGGCCTATCTGAAGGCGGTGCCGGCGCGGTAATGCTTGCAGAAACTGCAAGCATGCCGTAGGATCGGCCATGAACAATCGGCATCGCAAGATCCTGATGGCCATTTTCGCGGACCCCGTCTCCGGCACCATCGCCTGGGCGGATATCGAGGCGCTTCTGATCGCGCTGGGATGCGACGTTGTCGAAGGCTCGGGGTCGCGCGTGCGGTTCGTCAACGGGTCGGAGATCGAAAGCTTCCACCGCCCGCATCCGGCGAAAGACGCCAAGCGCTATCAGGTTCGCGCCGCACGGGATTTTATCAGGCGTATGGGAGGTCAACCGTGAACGTCATGTCGTACAAAGGCTATTTCGCCCGGATAGACTATGATGCCGAGGACGAGATCTTCTTCGGCCGTCTCGCCGGCATCACGGACGGCGTCGGCTTCCACGCGGACACGGTATCGGACCTGAAGACCGCCTTTCACGAGGCGGTGGACGACTATATCGAGACCTGCGCCAAGGCCGGCAAGGATCCGCAGAAACCCTATTCCGGCCGGATGATGTTCCGCGTCGATCCGGAAATCCACGCCAAGGCCGCCCGCGCGGCAGCGCTCGCCGGCAAGAGCCTCAACCAATGGGCGGCCGAGGTTCTGGCGGAAGCCGCGACGGAAGTGGCGTGAGGGGAAAACGCTGACAGGAACCGATGACGTCGAACGGACGGCTGCTCCCGACCGGGACGCAGCGCCCGGCCTGTCCCAAAGGGAGGCTGTTCGGGCGTTGCAGGAAGCGTGCAGGGGGCTCAATCCGGGCCCCGGCCTGGTCTCCGACGAACGGATCTCCTAACGCCGGGCCGAAGCTGCGGCCGACGCGCGCGACGACGATTGACGATTTCCGCTTTGCCCCCTTCTGTTTTGCCGGACCAGATGCGACGGCTGCATCCTTCCTGAAGACGCTTCCGATCTCCGAAAGGATGCCAGCCGTCTTAACGGGACGGAGCATCACGCTCCGCGGAGCGGCACGCTGGAACGACGCGACGCCTGCGCCGTGCGTCCCGCGCTCTGAAGACGCCTACCGCAAAGCCTGCACATACCGCATCCCGGTCACCGGGCCGGGCGTGAAATCCTGGCTCTCGTAGAACCGGTGCGCCTGAAAGTTGCCGGTGGCGGCGCTGACCGAGAGGTAGGTGCAGCCGGCGCGGCGGGCCTGTTCGCGGGCCTTGGCCACGAGATGGCGGCCGATGCCGGTGCCGCGATGGGCGTCGCGCACGAAGAGATGGTGCAGGTCCATGCCGCGCACGCCGAGCTGCGCCCGGTAGAGCGGCACGAGAATGGCGTAGCCGATCAGCGTGCCGGCCGCCTCGGCCACGAGCGCGGTGATCCACGGCACCGGGCCGAACAGGTCGCGCTCCAGCGTCTCCGCATCGAGCGGGGCCGTGTCGCCATGATGCGCGGCCAGCTCGGCGATCATCGCGCAGAGCGCGGGGATATCCTCGGCGCGCGCGCACCGGATGGTCACCAGCGGCGCGCGCTGTGGCGCGGCGGCAGCCTGCAGGTCCAGCCCGTTCGGCACGGCAGTCAGGTGGGCGGCCGGATGGGCATGGGCATGCGGATTTAACAGAGGCGGATTTGGCAGAGACGTATTTAACAGAGGTGGGGAAGACAGGGTCGGCATCGTGGTTTCCTGAAGCTGATCCGCCCCAGGCACCCGTCAAAACAAAAGCCGCCTGGCGGCGGCTTGTTGAACGTGATCACACAGCCGCATCTATGAATGCAGCGTAAAATACCAGCGGGCACGGGTTGCGGTCGTGATCATGCATCCGTCATGAGCCCTTTTCCCCGCCATGTCAACGGGCGCCGCGCGCGCGGGTCCAGCATCCCGTCCGGCCTCTCAGACGGCCTCTCAGACACCCTCCCGCCCGACTGCCTTGGCCGGCAGCTCGGCATGCTCGCCGTCGCAGAGCCCGTGGTCGGACAGCGCGCGCAGGACATAGCAATCCTCCACCGTATGGCCGGCGCAATGCGAGACGATCCGCTCCAGCTCGTGCTCCAGCCGCTGCAGCTGCGCGATCTTCGCGCGCACGGCGGCCAGATGCTCGATCGCGATGCCATCCGCCCGGGCGCAGGGCTTTTCCGGGTGGTCGCTGAGCTCGATCAGGTCGCGGATCGCCTCGATCGACAGGCCGAGGTCGCGCCCGTGGCGAATGAAGGCCAGCCGGTCGAGCGCCTTTCGCTCATAGCGCCGCTGATTGCCCTCCGTCCGCTCGGCCGGCACGATCAGCCCCGCCTGCTCATAATAGCGGATGGTCGGCACCTTCACGCCGGTGCGCCGCGACAGATCGCCGATCGAATACATGGGCCCGTTCTCCGCGCGGCAAAGACGGCCGCCTGTCCGGTCAAGATAGGTGCTCCCGCGGCCGCTTGAAAGCGCTCGATCCTCGCAAACGCAATCCGCGGGAATCTGGCCGTCCAGCGCCGAGCGCAGGGCGAAGACCGGGCGGCTCCGCCGATATCCGGATCTCGCCCGGGCGATCCCCGCCTCAAGCCTCAAGCCTCAAGCCTCGACCGAAAGCGCCAGTCCGTGCTTGATCGTCTTCAGGGCGATGATGCTCTTGTATTTCCGCACGAGCGCCTGCTGCTCGGTCATCAGCCGCTCGATGAAGGCGTTGTACTCGGCAAGGTCGCGCACGGCGACGAGGAGGACATAGTCCATATCGCCCGTGACGTACCAGCAGGACTGGATTTCCGGCGCGCGGTCGAGCCATCTCTGGAACTGGTCGAGCGTGTGGCGATGCTCGTTCTGGATCTCCAGCTCCACCAGGATCGAAAGCGGCCGGCCGATCGCCTTGGGATCGACCACGGCGACGATTTTCTCGATGACGCCATCCTGCTTCAGCCGGGCGATCCGCCGCTCGACGGCCGAGGTCGAGAGAGCGACCCGCTCCGCCAGCCGTTTCGCCGGCATGTCGGCATTCTCCTGCAGGGCCGCCAGAAGCACTCTGTCCACATCATCCATGGCGTCAAACCTCCAGATCAAGCGAAAAAGCGGCGCCAAAACATCGAAGTCTGCCGCTTTGCCGCATCTCAAAGCAGTATCATAAGCCCATGACAAAAGAACCCGCGCTTTCGCACCAGAATATCGTCGCCGCACGACGGATCATCGATCCGGTCTTTCTGGACAGCCCCGTGCTTGTCTCGGAGACGGCGGGCCTGTCGCTCTTTGCCAAGGACGAAACCGACAATCCGATCCGCAGCTTCAAGGGCCGCGGCACCGGGTATTTTCTCGCGCAGGACACCGGCGAAGGCGGCACTGCCGGCCGGAACCCGCTCGTCACGGCATCCGCCGGCAACTTCGGGCAGGGCCTTGCCTATCATGCCGCGCGGCGCGGGCAATCGCTCGTCGTCTTTGCCAGCGTCAACGCCAATCCGTTGAAGATTGCGGCCATGCGCCGGCTGGGCGCGGAGGTTCATCTCGCCGGAGAGGACTTTGACGCGGCCAAGGATGCGGCGCGGTTTTACGCCCATGAGAGCGCGCTCACCTTCGTGGAGGACGGCGCAAGTGCCGCCATCGCCGAAGGCGCGGGCACCATCGCCGCCGAACTCACCGAGGCGGTCGCGGCGCTCGACGCCGTCTACATCCCCCTCGGCAATGGCGCTCTTGCCGCCGGAATGGGGTGCTGGTTCAAGGCGCGGTCGCCGCAAACCCGCGTCGTCGCGGTCGCCGCAAAGGGCGCACCCTGCATGGCGTTGTCGTTTCTAGCAGGCCGGCCGATCTCCAGCCCGGACGGCAACACGATCGCCGACGGCATCGCCGTGCGCATCCCCGTGCCCTTGGCCGTCGACTGGCTGCAGGGCACGATCGACGATGTCGTTCTCGTCGACGACGCGCAGATCATCGATGCGATGCGCTTCGCACACCGCACCTGGGGCCGCCGCATCGAACCCGCCGGCGCCGCCGGCCTCGCCGCCATCCTGGCAGAGGCCGAAAGCCTCGCCGGCCAGCGCATCGCCACCCCCCTCTGCGGCGGCAATCTCACCGACCCCCAGATCGCGCACTGGCTGTCTTGAGGGGGCTGAGCCATAGGTCCCCCCACACCCCCGACACGAAAAAGCCCGGCGCGCTTTCGCGGCCGGGCTTCGTCCTGTCCGTTCCCTCCGCCTTATTTCGGCAGCGTGTAGGCGATGATGGAGTCGCCGGGTTTCGTGCCGACCGAGCCGTGGCCGCCGGCGACGATGACGACGTATTGGGTGCCGTCCTGCGTGCTGTAGGTCATCGGCGTGGACTGGCCGCCGGCGGGCAGGCGACCCTTCCAGAGTTCGCGGCCGGTGGCGAGATCGTAGGCGCGCAGGTAGTTGTCGACCGCCGCGCCCAGGAAGGCGACGCCGCCCTTGGTGATCATCGGGCCGCCGATGCCGGGAACGCCGACCTTGAAGGGCAGCGGCAGCGGCGTCATGTCGTAGACCGTGCCGTTGCGGTGCTTGTAGGCGGTCTCGCCGGTCTTCAGGTCCACGCCCGCGACATAGCCCCAGGGCGGTGCCTGGCAGGGAATGCCGAGCGGGCCGAGGAACGGCCCCATCAGCACGCCATAGGGTGCGCCGTCATTGCGGTTCAGGCCCTGTTCGCTGCCCTTCTCGTCCTGCCCCTTCGGCGGGATCTGGTCGCGCGGCACGAGCTGCGAGGTGAAGGCGAGATAGGTCGGCATGCCGAACATCAGCTGCTTTTCCGGATCGACCGCGACGGAGCCCCAGTTGAAGGTGCCGAAATTGCCGGGATAGATCAGCGAGCCCTCGAGCGAGGGCGGCGTGTAGCGGCCTTCATAGCGCAGCCGCTCGAAGGCGATGCGGCAGGCGAGCTGGTCGAACATGCTGACCCCCCACATGTTCTTGTCCGTCAAAGGCGGCGGCGAGAAGGTGAGGTCGGAGATCGGCTGGGTCGGCGCGGTAAAGTCTTCCGGGATCGCGCCGGAGGGCGCGGGAATTTCCTTCACGGGGATGATCGGCTCGCCGGTGCGCCGGTCGAGCACGTAGAGATCGCCCTGCTTGGTCGGGCCGACCAGCGCCGGACGGCCCTCGATGTCGAGCAGCACGGGCTGGGCGGGAACGTCCATGTCCCAGAGGTCGTGATGCACGGTCTGGCGCACCCAGCGCAGCTGTCCGCTGTTGATGTCGAGCGCGACGATGGAGGAGGAGAACTTTTCCACGTTCTCGCTGCGGCCCATGCCGAGCTGGTCGGGCACCTGGTTGCCGAGCGGGATGTAGACGAGGCCGAGGGCTTCGTCATAGGAGAACACCGACCAGCTGTTCGGCGAGTTGGTCGTATAGTGCTGGCCCTCCGGCAGCGGCGTGGTGACGTCGGGATTGCCGCTGTCCCAGTTCCAGATCAGCGCGCCGGTGTTGACGTCGAAGGCGCGGATGACGCCCGACTGTTCCTGCGTCGAATAGTTGTCGTTGACGGCGCCGCCGATGATGATCTTGTTGCCGGTGATGACCGGCGGCGAGGTCGAATAGTAGTAGCCGGCCGGCTGGTAGCGCATGCCGCTTTCCAGATGCAGCGTGCCCTGATCGGCAAAGCCGGTGCAGACCTGGCCGTTCTCGGCGTCGAGCGCGATCAGCCGGGCGTCCGAGGTCGGCAGGTAGACGCGGGAGGCGCAGGCGCTGCCCGGTGCGGCGGCCGCGTCCTTGTAATAGCTGACGCCGCGGCAGGTCTGGTGCTGCCGGTCCGGGTTCATGCCGGAATTGCTGTCGAACTTCCACTTTTCCTTGCCGGTTGCGGCATCGATGGCGATCGCCCAGTTGTGCGGCGTGCAGACATAGAGCGTCTCGCCGATCTTGAGCGGCGTCACCTGATAGGTCGTCTCGCCCACGTCGTCCGGCAGCTTCACATCGCCGGTCTGGTAGCGCCAGGCTTCCTTCAGGTCGGACACGTTGGCGGTGGTGATCTGCGCGAGCGGCGAATAGCGCTGGCCATATTGCGTGCGGCCATACTGGTGCCATTCGCCGTCCGGCACGTTGCCGCCGAGCGCCGGCGTCGCATTGGCGACCGTGGTCGGCAGCGTGCCGGCCATATCCAGCGGGTCCTGCGTCATCGAATAGAGCGCGACCGCGATCGACAGCACGACGGCGATCCCGAGCGGCCAGCCGCTGGCGCGGTAGACGTGGCCCGTGGGGCTCGTAAAGCCGAGCGGCTTGCGGATCGACGGCAGCAGCAGCCAGAGCCCGAGCAGGATGACGACGCCGCCGCGCGGGCCGAGCTGCCACCAGTCGAAACCGACCTCCCACAGCGCCCAGCCGAGCGTGGCGACGATGAACACGGCATAGACGGTGAGCGCCGAGGATCTGTGGCGCGAGAGCAGGATGGCGGTCACGAGAAAGGCGAGACCCGCCAGCACATAATACCAGCTGCCGCCGAGAACGGCGAGCCAGGCCCCGAAGCCGGCAAGCCCCAGTCCTATCAGCGCAAAGAGGACAGACGTAAACATGATCATGGAAGGGACCTCCGGCACCGCATCGGGCACCTCGTCAATTTCGACAGCGGGGGCCTCGTGGCGATCCGGACCCCGTCATGGCGAAATTAGGGCGAGGTGATGCGGGGTCAATGCCGCAATGCACAAAGGGCGGGGAGGCGCGTGGTGATCGCCGCGAACGCTGGCGCCCCCGTCCGCCCCTCATCCCGCTGCCGCGACCTTCTCCCCGCCAAGCGGGGCGAAGGGACGTGTGGCACCGCTTTCGCCCCACATCGAAACGCCGCGCAGGCCGCGTCCCCTCGCCCCGCAAGCGGGGAGAGGGTTAGGGTGAGGGGCCCCGCAAGCGGGGAGAGGGAGAGGGGCAGCCGCAGGCTCGGCGGTGGCCCTGAAAGCAGCACGCTCGCACCCGTCACGTCAACGTTCGCCGCATTTCCTCAACCGGGTCAGGATACGCGAAGAAGCGGACCCTATTCGGCTGTTCGCAGCGAGCGTCCGCATCCCTCACGTCCCGCAGAACGTCCGCAGCACCTCTTCGCCCGGCGCCGGGGGGGCGGCGAAGGGGGCGAGGGCGGGCTGGTCGTCATAGGGGCGGGCGAGGACCTGCATCAGGGCGTCGAAGGTGGAGAAATCGGCGTCCGTCCGGGCGGCCGTGATCGCCTGTTCGATCCGGTGGTTGCGGGGGATGAAGGCGGGGTTGACGCTGCGCATGGCGGCGGCGGTGTCGGCTGCGCTGCGTGCTTCCGTCTCCACGCGGCGGCGCCAGCGGTCGAGCCAGAGGCTGGTGCTGGCGGGGGTGCGGAACAGCGCGGTGAACCCGTCCTCCGCCGACGGGTCGGCCGCGACATCCGCCAGCCTTCGGAAGGTCAGCGTGAAATCGGCCTCTTCCTGATGCATCAGCGTCAGCAGGTCCTGCACGAGATCGAGATCGCCGTCTGCGCTGGCGGAAAGCCCGAGCTTGGCGCGCATGGCGGCGAGCCAGTGGTGCTGGAACCGCTCGCCATAGAGCTTCAGCACGCCGTTTGCGGCGGTTACGGCGGCCTCCGCGTCGGTGTCGAGCAGCGGCAGCAGGGTTTCGGCCAGCCGCGCGAGGTTCCACTGGCCGATGCCGGGCTGGGCGGCATAGGCGTAGCGGCCGTTGCGGTCGATGGAGGAGAACACCTTGGCCGGATCATAGGCGTCGAGAAAGGCGCAGGGGCCGAAATCGATCGTCTCGCCGGAGATCGCGACATTGTCGGTGTTCATCACGCCATGGATGAAGCCGATCGACAGCCAGCGGGCGATGAGCAGGGCCTGACGGTCGGCAAAGGCGGTGAGAAAGGCGAGATAGGGCTGCGGCGTGTCCGCACTGTCCGGATAGTGCCGCGCAATGGCGTAGTCGGCGAGCCGCTTCACCCCGGCCTGGTCGTCGCGCGCGGCGTGGAACTGGAAGGTTCCCACCCGGATATGGCTGGCCGCCACCCGCGTCAGCACGGCGCCGGGCTGCACGGTCTCGCGATAGACCGGCTCGCCGGTGACGACGGCGGCCAGTGCCCGCGTGGTCGGCAGGCCGAGCGCATGCATGGCCTCGCTGACGATATATTCCCGCAGCACCGGCCCGAGTGCCGCGCGCCCATCGCCCCGGCGCGAATAGGGGGTGGGGCCCGCCCCTTTCAGCTGGATATCGCGGCGCCGGCCGTGGATGTCCACGACCTCGCCGAGCAGAATGGCCCGGCCATCGCCGAGCTGCGGGTTGAAGCCGCCGAACTGGTGGCCGGAATAGGCCATGGCCAGCGGCTGCGCGCCGGGCAGATGCGCATTTCCCGAAAAGATCGCCGCACCCTCGGCCTCCAGCGCCGCGACATCGAGCCCGAGCTCCTGCGCCAGCGCCCGGTTGAAACGGATCAGCACCGGGGCCTCGACCGGCGTCGGATCGACGGCGGTGAAGAAACTCTCCGGCAGCCGGGCATAGCTGTTGTCGAAGGGTATGGGCGGCGTGCCGGCCTCGGTCCTCATCATCGCCTCCATCGTCGCCTCCGCTGTGTTCCGCAATCCTGATCGTCCGGTCGCAGGACCGGGCCCTCTAGATAGGGTGCGGGGCGGCGGCATGAAAGGGCGGTCAGTCCGCGCGGTCAGGCCGGGTTACAGGTATGGCTGCAGCCTGGGATTGGGCCGGCAATGCCACCTGCGCCAACGCGCTCGTCTCGTCGACGTCAAGACCGGCCTGCCGCTTGATCGCATCCGCAATCTCCTGCTCGATCGCCTTGCGCGCCTCGGGATCCATCTGGGCGAGGCTCCCCTCCGTCTGTCCGTGCTTTTCCAGGACCTGCGCCCGGATCGTCTCGGCAAGCGATTTTCCCGCCCAGTCCAGAAAGGCGTTTCGCGTTTCGGCCTTGTCCGCAGCGCGATCGGCAACCGCCTGCACGGCCTTCCTGTCGTCTTCGGCCCGCGCCGTCCGCTTCTCCGCATTGATCGCCCAGAAGGCGGCGGAGAGGCTGACCGTGGGATCGGTCGCAATAACGGCCGCGATGTCGTCGCCGGCGCCGGAGCGGCCCGCGCCGCCGGCCGCATCGCGGTTCATCGCACCCGGTTGCCCGCCGGAAAAGGCGGCGTCGATCTGGCTCGGGTCGAAACCCGCGCTCGGCCGGTTCAAAGGGGTCCTGTAGGGCGTGATGGGGCTGTCGGCGATCTTCATGGCGCGATCCTTCCTGTGTATGAGGATGGCCTAAAGGACAGGACCTGCGCGAGGCTTGCAGAGGCGGACCGGGTCCGGCGCTATGGCCGGGCGGGAACGCGGGTCAGACCGCCGCGAACGCCTCCCGCTTCAGCCGTGCGCGATCCGGCTCGAAGGCGAGGCTTTCCAGTGCGCGCGCCAGGCATGCCTCCGCCATCTCGCGGGCAATGGTGTGCAGGCGTCCGCCGGGCAGGTTGGCGAGCGCGCGCAGGCTCTTCTGCAGGCGGATGGCGATGTCGGGGTTCTCGGCGCCGTCGCGGGCAATCGGCAGGAAGGCATCCTCGAACATGTCCCGAAGCGTGACCGGAGAGACGTGTACGCGCGGAAAGTCCGGCGCCGCGCGCAGATGGTCGGCGCGCGGTTCCACGGCCAGCACCTCGACCATCGTCGTCATCACGTCGATCGCCGTTCCCGGATCGTTGACGGCCGGCGAGAGGGCGCGCGAGGCGATCTCGGCCAGCACGATCAGGCCGAAGCGCGGATCCTGCTCGAAGGTGCGGCGCGGGCCGATGGTCAGCGCGTCGAGAATGGCCTGCTTCGCCGTCTCGTCCGGATTGGCGCCCGCGCGGGCCCGCACGAACAGCATCGGCGTGCCCGGCGCGCAGAAGGCGCCGGCCCGCGCGGTGAGATAGAGGTCGAGATCGCGCGCCTCGCAGAGCGCCTGCAAGTGCGGCATGTCGATATGCTGGAGATAGCCGACCTTGTCGGGCGAGACCGGCACGGCGCCGGGCGGCGTGACGCCTGCGGGCGCGCCGCCGAGAAGCGGATCTTCCAGATGGTCGCGCATGCCGGTCATCGCCGCCGTCTTTACCCGGTCGATGGTCTCGCCGACCCGGCCGAGCGTCGAGAGATGGTCGATCCAGCGCAGCAGCGTCAGCACGATCACGGCGATGACGCCGAGCGTGACGATGAACAGCACCAGCCGCCCGCCGCCGCCATAGAGCCCGGCATGCAGCGCGATCAGCCCGACCAGCGAAAACAGGAAGGTGCCGAGAAAGGTCGAGAGGGCCCGCTGCGCGGTGGTGTCCTCGAGCAGCAGGCTGGTCGCCCGCGGCGTCGCGCTGCTCGCGGCCGCCGAGGTCGCGGCCACCAGCGTCGAGAGCGAGAAGGTGGTGACGGCAAGCATGCTGGAGGCGATGATGCTGAGGATCGGATCGACCGCATCCGCCCCGAAGGCCTTCGTCATCTCTTCCGGAATGAACGGCCCGAGCAGGATGGCGACGAGCGCGGTCGCGACCCCGGCCAGGCAATAGAGCGTCGCCCGCACCCAAAGCCGCCGCGACAGCCGCACCACCTGCCAGAGACGTTTCGACCTGAGCATGAGACCCCCCGAACCGGACCGACCGGAATGATCGCCGCCACAGCCCTAATGATAGGGCGCGACGGCCTGTTTTCGAGACAGCCCATGTTCATGAGAAGGCGAGATTCGGGAGGCAGGCGTCAGAAGGCGGGACGAGGTCCCGTCTTCCGCGTCCCGTCACATCTTCCGGGCCACCTTGATCGCGAAGGCATATTCGAAGGCGATCTCCTCCAGTCGCTGGAAGCGGCCGGAGGCGCCGCCGTGGCCGGCGCCCATATTGGTCTTCAGCAGGATCGGCTGGTCGCCGGTGGCCTTTTCGCGCAGCTTCGCCACCCATTTGGTCGGTTCCCAATAGGTCACGCGCGGGTCGGTGAGGCCGGAGAGGGCCAGCAGCGCGGGATAGGGCTTCGCGTCCACATTGTCATAGGGCGAATAGCCGGCGATGTGGTGGTAGGCCGCTTCGTCGTCGATCGGGTTGCCCCATTCCGGCCATTCCGGCGGGGTCAGCGGCAGGGTGTCGTCGAGCATGGTGTTGAGCACGTCCACGAAGGGCACGGCCGCGATGATGCCGCCGAACTTTTCCGGCGCCATGTTGGCGATCGCGCCCATCAGCATGCCGCCGGCCGATCCGCCCTCGGCGACGATGTTTGCGTAAGACGTGAAGCGTTCCTGATTCAGATAATCGGCCGCGGCGATGAAGTCCTTGAACGTGTTGGTCTTCTTCTCCATCTTGCCGTCTTCGTACCAGGCAAAGCCCTTGTCCTTGCCGCCGCGGATATGGGCGATGGCATAGACGAAGCCGCGATCGACCAGCGACAGGCAATTGGTGTTGAACGAGGCGGGAATGGAAATGCCATAGGCGCCGTAGCCATAGAGCAGGCAGGGCGCGGAGCCGTCGAGCGGGGTATCGCGGCGGTAGAGCAGCGTCACCGGCACGGAGGCGCCGTCATGCGAGGGCGCAAACACCCGGCGCGTCACATAGTCGTCCGGATCGTGACCCGAGGGCACCTCCTGCGTCTTCAGAAGCGTGCGCTCGCGCGTCGTCATGTCGTAGTCGTAAAGCTGGCTCGGCGTCGTCATCGAGGAATAGGAAAAGCGGATGACGTCGGTGTCGTATTCGCCGGCACCGGACAGGCCGAGCGAGAAGGCCTCTTCGGCAAAGGCGATCGCGTGTTCCTCGCCTGTGCGCCGGTCGCGGATCTTGATCTGCGGCAGGCCGTTTTCGCGCTCCAGCCAGACGAGGTGGCGGGCAAAGGCCATGTGGTTGAGGATCAGCCGGCCCGGCGTATGCGGCACCACCTCGCGCCAGTTTTCCCGCTCCGGCCTGTCGAACGGCGTTTCCATGATCTTGAAATCCTTGGCGCCGTCGGCATTCGTCAGGATGTAGAAGACGTCGCCGCCTTCGGTCAGGGAATATTCGAGCCCGGTCTCGCGCGCGGCGACCAGCTTGGGTTCGGCCTGCAGGTCCGAGGTCGGGATCAGCAGATATTCGCTCGTCTCGTGGTCGTGGATGTCGATATAGATGACGTCGTCCAGCATCGAGGCGCCGACGCCCATGAAGAAGCCGGCATCCTCTTCCTCGTAGACCAGCCGGTCGTCCGCCTGCGGCGTGCCGATGACATGGTGGAAGATTTTTGACGGACGATGGTTCTCGTCGAGCACGGTGTAGAAGAAGCTGCGGCCGTCCGGCGCCCAGGCGCCGCCGCCGCCGGTGTTGTCGATCACGTCTTCGAGGTCGGCCCCGGTCGAGAGATCGCGGATGCGCAGCGTGAAATATTCCGACCCCTTGTCGTCATAGCCCCAGATGCCGAGCGAATGGTCGGTGCAGTGGTCGATGCCGGACAGGCGGAAATAATCCTTGCCGGCGGCCTCCCTGTCGCCGTCGAGCAGCACGACGCGGTCGCCGCCCGCGCGCGGTTCGCGGAAATAGCGCGGCTGCTCGCCGCCGGTGACGAAGGACGTGCCATAGGCGAACGGTCCGTCCTTCATCGGCACGGAACTGTCGTCCTCCTTGATGCGGCCCTTCATCTCGGCAAACAGCGTCTTCTGCAGCGCCTCGGTATCCGCCATCGCCGCCTTCATATAGGCGTTCTCGGCCTCCAGATGCGCGCGGATTTCGGGATCGAGAATGGACGTGTCCCGGAACATCTGCTGCCAGTTGTCGGCGCGCAGCCAGGCATAGTCGTCGGTGCGCGTGATGCCGTGGCGGGTGTCGCTCAGCGGCTTTCTGGCCGCGACGGGTGCGGCGGGCAGGGCGGAAAAGACGGGGGTCTTGTCGGACAATGCGATCTCCGGGGGGCAGAGCGCTGTCCGGTTCGGGGACCAGCGCCATCGTTTCGATTGGCCGCATCGTCCGTGGCAAAGCGACAGGCTCCGCCCCGGACATGCTCACCCGAACAGGCTCGGGGGTGCTCCGGACATAGATGCCGCAGCCGGTGCATTCAAGCGGCAAAGCGCGGGACACGTCGCCTCAATCAGCAGCGCGCCAGCGCGACGACAGGGCCGCCACCGCATAATCGATGAAGGCGCGGATTTTCGGTGTGGCGCTGTGGCGGTCGAGCATGCAGGCATGGAAGGTGAACGGCGTATGCGCCGCGTCGTTTCCGAACAGCGGCACCACCAGCCCCTTGTCGATGAGATCGTCGGCGATGAAGGCGCCGAGGCGGGCGATGCCGGCGCCGGCCAGCACCATCGTGGTCAGCGTGTCGATATCGTTGCTGATGATCCGCGCCTGGATGTCGGGCTCGTAGAGCGTGCCGTCGCGCAGGAACGTCCAGCGGAACAGGCGGCCATCGGTCGCCAGCCGGTAGAGCAGGCAATCATGATGCACCAGATCCTCCGGCCTCTGCGGATGGCCGCTCCGGGCGAGATAGTCGGGCGCGGCACAGATGATCATCGGCACGGTGACGAGCCGGCGGGCGATCAGCGACGGCTCCAGCTGTTCGGCGAACCGCACGCTGATGTCGATGCCTTCCGCAATGTGATCGATGGCCCGGTCGGTGATGACGAGCTCGACGGAGAGCTGCGGATAAAGGCTGGCAAAGCCGGGAATGAGCGGCGCGATGACATGGCGCCCGAAGGCGACGGAGGCGGAGATGGTGAGCCGGCCGCGCGGCAGGTCGTTGAGCGCGGAGACGGCGGTGGCGGCCGCCTCCAGTTCGTGCACCACATGGCGCACCCGCTCGAAATAGACCTCGCCGCTGTCCGTCAGCCCCAGCCGGCGGGTCGTGCGCTGCAGCAGGCGCACGCCGAGATCGCGCTCCAGCCGGGCGATGTTCTGGCTGGCGGCGGCAGGGCTGATGCCGAGCAGCCGGGCGGCGGCGGCAATGCTGCCCATCTCGACGCTGCGCACGAAACTCTCGATGCCGCGAAGGCTATCCATAGCTGAGCGCTCCTTCGATCCCGGCCATTCGAAAGTTTTGCTTCAGATTATTCGTGCGTGCAAGCCTCTAATCAAGGATCGTCTTCAAGCGTAGGAAGGTGTCGCACCGTTTCAGACAACCGCAAGGACAGGAGCCATCATGCCCACCGCGACACCCCCCAAATCACAGCTCGCGTCGCCAACAGCCGGGCCAAGAGCCGGGCCAAAAGCCGGGCCAAGAGCTGGATTGTCGCCGACCCTCACGCCCTATGTCTTCGCCTTCTTCATGGCGGGCATCATGGCCTTCATCATGTGCTGGATCATCGTCGCCGCCAATAGCGGCATCGATGGCGGTCTGCCGCGCCGCGTTCTCGCAGCCTACGCCATCGCCATGCCCGCCGCCTTCGTCAGCGTGCTCCTCGTCCGCCCGATCGCGCTCCGCCTCACAGGCCTCGTCATCCGGCGCGCCGGCTGACAGGGGTTTAAAGCGCCAGAGTCAGGCCGATGCCGAAGGGGTCGGTGAGGGAGACGGTGTCGCCATCGCGGCGGGTGGGGATTTCCAGCCGGTCGAGGGCTCCAAGCGCCGTCTGAAGCGCGGAGGCGTCGTTGAAGCGCAGCGCATAGGTGCCGAGCCCGGTCATATCCGTGGTGCGGCGCGGCGCGTTGCGCGTGTTCCAGATATTGGCGGCGAGGTGATGGTGGTAGCGGCCGGTCGAAAAGAAGCTCGCGCCGGGATAGGTCGAGACGATGTCGAGCCCCAGCACATCGCGGAAGAAGCCGTTCGCCTGCGGCAGATCCGACACCTGCAGATGGAGATGGCCGAGCGCCGTTCCCGCATCCATTCCGCCCCAGGCGGTCTCTCCCCGGGAAAGGCTCACGCCCTCGTCGTAGAGCGCCTGCAGGTCGAGCGGCAGCGTCGCCATCTTCACCATGCCGTCGGGCAGGGTGGTCCAGTCGGCACGGGGCCGGTCGCGATAGACCTCGATGCCGTTGCCCTCGGGATCGGCGAGATAGATCGCCTCGGAGACCAGATGGTCGGACGCGCCCTGCAATGCCACCTGATGGCCCGCGGCATGGGCGAGCCAGCGGGCGAGCGCTGCCCGGTCCGGCACGAGAAAGGCCGTGTGGAACAGGCCCGGCGCATTGCGCGGCGCCATGGCCGCCTGGCTCGACGTGGTGAGCGTGAGCAGCGGCCGGCCGCCGACGCCGAGCGTCTCGCCGCTTGGCCGCCGCTCGATCACGCTCAGCCCCATGACCCTTTGATACCAGGAGGAAACGAGCGGCAGGTCGCGCACCACCAGCCGGGCATGATCGACGAAGGCCGGCATGGCGAGCGGATGTTCGGGCCCAGGGGGATGGTCGGCGGAAGAGCCGCGCGCAGTCATGGAAGGGGTCATCTCGGTCGCTCCAGCGGGAAAGGAGGGAAAGGCGCCGGGCAGGGTGAGCGCGAGCCCTGTCATGTGCAGCAGGCGGCGTCGGCGCAGAGTGTCCATGGCAGGGTTCCCGTTCGGTCGGGCCGACTATGCACCTCTTGCCCGCCGCGCGAAATCCTCGGGAACGGCGATGGATCGTCTAGGCTCCGTTGACAATGTCCTCCCCGATCTCGCCATCGGACACGGTCTCCGCCATGCTCCCGCCCGCATCGGCACCGATAATCGAACCGTCACCGAAAGTGACGGCCGCGCGCCGCGCAGGGGCTCGCCAAACGGGCAGCGGTTGCGTAGCCTCATCCTCGAAACGATCTGGAGACGAAGCACGCGTGGAGATCCAAGGCATCAAGTGGAACTACGACCGCAGCGAGATGATCGCGGACGGCATCGTTCATGGCATCGGTCTTGCCTGCGCGCTCATTGGCGTCACAATCCTGCTGGTCCATGCCAGTGCGGCGAGCACGGCCGGACAGATCGCGGCGGCGGCGATCTACGGCGCCGGCCTCGTCGCCACCCTGTCGATCTCCTTCGTCTACAATATGTGGCCGGTCTCGCGCACCAAATGGCTGCTGCGCCGGTTCGATCATTCCTCGATCTTCATCCTGATCGCCGCCACCTACACCCCCTTCCTGCAGAGCGGCTGGAACGATCCGTTTCTGGCCGTCATGCTCGTCGGCATCTGGATGATCGCCGCCTTGGGCGTCGCGCTGAAATGCGTCTTCCCCGGCCGCTATGACAGGCTGGCGATCGTGCTCTACCTTGCCATGGGCTGGAGCGGCGTGCTCGCCGTCGGGCCGCTGCTCGCCACGCTCGACGGTGCCACCATGTTGCTCATCCTGGCAGGCGGCGTGATCTATTCCGCCGGCGTGATCTTCCATGTCTGGGAGCGGCTGCGCTTCCAGAACGCCATCTGGCACGGTTTCGTCGTCACCGCGGCGGCGGTGCATTTCTCGGCCGTCTTTTCCGTCATCGGCAACGGCGCCCTGTAACGCGCCGCTCCGTTTTTCCGCTTAGCCGGGTCTCAGACCGTGTCTCAGGCCGGCTCGAAGGTCAGCGCCACGCCGTTCATGCAGTAGCGCAGGCCGGTCGGGGCCGGGCCGTCGGGGAAGACATGGCCGAGATGCGCGTCGCAATCGGCGCATTTCACCTCCGTCCGCGTCATGCCGTAGGAGCGGTCCGTCACCTGCGTCACAGCGTCCGGCGCCAGCGGCTGGAAGAAGCTCGGCCAGCCGGTGCCGGAATCGAACTTCGTGCGGGCATCGTAAAGCGCCTTGCCGCAACACACGCAGCGATAGGTGCCGGGCTTGCCGAGCGCGAAGTCCGGGCTGGAAAAGGCGCGCTCCGTTCCGTGCTGGCGCGTGACGCGATACTGGTCCGGCGTCAGCTGTTCGCGCCATTCCGCATCGCTCTTCACGACCTTCAGCCCGGGGTTCGCAGGCTCGGCGGCGGCATTCGGGTGATGTTCGCTCATATCGTGCTCCTCATCTTCACACTGCGCTTCATATAGGAACGCCGATCGGCCAAACAAAGCCGGGATTCCAACGGCAGACCACGACCCTGCATAGTATCCGCTGCTTATATGCAGCCGACGAATCGCTGCGGGAATCCCTGGTTGCAGAAAATTTCCGCCCTTGCTCAAGGTGGACGGGCAGAACTGACCGCAGCTTGCCCGCCTTGATAGATAAAAGCGTACAGATATACGGTGATTGCTTCCGGTAACTGCGATGCCGGGACGGATTTCTGTCGTCAAGTCTTGCGACTATTGAAAAACGTGTTTGACATTTTTGGGGTGAATGTTATTCGAGTATCAGCAAAGTGTCTGAGACTGAAAATACTGCACGGTACCGCCGCGACAATAAATCGACAGAATTGGGTTGTCATTCCGAGGTTTTGTCAAGTTACGCGACGGGGAATGCAAAAGCTTCAAGCAAGTAACTCGGTCGTTCCCTTCTGATGCCATCGCCCCGGCTTGCGCCGGAATCGATGGCGTCTCCATGGAGCATTGATGCTTTCAGCCAGTGCCTGCGGATCCGTGGGCGAAACGAGATATCGCCCGAAAGGAGAACAAAATGAGCGAACAGATGGCAGGACAGAGCGCGACGGCAAACAACCACGCCGGCCATAGTCACACAAGCCACGCCGGTCAGGGCTCTGCAGGACACGGCAACGAGCTGCTGGTGGAACTGACCGCCGAAATCGTCGCCGCCTATGTCAGCAATCATGTCGTTCCGGTTTCGGAACTGTCGACCCTCATCGGCGACGTGCACAATGCGCTGAACAACACCGGCGCGCCGGCTCCGGTCGCCGCTGCCGTCGAAAAGCCGAAGCCGGCCGTTTCCGTGCGCAAGTCGGTGCAGGACGGCCAGATCACCTGCCTGGAATGCGGTGGAAACTTCAAGTCGCTGAAGCGCCACCTGATGACCCACCACGCGCTGTCGCCGGAAGACTATCGCGAGAAGTGGGAACTGCCGCAGGATTATCCGATGGTCGCCCCGGCCTATGCCGAAGCGCGCTCGCGCCTCGCCCGCGAAATGGGCCTCGGCCAGCGCCGCAAGCGCGCCGCCAAATAAGGCCTTCCTCAGGGCCGGAAGACGGACGGGAATTGCCGTCACGTCTCTCACGCACGCCGGGCCGGATCCTTTCCGACCCGGCTTTTTCATGTTCATTCGAAGTCAAGAATATTCGCGTCCTTGAATAAGGAAAAAATGCCTATATGATTCAGAGACCTATCGGAAAGTCTCTGTAATTCAACAGAAAGTTGCGGCCGGGTTGTAGCGCTCGTTTCATCTTCGACATAGGATATGTGAAATTATTCCTATAACGGAGACCTGCGATGACCATGCCTCATGCTGCCCAAGGCCTTGATTTCAAGCCGTTCGTCCTCGCGAGCCTCCCGCCCACCTTCGGGTCCGGGCTCGGGCTCGGCCTCGGCCTCCCGCCCGGCTTCCCAGCGAGTCTCCCGCCCGCGCCGATCGTGTCGCTCCGCGCGGTCTCTTGCCGCACGCTCCCGCCGGCCCGCGCGCCCGAATGCAAGTCGATCTTTGCCGGTGGGCCGGATGTCGCGCCGGATGTTGCCCCGGGGACGTCGGAGCCTCCGGTCCCGACCTCCCGCATTTCCGAGGTTCCCGATCTCGGCGCGCCCGATCCGCTGGCGCAGGCTCGCTGCCGCATGGTGGCGGAGGTGGTCGAGGAGCTGACCATGATGGTCGGCGACCGTCCGCAATTGCGCCGAGACCGTCGGCGCATGATGGTGCATGTCCGCCAGATCGCCATGTATGTCAGCCATGTCGTGCTGCAGGTGACGCTCACCGATATCGGCATCGCCTTCGGTCGGGATCGCTCCACCGTCAGCTATTCCTGCCATGTGGTCGAGGACCGGCGCGACGCGGCCGATTTCGACGACTTCGTCTCCGCCATCGAGCGCATCATCGGCGCCGTCTTCCCGCCGGCCGCAGCCGTCGAGCAGGGTGTCGCACCATGACGCGCGGCCATCCCGCCTCTGCGCAGGATCGCGAGGCCCCCGCCACCCCCGCCACTCCCGACACCCGCGCCGGCCTCGTCCGGCTCGTCCGACATCTGCTCGGCGGCCGTCGGGGCAGCCCGGAGCCGGCGGGCGCTCCGGACGCGGCCGATCTGGCGAGCGCGTCTTTCTCCGTCGCGGAGGAGGGCGCAGACCGCGTCGTCACCCGGCCGGACGGCGCGAAACGCACGGTGCCGTCGGCCGTCTTGCGCAGCGCCCTGTCCCTCGGTCTCGTCTCGGGCCCGGATGCGGCCGGCCTCTACCGGCTCCTGCCCCCCGCCGTTGGCTTCCTCAAGCGGGCTCTGTCGGATCCGGACGACGCCTATGCCGGCCAGCACCGGCAGATCGCTTCCGCCACGCTGGAGACCGCGGCCGGCCGGCAGACGGTGCACATCAATCTCGCCGAATCGCCGCTCGCGCCCATCGGTCGGCTGAGGGACAAATCCGGCCGGCCCTTTTTGCCGCCGGAAGCGCTGGAGGCCGGGCAGCGCCTGCACCGCGACTTCACCCGCGCGCAGCTCCAGCCACGCCTGACCATGGCCTACGAGCCGCGCCTGTCGACGCGCACGAAGGGCAGCAGTGGTGGCGGCGAGATCGCCGACAGCGCGATCGCCGCGCGCACCCGCGTGGCCCGCGCCATGGAAGCCATCGGCCCGGAACTCTGCGGCGTCGCCATCGACGTCTGCGGCTTCGAAAAGGGGCTGGAAACGGTGGAGCGGGAACGCCAGTGGCCGGCGCGCTCGGCCAAACTCCTGCTCCGCGCCGCCCTCATGGCCCTCGCCCGCCACTACGCCCCACCGCCCCCGCCGACCCGCCGCACCCGCGCCTGGGGCGCGGAAGGGTTTCGCCCGGACATGGAGGGAAGGGGTGAGGAGTGAGTTGTGAGCCGTGAGCCGTGAGGGGTGAGCCGGACGCTGTGAGGCGCGAGGCGACACCCGAGAGCCAGGAGCGGCAAGGCGGAGAACAGGCCCCACCCCTGCGTCATTCCGGCCTTGCGCCGGGCGCCAGCGACCGGCCGTCCGTCAGGTTAGAAAACGTGACCTGTCCGCAGCCCAGAGACCTGGCCACCGACAAACCAGCGACAGACCCCGGTCAACCCCTCAGGCGAAGCGCCGCCTGGTCCTGGATGCGTTTGACCATCGAGCGCAGGCCGTTGGCGCGCTGGGCGGTGAGGAATTCGATGAGGCCCATCTTTCCGAAGAGGTCGAGCGCATCCGTCCTGACGATCTCGGAGGCCGTCTTGCCGGAGAAGATCGAGAGCACGATGGCGACGAGGCCGCGCACGATATGGGCGTCGGACTCCCCCTCGAAGGTCAACACCGGATCGCCGCCGTCTGCCGCGTGGGTCACGAGCCAGACCTGGCTCGCGCAGCCCTGCACCTTGTTCTCCGCCGTGCGCTTGTCCTCCGGCAGGACGGGCAGGGTGCGGCCGAGTTCGATGACATAGCTCATCCTGTCCTGCCAGTCGTCGAGATAGGCGCAATTCTCGAGAATGTCGGAAAGGGGCGTCGGCGTGAAGGCGGCGGCATCGGTCATGCCGTCTCTATAAGGGATCGCAAGCGGCTTGAGAAGCCGGGACGCGGCGCGCGAAACGGCCTTTGCGGCCTCCTTTGCAAGCCTCTTTTGCAGGCCTGGCGCCTCGGCTCAGGACGCGCGATGCGGCTTCGGCGGGATGCGCTTTTCCGGAACGGGAATGCGGGTGAAGCCGAGATCCTCATTGGCCTGCTCGCTGGCGCGAATGACCTCTTCCGGCGTCTGCGGCGCGGACGCAGCCGGCGCGGTGGCAACGGGAAGCGCCTGTTCAAGCGCGCCCTTGCGGGCGGCCGGCACGGTTCCGGTGGTCACGGCGTCGCCCGAAGCGGCGCCGGCCTGCGCGGTCGTCTCATCGGCAAACTGGGTTTCGAGCAGCTGATAGGCGATGCGGGCGCCATCCTTGGCGCGGTGGCCGAGCGCGTTGAAGGTCTCGGCACCCTTGACGCAGACATCCGGCTTCTCGGAGCAGATGGCGCTGATATAGCCGATCGCCTGGCTCGCGGCCGACACCGTGTCGCCGATATCGACGCCGGCGGTCGTCTGCGGCGTCGTCTGCGCCGCGTCCTCCGTGCCGAAGATCGGCAGCAGCACGAGCACCAGCGAAAACCAGAATGCTGCCTTGATCAGAAACCACATGGTCGACCCCGTTCTTGACGTTTACGCACCTGTCCCGCGCGCCCTGTTCGCATCTCCCTCACTGGTGTCTCTCGACGGTCCCGATGACGCGGTGCCCAATGACAGGGTGCAGGGCGGCTGAACATCAATCTAGTGCGCCTCTTCCAACACGGCCTTGAAAACGAGACCTGTATTTGAAGCGATGTTTCATAAAATTCGATCGATCTGCTTTTGACACGCATTTGAGGGGCATTTGAGCCAATTCCGTTAAGGGTCAAGGCGGGGCTTGGTCCAAAGCCCCTGCAAATGCGGCCTCCCGCAGCGGCGTCTCCTGCCACAGGCGTTAAATTAACTCGAAAAACACCAATATTTCAACGGTTACGCGACGTTAACCACAACAAACGAAGGGCGTCCGATTCGGGCTCCGGAAGGCCGGTGAAGCCGTTTTGCAACACGTCGAGCCGTCTCACTTAGAGTTTCATTAAGCCGCCGGTGAGACATTCGCCCCATGCCGACAGCGATCGCCAGCGCCCCTTCGGGAGCGACGCGAAACGATCGCCGCGGCACCTCATGAGACCGGGGCAGGATGTTCCGGGCAACAAAAAATGCAGGGTCGGGCGTGACAATTGTGCGGAACATCGCTGGAAGGTTTGCGTCCCGCGTGGACGATGCCGCCAGGCTCTGGTTGCCGCGTCCGGCACCGACGGCCCGCGAACTCTCGGCGCTGCGCACCGTCGCCGCCTCCGCCCTCATCGCCTTTCCCGTCGCGCCGCTGGCGCTGGCCGCCGTTCTGCCGCTGTCGCTGGCGCTGCCGGTCGGTGCCGGTCTCGTCGGCGCGCTGACGCTGGTCGGCGGTCTCTGCGCCGTCGGCCTTGCCGGCCGCGCCCCTGCGACCGTTTTGCCGGCACCTCTGCCGACGGCGGATGCCGCGCCCGCCTATGATCTCTTCGCCGGCCTCGTGACGCTGCACGATCTGCGCGGCTCGGTCACTGCCGTGCACGGCCGCGATGCGTCCGCCTTCCTCGCCTGGATGCGCGACCCCACGGGCCGCGGCTTCATCGAGCAGATCCACGTCTCCGACCGCATCGCCTTCCTGCGCGCCATCGACGCCATCCGGCTCGGCGCCGGCAGCGAAACGGTCGAGCTGCGGCTCGAGCGCGGCTCGATGACCGAAGGCGGCGCACAACTGCTGCATGTCCGCTGCGAACTGGCGGCCATCGTCGACAACGGCGTCCTGTCGGGCATTCTCGTCCAGTCGCGCGATATCTCGGCCGAAGTCGCGCTGAAGGCCGATGCTGCCTCCAAGGCGCAGGCCGCGGAAAGCGCCAACGAGGCGAAAAGCCGGTTCCTTGCCGCCGTCAGCCACGAGCTGCGCACGCCGCTCAATGCCATTCTCGGCTTTTCCGATATCCTTTCCGGTGAATATTTCGGCCGGCTGGAAAACGATCGCCAGCGCGAATATGTCGCCCTGATCAACCAGTCGGGCGCGCATCTGCTCTCCGTCGTCAACACGATGCTGGACATGAGCAAGATCGAGGCCGGCCGTTACGAGCTGATCGCCGAGCCCTTCGTCGTGGCCGATGCCGTCTCCGCCTGCGAGGCGATGCTGGGCCTGCAGGCCGAGGCCAAGGGCGTGAAGCTGGCAAGCCGCATCCTGCGCGGCGTCGGCGAGGTCCATGCCGACCGCCGCGCCGTGCAGCAGATCCTCATCAACCTCGTCGGCAACGCCATCAAGTTCACCGACGCCGGCGGCATCGTCACCATCGATGCCGAGGTGGTGGGCGCCGATCTGCGGCTGACCGTCAGCGACACCGGCATCGGCATTCCCGCCGAGAAGCTCGCGCATCTCGGCCAGGCCTTCATGCAGGTCGAGAACGAATATACCCGCGCCTATGAGGGCACCGGCCTCGGGCTGGCGCTCGTCAAGGGGCTGGTGGCGCTGCATGGCGGCGGTTTCGACATTTCGAGCCGCGTGCGCGAAGGCACGGCGATCCGGATCAGCCTGCCGCTCGACGGCTCCGGCATCCGCGATGTCGATCAGGCCGACGGTGGCGAGGCCATCGCCGAATTTCCGCCGCGCCTGAAGGCCCAGGACCCGCGCCGGACAGAGGCGGGCGCAACGCCCGGGACCACCGATGCCGAGACGCGCGGCGTCGAGAAAGGAGGTGCGACCGATGGCGAAGCCTACGCGAAAACAGCCTGACCGGCGCAAAACCCCCACCACCAAGGCCAGGACGGGCGCCAAAGGCGCGACCGCGCTGAAGCGCAAGGGATCGTCGCGGCCCAACATCGTGCTGCGGGCGGCCTCCGGCCTGCTCGGCCTTGCGCTGCGCAATCCCGCCATCTTCGGCGGCGGCGCGGCCTTTGCCGTCGTGTTCGGTTTCGTCGCCGCCAATGCGCTCTGGTACCAGCCGAGCCACCATCCGTCGCCGCTGCTGCGCACCCGGCTGCCCTTCACCCATCCGGACCCCGCGCGCGTTTCGCTGAGCGACCCGCAGGATGTGCCGGACCCGAGCAAGGTCACGACCTTCGTCATCCGGCGGGAAGGCGAGGGTGGCGCGGGCGATCCGCAGACGGCCGCGGCCGAACCGGGGCAGATGCCGTCCGAGACGGCTCCGACCGGCGAGCGCACCGCGAGCGTCCCCGCGCACGACACGCTGGCGACCTTGCCCGGCGAGCCGGAGGCCCAGTCCCAGCCGGAGACGGACCTCGACCCGGCGGGCCTCGTGCGTGCCGTGCAGGCGGAGCTTGCCCGCCACGGCTTTTACGACGGCGAGGCCGACGGTCGTCTCGGCCCGAAGACCACGGCCGCCATCCGCCGCTTCGAACAGGCCAAGGGCCGCCCACAGACCGGCGTCGTCAGCGCAAGCCTGCTGGCCGCGCTGCGCGGATCAGGATCAGCCGGATCGGATATCGCCACCATCACGCCGGCACAGCGCCCGACGGCCATTCCGCCCGCGCAAAAATCGGCAGACGGCGGAACGGTCGAGATCGACCCGATCGCCGCCGCGATCCGGGCGGCGGAAGGCGGCGCGGAAGTGAAGCCGAAGCCGGCCCCCGTCAAAGCCCCCGTCAAAGCGACCGAAACGGCCTCCGCCGAGCCGGCGCCGGTGCGCACCGCGCCGACCGCGGGGCAGGGCTCCGGCATGGTCATGGCGATCCAGCGGGGGCTTGCCAATCTCGCTTATACCGACGTCTCGATCGACGGCGTGGTGGGCGACCAGACGCGTCTCGCGATCCGACATTTCGAAAAGCACTATCGCCTGCCGGAGACCGGCGAGCCGAGCCAGGCGCTTCTGCTGAAGATGAAGGAAATCGGGGCGATCTGAGCCTCGGACTCTTTCGAAAAAGGCAGGGATTGCCGCGGTTTGCCGGGGCTTCCGGACTCAACCCGGCAGGGATTTCGCGTGTCCGGTGAAGAGACCGGCCTCAAGCGCCTGACACGGCAGCGATAGACGCCGTTGCGCGACCGCTGTAGGAAGGGCCATGCGCCTTCGCTCCGACATCTTCGTTTCCGCCATCACCCGCCGCGTGTTTTCGCGTGGCGACACCGCGGCGGTGCTGCGCAAGGGGGCCCAGGCGGCCGGCGCGATCTTCCTCCGCCAGCGCGCCCGCGACGGGGTCGAGACCCTGTTCGGCCCGGCCCCGCAAAGCCTCGTGACGGAGCAGGAGGAGGGCGGCCGGCTGTTCGAGCGCCGGCTGTCCTCGGCCGATCCGGAGGCCATCGACGCGGCCCTCGCGCGCGAGATCCGGTTCGATCCCGACTGCTGGGTGGTGGAGCTGGAGACGTCCGATGTCTCCGATCTCTTCGAAACCAGCCAGCCCGATTCCTGAAGCCGATCCCTGAGCCCTGACGCTTGCGTCAGCGCGCGCCGCGATGGAGCGTGCGGCGGTAGAAGGTGGAGACGACCTGCTGCGTCTGGTTGGCGGGGGACGGGTAGGTCGTGGGCTGGCGCGGATCTTCGGCGCGCTCCGGGCCGAGCACCGGGGCATGGCGCTGTCCACCGTCGCGGCGCGCGGCGTCCGCGGCGATCCAGCCTTCGACGCGGTTGCGCGCCTCCAGCGGGTCGATGCCGTCGAGCAGCGCGTCGCAGCGCGTCGCCGCACCGCTTCTTTCGGACAGATAGGGATAGAGCCTGGTCAGCATGCGCACCATCTCCGCCCGCTCGGTGCCGAGCGCCGACAGGGTGACGGCCAGCTGCCAGCCGGAGACGTCGAGCACGAGGCGCTCCCCGAACACGGCGGAGCAATCGAGCGCATGCGACAGGGTGGCGGCGAAAAGATTGACCTCGCCCGAGCGCGAGAAGCGCACGAGCAGCGCCTCATGCGTGGCATCGAGCGACAGGAGCGCACGGCGGGGCGGGGCGGCCGGCGCCTGCAAGGGCTGGCCGACGGTCCGGGTAAGCGCTTTCAGCTCGGCCCGCAGCCGCTCCTCGCGCTCCCGCGTCGCGGTGGCCGCAGCCTCGGCCCGAGCTTCTGTTGTAAGGGTTTCGGTCAGAAGGGTTTCGGTTCTCGTGACGTCCGTTTCCGGCGTTTCGGCCGGTCTGGCGGACGCGTCGCGGCCGGGCGCACTGTCGCGCCGTTCGACAAGGGCATCGACGACGCGCACGCTCAGCTTGTCGCGGCGCGCGATGGTATTGGCATGGGCGGGGCTCTGGTTGCGGATGATGTCGAGGAGAACGCGCTCGTCGATCGCCATGGCGCGCGTGAGGAACAGCGCGGCGATGGCGATGGGGGCGCTGCCGATCTGCAGCGCGACGGACGGGGGGACATTGGGGCTTCTGGCGAGCGCGGCAGCGGCCTGGCGGCGCGCCTCGTCGCTGGAGGCGGCAAACAGCGGCTCGAACAGCTCGCAGAACTGCTTGAGGTCGGAGGCGCGCGGCTGGCGAAGCCCCTCGAAGCTCGACACCGTGGCCATCAGCACCGCGTCTTTGACGCGGCCATTCCGAGGTCTTTCCAATTCACGAAAACGGTCCGCCACACGTCCACCTCATACGCAAAACACTGACGCAATCCTGAAGCAGGGCAATCCCCGCCGGACGTCTCGATCGCACCCTCCCGCCGCCGGTTTCCGCTCACGCATCTTCCGAACGTCTCCGAACAAAGCGTTGAAGTCTCTCGGAATGACGGAGGCAGGTGTCGCAGCGATGGCAACGAGCGCGCCATGAGAGGGAGATTATGACGACGTGGTTAACATCGGCTTAAGGGCGCCCCGGATCGGGGCAGGCCGCGCGCAAGGCGGGACCGCCCTGTCGTGGCGGTTGCAGGCGGAGACGAGGCGGGCGACGCGCGTTGCGGCTTGTGTCGGCGGAGTCCGCCTGCCGGGAACCGTCGAAACAGTTCGGGCGGCGCCTGGGTCCGGCGCCGCCCGTCTCTCTCACGTCTCTGTCAGGTCCAAGTCTCTGTCAGGTCGCTCGGACCGCGCGCTTAGAGCACGCAGCTGGGATCGTTGACGTCGCAGGCGCGACGCTCGCGGCGATCGTTGCGGCGGTCCTCGTTGAGGCCGTTGGTGCCGCGGCGGTCGTTGTCCCGGCGTTCCATGTTCTGCCGGTCGTTGTCGCGCCGGTCGTTGTCCTGCCGCTGGTTTTCCTGCCGCTGGTTATCCCGGCGATCATTGTCCCGACGGTCGTTGTCCCGCCGATCATTGTCCCGACGCTCATTGTCGCGACGATCATTGTCGCGGCGCTCGAACTGCGGGCGATCGCGGTTGCCGTCGCCATCCCGATCGAAGCGGCGACGGTCGCGGTCCCGGTCCCGATCCCGGTCGGAGGCACCGTTGTTGTTGTCGTCGAAGCGCTGACGGTCGCGTTCGCGCTGGCGCTCGAAACGTTCCCGGTCGCGATCCCGGTTCCGATCGCGCTCGATCTGGTTGCGGTCCTGCTCGATGCGGAACCGATCCCGCTCGACGCGGTCGCGTTCGCGTTCGACCTGGTCCCGGTTGCGATCCCGATCCCGATCCCGGTCGCGATCGTAGCGGCCCTGGCCGCCGCGCCAGTATTCGCGGTCGCGGTAGAAGTCGCGGTTGCGGTAGTTGCGATCCCAGTAATTGCCGAGCTCGAAGGTGACGGTGGGGATGCCGAGCGGGCGGTAGTAGCGCGGCGCCACATAGACGCGGTTGCTCTGATACTCGGCCTGAACATAGGTGCCGGAGACCCAGCCGCGGCCGCGGGCGAAGGACACGTCGCACCAGTTGGCATCGGCCAGGCAGCCGTGGATTTCGATGGGCGCGCCGACGGGAATGACCACGACGGCGGGGTAACGCGTGCTCGGGCCGGAGCGCATGTTGACATTGGCGGTGGCGAAGCCCTCCGCAGCGCTGGCCGCGACCGGCGTCAGCAGCGTGGCGGCCAGCGCGATGCCGGACAGGATGGATTTGACGGAATACACTTCAGGGTCCTCCAGTGAGCTCTCCGGCGCGCGGTCTGCACCGGAAAAAGGGCAGATCAGGCCGGCGGCGATAGGCAAGTAACACGTTCGAAACGCGTCCGTATGATGGCGGCTCCGCCCGTGGTCCAAGGTTTGCGGCGGTCTCGCCCCACGCTTCTCCATTGGCCCCGCGCTTCTCCGTCGGCAATGGCCAAGGAGAGCAGGTGGGCAACGTCGCGCGGAAAAGACCGCCAAACGCGTTTTCTCCTGCGCCTGCAAACCAGATCACGTCACGAATGCGCACCGCCACGCGAGCGTCGGGCGAAGCAGAAAAGATTTTCCGCCTGTTTTGTTCCTAGGTCCGCCGGCCTGAACGGTTCCTGAACGATGCCGGACGGGAAAAAGGATCGGCCCTCAAAATAGGGGCGGTGCTGGCGGGCGGGAACAAAAGCGCGGATCGGCCGTTTACGGGGCAGTTCGAACAGGAGCCCCGGACAATGATCGATAAGAAATTCGCCACCGTTTCCAGCGCAGAAGCCGAAGTCGAAGCCAGCGTCGCCAAGAGCGAACTCGACAGCCAGATTTCCGATCTGCGCGCCGAAATCGCCCGTCTGACCGACTCGGTCTCGGCGATCGGCAGCGGCGCGAAGGCGGTGGTGCAGTCGGAAGCCGAAGTGCTGACCGAGCGCCTGCGCGACCGCGTTCGCGAAGAGCCGGTGACCACGCTTCTGACCATCGCCGGCGTCTCGTTCGTGCTGGGCCTTCTCGCCCGCCGCTGACGCGATCGTCCGTCACAATTGTATACCGCCTGCAGCCGCATCGTCCGAAAGGGCGCTGCGGCTGTCTGCGACTGGAAAACAGCGCAGTTTTCCGCTGCAATGGCGACAGGCTTTCATTTTATTTCATGCGAATCACGGGTTTCAACGGGTAAGCGGCAGGTTTCTCTGATGTTTTCCATCGCTAGGTTTGGGGCTTCCGCGGTTAAGGCCATGTTAACGAAGCTATGGCCCAATCATCACGCGGGACGACGCGTCGAAAATGCCGAGCCGGCCCTGCAATTCGAGCCGAAATACATCCGGGATCATCCGGAAGAAGGAGCAACGAGAACGGCGCTCATGTCCACCCCAAAAGGTGTCCCGAAAGGGAACCCCGAAGGTGTGGTGAAGCGTCAGCCCGACGAGGGCAGGATGAGATCTGTTTCAAGTTCATCCGTCTCATCCAGATCATTGGAGACGAGAATGGCAGATGTTATCAGACTTCAGGACCGCCAGCATCGCGGCGGCCGCAAGATGACCCCGGACGGGGCCCGGCAGGACGCGACGATCCTGCTCTTCACCGGCATTCGCTACGAGCGCATGGACGGCGCCCCGGCCACGACCGGCCCCCACCCCAAAGCCTCGGCCGTCAAGCCGCTGAACGGTTCGACCCACAAACATTGATGGCCAGAGACATTGATGGCCGCAAACATTGATGATTTGCGCTGGCGTTTGCGCGGTCGATGTCACCATCGCGCGGAACGGTCTCGCCTGATCGTCCTATCTGCCGCACCGCGACATTTGCCTCACCGCGACAGGGGTTCGCACCCGGCTTCCGCGAGGAAGCGGCTGGCGGCGGCCTCGTAGCTGCCGAGCGGGGCGAGCGCCCGCAGCACGGCATAGCCTTCGTCGTCCGGCATCTCCACCGTGATGGTCTGCCCGATCGTGTCGGCCGGCTGCTTGCGCAGCTCCACGAGCTGCAGCGGCGTTGCCGCGACGACATCGACGCGGTTGTCGACCGCGGTGGCATTGCTCATGCTGAAGATCTCGTTCGAGCCGGAATCATAGATCGCCAGCGACCAGAACGGCACGTCGCCCGCCGCGGTGAAGCGCACCGGCCCGCCCAGCACAGAAAAACCGCAGACCGCGACGCGCAGATAGGGGTCGTCGTTCGACAGGCCGGTCGGCCCCGGCGCCGAGGTGAGCGGGAAAAAGCTGTCCATTTCATAGAGCCCGAGCACCCGGCTATAGGCATCCTCCGCCGTGAAGCGCGGCAGAGCCAGAATGATGACGATGTGCAGCAGGGCGGCACCGATCACACCCACGAGGAGCGCATAGAGAAGGCTACGCATCGCCGCATCCCCGCTGGACGATGGCCGGCATGACCAGCTCGATGGCGCCCGAGGAATTGGCGGTCGGCGCATCGAGAAGCGTCAGCACAAGGCGGAACCGGCCGACCGGCGGGACGGCGGGCGGGCTAGCCGGCGTGGTGGCCGGCGTGCTGGCGGGCGTATTGGACTGGGTGCCGTTCAGCGCGCTGGCGGCATCATAGGCGGCGGCGGTGGCGGCGGCGCGGCGCGGATCGTCCGGCGGCGTGATCGCCAGCCAGTTGTCCGGCTGGGCATCCGGCGCGACGTGGATGACGAAGGACGTATCGGCCTCGCGCAGCACGGTCCAGGCATTGAGCGCGACCGGCAGCGTCTCCGACGCGGTCAGCGGCCGGTCGGACCGGTCGGTCGCAAACAGGGTCCAAAAGCGGGCAGGCGGGGTGTTGCCGACGATATCGTAGCGGCAGGCGCCCGACAGCGGCCGGCCGGCATCGTCGGTGTCGGCGGTAAACCGCATGCCCTCAGCCTTGCCGTAGAGCAGCCGCCCGGCGCGCGCCCGGTGGGCCTTGGCATAGGGGTCGGTATCGGCGGTCTGGGCATTGGGATAGGCGACCCAGGGGCCGAGCTGGATCGACCCGAAACCGGTGGACGCCTTCAGCGCGAAATTGCTCACGGCAATGCCGCCGCCAAAGGCGACGCAGAGGGTGAGCGCAACGAGAAAGGGCACGCGAAACATCAGGACTGGCGGCTTTCGGGCGTAAGGGGTGCGGGTGGGGCGGTTTCGAAACGAGTGCGAGTGGGTTGCCCCTCATCCGGCTGCCGCCACCTTCTCCCCGTTTTGACGGGGAGAAGGGACTTTGGGCGGGGGTATGCGGCAATATGAAGGGTCGGGATGGGCTGGATGGGATGCATCTGAAAACGGGAAAGCATCACGGCATCAATTGCTGGCGGCGGCGGCGGGTTTGGGGGTGGCGCTGGCGACTTTTCCGGGGGTGGCGGGGGGTATGTCGAGGGGCGGGGTGGTTTCGAAGCGGGTGCCGAGCGCCTTCAGGAGGCGGGTGACGTCGCCGGAGAGCATGCGGGGGCGCACGAGGGGCGGCAGGGCGTTTTCGTCGGTCTTGGCGACGGCAGCGGCCGGCTTGTCGTTTTTGGAGGGGGCGGGCGGCGGGGCGATGCCGGGGATCGCGCGGTGGTCGATGCCCTGTTCGGCGTAATCCATCAGCCGCTTGAAGGCCATGGCGGGCAGGGAGCCGCCGGTCATGTTGTTGGTCGAGGTATAGTCGTCGTTTCCGAACCAGACGGCGGCGGTATAATCGCCGGTGAAGCCGACGAACCAGGCATCGCGATAGGACTGGGTGGTGCCCGTCTTGCCGCCGGCCACGACGCCGTTGTCGAGGGCGGCCTTGCGCGCCGTGCCGATGATCGGGATCTGCGTCAGCATGTAGTTCATCGAGGCCGTGGCCTTTTCGCTGAGCACACGCTCTGCCGGCGGGGCATCGCGGTTGAAATCATAGAGCACGTCGCCGTCATAGTTCAGGATCTGGCTGAGGCCGTGGCGGCGCGCCTGCAGGCCGCCGGCCGGGAAGACGGCATAGCCGGTCGCCTGGTCCATGACGGTGAGTTCGGAGGTGCCGAGCGGAATGGTCTTGTCGGGCCGGATCGGCGTTTCCACGCCGAAGGCCTTGGCGAGCGCGACGATGCGGGGAATGCCGAGCGTGTCCTTGGCCAGCCGCACCGGCACCGTGTTGATGGAGCGGGCGATGGCATTGAGCAGCGTGACCTTGCCGGAATAGCTGCGGCCGTAATTCTGTGGCGACCAGCGGCCCCAGGTGATCGGCGCATCGCTGATCACGGTCTCCGGCGTCATGCCCTTTTCCATGGCGGCGGCATAGGTATAGGCCTTGAAGGAGGAGCCCGGCTGGCGGAGCGCCTTGGTGGCGCGGTTGAACTGGCTCTCGCCGTAGTCGCGCCCGCCGACCATGGCGCGCACGGCGCCGCCGTTTTCGATCATCACCAGCGCGCCCTGGGCGACGCGGTAGCTCTCGCCATACTGGCGCAGGCTCGATTCGATCGCGTCTTCCGCCGCCTGCTGCAGGCTCATGTCGATGGTGGTGCGCACGATGAGCGAGTGCTGCGCGAAGGGGGCGGCGATGCGCTGAACCTCGTCGAAGGCCCAGTCGAGGAAGAAATCGGGCGCGGTGACCTCGGCGCGATCGACCACGGACGCCGGGTGCAGACGGGCGGCGACCACCTGGCCCTCGGTCATCAGCCCGCCCTGGACGAGATTGGTCAGCACCTCGTTGGCCCGCGCGCGGGCGGCGGGCAGGTTGACATGCGGCGCATAGCGGGCCGGGGCCTTGAACAGGCCGGCGAGCATGGCGCTTTCCGCCAGATTGATGTCGGTGATGGCCTTGCCGAAATAGAATTGCGACGCCGCCGCCGCGCCAAACGTGCCGCCGCCCATATAGGCGCGGTCGAGATAGAGGCGCAGGATTTCCTTCTTCGACAGGTTGCACTCCAGCCAGACGGACAGGAAGGCTTCCTTGATCTTGCGCTCGAAGGTGCGCTCGTTGGAAAGGAACAGGTTCTTGGCGAGCTGCTGCGTCAGCGTCGAGCCGCCCTGGACGACGCCGCCGGCGCGCGCGTTCACGGTCATCGCCCGGGCGAGGCCGAGAAAATCGATGCCCCAATGATCGAAGAAGCGCCGGTCCTCGGTGGCCAGAACGGCTTTGACCAGCGTATCCGGCAGCTCGTCCACGGGAACGCTGTCCTCGTGGATGATGCCGCGATGGCCGATCTCGTTGCCGTAGCGATCGAGGAAGGTGACGGCGAAATCGCTCTGCGCCAGCCAGTTGCCCTTCGTTTCCTGGAAAGCGGGAAGGGCGAGCGCCAGAAGCAGGACCGCCCCGACCGTGCCCCAGGTCATGCCTTCGCCCATCAGTTCGAACACGACGCGCTTCCAGCCGCGCACGCGGAACCGGCGGAAGAAGATGGTGACGTCCTCCCACCATTCCGCAAGGCGGAAACCGGCATGCCAGACGGTCGAATCGATGAAGGCATCGATGCGCAGCAGGATATGGCGCTTCTTCGGACGGTCCGGCGGAGAGGGCGCGGCAGCGCCGGAGAGGGCTTCTGACGGTGAAACGGGCGGGGCGTCGTCCGGGGAGGCCGGGCGCGGGGCCGTGTCGGGAATGTCGTCGCTCGGGCTTGTCAACGCTTCGGACCGTCCTCAATCTCGCGCGATGTTTCGATATCGCACAGGCTGCCGGGCAAAGCAGGCTTTTTTCGCGCGGGATGGCGCCATACTGCCACGGGGCAGCCTTCACGGAAATGAGGATATGTCGGAACAGCCTTAAAAATCTGGAAATGTCCGCTTACATGTGGACACCGGCAGGCCTAGCGCCGGGAGGCCCCCGGGTATAGACGGACGGTGTAATGACGGCAGGACAGAACGGCAGGACGGATCGATGGGCGACGTGCCTTTCTGGAAGACCAAGACACTGGAGACGATGGACGGCGCGGAGTGGGAAAGCCTCTGCGACGGCTGCGGCCTCTGTTGTCTGAACAAGCTGGAGGATTGGGACACGGGCGAGATCGCCTGGACCTCGATCCGCTGCACCCTGCTCGACGGCGACACCTGCCGCTGTCGCGACTATCCCAACCGGCAGGCGACGGTGCCGGACTGTATCCAGCTGACGCCGCAGCAGGTGCGCGACCTTCCCTGGCTGCCGCCCACCTGCGGCTATCGCCTCGTGCGCGACGGCGAGGACCTCTACTGGTGGCACCCGCTGGTGTCCGGCGACCCGGACACCGTGCACGCCGCCGGCATCTCCGCCCGCGGCCGCACGATCAGCGAGGACGATGTCGATATCGACGATTTCGAGGATTACCTGGCCGACTGGCCGACGGATGGCAATTCCGGTGAGAAGAGCTGATTATTTTCCCGATGTAGGAAAATAGTCCTTGACGCCGTGACGGTCCTCGGGTAGGTTTTGTGTATGGTCGGAGATGTGCGGGTGCGGCGGGGCCGCCGGGGCGCAGCCGGCCTTTTGCTTTTTTTGAACCTCCCTCTTCTCCAAACGATCTCACGACAGGACGATGCGATGATCGACGGACAGGCAGATCCGGCGCTGTTTGGCGCGTGGCCGACGCGCTGCGTCTATGACGGGGCGCTGACCGTGGATGCGGACCCGTCCGACGACGAGATCCGGCTGATTCTCGACCGGAAGGCCGCCGATATTCCCGCCGGCGAGGCGCTGGTGGACATGCTGAACGGCATGACGCGGGAACTGCGCGAGCAGATGCAGATGTTCCAGATGCTGCGCCGGCAGGCCGAGCGCCAGACGGCGGAAGCCGGCGAGGAGATCGACCGCAAGGTCGCCCAGGCCGATGCCAAGGCCTCGATCGAGGCGATGTCGCTGATCGTGCGCACGCTCGAAAAGATCGACAGCTTGCAGCGGACGCTGGCGCAGGACCGGGAACGGCGGGACGCGGAGACACTGGACGATGCCGGCTATCACTCTCTTCTCGTCAAGCTGGAGGCTGTCATCGAGCAGCGCGCTGTCGAGCGTTTCCGGGAGCGGGACAGCGTTTTGGCGCAGGCCGGAGACGCGCCTGGCGGAAACGGAACTGGCCGAGACGGGCGGCTTGGGGCCGGATCTGTCGCAGGCGCTGCCGCTCTGGCTGGCGACGGTTCCGTGCCCGTCGTCTGCCGAGCCGGCAACCCGCTTGCACCCTACGGATGAGCGTTCTGTCGCTACCGCCGTGCGGCGGCGTCGGATCGACGCGGCGCACGCAGCGCTGTTTGAGATGATCGTTTCGGATCTTGAGGTGGGCGTGGCGCGGGTCGACGAACGATTGACGGGCTCTCTGGGACGACTGGGCGGCATGGGGCAGAGAATGGCGCACGGCGCTGCCGCTTCGGAGGAGGACAAGCCAGCGATGTCAGTCTCGGTTATCCGGTCCGCCGACGCGGTGCGCGATGCCGTGCGCGATGCGGTGCGGGCGGATATCGCGGCGCGGAGCGTGCGTCCCCTGGCGGATGCGCGAACGGAGACGAGGACGGACGGCGACGGCCGGCCGCAGCCAGAGGGGTTTGCCGCCTGGCTCGCGGCCACCGCCGGCGATCTCTCGCCGGTCATTCTGGCCCGGCTCGCCTCCGACTGGCGGCTGACGGGACGGGCCGAGCAGCGGCCGCCGCCCGGCGACTGGCGGGTGTGGCTGCTGATGGGCGGCCGCGGCTCCGGCAAGACGCGGGCGGGGTCGCACTGGGTGCACGATCTGGCGACCGCACCCGGCGCCCGGCCGGGTCTCCGGATCGCGCTGGTGGCGGAAACGCTGGGTGATGCGCGCGAGGTGATGATCGACGGCGTCTCCGGCATCTGCCGGGTGGCGACGCGGCATCGCCCGGAGTTCGAGGTCTCGCGCCGGCGGCTGGTCTGGCCGAACGGCACGATCGCCCAGATCTTCTCCTCGGAAGATCCCGAAAGCCTGCGCGGGCCGCAATTCGACTATGCCTGGTGCGACGAGCTCGGAAAATGGAAGCACGCCCAGGCGACCTTCGACATGCTGCAGTTCGCGCTGCGGCTGGGGGCAGACCCGCGCATTCTGGTGACGACGACGCCGCGGCCGATCCCCATGCTGAAGGCGCTGGCCGCCGACCCGGCAACGGTGCTGCGCCGCATCCGCACGGCCGACAATGCCGGCAATCTGGCGCCGGGCTTCCTGAAGGCGATGGACGGCCGCTATGGCGGCACGCGGCTCGGGCGGCAGGAACTGGACGGCGAGATGATCGCCGACCGGGAAGACGCGCTGTGGAACCGTGCGGCCATCGAGGCGCTGACGCTGCGCGATACCGGTTCGCTCCGGGAGACGGGGCCGCTCGGCCGCATCGTCGTGGCGGTCGATCCGCCGGCCGGCGCAGGTGCCGACAGCTGCTGCGGCATCGTAGTGGCCGGCCTCGACGGGCGCGGCCGGGCCGTGGTGCTGGCAGATTGCTCGGTGGAGGGCGCAAGCCCCGCCACCTGGGCCGCCGCCGTGGTGCGCGCCTTCCGCCGCTTCGATGCCGACCGGATCGTCGCCGAGATCAACCAGGGCGGCGACATGGTGGCCGCCGTTCTGCGCGGCATCGACGCGCGCCTGCCGATCACCAATGTCCGCGCCAGCCGCGGCAAATGGCTGCGCGCCGAACCGGTGGCCGCACTCTACGAGCAGGGCCGCGTGGTGCATGCGGGGGCCTTTCCCGCACTCGAGGACCAGATGTGCGATTTCGGCGCCGACGGACTGTCCTCGGGCCGCTCGCCGGACCGGCTGGACGCACTGGTCTGGGCGCTGACGGCCCTGATGCTGGAGGGCGGCGGAGAGCCGCGGCTGCGGATGGTGTGATGGGTGCGGGTGCTTGCCGGGCGAGGCGGGTGGTAACGCGTGGCTCGTGGGTATTGTGATGGAGATGACGGCTTTGTCGTTCTCTGTGGCGGCCCCTCATCCCGCTGCCGCGACCTTCTCCCCGCCGGCGGGGAGAAGGGACTTGGAGCGAGCGCTTTGCCACGTCTCCTTTTGCCCCGCCGGCGGGGAGAAGGGACCTGGAGCGAGCGCTTTGCCACATCTCCTTTCGTCCCGCGTGCGGGGAGGAGGTACCGGCAGGCGGATGCGGGGTGGCCGGAGGTGACAGGTGCGTCAATGAAAAAAGGCGCAACCTGTGCGCCTTCTTCAAACCTTGGGATCGACCTCGGTCGCCTACTTCGCGCTGGCCGGTGCCGGCTTGGCGGGGGTGGTGCTGGAGGTGCGGATCTGGCGCCATTCGTTTTCGAAGCGTTCGAAAAGGCTCTGGGAAATCGTCTTCACGGTCATGGTCTCTCCTTAACGCGACGGTTGAGTGCGACAAAAACGCACATGGGACGGAATGGTTCCGCAGATATCTGCAGCGCGGGGATGCGTCAGCCGCGCGCGATGGAGACCTCTGCGGCGGCAGAGCGGTCGTCCGTGCGCGGCGTGGCCACGGCGACGGAGCGCATCTGCTGCCACTCGTTTTCGATCCGGCTGAAGAGATGCGGCGGGATGGTTTCGCGAACGGTGGTCTGCGTCTTCTCTGTCGAGGTCATGCCGTCTCTCCATCCCGAAGGTTTGAAACTGGTTCGATTGTTTAAAATGCGACCATAAGTGGCCGGTCCCGCCCGATGGGCTTACGCTGGCAGATGCTAAACGAAAAGTAAATCAGTGGTTTATGGGATTTAAACGATTTAATTTTTCTAAATCGATTGAATCTCGACATTTTTATGACAACCGGGCGTCCGTGTGCGCCGCGGGAGGAGGAGGTGACCGCATGGACCGGGCGATGGTCTTCGACAGGATTCGCAGGACGCTCTTTGCCGGGCGGCTGACGAGCGGGCAGGTGGCCGGGATCGGCGCGATCCTCGACCGGGCCGAGCGGGCCGGGACGAGCGCGCAGGCGCGTGTCGCACCGTATGATCCGCGCTGGCTCGCCTATCTCCTGGCGACCGCGCACCACGAAACAGGGCAAAAAATGCAGCCTGTGCGCGAGACCCTGGCAATGAGCGACGGGCAGGCCATTGCCCGGCTGGACCGGGCCTTTGCCCGCGGGCACCTGCCGTCGGTGCGCATGCCCTATTGGCGGCGCGATGCGGAGGGCAAGTCCTGGCTCGGCCGCGGGCTGGTGCAGCTGACGCACCGGCGCAACTACGAAAACCTGTCCGGTCTCATCGGCATCGACCTTCTCGGCGATCCCGACCGCGCCATGGACGGCGCGACGGCCGTCGAGATCCTGTTCGTCGGCATGGAGACGGGCGCCTTTACCGGCGTGTCGCTGGCCGATGTGTTCGGCACCGGCCGCACCGACTGGGTCGGGGCGCGAAAGATCATCAACGGACGGGACCGGGCCGTGGAGATCGCGGCCTATGGCCGGGCCTATCATGCGGCGCTGGACGCCGCGGGTTTCTCCTCCATCAGAAGGATCGTCCTGTCATGAAGATGCCGTTTGGCCTGAAAATGCCCGGGTTCGCCGCCGGGACGCCCTTGGAAAAGCGGGAGACGGGAAAACCTGAGACGGGAGGGCCTGAGACGAGAGGGCCCGGGCGCGAAAACAAGGCGGCCGGGTTCGTGGCGATCGCGCAGGAGGGGCGGGCGCACTGGACGGGGCGATCCTATGCCGCGCTGGCGCGGGAGGGGTTTCTGCGCAATCCGGTGGCCTATCGCACCGTGCGGATGATCGCGGAAGCGTCCGCCGCCGTGCCGCTGCTCGTCTATCGCGACGGGCGCGAGGTGACCGACCATCCGGTGCGGCACCTGCTGGCGCGGCCGAACGCCCAGATGGCGGCGGCGGATTTTCTCGAAACGCTCTACGGCCACCTGCTGCTCTCGGGCAATGCCTATATCGAGGCGGTGGCGATCGGCGCGGAAACGCGCGAGCTGCATCTGTTGCGGCCCGACCGGGTGCGCGTGCTCGAAGGGCGGGACGGATGGCCGGAGGGCTATGAATATCGTGCCGGCGGCGCGGTGCGGCGCTATCCCGCGGGATCCGGGCTGCTGCACCTGAAGCTGTTTCACCCGCTCGACGATCATCTGGGGTTTCCGCCGCTGGCGGCCGCCCAGACGGCGCTCGACCTGTCCAATGCGGCGGCGACCTGGAACAAGGCGCTGCTCGACAATTCGGCCCGGCCCTCCGGCGCGCTGGTCTACCAGCCGAAAGAGGGCGGCAATCTTTCGCCCGACCAGTACGACCGGCTGAAAAGCGAGCTGGACGAGGGCTACAGCGGCCCGATGCGGGCCGGGCGGCCGCTGCTTCTGGAAGGCGGGCTCGACTGGAAGGCGATGGGCCTTTCGCCGAAGGACATGGATTTCGTGGAGGCGAAGAACGGCGCGGCGCGCGACATCGCGCTCGCCTTCGGCGTGCCGCCGATGCTGCTCGGCATTCCCGGCGACAACACCTATGCGAACTATCAGGAGGCCCACCGGGCCTTCTACCGCCTGACGGTTCTGCCGCTGATCAACCGCACCGCAACGGCGCTCTCCGCCTTCCTCTCCGACCGCTTCGACACGCCGCTGCAACTGGCGGCCGATCTCGACCAGGTGAGCGGCCTGGCCGGCGAGCGCAGCGAACTCTGGTCCCGCGTCGGGGCGGCCGGGTTCCTGACGGACGCGGAAAAGCGGGCGGCGGTGGGGTATTGAGGCGGCCGGTCGGGCACCGGCGGACGGGCTAGCAGGCCGGCAGGCGGGCAAGCTGGCGGGCGAAACGGGACGAGGTGAAGGATATGGCGATGGCGGAAGATCCGGGACTGTGGATCGCGCGCGGGATCGGGGCGGTGGCGGGGGCTGCCGTTTCGCTCATCTATCTGCTGCCCAAAAGCCGGCACGAGGCGGCGTCGCGGTTTCTGACCGGGACGGTCTGCGGGCTGGTGTTCGGCGGGCCGACGGGATTGTGGGCGGTCGAGCGGCTGGGGATTGCGGGGCGCGTCTCCGGGGCCGAGGTGCTCCTGACCGGATCGGCGGCGGCGAGCCTTCTGGCCTGGTGGGCCCTGGGCGCCGCCGTGCGGATTTCGCGGCGCTACGGGCAGAAATAGCGGACGCGGGCATTTTCGGTCGTTTTCTGGTCGGAGGTCCGGTCGGAACGTCGGTTCAACACATCACAGCATCGGGAGAATTCCATGGCGACTGACCGGTATGCGGTTCGGCGGACGACGGCGGTTGCCGGGTTGACGCTGGCGGGGATGACGGGAGAGGGGCGGTTTTCGGGCTATGCCAGCGTGTTCGGCGAGATCGATCTCGGCAAGGACACGATCGAGCGCGGCGCCTTCCTGCACTCGCTGGCAAAGCGTGGCGCGGGCGGCGTGCGGATGCTGTTCCAGCATGATCCGAACGAGCCGATCGGCACCTGGACGACGATCCGGGAGGACGGGCGCGGGCTGTTCGTCGAGGGGCGGCTCTCCCAGGGCGTGGCGCGGGCCCGCGAGGTGCATCAGCTGATGAAGGGCGGCGCGCTCGACGGGCTGTCCATCGGCTTCCAGACGGTGAAGGCGCGCACCGACGCCAAGAGCGGCATCCGCCGCGTGCTCGAAGCCGACCTTTGGGAAATTTCGGTCGTGACCTTTCCGATGCTGCCATCGGCGCGGGTCTCGAACGTCAAGCATGCGCGGTTCTTCCGCGACAGGGAAACGGAGCTCGTGCGCACGATGCGGCGGGCGGCCCGGATGATGGTGGAACGAAAGGATTTCCTGAGATGACCCAGACACAGACAGCCAATCCGTCGAAGACGGCACCCGAGATCAAGACGATCCCGGACACGATGGCCTCGGCCTTCGAGGACTTCATGGGCGCCTTCGAGGTGTTCAAGGAAGCCAACGACCAGCGGCTGGGCGAGATCGAGAGCAAGCTCTCCGCCGACGTGATCACGCGCGACAAGGTGGACCGGATCTCGCGCGGCATGGACGAGCAGAAGCGGGCGCTCGACCGGATGCTGCTGACGAAGGCGCGCCCGGCGCTGGGCGGCAAGGCCGAGGCGATGAGCTTCGAGGCGGCCGAGCACAAGGCGGCCTTCGACAGCTATATCCGCCGGGGCGACGAGGGCGCGCTGCGCGCGCTGGAGGAGAAGGCGTTTTCGATCGGCTCGGCCAGCGACGGCGGCTACCTCGTGCCGGCGCAGACCGACACGGAAATCGGCCGCCGGCTGCAGGTGATCTCGCCGGTCCGCGCTCTGTCGACCGTGCGGCAGGTCTCGGGCAGCGTGCTGAAGAAGCCGTTCGCGGTCTCGGGTCTCGCCTCCGGCTGGGTCTCTGAAACCGCGGCGCGGCCGCAGACCGCGACGCCGCAGCTCTCCGAGCTCACCTTTCCGACCATGGAACTCTACGCCATGCCGGCGGCGACCGCAGCGCTTCTGGACGATGCGGCGGTGGACGTCGAGGGCTGGATCGCCGACGAGGTGGACATCGCCTTCAGCGAGCAGGAGGGCACCGCCTTCGTCACCGGCGACGGCATCAACAAGCCGAGGGGATTTTTGAGCTACGGCTCCGTCGCCGAAGCCGGCTGGGCCTGGGGCAGCCTCGGCTATATCGCCACCGGCGCGGCCAACGGCTTCCGCTCGAGCGGCCCCGCCGACGTGCTGATCGACACGATCTACGCGCTGAAGGCCGGCCACCGGCAGAAGGCGAGCTTCGTGATGAACCGCAGGACACAGGCCGATATCCGCAAGTTCAAGGATGCCGACGGCAACTATCTCTGGCAGCCGCCGGCCACGGTCGGCCAGGCCGCCTCGCTGCTCGGCTTCCCCGTGGCCGAGGCCGAGGACATGCCGGATGTGGTCGCCGGCAGCACGGCCATCGCCTTCGGCGATTTCCAGGCGGGCTATCTCGTGGTGGACCGCACGGGCGTGCGCATCCTGCGCGATCCCTATTCCGCCAAGCCCTACGTGCTGTTCTACACCACCAAGCGCGTCGGCGGCGGGGTGCAGAACTTCGAGGCGATCAAGCTGGTGAAGTTCGCGGTCAACTGACCGGTTGAACGTTGCGGCGGCGGGCGGGGTGCGTGCCCGGCCGTCGGCGGGCGTTTTCGGGGCTCGATGCCGGAATGACGGCGGGCCTGGGTGGCGACGACGGGCCTGTCGCGCGCACCCCTTCGAACGCACGGCTTTTTATCGCAGCATTGTCCCAGAAGGCGGAGCGAAGGGGCTTCGTCGGGGCGTGCTCTGGGCACCATTTCCTTTTGAGACCGGAGACATCCATGACCATTGCCGAACTGGCGCCGCCGGTGGGCGAGCCGTTGACGCTTGCCGAAGCGCGGGCGCATCTGCGCATCGACGATACCGCCGACGATCCTGTGATCGCCGACCTCATCACCACCGTGCGCGAACATCTGGAGCGCACGACCGGGCTCGTGCTGATCGCCCGCAGCTTCCGGCTCTATCTCGATCGCTGGCCGCAGGGCCGCGTGCTGGAGATCGGGCGCGGGCCGATCCGCAGCATCGAGACGATCACGGGTTACGACGCGCTGGGGGCGCCGTTCGAGACGGATATGACCGGCTTCGTGCTGGATGGCGGGGCGTCTCCGCCGCGCCTGTTCCTGCCGGCGGCACCCGAGACGGCGCGGGCGGTGAATGGCATCGAGATCGATTTCACCGCCGGCTTCGGCACGACGGGGGCGGAGGTGCCGGCCTCGCTGAAGCGGGCGCTGCTGCTGCATCTGGCACTGCTCCACGCCTATCGCGGCGCGGTTTCCCCGGGCGACCAGCCGGCCGACGTGCCGGCCGGCTACGACCGTCTGGTCGCGCCCTTTCGCCGGATGAGGCTCTGACCATGCGCACGGACACGATCGACCCCGGCCGCATGACGGCGCGGATGGAACTGGAAGTGCCGGTGGACACGCCGGACGGGCAGGGCGGCACGTCGCGCGCGTTTGCGGCGGCCGGCGCGCTCTGGACGCTGATCGAGCCGCGGGTGGCGCTGATCGCGGAGCGGCGCGACGAGACGGTGGTGGATGTCGAGCACGACGTCTGGATCCGCCACCGCGCCGATATCGCGCCCGGCATGCGCTTTCGCAAGGGAACGCGGCTGTTTGCGATCCTCTCGGCCTTCGATCCCGACGAGACGCGGCGCTACCTTGTCTGCCGCTGCCGGGAGGCGCGGTCATGAGCGCGGCCAATGCCTTGCAGACGGCGGTCTTCGCCAAGCTGTCGGGGGATTCAGCGCTCTTGGCGCTGCTCGGGCCGGGCGGCATCCATGACCGGCTGCTGGAGAGCCCGGCGCATCCTTATCTGCGCCTTGCCGGTATCGAGAGCCGCGACTGGTCGACGGCGAGCGAGCCGGGCGAGGAACACGACCTTGCCATCGAGGTGCGCGGGCCGGAGGGCGGCAACCGCGTGGTGCAGGAGATCGCCGCGCGGGTGCGGGCGCTGCTGCACGATGCGGGCCTGTCGCTGGCCGGCCAGCATCTGGTGAACCTGCGGCACGAGGCCACGCGCACGGCGCGCGACGGCGCGGCGCGCGGGCATGTGGCGGCGATGCGGTTTCGTGCCGTGACGGAGCCGGTGGCCTGAGCTTGGAGCTTAAGCGGCTGGGCCGTGCGGGACGGGAAACAACCGAGAGAACGAACGGGAAAGGGATCGGCCGATGGTGGCGCAGAAGGGCAAGGACATTCTGTTGAAGATCGAGACCGGCGGCGGCTTTGTAACCGTGGCCGGGCTGCGGTCCAAGCGGCTGGCATTCGATGCGGAAACGGTCGATGTGACCGACGCGGAGTCCAGCGGACGCTGGCGCGAGCTTCTGGGCGGGGCGGGCGTGCAGCGGGCCTCGATCGCCGGCGCCGGCCTGTTCAAGGACCAGGCCTCCGACGCGCTGGTGCGCGCGACGTTCTTTTCCGGCGCGATCGTCACCTGGCAGGTGATCATCCCGGATTTCGGCACGGTCAGCGGCCTCTTCCAGCTGACGACGCTCGCCTATACCGGCCAGTACAATGGCGAGGTGCAATTCGAGGCGGCGCTGGAATCGGCCGGCCCCCTGACCTTCACGGTCGCCTGATGCGGCCGCGCGACAGGGGCGCTGCCGGGCGCGCGAACCGGCACCGGGGCGAGGTCGAGGCCGTCATCGACGGCGAACGCCGCATCCTCTGCCTGACGCTCGGCAGCTTGGCCGAGCTTGAGACGGCCTTTGCCGCCGACAGCCTCATGGGGCTGGCGCGGCGCTTTTCAGTGGGCGGGCTGAAGGCGGAGGACCTGATCGTCCTCCTCGGTGCGGGCCTGCGCGGCGGCGGCAACCTTGTCTCCGACGAGGACGTCGCCGGCATGAGCGTCGAGGGCGGGCTGGGCGGACTGGCGCGGCTGGTGGGCGACCTCCTGTCCGCGGCCTTCGGCAGCGATGCGGCGGAGGCGCCGACGGGAACGGACCCCTGACGGCCGCAGGCGGCGAGGAAAGCGCGGCACCGGCGCCCTTTCCCTGGGAGGCGGTCATGGCGGCCGGTCTTTCGCGCCTGCGGCTTCCGGCCCGCGACTTCTGGCGGATGACCCCGCGCGAGCTCGCGGCAGCGCTCGGCCTTTCGGCCGGCAGAGGAGGCGCGCCCGACCGGGCGGGGCTCGTCCGGATGATGCGGCAATTTCCCGACGATGCGGCGTGACGGCCGAAGAAACCGATGGAGGCAGGCATGACGAATGGGGCGGATAGGGCGGACGGGGCGGGCAAGGGCGGCGATTTTCCGGAGATGATCGCGCAGGGAAAGGCGCTGGACACGGTGCTCTCCGATCTGGAGCAGAGCGCCGGGCGCTTCGGCGCGGCGATGACGAGCGCGCTGTCGAGCGCGGTGCGCGGCGGAAAGGGGCTCGACGACATCCTGAAGAGCGCCGGTCTGCGGCTGGTCGATATCGCGCTGTCGGCGGGGCTGAAGCCGCTGCAGGACGCGGTCTCGACCGGGATCGGGGCGGTGTTCGGCGGAGGGGTCGCCGGGATCGGCGGCGCGTCGGCCGGAACGGGCGTTGCGCCGTTCTCGGGCGATGGACGCCTTGCGACGCCGCGGTTTCTCGCCGGGGTTTCCGAGAGCGGGACGGCGGGCGGCGGGGACGCAGCTGGCGCCGGAAACGCGGCCGGGGGCATGCCGGGCGCGGGCGGGACGGCAGGCGCAGGCCCGACCGTCGTTTTCAACGTGACGGCGAGCGATGCCGAGAGTTTTCGCCGCTCGGAAGGGCAGATCGCCGCCATGCTGACCCGCACCGTCGGGCGCGGGCGGCGCGGCGTCTGACGAGGGGCGGTTAGAAGGGTTTCACCATGGATCAGGGATTTCACGAGGTGCGGTTTCCGATGCGGCTGGCGCTCGGCACCAGCGGCGGGCCGGTGCGGCGCACCGATATCGTCAGCCTGTCGAACGGGCGGGAGACCCGCAACAGCCGCTGGCGCGATGCGCGCCGGCATTACGATGCCGGGTCCGGCATCCGCGGGATCGACGATCTCTACGCGGTGATCGCGTTTTTCGAGGCGCGCTCCGGCCAGTTGCACGGCTTTCGCTTCCGCGATCCGCTCGATTTCCGCTCCGGTCCGCCGGGCCGGGCGGCGACGGCGGGCGACCAGGCGATCGGAACCGGCGACGGGCAGACGGCGCGCTTCCAGCTGACCAAGACCTATGGCGATGCAGGCGGCGCCACGGTGCGCGAGATCGTCAAGCCGGTGGCGGGAACGCTGCTGGTCTCCGTCAACGGCATCGCGGTTACAGCCGGGCAGGTGACGCTCGATACGGCAACGGGCATCGTAACCTTTGCGCCCGGACATGTGCCCGCCATCGGCGCCGTGGTGCGGGCGGGCTTCGACTTCGACGTGCCGGTGCGCTTCGACACCGACCGGATCGACGTCGATCTGGCGCAGTTCCGGGCCGGGCGCATTCCGACCATTCCGCTGGTGGAGATCCGGCCATGAGAGACATTCCCGAAGCGCTGGCGGCACATCTCTCCGGCGATGCGACGACGGTCTGCCATGGCTGGCGGGTGACGCGGCGCGACGGCATCGTGATCGGCTTTACCGAGCATGACCGCGACCTCGTCTTTGCCGGCACGACCTTTCTGGCGGCGAGCGGCTTTCGGGCGAGCGAAACGGAGGCGGCGGCAGGGCTGGCGGCGGATGCCGGCGAGGTGGCGGGCGGTTTTTCGAGCGTCGCGATCAGCGAGACGGATGTGGCGGCGGGGCGCTACGACGGCGCCCGCGTCGAGCAGTTTCTGGTCAACTGGCAGGCGCCCGAGCAGTATATGCTCCTGACCGTGCAGGACATCGGCGAGGTGACGCAGGCGGGCGGGGCCTTTCGCGCCGAGCTGCGCAGCCTGACGCATCGGTTGTCCGAGGTGCAGGGCCGCAGCTATGGACGCCGCTGCGACGCGGCCTTCGGGGATGCGCGCTGCGGCGCGAGCCTTGCCGGGCGCAGCGAGGCGGCGGTGATCCTCGCGGTCACCGGCGATGTGGGACTGCGTGTCTCCGGGCTTTCGGCCGCAGCCGGGGCCTATCGCTACGGTCTGCTGCGGATGACGAGCGGGGCGAATGCCGGCTGGAGCTGCGATATCGAGGACCACGCCGTCGGGACGGGGGGCGCTTCGGCGGTGCTCAGCCTCTGGCTGCCGCCGCCGGTGGCCCTGTCGGCGGGCGAGACCTTCACGGTGACGATGGGCTGCGACAAGAGCTTTGCCACCTGCCGCGACCGCTTTGCCAACACGCGCAATTTTCGCGGCTTCCCGCATATGCCGGGCAGCGACTTTTCCTATGGCTATGCGGATGGGGAGACGGTGCATGACGGACGACCGCTGTTTGCGTGAGGAACCGATGCGCCTTCGGGTGCTGGCTTCGGCGCGGGACTGGATCGGCACGCCCTACCGGCATCAGGCGAGCCTGAAGGGGGTGGGCTGCGACTGCCTCGGGCTCATCCGCGGCATCTGGCGCGAGATCCACGGGCGGGAGCCCGAGACGCCGCCGCCCTACCGGCCGGACTGGGCCGAGCGCAGCGGCGAGGACCGGCTGTGGGACGCCGCGACCCGCGTGATGGGGGCGCCGATCGACCTTGGCGCGATGCGGCCGGGCGACCTTCTCCTCTTCCGCTGGCGGCTCGGCATGCCGGCCAAGCACGCAGGCATCCTCAGCCGGGACGAGGCGCCGCCGGCATCCGGCGGGGCGCGTTTCATTCATGCCTACGAACAGGCAAGCGTCGTGGAATCGGCGCTGGTGCCCGCCTGGCGACGGCGGATTGCCGGCGTCTTCCGCTTTCCCGAGGTCTTTTAGCCATGGCGACCATTCTTCTGCAGGCGGCGGGGGCTGCGATCGGCAGCGTGTTCGGGCCGCTGGGCGCGATCGTCGGGCGGGCGGCAGGCGCGCTGGCGGGCTCCGCCATCGACCGCTCCATCCTCAACGGCATGACGACCGTGACCGGCGCGCGGCTGGGCGACGCCCGCGTGCCCGGCGCCGAGGAAGGCACGGCCGTTCCGCGCGTCTACGGCACGCTGCGGATCGGCGGCACGCTGATCTGGGCGACGCGTTTCGAGGAAGAGGTGCATCGCGAGCGGCAGGGCGGCAAGGCGAGCGGGCCGCGCGTCGAGACGTTCCGCTATTTCGCGAATGTCGCGCTCGGCCTCTGCGAGGGGCCGATCGCCGGCATCCGCCGCGTCTGGGCGGACGGGCGCGAACTCGATCTCTCCACCGTGGAAATGCGGCTCTACACCGGAACCGAGACCCAGGCGCCCGATCCGCTGATCGCGGCCAAGCAGGCCGCCGGCGAAACCCCGGCCTATCGCGGCCTTGCCTATCTCGTCTTCGAGCGGCTGCCGCTCGGCAGCTACGGCAACCGGATTCCGCTGCTGCATGTCGAGGTCGTCCGCCCGGTCGGACGCCTCGAGAGGCAGATCCGCGCCGTGACGATCATTCCCGGTGCGACCGAGCATGGCTACGACCCGGCGCCGGTCGAGGAAAAGACGCGGCCGGGCGAGGCCCGCATCCTCAACCGTCACGTCTTCCATGGCGAGACGGATTGGCAGGCCTCGCTCGACGAGCTGCAGGCACTCTGCCCGAACCTCAAGCGCGTGGCGCTGGTCGTCTCCTGGTTCGGCACGGATCTCCGCGCCGGGGCCTGCCGGATCGTGCCCGGCGTGGAGACGCGCGCGCGCGGGCAGGAGACGCGGATCTGGTCCGTGGCCGGCGTGGCGCGGGGCGCGGCGCATCTGGTCAGCCGCAACGGGGGCGGACCGGCCTATGGCGGCACACCCTCGGACGCGAGCGTGGCCGCCGCCATCGCCGATCTGAAGGCACGGGGGCTGGAGGTGTTCCTCTATCCCTTCGTGATGATGGACATTCCCACAGACAATGCGCTGGCCGACCCCTATGGCGGCGCGCGGCAGGCGGCCTATCCCTGGCGCGGGCGGATCACGGCCGCGGTGGCGCCCGGACGGCCCGGCAGCAGCGACAACACGCCGGCCGTGCGGGGCGAGATCGCCGCCTTTTGCGGGACCGGCACGGCTGACGAGCGGTACCGGGCCTTCGTGCTGCACCATGCGCGGCTGGCGCGGGACGCGGGCGGCGTTAACGGCTTCATCATCGGCTCGGAGCTGCGCGGCCTGACGACGCTGCGCGACGGGACTGGCGGCTTTCCCTTCGTCGAGGCGCTGACGGCGCTGGCGCAGGAGGTGCGCGGCGTGGTGGGACCGGCAACACGGCTGACCTACGGCGCCGACTGGAGCGAATATTTCGGCTATCACCCGGACGACGGATCGGGCGACGTCCACTTCCATCTCGATCCGCTCTGGGCCTCGCCCGCGATCGACGCGGTCGGCATCGACAGTTACCTGCCGCTGTCGGATTGGCGGGACGGCGATATCGCCGGGGGCAATCCGGACGGTCAGCGGACGCCGGAGGACGGCGACGCGCTGCAGGCGATGCATGCCGGTGGCGAGGGCTTCGACTGGTATTATGCGAATGCTGCCGATCGCGAGGCCCGGCGGCGCACGCCGATCAGCGACGGGCAGGCCGGCAAGCCCTGGGTGTTTCGCGCCAAGGACATCGGCGCCTGGTGGGCGAACGCGCATCACCCGCGCATCGGCGGCATCGAGCAGGCCGCACCGACGGCCTGGGTGCCGCGCATGAAGCCGGTCTGGTTTACCGAGACCGGATGCCCGGCGATCGACAAGGGCGCCAACCAGCCGAACGTCTTTTCCGATCCGAAATCCTCCGAGAGCGCGGTGCCGTATTTTTCGGGCGGCGGCCGCAGCGACGCGCTGCAGCGCCGGTTTCTGGAGGCAGGCCATGCCTTCTGGCAGGCCGCGGACGCGCCGGCGGGCGTCGATCCCGACCACATGTTCGTCTGGACCTGGGATGCGCGGCCGCAGCCGGCCTTTCCGGGCGATCTCGATGCCTGGGCGGATGGCCGCAACTGTTTTCACTTATTCACGAAAACTATGGTGGTTAAGGAGTAGCCCTTGGGTGTCCCTAACAGCCTAAAGACTTGGAAAAAGTATCCGCTGAAAGCGGATTCCGTTTGATATTCGAATGCAAGGAGGTACGAGCGCTTATCCAAACAGCAGGTCGAGTACCGACTTGCGAATTCGAAAAACTAAAGTGTCGGGCGTAGCCCGTCTGCTTCGACCTTTAGGTCGCTCGGCTTTAGCTTTCTCGGTGGCGTATGAAGAGATGCCGATATTTAATCCGAGGTGCCGCTTTCAGATTTTTAGGCAGCGGTGGCGAGCGTGGAGGGACGAAGAGTTCACGCGTAAGATGAACATAGAGAATACCTGCCGCTGCTGCCCATGACGAAACTGTCGAATTTGAGGATACAAGCTTCCATTAGACGGACAGGTGCCTTCGGCGTCATAGTGAGGGCTATAGTTCGTCAGTCGATTGGTCGCTCGTCATCGTAAGATCCAGTTACGAAATTCGTGCGCACACCCCAGCCGTCCGCCGCATTAGGTGCAAGAAAACTTATGCCTCGCCTAGCGTAATAGCGGACCAGTTTTTCCACGCTTGCGATACCGGCCGAACCTTTTTCGATCATATAGACCGTGCGTGGACTGATGCCGGAATCGTCGGCAACCTCGGCCTGGGTCTGACCAAGGACTAGTCGAGCGACAGCAAGCATTCGTGACGGCGGCCTCATGCCGCTTTGGTGTCATCAAACGACTTGTTCTGCAAACAAATGTTGACAATTGCGACTGAATCGCAAAAAAAGACGTTCAGTTCGCAAAAAAACGCGAATCAGTCGCTAATCACTATCCGATCGGTTTGGACGAATCAAAAGTAAGAGACTTTATGAAGTTCGCGTACTTGCTTGGCACACACTGCTGGATGAAGGCGCCATTCCGATGCGTGAACCTGCCACCGCACCACATGCCTAAGCATCGTCGCGGCTGCTTCGCTGCATTGCTCAATAATGCTTTCAAGGGATCATCCTGTAATGAATGAATCGCCATTATTGAATCGCCATTTTCAACGCCGCCAGAAGGCAGCAGTCGCTGGGTTGCATTTGCCGACTGCCGAGGAGTTGCTGAGAGGGATGGCGTTCTTCCGTGACGACTTGATTGAGGATATCCGCGAATATTCCGGACGACTTTCCGCGAGCGTGAAGAAGCGCAACGGCGGAGGACTCGAGCTTCTTGCTGCCAGCTTGGACATGCTCAATTTCGATCCGAGTGAGGAAGGTGTGCTCGCCGTGGAGGCCGCTCTTGATCACAGTGATGAGGTCGAGCGATTACCCATCAATCAATGTCGCCTCCGGTGCCGTTTCTATCGCGCGGTGTTTGGGAACGGCCAAGCGACAGCGCTCATTGCCGGCGAAATTGCGCATCTCGCGTCTGAGGATATTGGGTCGGGAAGGGGGAATGAACTTCTCTCACGGTCTCTTGGCTGGGCGCTACAATCCCGTGCACTCGATCGGCGACAGCGACTTGGTATCTCTGTCCAAGGATATTCAGATTGGTTCTTTCCAGAGATCAGGACGTACGAAGTCCACTTCACTAATGCAATCGTCAAAGCAACCGGCAACGAGTTAGAAGCCCTGGATTCAGCATTGGACGTGCTTGGGGTAGCTAAATGTGAAAAGGAGTCGTTGGAAGGTCTCGAGCGCCCTCGCGACGGTGTGGTCGTTTTCGGCGGCATCGGAAATGAGGGGACGGCTGACGGTAAGCGAGTAGCAAGGGAATTCGCGAAGTTGAGCCAACGTCCGTTGCCGCTGTCGGCTACGCCAGAGCTGAACGGCGTCCGTTCGCGACTGGTTACGGAGTTTCCACATGCTGCGGCAGTTACTGACAAATTGTTAGAGGACCTGAGCGGTAGGTCGACCGTCCACATGCGGCCGGTCATTCTTCTCGGATCACCCGGATGCGGAAAGACGCGCTTCGCCCGGCGATTGTCTGAGGAGATGGGCGCTCCCTACAACCTCGTTTCGTGCGGCGGACTCAGTGACAGCGCCATCGGCGGAACGGCTCGGCGATGGTCCTCGGGCGAACCTAGCCTACCAGTCATGGCGGTGTGCCAACATGGATGCGCCAACCCGATTGTCATTCTCGATGAGATCGAGAAGATCGGAACCAGTCGACATAATGGCAACGTTCACGATGTACTGATCGGACTTTTGGAGCTAGAGACGTCTGAACGCTGGCACGACCCCTATCTTCAGGCCAATTGTGATTTGTCCCACGTATCCTGGTTGATGACTGCAAACTCGATCGAGCCAATCCCAAGCGCTTTGCGGGACAGGTGCCGGATCCTGCGTTTCCCAGATCCGGAAGCTGACCAGTTAGCCGTCTTTTCCGCGCGTATCCTCGAGCGGCTTTACATCGAAGCGGGTCACGATCCCCGCTGGGCAACACCGCTTGAACAATTTGAGCTGGATGCGTTAGCGGACGTTTGGACAGGCGGTTCGCTACGAAGGCTGGAACGTCTTGTGGAAGGTTTGCGGGAGGCGCGCGAACGCGCCAGACAGCAACATTGAGATCTCTCGAAGGCGGCCTATTCTTTTTGGCAACGGTCGATGCCAGCAGCGACGACGTGTCAGCGTCGCATCCGCAAAACGCTGGCCGCCGCCATGGGCGAAGGCGGGCTGAAGCCGGGCACTAAAATTCTTGACGAGCAATCGCCGAGCACTCTGCGTGAGCCGCGTCGTCGTGCGCGGAGCCCTAGGAAGAGCTTTTCGTAGGAGTTGAGATTAAAAGAAAAGGCTGGTTAGGAGCCGTGAGCAGACCGACTGGTTCTGGAGCTCAAGGAAGAATTAGCTGCCATAGAGCGTGAGAGACCTTCATGACCGATTCCGACGCCTCGGAGTCGTTTGGCGCCCTTTCAGCTTGCCGCCGTTAGCGGACGTTGCGTCTGAACGCCGAACTGAACCTGCTCGTCTCTAATTTTTAGTCCTTTGGGAATAAGCGCCGTTGCAGAACGTCTTCCGTTGGCCAATCGCGGCCGAACCGAAGGACACCGAGCCATGAAGACCCTTTTCGCAGCCATCACCATTCTTTCCGCCGCGGCTTCGACCGCGCTTGCGGGTCCCGCCGGCGACATGGCGAAGGCGCATATCGAAGCGATCGCCAAGGGCGATAGCGCCGCGGTCACCGCCGCCTATGCCCCGTCGGCAACGCTTCACTGGGTCGGGGGGCCGCTCGATGGCACCTACACGGGCCCCGAGATCGCCGCGACCTGGGCAAAGTTCGCCAAGGCGCAGACGGGCCTCAAGGCCACCATCGTCGAGATGCGCGAGAGCGTGAACTCGAAGGGCGCCACCGTCGTCGCCGATGTCGTCTTCGCCAACGACAACAAGATCCCGGTGCGCTACGTCATGATGTTCCGGGACGGCACGCTCACCGATGAGATCTGGCAGATCGACCCCGCGCTGGAGAAGTAAGGCATGTCCACCGACGAGATCGCGGCGCGGATCGAACCGCTCATTCCGGGCCTGAGGCGCTATGCCTATGCGCTGGTGCGCGACAGCGACGCCGCCGACGATCTCGTCCAGGACTGCCTGGAGCGCGCCGTCGGGCGCTGGCACCTGCGCCGGCCCGACGGCGACCTGCGCGCCTGGCTATTCGCCATCCTGCGCAACCTCCACATCTCAGGCCTGCGCCAGCACAAGCGGCGTGGGCCCCACGTGGCGCTCGACGAGATGGCCTCGCCGCCGGCGGTGGACGGCGACCAGGACGGTCGCGCCGGGCTCCGCGACGTCCTGGCTGGGCTCGATGCGCTCAGCGAAGAGCACCGCACCGTCCTCCTTCTCGTCAGCGTCGAAGACATGAGCTACGACGAGGCGGCACGGGTGATCGGGCTTCCGGTCGGCACGGTCATGTCGCGCCTGTCGCGGGCGCGTGAGAAGCTGCGCGCCATCCTGGAGACCGGGATCCGCGCGCCCTTGAGGAGAGTCAAATGAGCCGCAGGGACACGCCCGTCGGCGAGGACGACCTGCAAGCCTATGTGGACGGACGGCTCGAGGCCGAGCGGCTGTCCGCAGTCGAGGCCTATCTCACGGAGCGACCGGAGATCGCCGCGGCCCTCGATCGCGACCGCGAGATCGCCCGGACACTGCGCGAACGCCTTGCCTTCAAGGCCGGGGAGCCGATCCCGGCGCGGTTACGCATCGCCAACATCCGCGAGGCCCGGCGCGGTCGGTTTGCTGTCACGCGTCTGCGCCTCGCGGCTGTCATGGGCTGGCTGATCCTCGGCAGCTCCGGCGGGTGGCTGGCGAACGACGTCCTGCGCGTGCCGCCGCAGATGCCTCGCGTGGCGGTCATGGCCGACGAGGCAATCGCGGCGCATCGCACCTTCGTGGTCGAGGTGGTCCATCCCGTCGAAGTCCGCGCGGACGAGGAGGCGCATCTCCTGCAATGGCTGTCGAAGCGGCTTGGAACGCGGCTGTCGGCTCCGGACCTGACAGGGCTCGGATATCGGCTGATGGGTGGGCGCCTGCTGCCTGCGGGCGCAGGTCCTGCCGCGATGCTGATGTACGATGACGACCAGGGCACGCGTCTGACGCTCTTCGTGAAGACCGACGAGAAGGCCGAGACGTCGTTCCAGTTCGTCGAGGAGGACGGCATCTCCGCCTTCTTCTGGCGCGACGCCGGCCTTGGCTACGTTGTCTCGGCCGAGGCACCGCGCGAGCGGCTGATGCAGGTGGCGACCGCCGTCTACGACAGCCTGAACCGCTCGGCGCCGAGCCTTTCCGGCGATACGCTGTGACGCTCGACCAGCTTCGCGTATTCGTCGCCGTGGCCGAGCGCGAGCATGTAACGGAGGCGGCGAAGGCGCTGAACCTCACGCAGTCGGCGACGAGCGCCGCTATCGCTGCGCTGGAGGAGCGCCACGATGTCCGGCTGTTCGACCGCGTCGGACGACGGATCGAACTGACCGAAGCGGGGCGCCTGTTCTTGCCCGAGGCCCGCGCGGTGCTTGCGCTGGCCGAGGATGCCGGCCTCATGCTTTCCGAACTTGCCGGACTGAAGCGGGGTCGTCTCTGCATCGTCGCCAGCCAGACGGTGGCGAACCACTGGTTGCCGCCGGTGCTCGCGGGCTTCAAGGCCCGCCATCCCGGCATCGAACTTCGGCTGAGCATCGCCAACACGGCGCGCACGGCCGAGGCGGTGCTGGATGGCACGGCCGATCTCGGCTTCGTGGAGGACGAGCTCGGCGATGTCCGGCTCGGCACGCAACGCGTCGCCGATGATCGGCTGATGCTGGTCGCGGCATCAGGGCACAGAGGCTCTGGGTCTCCCGTCGCGGCCGGGGATCTTGCATCGGCGCGCTGGGTGCTTCGCGAACGAGGCTCGGGCACCCGCGCGATCCTCGAAGGTGCGCTCGAAGCCTTCGGTGTCGATCTCACCGCGCTGTCGGTCGAACTCGAACTGCCCTCGAACGAGGCCGTGCGCGCGGCGATCGAGGCGGGCGCCGGCGTCGGGATCCTCCCCGCCGTGGTAGCGGATGCCGCCCTTCGCACGGGGACACTGGTGGCGCTACCCTTCGACCTGCCGTCGCGCGGGTTCTATTCGGTGTTGGCGAGGGACCGTCACTCGAGCCGCGCGGTCGCCGCCTTTCTCGCCGAGCTGCCGACGATCAAGGTGCCGCCGGCGTGATCGATGGATCGACCACGTCCGGACGACATTCAGTCGACGCGATCGTCGAGCGTCTCGCGGCGCTGCCCGGCAAGGCCAACCTGTTCAACCCCTATGCCGGGTTCGACGCGGAGATTGAGGACGCTGACGCGCCGGTGACTCGCCGTCGCAATCTTCAACGCTATCTCGCCGCGTTGGCGGATCGCGGCGTCCGTGACCTTTGGCTCGGCGAAGCGCCCTCGCGCTTCGGAGCGCGTCGGACGGGCGTGCCGTTCACCGGTGACCGGCGGCTCGCCGACCTGTCGGAGCGGCTCGGCCTCGATCCGCCGCTGGCGCGGGCGACCCGCGAGACCCTGCCGACACCGGAGTCTGGAACCTCCCTGGAGATCTGGAACGCGATACCCGACCCGCTGCCGCTGTTCTGGAACGCGGTGCTCTTCCATCCCCATCGCGGCGTTCTGCCCTTGCGCAACCGGACGCCCACCTGGACCGAGATCGCCGAACATCGGAAGGTGCTGGAGATAATCGTCGCGATCTTCGCGCCGCGCCGAATCCTCTGCATCGGCCGGGTGGCGCAGCGTGCGGCGGACGGGCTCGGTATCCCCGCCACCTACGTGCGCCACCCCGCCCAGGGCGGCGCCGTCCGGTTCCGGGCTGGCGTCGCCGCGTTCCTCAACGACCGACCGCCGGCGGATGCCCCTCCTTCTCTCAGTCGGCCTTGAGGCAGGGCGAGACAAAGAGATCTCCCCTCCAGGCGCCGCGCACCGTCCTCGTGCCGACGATCAGCCAAAGCAGCGCCAGCACCGCGACGAGCAACGTGCCGAAGACGTGGATGGCAGCGATCGGCAAAAGGGTGCCGAGCTTCAGCGTAGTCACGGCATAGACACCAAGCGGGAACGTGTAGCCCCACCAGCCGATGTTGAAGGGAAGGCCATCGCGCAGGTAGCGCAGCGTCACGAGCACAGCCATCGCCAGCCACCAAAGCCCGTAACCCCAAAGGAGCAGACCGCCGAAGAAGCCGAGCCCTTCCGCAAACGCGCCGAAACGCTCCAGCCCGTTGGCGGAAAGGATCGCGGGTGCCGCGCCGCCCAGCGTCATCAGCCCGAGCGCGCCAGTGCCGATGGGTCCGAGCGCCAGCCAGCTCGACGCCGCCATGTTGGCGTGCGGCAGCTTGTGGATGGCCATGCGCAGGAGGAGCACGACAAGGATGCTGAGCGCGATCGGCACCGACAGCGCCCAGAGCGCATAGCAGAGCGTCAACACCACGAGCTGTGAATGCGGGTCGACGAGATGCGGCGCGAGCAAGCCGCCGGAGACGGCGGCGACTTCGGCCGCGACCACCGGCAGGAGCCAGACCGCCGTCATCTGGTCGATCGAGTGGCTCTGCCGGGTGAACATCATGAAGGGGATGGCAACCCCGCAGGCTGCTGCCATCGCAATGTCGATCCACCAGAGCGTCCCTGCGATCCTGACTGCGACCTCACCATAGCGCGGCAGGCCGAAGATCAGGAAGCCGTTGACGATGGTGGCGAGGCCCATCGGGATGCAGCCGAAGAACATCGACACGACGGAATGGCCAAAGATGCGCTTGGCCCCGTCGAAGAAGAAGATCCAGCGGGCGGCGTAGAGACCGGCGAAGAGTGTGAACAACGCGATGTTGAACATCCAGAGGCCCTCGGCCACCGGATGCAGCATCGGCATGTCTGCCTGGAACTGCGAGAGCGCGATTGCCAGGATCCCGGTGCCCATCGTGGCGGCGAACCAGTTCGGGGTGAACTGGCGCACGACCTCGCGCGGGCTGTCGAGGCGCGACAGCGGTTGGAGGCCGAGGGTGACGGCACGCATCTGTTCGAAGGTCATTGGCGGGGTCCTTATCCTGCTGGGGACCATACACAACGGGAATCGTTCGATCCAACGCGTTGTTTTGGTCATTTCGATCGATGGAGGCGATTAATCCTTCAGGCGCTTCGCCCCGAATAAATTTTGCCGCCACGGGAATAAAAGGCTTCCGCAAGCGTCTTTTTGTCGAACCCGTACTTTGAGGACCTTGTGATTCCATGCTGAAGACGCTTTTCCTGACCCTGGCCTTCGCCGGGGTGTCACTCTCCTCGGCAGAGGCGCAGGACGCGCACGCCCATCAGCACTCGCCGATGGTGCCGGCCACGCCCGACGGTCCACACTATGCCGAAGCGACCGCGGAGGCGATGGAGAGGATGCACGCCGGCATGATGTCGGCCCCGGTGACCGGGGATCCCGAGCACGACTTCCTGTCCCAGATGATCCCGCATCACCAAGGCGCGATCGACATGGCCAAGGCCGTCCTCGGCTCGACCTGGGACCCGGCGATCCGCAACCTCGCGCAGTCCATCATCACCGAACAGACCTACGAGATTACGCTGATGCGCTCGATGCTCGCCGCATCTGCCAACAAACCAAAGCCCGTTCCGGAGACAACCCCATGACCCGCACCGCCATTCTCGCCGCCGCGCTCCTCGTCTCGACATCGGCCTTCGCGCTGCCCGCCGCCTCAGACCGCGTCTACACCGCCGACCAGAACTCCAACACGGTCTCGGTCATCGACCCCGTCTCAAACAAGCTTCTGGGCCAGATCCGGCTCGGCAATCCGCGGCCGGACGTTCTGAGCCCCCTCTACAAGGGCGAGGTCAACGTCCACGGCCTAGGATTTTCGCCGGACCACAAGACGCTCGTCGTCGTCTCGACGGTGACGAACTCCGTCACCTTCATCGACACGGCGACCAATGCCGTGAAGGGCACGACCTATGTCGGGCGCAACCCGCACGAGGCCTTCTTCACGCCGGACGGGAGGGAAGTCTGGGCGACGGTGCGCGGCGAGGACTACCTCTCGGTGATCGATGCCACGACCTTCAAGGAGATGGGCCGTATCCCGACGACAAGCGGCCCCGGCATGACCAAGTTCTCGCGAGACGGCAAGCTCGCCTTCGTCGCCAACTCGTTCAACCCGGTGCTCGAGGTCTTCGACGTCGCGAGCCATGCGCTGGTGAAGCGGATCCCGGTCGTCTCGCCCTTCGTGCCCTTCGTACAGGTGAGCCCTGACGGCAGCGACGTCTGGCTGACGCACAAGGACGTCGGCAAGGTCACGCGCGTCGATGCCAGGACGCTCGAGGTGAAGGAGGTCATCGACAGCGGACCGATCTCTAACCATCTCGGCTTCGGCACGGTGGACGGCGAGACGCTGGTTTACGTGACGATCGGCGGCGAGAACGTCGTGAAGGTCTACAAGCCCGGCGAGACAACGCAGCTCGTCGCGACCATCCCCGTCGGCGCATTACCGCACGGCATCTGGGGATCGGAAGACGGCAGCCGCATCTTCGTCGGGCTGGAGAACGGCGACAAGGTCGACGTGATCGACACGGCCGAGCAGAAGGTTGTGGCCGAGATCCCGATCGGTCAGGCCCCGCAGGCCCTTGTCTTCGTGCCGGGCGCGGTGCCTGAGGGCGCGGGCACCGAGAACCTCATGCCGTTGAAGGCGGGTCCAGAGAACCTGACGCTATCGCTTAAGGCGCCTGAGGGCGCGGACGGTTCCGGCATGGTCGTCTCGCGCAATCTCGGGCTCGTCGATGCGATCGACGTCAGCGTCGCCAAGCTGAAGCCGATGACCGAATACGGCATGTTCTTCGAAGGTGAGGACGAGCCCGTCGTGGTGCTGAAGACCAACGACAAGGGCGCCGGCATGGCCTCCAGCATCGGCCCGGTGCGCACGATCGGCGCCCCCAGGGAGCCGACGGCGGGCAAGGAGCCGCGGCTGGTTGTGGTCGAGGGTCTGAAGGGCAAGGCTACCCCGGTCCTCGCCAGCCGCTAGAGACGGCTGGGTCCAAAATCGCCATTTTCGCCGCGAGCAACAGTCCGCGCCGAATTGGCTTGGTGGCATGTTCGCTGCGTATGGCGCTGTCTCTGGGGCCGATGATTGGACTCAAATTTGGGTGTCGCCGAACCCGTCGGGAGCAACTGAATGTCAGCTATCTACGAGTAGCAGCAGTAAGCGGACAGGCGGAAAACCACCCCATTTCGGCAGTAGCACCGACCAAAAAAGAAGATCTGCTTTCGGTATTCGGCCGAGGCCCGGTGGATGGCTGAAATGAGGGCGCGAAGCCGACGCCGCCTCCGGGCAAACCGGAACCTTGTGGTCGTCATAAACGATGGATTCAGCTTCGGTTCGATCAGGCTTGCCGTTGGAAGCGGAACAGAGTTGTAAAGGCGGCAACTGCCAGTAGCGCCAATACAATGATCCCGCCCACCGAAACACGGATGCCGAACCACTCCATCGTGAGGGCAAGTGCGAAGGGCGCAAGTGCCGAAGCCACCAGGCGGGCCGCCATCATCCTACCCTGAAGCTTGCCGTAGCCTTCACTGCCGAACAGCGCCAGCGGCAGGGTGCCGGACACGATGCTCAGCAAGCCATTGCCCATGCCGAAGATGACGGCAAAAACCATGGCACCGGGTATTGAGGGAGCACTCACGATCAGGATCACCGCGCTGACCGGTATCAGCGCGGCTGAGATCAGGGCGAGATGCAGGGCATTGAGACGCTTGCCGAACACCATGTTGATCAGGCGGCTTGCAACCTGCGACGGGCCGAAGAGAGTGCCGACGATGGCGGCGCTTGCGCCGAGCCCTAGTCCGGCCAGCAGTGGAACCATGTGTACCAGCACCGCCGAGCCAGCGAGGTATTGCAAGGCGAAGGCCGTGGTCATGAGTATGAATCCCAAGCGCCTGCGTTCCATAGGCAGTGTGCCGATCACCGGCTGGGTCTGGGATGATGCGGCCTGCTTGCGGCTGTGGGTAACCCTCGTTGCCAGCCAGGCATGCAGCGGCAGGCAGACCAGCAGGTTGAGTCCTGCGAAGACCAGATAGACGTTCTGCCACGAGAGATGGGTATGAAGGCTCGACGTGAGCGGCCAGAAAAGCGTCGAGGCGAAACCCGCGATCAGGGTCAGATAGGTGATGCTGCGCTGGGCCACCGTCGGCTGAAGCTGAACCAGGAGTGCAAAGGCGGCCCCGTACTGGACGAGGTTGGCGGCGACCTCGATGCCGATCAGGGCGGCAACATAGGTGGTTCTGCCGGGAGAGTAGGCGCAGGCAACCAAGGCGGCGGCGGCCACGGCAGAGCCGACGGTCATCACCACGCCCGCGCCGACCCGGTCGATGAGGCTGCCGAGCCACGGCGCGGTGAAGCCGCCGATCAAAAGGGCGATCGAAAGCGCGGCGAAGATCCACTCCTGCGACCAGCCGAGACTGGCACCCATGTCCAGCGCCAGGATGCTGAAGCTGTAATAGAGGGTGCCGTAACCGATGATCTGGGTGACACCGAGTGACAGGATAGCCGCAACTGGAAGTCTTGCGGTCATATGGACTTGAGGCTCACGCGCTGCTCCAGCTTTTCAGCGTCCTCCTTCCGTTCGCTGTAGCGATCGGTGAGGTAGCCGGACGCGTCGCGCGTCAGCAGCGTGAACTTGACCAGCTCCTCGCAGACGTCGACGACACGCTCGTAATAGGACGAAGGCTTCATGCGGCCGTCTGCATCGAACTCCTGGAAGGCCTTGGCGACCGAGGACTGGTTGGGAATGGTGATCATCCGCATCCAGCGGCCGAGCACGCGCAGGTGGTTGACCGTGTTGAACGACTGGGAGCCGCCCGACACCTGCATCACGGCAAGGGTCTTGCCCTGCGTCGGTCGAATCGAGCCGGCCGAAAGCGGGATCCAGTCGATCTGCGCTTTCATGATGCCGGTCATGGCGCCGTGGCGTTCCGGCGAGATCCAGACATGGCCTTCCGACCACTGGGTCAGGTCGCGCAGCTCCTGCACCTTGGGATGGGTGACCGGCGCGGCGTCGGGCAAAGGCAGGTCTGTGGGATCGAAGATCCGCACGTCGCAGCCCAGCTCCTCCAGCAGCCTGCCTACCTCGAACGCCAGCAGACGGCTGTACGATACGGTCCGCAGCGAGCCATAGAGGATCAGGATACGCGGCTTGTGGGTCGAGAACGCCGGCCGCAGCGCGTCGAGGTCCGGCTGGCGCAGGTGGTTATGGTCAAGGGCAGGCAGATCAGCCAATGCGCTTGCCCTCGGCATCGAGAACCTGCTCGCCGTCTTCCTTGGTAAAGGGACCCTTGTGCGTCTCCGGCAGGATGTCGAGCACGACCTCGGACGGGCGTGACAGCCGCGTGCCGAGAGGTGTGACCACGAAGGGGCGGTTGATCAGGATCGGGTTCTCGAGCATGGCGTCGAGCAACTGGTCGTCGGAGAGGTCCGGGTTGTCGAGACCGAGTTCCGCATAGGGCGTACCCTTCTCGCGGATGGCGTCCCGCACGGTCAGGCCTGCGTCGGCGATCATCTTTTGAAGCTGATCGCGGCTCGGGGGAGAGGCCAGATACTCGATGACGGTCGGCTCGATGCCCGCATTGCGGATCATCTCCAGCGTGTTGCGCGAGGTGCCGCAGGCGGGGTTGTGGTAGATGGTGACGACCATGGTCTCAGGCCTTTCTGATGATGGCGGCATTGGTGCGGACGGCGGCGCCGCGCTCGTACCAGTCCTTGCTGCGGTTGACGATCCAGACCACCGACAGCATCACCGGCACCTCGACCAGCACGCCGACGACGGTGGCAAGCGCTGCGCCGGAGGTGAACCCGAACAGGCTGATGGCGGCAGCGACGGCGAGCTCGAAGAAGTTCGAGGCACCGATCAAAGCCGAGGGACCGGCCACGCAGTGCTCCTCGCCGCTGACGCGGTTGAGGAGATAGGCAAGGCCGGAATTGAAATAGACCTGGATCAGGATCGGCACGGCGAGAAGCGCGATGACCATCGGTTGCGCGATGATCTGCTCGCCCTGGAAGCCGAACAGCAGCACGAGCGTAGTCAGCAGCGCCACCAGCGAGAGCGGCTGCAGACGACCGGCCATGCGTTCGACATCCGTGCTGCGGCGCAGAACCTGGGCCACGATCACGGGCAGGACGATATAGAGCACCACCGAGAGGATCAGCGTATCCCACGGCACGGTGATGGCGGAGAGACCGAGCAGGAGGGCAACGATCGGCGCGAAGGCCACCACCATGATCGCATCGTTCAGCGCCACCTGGCTCAGCGTGAAATGCGGCTCACCCTTGGTGAGGTTGGACCAGACGAACACCATGGCCGTGCAGGGGGCGGCTGCAAGGATGATCAGGCCGGCGATATAGCTGTCGATCTGGGTTTCCGGCAGGTAGGGCCGGAACAGCCAGCCAATGAACAGCCAGCCGAGCAGCGCCATGGAGAACGGCTTGACCGCCCAGTTGATGAACAGGGTCACGCCGATGCCCCGCCAGTGGCGGCCGACCTGCGCCAAAGAGGCAAAGTCGATCTTCAGCAGCATGGGGATGATCATCATCCAGATCAGCACCGCCACCGGCAGGTTGACCTTAGCGACCTCGGCCGTGCCGATGGCCTGGAACACGCCGGGCATGAGGTGCCCGAGGCCGATGCCAACGATGATGCAGAGGGCGACCCACAGGGTCAGGTAACGCTCGAACGTGGACATCAGGCGACCTGCCCCTGCGGACGGGTACTGCCTTCAAGTTCGCCGATCTCGCGCAGGCGGGTTTCCAGCGCCAGCTTGTCGATCGAGGTCAGTGGCAGACTGAGAAACGCGGAGATCCGGTTCTTGAGGAAGCGCGCGGCCTTGGAGAACGCCTGGCCCTTCTCGATCTCGGTGCCTACGACGGCGGCCGGATCCTCGACGCCCCAGTGGGCGGTCATCGGGTGGCCGAGCCACACCGGGCAGGCTTCGCCAGCGGCGTTGTCGCAGACGTTGAAAATGAAATCCATCTGCGGCGCGCCGGGTTCGGCGAACTCGTCCCAGGTCTTGGAACGGAAGCCGGTGGACTCGTAGCCGAGGGCGCGCAGCGTATCGAGGGCCAGTGGGTGCACCTGCCCTTTGGGCTGGCTACCGGCCGAATTGGCCTTGAAGCGCCCCTTCCCTTCGCCGTTGAGAATGGACTCGGCAAGGATCGAGCGGGCGGAATTGCCAGTGCACAGGAACAGCACGTTGTAGACGCGGTCGGTGGTCATTGCAGGTTCTCCGGAGCGGACGGGTCGCAGCAGGGGGTGAGAGCGGTGATCAGGGGCGCGCACAGTTCGGCGCTGCCGCCGCAGCAATCCTTGACCAGGTAGAGGGTCAGGTCCCGCAGCGTGTCGACCTCGGCGCGGTAGATGATCGAGCGGCTGTGGCGCTCGCCTTTGATCAGCCCAGCGCGCGACAGGATCGCGAGGTGGGCCGACATGGTGTTCTGCGGCACGCCGAGCAGGCGGGCGAGTTCACCGGCGGGCACGCCCTCCGGTTCATGGCGGACCAGCAGCCGGAAGGTGTCGAGGCGGGTGGATTGGGCAAGGGCGGCAAGTGCCGCGATGGCTTTCTCTGATTCCATGTATCTGTATTGCTGGATACATGGATCTTGTCAATCGTCGTGATCCGGTTAGCGATATTACCTCATCATCAGTGCGCTTGTGCTTCCACTGAATGTTACGCGACTCTAAGGCCGTTGGCGCCACTGCTGTGCTGTCAGCCGTAGTGGCCAGCATCCTTCCCTGATATCGGATGTCTGCTTAGGCCGACATGGCCGCTGTTGGCGGCGCAGAGGCGACGTGATCCCCCGCCGGCGGGATGACTGCTTTCAGGTAGGCGCCATCACCGCTCCAATGTCGGAGATGAAGACGCAATGCGGAAATGATTTGCGCTATCTGCCCTAAGCTGAGATTTCGAAATCGGCGACTGCATGGCGGCCGCTGAAAAGCGACCAGCCGCCTGTTCGATCAGCGTCGTTTCGACACTACCGCTGGCTGCACTGATGGTTTAGTTTCCTGTAGGGGAATGAAATATCGGGGGGCTCGCCGCGTGAAAATAAGTCTAATGAAAGTCCAAAACTTCCGCCTGCTACATGACGTTTCTCTTCAGCTTGAAACGGAGACGACGGTTGTTGTGGGTCGGAACAACTGCGGCAAAACGTCATTGTCTGACGTAATTAAAAAGTTTCTCTCCGAAAAGAGCAGCTTCGAGATCGAGGACTTCTCCAGCGCGTCCTACGAAAATTTTTGTGCCGCGCACCTGGCCTACCTCAATAACGCGGACCCGCGAGAAGTCCGCGCTTTGGTCCCGACCATCGAGCTTCGCATTCACGTAAAATATGACCCGGCCATTCCGGAATTCGGGCCGTTGCAGGAATTCGTAATTGACACTGACGACACATGTACCGAGGCCGTCATCGTTTGTCGGCGCGCTCTGGCTGACGGCCGCATTGATTCACTCTTCGACGGCCTTGGGGAGATCGTCCTTGAAGGCGATCCTGCGCGCCACACCGAAGTGGACAAGCTCGCGCTGTTCCGAAGCTTAGCCGAACGCGTTCCTAGCCATTTCACCACACGTATGTGGGCTGAAGACGCTAACGACCCGACCAACACGCATGAGGTGACGCCGGCGGCCATCACGAAGCTCTTGTCGCTTGGCTTCGTGAACGCGCAGCGCGCGCTTGATGCGACCGGCGGACGTGACACCGACGTTCTGGCGAAGGTACTTGAGGGTCTCTTCCAAAGTGCTTCGGTTTCGACAGCCGACGGCTCGCAAAAGGATATCGCCGAAGGGCTTAAGAAGGCTGTCGAGGAAATCCAGACGGGGATCGATAAAGACTTCAAAGGCCAACTGGCCAAGCTCTTGCCGGCCATCGAATATTTCGGCTATCCGGGACTCGATAATGGCCCGCTCTATCCCGAGACGAAGCTCGAAATTGGCAAGCTCCTGACCAATTTCACCAAGGTTCAGTATGCGGGTCATAACGGCGTGCAGCTTCCGGAGTCCTACAACGGACTCGGCTATCGGAACCTCCTCTACATTCTTCTCAAGATCGTTGGGTTCTTCCGCGAATTCCGCGCGCACGCTCGAGCGCCCGGCCTTCAGCTCATCGTCATCGAAGAACCTGAGGCGCACCTGCATCCTCAGATGCAGGAAGTCTTCATTCGGCAGCTCCCATTGATCGTCGAAAGGCTCTGCGCACTGGAGGGTGAGAACGTCACCTGGCCAGTGCAGTTCATAGTCTCAACCCACTCTCCGCACGTCGCGAACGAAGCGCGCTTCGATGCCATCCGCTATTTTGCGATCACGTCGAAGGATCGACCTGTCGGCGTCCGTTGCACGCAGGTGAAGGATTTAAGTAGCGATCTCGCGGGCCTCAAAGGACCGGTCGCCAACTTCCTGCACCAGTATCTCACGCTAACGCGATGCGACCTGTTCTTCGCTGACAAAGCGATCCTGATCGAGGGCACGACGGAGCGGTTGATGCTGCCGCAGGTGATGCGGGCACTAGAGCAGGCCGATCCAACCTTGAAGCTCGGCAGTCAATACACGACGATCATGGAAGTCGGCGGTGCGTACGCCCAACTCTTCATACCCCTGCTGGAGTTCCTTGGACTGCGAAGCCTGATCGTGACCGACCTCGATGCGGTCAAGAAGAACGAGAAGAGCAAGCTCGAAGCGTGTCTCGTCCATGAGGGAGAGAGCACCAGTAACTCTTGCATCAAGAGCTGGTTCGCTGAGGTTGCGCCCCCTCCGGAAGCTGAAAAAGTCGAAGAGCGACAGGCGGAGCCGGCAGTCGAAGCCGCAGCCGAAGCGGTCGTCGATCTCGCTGATGACGATGAGGAGGAGGTGAAGGAGGGCACAACCCTATTCGATCTTGCAGTCGCCATGACGGCTGATGCCGCGAAGAAGACCCGCGGCACGCTCCGCATTGCCTATCAGGTGCCAGAAGCGGACGGGGGGCCGTGTGGCCGCACGTTCGAAGACGCTTTCATCCTCGCGAACCAAGGCTTGTTTGGCATCACCGGCACCACGAACGACGCGCTCGCGAAAGCTGCCGCCGATAAGGCGGCCAAGCAGAAGAAGTCCAAATTTGCTCTGACCTACGCCATAGACAAAACGAATTGGACAACGCCCCGGTACATCAAGGATGGCATCGTTTGGCTTGCCGACAGCAACGCGGCTGTTGTCGATCCCGGCGTGGCGCTGGCGGCTGAAGCACAGGCGGCGAACCCGATCGAAAATCTTGTAGAAGAGACGATCACGGGAGCCGCCGAATGAATGACGAGGCGGAACTCAATCCTGCTGAAGCGGCGGCGGTTCTCTCGTGGAAGGAGCTTCGCAGCTATCTCGATGATGGGTCGAGCTTCGTCTTCGAAGCAGGAGCCGGGGCCGGGAAGACCTTTTCGCTGGTCAAAGCGCTGCGTCACATTTTGAAAGAGCGCTCCCGCGAGCTCCAACGATCCCACCAGCAAGTTGCCTGCATCACCTACACCAACGTAGCGCGCGACATGATCGTCGCTCAGACGGACGGCCACCCGGCGATCTACTGCGATACCACCCACGCCTTCGCGTGGATGCTCATCAGTGGCTTCCAGAAGCGCCTCGTCGAGCTCGTCCGTACGCTTTCCGGGTGGGTCGACCGCGTTGAGGAGTTGGAGGCAGCGAACATCACTGGTGTCGGTTATGCCCTCGGGCGGCGTACGATCGAGGACGGTACCGCCAATCTGCACCACGACGATATCTTCCCGATGTTCATCGAGCTGATGGAATCGAAGAAGTTTCGGAATGCAGTGACGTCGCGGTTCCCGATTGTGCTGGTCGACGAGTACCAAGATAGCAACAAGGCTCTAATCGAGTGTCTAGCATCTCACTTCCTGGGCCAGCCGAAGTCACCGCAGTTTGGATTCTTCGGCGACCACTGGCAGCGCATCTACGATGAGACCTGCGGAGCCATCGAGCATGAAGCGCTGAAGCGTATCGGAAAGAAGGCCAACTTCCGAAGCGCGAAGCCCATAGTCGATTCATTGAACCTGATGCGGCCAGAGCTTGCCCAAGCGGTGAAGGACCCTTCTGCGCCTGGCTCGGTGCATATCTTCCACACGAACGGCTGGATCGGGGCGCGGGAAACAAGAAACCACTGGCAGCAAGACTTGCCAGGGCCGAAGGCCGCAAGCGCGCTGACGAAGGTGCGCGCGACGCTGGCGGCTGACTATGGCTGGGACTTCGCAGGCGACACCAAGATCCTGATGCTCACCCATCGGGCACTCGCAACGGAGATGGGCTACAGCTCCATGCGAGACGTCTTCAGCTACGCCGACTCCTATACGAGGAAGGCGAACGAGGTGATCGCGTACTTCCACGAGCATCTCGAGCCGGCGGCGCGCGCGTATCTCGACGGGAAGTACGGCGCGATGTTCGAGGCCATTGATGCCCGGCGGCCGATCATGTCTGGCCCGGCGGACAAGGCAAAATGGGCGGGCGCGCTCAAGCGCCTTTGCGAGCTGCGTAATACCGGCACGGTCGGCGAAGTCATTGCTCACCTGCAGGCGGCGGGTCTGCCGATCTTGTCGGACGCGGTCCAGCGTCAGGAGAAGGATCTGGCCCATGCCATCGCCGCTGGAGGGGAGCTGTCGAGCCGCCAGAAGGAACTAAGCAAGCTGCACAATGTCGCCTACGCGGACGTCATTGCCCTTTGTACTTACCTCGACGGCCACTCGCCGTTTCAAACCAAGCACGGGGTGAAGGGAGATCAGTTCGAGAACGTGCTCGTCGTATTTGGCCGCGGTTGGAATGAGTATGACTTCAACGCTTATCTCGGAATGGCCAAGAATCCTGCTCAGATAGCGGCCAAGGCTGCCGCATATGAGCGCTATCGCAACCTGTTCTATGTTGCGGTGTCTCGTCCGAAGCGTCGTCTGGCGCTCTTGTTTACGCAGAAGCTGGACCCTTCGGCGATGGCGACGCTCACAGACTGGTTTGGACAGCACCCCATTCTCGATATCGGGCCTACGCTCTAGCGCGCTGGCCGCAAGGGTGCAGCACCGGGAGACTATCCCCGAGGGTCCGCTTTGTGGCCCTACCGCATCGTCTGCTACTGGCGCAACCATGACCTCCATAGTGGTGGGCGGAAACGTCTGCTTTCAGGGATCCGATAATTGCGTCTCCATGTCCGACACGAGGGCGCCAAGCGGGCGTAGGTTCACCGCTTCAAATATCGATCTACGCCCGAGAACCTAGTTTATCATGCTGCTGTAAGCGCACCCGCTAATGCAGGTTAGCATCCTGACTGGACCAGATGGCGAATGCGGTCCGCAACCTTGGGGTCCACCGGATTGTAGATGACCAGATTGAGGTCAGGCCTGCCATCCACGGTGAAACCGGAATACTCCAGTTCGACGTCGCCAAGGATCGGATGCTTTATTCGCTTGGTTCCTTCACCGTGCGAAATCACATCGTTCTCTTGCCAGAGCGCTTTGAACTCGGGGCTAATCGCACAGAGGTCATTGACCAACTCGGCAATCTCCGATGTCGCTCCGGCGCGCGCGGCATCGGCGCGAAATGACCCTACAACGAAACGCGCCATCGCTTCCCAGTCGTGTTGACGCGTTCGGATATCGTGGTTGCCGAACAGCAGTCGTAGGATGTTTCGGTCTTGAGGGCCAAGGCGGTCATAGTCCGTAAGGACGATCGTCGCAGCGCGGTTCCACGCCACAATGTCCCAAGCGGCGGTGCGCACCACTGCAGGGCTCACCTCCAGTGTATCCAGAAGCCGCTGGAGGCGGGGGCTGATGCCTTCTACAGAACGGAATCGAACTTCCGGTGGTCGGCCGAGCGCAAGCATGAACATATGTTCCCGCTCCGGCTCGGTCAGCATCAAACCTTTCGCGATGCGGTTCAGAACGTCGGCGGATGGAGCGCCTCCGCGCCCTTGCTCAAGCCATGTGTACCAGGTCGCGCTGATGTTTGAGCGTTGCGCCACCTCCTCGCGTCGGAGTCCAGGGGTTCGCCTGCGGCCTGACAGACCAAATGTCGCGGGATCGAGCCGGGAGCGACGGTCTCGCAGAAACGAACCCAGAGGATTGCTTTCGGTCATCGGCATCCTGTCAATCATTATACTAGGAAAAGGTCACTACTTTAACAGCATGGTTTTAGCGGGATACAGGAGGCCGATCAACAAGGAGATACCCATGCGCATTCTCGTCACCGGTGCCACCGGCTTTATCGGATCAGCTGTTGTTTCCGAACTTCTCAAGTCGGGTCATCAGGTCATCGGGATGACCCGCTCGGATGAAGGCGCCCGCTTTCTGGAAGCGGCTGGTGCCGAAGTTCATCACGGGACGTTGGAAGATCTGGATAGCATCCGCCGCGGTGCCGAGCGTGCGGACGCCATCATTCATACGGCATTCGATCATGATTTTTCCCGTTACGCAGAGAACTGCGAGAAGGACGGCCGCGTGATCCGCGCCATGGGTGATGTTCTGAAGGGATCGAGCCGCCCACTGCTGATCACCTCTGCGACGGGACTTGGAAGCGCAGTGTTGGGCCAGCCTGCTCTTGAGGATGTCACCAATTTCGAGCATCCGATCCCGCGGATAGCTTCTGAGTTGGCTGCAAATGACTTGCTGGACATCGGCGTGAACGTCTCGGTCATGCGGCTCCCGCAGGTGCATAGCACCGTCAAGCAGGGTTTGATATCTCCGATGATCGAGATCGCACGCACAAAGGGAGTTTCCGCCTATGTGGGCGACGGAGGCAACCGCTTTCCTGCCGGGCATCTGGGGGATGTGGCGCTTCTCTACAGGCTGGCCATCGAACGAGCAGAACCCGGCGCGCGCTACAATGCCGTCGGCGAAGAGGGCGTAAAAGCTGGAGAGATCGCAGAGGCGCTTGGGCGCGGTTTGAGCCTGCCCGTGGTTTCCATCGAGCCGGACAGGGCGGCCGAGCATTTTGGCTGGATGGCCATGTTTGCAGGATTGGATTTCCCGGCATCGAGTGCGAAGACCCGCCAAATCCTTGGATGGAATCCAATCGGGCCAGGGCTAATCGCTGATCTCGATGCCATGGAGTACACAAAGTTGGTGGCCTGAATCAGGTCAGTCCAAGGATCCTAAGCGACCGAATGACATGCGGTCCAAGAGATCAAACGGTGTCTGTGTTCAAGCCAAAGAGCCGCTCAGCACCTTGGCATGATGCGCGCCTGCTCATGAACCGTCTTGAAGACCTCGTAGCGGAGATCATGGGTTGCACGGATCTCGCTTTGCGCTGGAGTGTATATCGAATCCTGGTGGCTGAGAGCCTTCATGGCCGAAGCGGTGTACATGAAGGATACGCTCGCCACGCCGCCAAGGATTGCGGAGCCGAGCAGGACCGGTTCTTCAGAGCGGGTGCCGACAACTGGCTTGCCGCAGGCATCGGCGAGGATCTGTCAGACCAGATCGTGCTGGCCCGCCCCGCCGCTGATCACGGTCTGGTCGACAGCCGCGCCGGCCTCTGTCTGCGTGTCGATACTCGGCCGGAGGCGTAATCGATGGCGTACAGGCCGGCCGAAGTGAAGCGGAACCAGACGATCTAAGTCCTCTTGCATGCCATGGCCGACAATACAGGTTCGCACGAGGATAAGAGAAAGCGCTTTGTTGTCTTAACTAGAAGGAATCAGGAAGCATGTTTCCGTAGCAGCAAATCAACGACGCATTTGGCGGCGTCGCGTTCTGGGTGTCGAAGGCTATGAAGCCGCGGTTTCAGGAACTCAGGAATCATTTGAGGCAGAACATGGAGAAGGCTTTGGATGCGCAGCTCGCCATGGATGCGCCTGCGCTGCTCGATGAGCTCGTAAACGGTAAGGAATTCTTTGAGAAGTTGGTATCGACCTACACAGGGAAGAATCCTTACGCATATGTACCCGTTCTTTCCAAGCTCGATCCCGAGGAGTTCGTCCGGACGTGGCTCAATTCCCCCAAGGAGGGCTGGTACTGGATCGGAAACACTCTGGCCGAGCGTCATAAGCGGTCGTTTCAAAACGACGCTCTCGAGGTCGAGCGACCCTGGATAAAGGAAGTCGTATCCATGGTCGAGAAGGAGATGACACGGTTGAAGGGCTTCAGACGGTTCCGGCTCGTCCGGGCAATTCAGCCCATCGTCACTGAACTAAAGGTAGATGATCAGGACGATTCTTTGGATGAGGGAGCCTGTCGCTATGGCGTGGAGGCTCATCACGCCCCGGCGCAGCCAAGTGCCTAGTTCGTCTCGATCTGCACAGCTTCAGAGCGAGCTGTCCGTGGATTGTAGGGAACGCCCGCATAGCTGCATGGTTCGAAATGCTTGTCTCAGTTCTGGCTCAGGCCCGCACTCCTCGTCACTCTCTGCATTTTCGCTGCTGAGGTGGCAATTTGGTTAGAGACGGCACAGCCGTTTGAAATATGCGGTCCAGATGCAAGGCCGTGGGGATACTCAGGCGGGCAGAAGGTGCTCGGGCCCTGCTGGGTGCCATCGCCTCCTCTTCGATCGGTGTTGCGGGTAACCAGGTTCCGGCGTTACGAGGCATCGTAGGCGAGCGTTGGCCTACTTGGGTGATGAGTTTGGTCCAGAATCAGTCTGGGGTCGTTGAGCATCATGGAGGTAGCTAATGTAAAAAAGGAGCTGTCCTCGGAAAGGGATAACCTGTCTACAAATTGAATAAGTATATTTGTCCTCACGTCAGAGAGCTCTCTCCGGCCCATGACAAGTATATCCCAAATTTTTCGGAACAGATTCGCTGACTTAGAGTCTATTTTGGTAAGATTAGCGTGGAGTTCTTTATCTACGTAGTACCTGACTGTTGTGTTGATAGAAGAATGTCCTAGCGCAGCGGCGAGATCAGTAAGCGCCATATTAATAAGCACTTGGTCAAAGCGATACTGGTTTTGTGAGAAATATTCACGCCACATTGCGGCGGCAGTCACTGTAGCGAATAATCCTCTTAGCTGATGCGCGCTCTTAGGGATTTTGCATGCTTTGAAGCCTTTCGCAATAATGTCGCCGATAGTTCCTGAATCGAGTGCCTTCTTTGTCTGAAATGATAGTAATATTTCTGGACTTAGCTTATCCTGATCTGCTCGGTTCCATAGTTTCATCTGTTGGTGCCTGCAGCCCCATACGCCGACCTCGAGCAGATCGCATACTGTCTCAATCTGGAATGGCACATATCTTGTCTTCAAGCCCTTACCTGTGATTCTTACTGACAGGAATGCGTATTCCTTTCTATCCTTCAAAGAGAGCACCTTCGAGATAATGCGCTTCTTCGCGTCTTTGTCTTCGGCAATGGAGTCAAGGTCAATAAGTGAACTGGTAATGCCTGCGTCGAACAGCGCCGCTGCAAGCTGATATACACTGAGTCGACTGACCTCCTCACACCGTAGGCCCCCTCCGACCATGGCTACCGCAATCAGCCAGTTTCGATCCGCGACTATCTGATCCTTGATGGGAGCGGCCGCAAGCCTGCGTTTTTTCTGAACCCGGAAGGCATGGCCGCGAAGGTAGGAGTATAGCCTTTCGGACTCCTTAGGTTTCACAGCTCGCGGCGTCCGCGGCGTCACTCTGACTCGAACAGCATAGAACCACTTCTGGACGTGAAGCTTCTTTTTCCGGTCCCAGCCAAGCTTCAACGTGATCGGGTGATTTCGATCATCCTTGTTCTGTCCCACGAACGTAGGTGTTCGTTTTCCGCCGTACATGAAGGGGAGGGCAAAGGGCAAGTCGCGGTAAAATGTGAAGATGGTGCCGAGCTTCGTTGAAATGCGTTTTCGCTTCTCGAATTTCTCATTGGATTGCCGTTTCTTCCCACTCTCGTTCTTCGCTCCTACCTCAGCCTCGACGGACCATCCGAGTTCGTTCCTAAATTCAATCAGCAACTCGTCGGTGCCGTCGAAGAGTGTGAGCCCTTTGTTGTAAAGGAAAACGAGCCACTGCCTCAGTGTGAATGCCTCGGGTCTTAGCGAGCTAATTGCGACCCTGTCACTGACGACCGAATACCCGAAAAAAGCCAGAAGCGGCTCACTCAATCCGCCGTCGGGCTCGCTGATCAGTGGTAAACCTGTAACCTGTGTGCCACCCCACTTGAAGCCAAGAGGAGCGAACTCGAGGTCGAAGTTGCTTGTTGAGTAGTTCATCGACGGCCGTACGCTTTTTTCCTTAAGTCTACGTTCTCAGCCGTGAGCTCCGCAATTTGTTGTTTCTGTCTTGCGATGATCGCTTCGCGATCTCTAAGATCTTGTTGGAGATTGGTGCGGCTGTCTTGAGGGCCAGCGTCGATCTTGTCGAGAGCTGCCCAAAATAATTCTATGAGAGCACCGTTTTTTGGGTGGTCGGGATTGTCGAGTGCCGGCCATTTCCACGGCCATAGTCCGCGCTCTGGATCCACCCATTCACGCAGTTGCTTTCTCTCTCTTGGTATCGACAATCCAGCAACTACCATCGATGGATTCTCTGCAAATTTCACGATGATCGCTACCTTTCTACGGAGCGATTCGAGGACATGGCGTTCCTTGTCGTCCCAAGCCAGTTCGCGGAGCTGCTCGCTCGTCAAGAGTTTGTCCCATAGGGCTCCCGACGGAAATGGGATTGGCACGACCGTCGTCAGGGTGATCGGTGGACGCTTAGTGTGCTTCCGCGACCGTCTCTTACGGACGCTGCTTGCCATCTACCGCTTTCCTTGCGTCTATCACCAAATTGACGAGATCGTTGACGTATCGCTGCGCGTCGTCTGCGCATGCTGATGTAGCCGCCATCGGGATCTGAGCTTTTCTGTTCTCGATCGTGAGATCCACCTCCTTCTGATTGGCGTTGAAAAGGATGCAGAAATCGCAATCGAGGCACGCGAAAAGTGAAGTGTAAGCGTAATTCGGCCAAGTCTGCGAAGGAGCAGATTTGAGAATGCCGGTGTGGCGCCAAGGCGCACGATCTTCATCTTCAAGACGAAGACAAACTGGCTGTCTCGCCGTTCCTTTTGATTTCTTCTGGTAGTTGCAATACAGCGGGAGGCCGGGAACCGGATAAAGGGAGCCATCGGCGGCTGCCGCCTTAACCTGCGTTAGCACGTCAGCTCGGACATCAGTCGGGCCGTTACTAGGTGCCGCTGCCACACGCATCCTAGCATATGAGCGATCTGTCGCATCCTTAAGAAAGTCTAGTAGATTGATTGCGCCTTTTCCAATAGGAGTCTCCAGCCCATCGAACACGGCCATGTGCATCTCGACAAAAAATTCCTGTCGACCCTCATTGTAGACACGGCGACGAGTGTCATTGTGTAGGAGGGCTTGCTTGGCATCTCTAAGATACCGTTCTTGTTCGGGGTCGAGGTTGGCAAGCTCGGCCTTTGTTAGAAGAGCGACCTCTCTGCGAAGAAAGGACAGAGCTCCCGTCTCCTCGTCGTCCATGTAATGGCGGCTGCTGTCGCCTGACCAATGCCTCAACGATCTATTGGTGGCATCAAAGCTGTTCCAAAGATTTCCGTGGAAGGTCGCAACGACGAAGCCTTTCCGAAGCATGTGATACGTGAGTTTCCATGTCGCCTGACCGTCGGGAGGCTCGAGTCCACAGTACTCGACAAAGCTGATTAAGTTGTTGCCGAAATTGGTGTCTACGCTCATCGTTTGATGGTCGGTGACCTGCCACTGAAGTTTCATCCGGCTGCGATTAGAGCCTGGGCGGTTTTTGATACGCCAAATGGCGGGGTGGGAGCAACCGGCGGAAACGCGA